>QFPJ01000002.1 GCA_003241685.1 Sphingopyxis macrogoltabida
ACTCCCCCAAACAAAGGACCAAATCATGAGCACATATGAGATCGCCGGAAAGGCCGTGCTGATCGCAGGCGGCGCCAAGAATCTGGGCGGCCTGATCGCGCGCGATTTCGCGTCGCAGGGCGCCCGCGCGGTCGCGATCCACTATAACAGCGCGGCCTCCGCTGCCGAGGCGGAAGAAACGCTCGCCGCGATCCGGGCGGCGGGTGCAGACGGCTTTGCCTTTCAGGCCGACCTGACCACGGCGGCGGCGGTCGAAACGCTGTTCGCGGATGCCAAGGCGGCGATGGGCGGCATCGACATCGCGATCAACACCGTCGGCAAGGTGCTGAAAAAGCCGATGGTCGACATCGGCGAGGCCGAGTTCGACGAGATGAGCGCGGTGAACAGCAAATCGGCCTTTTTCTTCCTGAAGGAAGCCGGCCGTCACGTCAGCGACAATGGCAAGGTCTGCACCCTCGTCACCTCGCTGCTCGGCGCCTACACGCCCTTCTACTCCAGCTATGCCGGGACCAAGGCGCCGGTCGAACATTATACACGCGCCGCGTCGAAGGAGTTTGGCGAACGCGGCATTTCGGTGACCGCGATCGGACCGGGGCCGATGGACACGCCCTTCTTCTATCCGGCGGAGGGCGCCGAGGCGGTCGCCTATCACAAGACCGCGGCGGCGCTGTCGCCCTTCACCCCCACCGGGCTGACCCATATCGACGACATCGTGCCGTGGATCCGTTTCCTGGTCACCGACGGCTGGTGGATGACCGGCCAGACGATCCTGGTCAACGGCGGCTACACCACCAAATGATGCGCGGCGCGGGCGGTGGCCGTTGCCGCCGCCCGCCAGCCATCGGGCCCTCAGGTCCGGGCCAGAAAATCGTCCATCGCGGCATTGACCGCATCGGGATCTTCCCAGGGCACGAAATGGCCGCAGCCCGGCACCTTCACCACCGACAGGTTGGGCACCAGATCCTCCATCCCGTCGAGATTGCAGGGCGGCAGCGCGACATCGTCGAGCGCCCAGATGACCAGCGTCGGGACGGTCAACTTTGGAAAGGGCGCCGCGGGCGGTTCGGCATAGGGTTCTTCCATCGCGGGAACGGTCATCGGCGATCCGCGATACCAGTTGATCATGCCGCGACACGCATCACGGTCTTCCCAATCCTTCAGCAGCCGGCCGATCTCGTCGGCGGGTTGAAGGCCGCCGCTCGGCGTTCGTCCTTCGAAAGCCAGCGCCAATATGCCGGCGATCCCCTGTTCCTCGATCAGCGCGTCGTTCGCCGGATCGCGAAACACGCGGATATACTGACTTGCGGCGCGCTGCACCTTGTCGGTGGCGAGCAGGCGGCCGAAAATACCGGGGTGCGGCGCATTGGCGATCACCGCGCGCTTGACGCGTCCGGCCCATTGCGGGTGCAGCCCGCCCGGCTGGCCGCCCAGCGCTACGCCCCATGCGATCGCCCCGCCCCAGTCATGGCCGACGATGGTGAACTCCGCCACGTCCAGTGCATCGGCGAGCGCGAAGATATCGGCGATCAGCTTGTCGGGGGTGTAGGATGCCGCATCCTGCGGCTTCGACGACCCGCGATAGCCGCGCTGGTCGGGCGCGATGCAGCGAAAGCGATCCGTGAAATGGAGAAGCTGGTTGCGCCAGGTCCGATGCGATTCGGGAAAGCCGTGCAGGAATATGAGCACCGGCGCGTCGCGCGGCCCGATGTCGACGACGTCCAGTTCGACGCCCGTCGCCAGCGTCACGCGCCCCTGTTCGAAATCGCCTGTCATCATCCACTCCTTCGGTTTCATTTGGAAACGAGACTGGCGGGGAACGGCAGTGCTGGCAAGGGGGCGCAGCACGGACGGAATCCATAAGGCGACTTGTCCGGCTTCGGTCGTTTACGGACGATCCTCCCTGCGGCGAAGCCGTGGGGAGGGGGACCGCGCCCGAAGGGCGTGGTGGAGGGGCCGCGACGGCGGCAGCGCCATCGCCCCTCCGTCAACGCTTTGCGCTGCCACCTCCCCATCGCTGCGCGACAGGGAGGAGCTACGTCCGGCTTCGGCCGGTTCCTGTCGTCCCCGCTTTGTCATTTCCGCGAAAGCAGGAACCCAGAGCGTGCGTGGGCTGACGCCACGCTGAATCCCCGCTTTCGCGGAGATGACAAGGGCGGGTGATGCCGAACGTCGCGAATCGATCGCTTGCAGTCCTTAACCCCGAAAAGACACCGGCGCGGCGCGGTCAGGGATAGCTGACCGTCTTCGGCACCTCGGGTATCGGGATGAATTCCTCGCTGTCGCCGGGGACCAGCGGGAATCTCCCGTCCTTCCAGTCGTGCTTGGCTTCGTTGATCCGGTCGCGCGAGGAACTGACGAAATTCCACCAGACATGGCGCGGCGTCGCAAAAGCCTCGCCGCCCAGCAGCATGACGCGCGCGTCGCTGTCGGCGCGCAGCGTCATCGCCTCGCCCGGCTTCAATATGTACAGGCTGTGGCGGTCGAGCGGCTCGCCGTCGAGGCGGGCGTCGCCGATCGCGACCAGTATCGCGCGTTCGTCGGCCTCCGCCTCGATCGGAATGGTCGCGCCCGCGTTCATCAATATGTCGGCATAGATGGTCGCGCTGTGCTGAGTGATCGGCGATGTCGCGCCCCACAGGCTGCCCATGATGATCCGCGCCGACACGCCGCTGTCCTCGACCAGCGGCAGATCGTCCTTCGCGACATGTTCGAACGCCGGGTCGATCTCCTCCCGGCCGTCGGGCAGCGCGAGCCAGGTCTGCATCCCCGAAATCGGCGACCCGGTCGCGCGTTCGGCGGCGGGTGTGCGCTCCGAATGGACGATGCCCCGTCCGGCGGTCATCAGGTTGCAGGCGCCGGGCCGGATGGTGGCATAGGTGCCCAGACTGTCGCGATGATCGATCGCGCCTTCGAACAAATAGGTGACGGTGGACAGGTTGATGTGCGGATGCGGGCGCACGTCCATGCCCTTGCCGATGTCGAAATGCGCCGGGCCGAACTGATCCACGAAGATGAACGGGCCGACCATCGTGCGCGCCTTGTTCGGCAGGGTGCGGCGGACGTCGAAGGCGCCGATGTCGTGCGTCGAGGGGGTGATGACGGTGAACATCAGCCTTCTCCCGGCGCCAAGGCCCGGATCGCCAGAGCATGGACGCGGTTGCCCGGCAGGTCGCCCAGCGCCTTGTTCACCGTGCGCTGGCGCGCGACGCGATTCTGCCCGGCAAAGCCAGCCCACGCGATGGTCAGGCTGAAGTGCGATTCGCCCGATCCGTCGTCGCCGGCATGGCCATGATGGGTCGCGCTGTCGTTGCTGAGGGTGAAATCCGCGCCCGGAAAGGCGGCGGTCAGCAGCCCTTCCATCTCGCGTTGCACTGGACCTTTTGTCGTCATGCCCCCATGTTGGGGCCGGACAATCCGCATGACAAGCCCCCGCTCTCCCCGATTTCACGGCCGCGTCCCGCGCGAGGCCCCCTGCGCCGTTTCCGGCTGCCGCGAGCCCGGGGAGTTTCGCGCCCCCGCCTCGTCGCAGCGTTCGCCCGACGGGCCGCCGCCCTGGCGCTGGCTGTGCCTCGACCATGTGCGCGAATTCAATGCGGGCTATAATTTCTTCGACGGCATGAACGCCGACCAGATCATGGCGGCGCAGTCGCCAACCGCGGGCTGGGAAACCGAAAGCCGGGCCTTTCGCGCCGCGGGCAGCGCCGACCTGCCGCCGCGCTGGGCCGATTTCAAGGACCCGATGGACGCGCTGGGCGCCCGCTTTCGCCAGCGGATGGACGAAGCGCGGCGCGAGGCCGCCGATCCGCGCTTCACGCGCGAAGAACATCGCGCGCTTCAGTTGATGGCGCTACCGCCCGATGCCGACCGCGCCGCGCTGCGCCGCCGTTACAGCGAACTGGTCCGCAAATATCACCCCGACCGCAACGGCGGCGACCGCAGTTTCGAGGCGCGACTCGGCGAAGTGGTGCAGGCCTATCAATTGCTCAGAAAGGCCCGTGCCTTCGCATAAGACGTTGCAAGGCGAAACGGACGGCGATACCGCGACGGCGAAGCGCCGCCTTGCGGCGACTCTCCCCGATCAAGACCGCTGGACAGACATTATGACCGATATCCCCAACAGCCTTCCCGACCACCACGGATCGACGCTGCTCGGCGCGCCCGATACCGAGGTCGACGCGCGCGAGGCCTTCGGCATCGATATCGACATGAAAGTGCCCGCGTTCAGCGAAGCCGACGAACGCGTGCCCGACCTTGACCCCGCCTATGTCTTCGACGGCGACACGACGCTGGCGATCCTCGCGGGCTTCAAATATAATCGCCGCGTGATGGTGCAGGGCTATCACGGCACCGGCAAGTCCACCCACATCGAACAGGTCGCGGCGCGGCTGAAATGGCCGTGCATTCGCGTCAACCTGGACGCGCATATCAGCCGTATCGACCTGGTCGGCCGCGACGCGATCGTGCTGAAGGACGGGCAGCAGGTGACGGAATTCCGGGAGGGCCTGCTCCCCTGGGCATTGCAGACGCCGACCGCGCTGGTCTTCGACGAATATGACGCGGGCCGCCCCGACGTGATGTTCGTGATCCAGCGCGTGCTGGAAACCGAAGGCAAGCTGACCCTGCTCGACCAGAATCGCGTGATCCGCCCCAACCCCTGGTTCCGCCTGTTCGCGACCGCGAACACCGTCGGACTGGGCGACACGAGCGGCCTGTATCACGGCACGCAGCAGATCAACCAGGGCCAGATGGACCGCTGGAACATCGTCGTCACGCTGAATTACCTGCCCGCCGCGACCGAAAGCGCGATCATTCTGGCCAAGGTGCCGGACACCGACGACACGACCGTCGCCAACATGGTCAAGGTCGCCGACCTGACGCGCCAGGGTTTCATCAACGGCGATATTTCGACCGTCATGTCGCCGCGTACCGTGATCAGCTGGGCGCAGAACACGGCGATCTTCAACAATCTGGGCTTTGCCTTCCGCCTGTCCTTCCTGAACAAGTGCGACGAGGCGGAGCGGATGATCGTCGCCGAATATTATCAGCGCGTGTTCGGCGAAGACCTGCCCGAAGGCGTGATCGGCAAGTGACGCTGGCGCGCCGCCTGTGGGTGGCGCCCGCGGCGCTGGCGCTCACCGGCTGCGTCGTCACCCCGGTCGATTACGGCAAGATCCCGCACGCCGACTATGTCGCCGATCCGCGCTGCACCGCGCAGCCGGGAGCCCCGGTCGACGGCGCCGCGCTGCCGCTGTTCTTCGTGACGAGCCGCCTGCCCGACTGCCGCACCGACGACATTCGCCTGATGAGCCATCGCGGCGATCAGGTGCGGTACGGCCGCTTCGCCGAACCGCACGAAACGCCGGCCGGCGGAAAGAAGACCGTGCTTCGCACCCCGATGGCCTTTCAGGAACAGGGCGACTGGTGGCAGGCGCTGCAGGCCGAAACCGACCGGCGGCAGGGCCGCGTGCTGCTCTATGTCCACGGCTATCGCGAAACCTTTGAAACGACGTCGAAGGATGCGGCCCAGATCGCGCGGATGACCGGCTTCGACGGCCCGGTGATCGAATATAGCTGGCCCTCGCAGGGCGAGGTGCTGAAATATGCGGTCGACGAAACCAACATGTATCACGACGTCCGCACCTTCGGGGCCTTCCTGCGCGCGCTGGCGGACAAGGCGTGGGTCAAGGAAATCGTCATCGTATCCCACTCGCTGGGCGCGCGGCTCGTCATTCCCGCGATCGCGTCGGCCGACCGCATGTCGCGCCGCGCCGACCGCACGGGCAATATCTCGAACATCATCCTCGCCTCGCCCGACGTCGACCGCGAGACATTCGAACGCGACATTGTCGACGAGGTGCTGGCGAGCGATCGCGTCGCGCTGGGCCGGCACATCACCGTCTATGTCTCGCGCGCCGACAAGGCGCTGGCGGTGTCGCGCGCGCTCCACGGCTATCCCCGGCTCGGCTCGCCCTATTGCTTCGATCCGTTCGAGGCGCAGGCGCTGAAGGACAAGGGGCTTCCCGAACGCTGCTACCCCGCGGCGCGCAGCGGGATGACCGTCATCGACACGACCGACGTGTCGCGCGGATCGACGGGGCACAGCAATTTCCTGCGCAGCGCCGTCGCCTGCCGCGATTTCATCGACGTCATCGGCGGCCAGCTGACCCGGCCGCAGCGCGTCGCCACGCAGGTCGCGCACGTATTCCGCCTGGTCCCCGATCCGGCGGAACCCAAGGAGCGCGATGCGGAAATCTGCAGCCGCACGGGATCGGACGACGACGCCGGATAGCTCGCCCCCGTCAGCCGACGAAACCGCACATCATCGCAAAATCGGTCAGCCAGACCACCGGACCCTCGCCCGTCCACAGCCACGCACCCGCAATGGCGGCGGCCAGAAACAGCGCCAGCGCGGCGATGTCCTGCCGCTGCACCCTCATGCGCGCCGCAACCGTCCGACCGGCGCGTCGGCGATCGGCAGATGGACCAGCCCCGCGAACAGGCCGAGCGCGATCGCCGCGCCCCAGGCGACGTCATAGCTGCCCGTCGCATCGAAGATCAGCCCCGCCGTCCACGCGCCGAAAAAGCTGCCGACCTGGTGGCTGAGGAACACGATGCCATAGAGCATCGACAGGTGGCGGATGCCGAAGATGCGGCCGACGATACCACTGGTCAGCGGCACCGTGCCAAGCCACAGAAAGCCCATCGCGCCCGCGAAGACCAGCGCGCTCGCGTGCGTGAGCGGCAACAGAAGGAAGAGCGCGATCACCGCCGACCGGGCGGTATAGAGGGCGGACAATATATATTTCTGCCGCAGCATATCGCCGGCACGGCCGAACACATAGGACCCCAATATGTTGAACAGGCCGACGAGCATCAGCACCTGCGCCCCGACGCCGATCCCCAACCCCTTGTCGTCGAGATAGGCGGGCAGGTGCGTCGCGATGAAGGCGATATGGAAGCCGCATACGAAGAACCCCGCGTTGAGCAGCCAGTATCCGCGGTGCCCCGCCGCCTCGCGCAGCGCCTGACCGGCGGTCTGGTCGTCGGTGACGGTGGTGCCCGATGGATCGGCACGCCCCGCCACGCCGATCGCCAGCAGACCGCACAGCGCGACGAGGCCCGCCATGATCCACAGCGTTTCATGATAGCCGATCGTGCCGAGCCACATCGACGCGAGCGGCACGACCAGAAACTGGCCCAGCGATCCGCCGGCGGTGACGATACCGAAGGCCCCGCTGCGCTTTTCCGGGGCGACGACACGGCCGACCGCGCCGAGCACGACGACGAAGGTCGTCGCCGACTGCGCCATCCCGATCAACAGGCCGAAGCTGATGTACAGGCCGATCGCATCGGTCGCGAACGCCGCGCCGATCAGGCCGAGCGCATAGAGAATCGCGCCGCCCAGCACGACGCGTCCCGCGCCATGCTTGTCCGCGAGCGCGCCGACGAAGGGCTGCACCAGCCCGAAGAGCAGATTCTGGAGCGCCATCGCCAGGCCGAAATCGGACCGGCTGATCCCGATATCCATGCTCATCTGGGGCAGGAACAGCCCGAAGCTCTGCCGCACCCCCATCGCCAGCGTCACGATGAAGGCGGCGCAGGCGATAACAACCCAGGGCCGTTTCATGGGGGAGGCGGCGGGGGAGGACATGCGGCGGCGATGCGCCCGCCGTCCGGCCCCGTCAAGCGAGCATAGCTATCGCCTCCTTCACGCCCACTTCCTTACCCCGCATCGGGTCCGGGTTCAGGACAGGAGTAGCTCTTCCTTCCTCTTCAAAAGCTGGTTAGAGCCGAATCGATGTCCGCCCAGTCTCCCCTCGACGACCTGAAAGCCGCGCTGTCGAGTGTCGCGCGCGCCGTGACCCGCGATGCGGAGGTCGAGGTCGGCTTTACCGCCGACGCGCCCGTCGTCGTCGGCAAGCAGATCAAGGTGCCGACGCCGTCGCGCACGCTGCCGCGCGAGCAGGTGGCCGAGGCGCGGGGCTTTGCCGACGCACAGGCGCTGCGGATGAAGCATCACAGCGACACGCTCCATAATGCGGCGCGTCCCGCCGAACCGCTCGCGGCGGCGGCGTTCGATGCGATGGAGCGCGCCCGTATCGAGGCGCTCGGCGCGCGCAACATGGCGGGGATGCGCGGCAACTTGTCGGCCGCGTTGGCGATGCGGATGCGGTCCGACCCGATCAGCCGCGCGCAGGGCCGCGACGACGTGCCGCTGTCGTCGGCGCTCGAGTTGATGCTGCGCGAGGCGCTGACCGGCGATGCGGCGCCGCAGGGCACGGAGACCGGCCTGTCGCTGGTGCGCGAGTGGATCACGAAGGAAGCCGGCGGCGACCTGACCGCGCTGGCGATGCTGATCGACGATCAGGCCGCCTTTGCCGAAACCGCCAAGCTGGCGCTGCGTCACCTTGATTTGATTCAGGGCGACGAGCCGCTGGAGGAAGGCGCCGAGGACGGCGGCGAGGAGGATGAGAGCGAGGCCGAGGAAAGCCAGGAGGAACAGGAAAGCGAAGATGGCGGCGCGGGCGAGAGCCAGGTCGACGCCCGCGCCGAAATGGCCGGTGATCAGGCCGACGACGGCGACAGCGATCCCGACGCGCAGGAAATGGAAGCCGACGGTGAACCCGAAATGGGCGGCGAAGGGGACGAGGGCATGCTGCCCGTCCGGCCCAACCGCCTGCCGACCGACATTCCTGACTTCAACTATGTCCGCTTCACCGAAAAGCATGACGAGATCATCGCCGCGACCGAATTGTGCGACGCCGATGAACTGACGCGGCTGCGCGCCTATCTCGACCAACAGATGACGCATCTGCAGGGGGCGGTGACGAAGCTGGCCAACCGGCTGCAACGCCGGTTGATGGCGCAGCAGAACCGGTCGTGGGACTTCGACCAGGAGGAGGGACAGCTCGACGCCGCGCGGCTCGCCCGCGTCATCGTCTCGCCCGGCAGCTCGCTGTCGTACAAGATCGAGCGCGATACCGACTTCCGCGACACCGTCGTCACGCTGCTGATCGACAATTCGGGGTCGATGCGCGGGCGGCCGATCAGCATCGCCGCGATCAGCGCCGACATCCTCGCCCGCACGCTTGAACGCTGCGGCGTGAAGACGGAGATATTGGGCTTCACGACGCGGACGTGGAAGGGCGGACAGAGCCGCGAGGACTGGCTCGCCGCGGGGCGCCCGCCGCACCCCGGCCGCCTCAACGACCTGCGCCACATCATCTACAAGCCCGCCGACGAGCCCTATCGCCGCGCGCGCAAATCGCTCGGCCTGATGATGCGCGAGGGATTGCTGAAGGAAAATATCGACGGCGAGGCGCTGATGTGGGCGCACAGCCGGATCATCAATCGCCCCGAGGAACGCCGCATCCTGATGGTGATTTCGGATGGCGCGCCGGTCGACGATTCGACGCTGTCGGTCAATCACGGCGCCTATCTCGACCAGCATCTGCGTCAGGTCATCGAATGGATCGAAAAGCGGTCGCCGGTCGAACTGTGCGCGATCGGCATCGGCCACGACGTCACCCGATATTACAGCCGCGCGGTGACGATCATGGACGCCGAACAGCTGGGCGGCACGATGGTCGAGCAGCTCGCGGGCCTGTTCGACATCGATTGATGCGTCATTTTAACCCGCTCTCGCGGGCGGGTGACAACCCCTTGCACCCTCGTTACAACCGCGTCCCGGTGCAGCAGGGAATCGCGGCCTGACGACGGGAACCGCCGCACCGAATATCTGTGTCGAAGGTCGCCGGCACGACATGAGGGCCACACCGCAGGGTGCGGTTCCAAAGGGGGCGACTGGCATATGAAAAAAGCATCCGACCTGTTCATCGAATGCCTGGAGGAAGAAGGCGTCGAATATATTTTCGGCGTTCCGGGCGAAGAGAATCTGGATTTTCTCGACAGCCTGTCGCGGTCGACCAAGATCAAGCTGATCCTGACCCGCCACGAACAGGGCGCGGGCTTCATGGCCGCCACCTATGGCCGCCACACGGGCAAGACGGGCGTCTGCCTGGCCACGCTCGGCCCCGGCGCGACCAATTTCGTCACCGCCGCCGCCTATGCCCAGCTTGGCGGGATGCCGATGATGATGATCACGGGCCAGAAGCCGATCAAGAAATCGAAGCAGGGCCGCTTCCAGATTCTGGACGTCGTCGCGATGATGGGTCCGATCACCAAATTCACCCACCAGATGGCGTCGTCCGACAATATTCCGAGCCGGGTGCGCGAGGCGTTCCGTCTGGCCGAAGAGGAAAAGCCCGGCGCGGTGCATATCGAACTGCCCGAGGATATCGCCGACGAACATACCGAATCGCGCCCGCTGAAGCGCAGCCATTCGCGGCGCCCCAATGCCGATGTGAAATCGATCCGCGAGGCGGTGAAGGCGATCGAAAAGGCGAAGTCGCCGGTGCTGGTGATCGGCGCCGGCGCGAACCGCACGATGACCAGCCGCATGTTGCTGCAATTCATCGAAAAGACCGGCATTCCCTTTCTGACGACGCAGCTCGGCAAGGGCGTGATCGACGAACGCCATCCGAAATTCCTCGGCTGCGCGGCGCTTAGCGCGGGCGATTTCGTCCATCGCGCGGTCGAGGCATCGGACTGCATCGTCAATCTGGGCCATGACGTGATCGAAAAGCCGCCCTTCTTCATGAAAGAGGGCGGGCCGACCGTCATCCACATCTCGACCAAGACCGCCGAGGTCGATCCCGTCTATTTCCCCGATATCGAGGTGATCGGCGACATCGCCAACGCGGTGTGGCAGATCAAGGAAGACATCGTCCCCAACGGCGGCTGGAAATTCGACCATCTGCTCGCCTATCGCAAGGCCGAGGTCGACCACACGGCGCCGCTAGCCGAGGATGCCCGCTTCCCCATCTTTCCGCCCCATCTGGTTCAGCAGATTCGCGACGCGATGCCCGACGACGGCATCATCTGCCTCGACAACGGCGTGTATAAAATCTGGTTCGCGCGCGGCTACACCGCCTATCGCCCGAACACCGTCCTGCTCGACAATGCGCTGGCGACGATGGGCGCGGGCCTGCCGTCGGCGATGATGTCGGCGATGGTCTATCCCGACCGCAAGGTGATGGCGATCTGCGGCGACGGCGGCTTCATGATGAACAGCCAGGAGATGGAGACCGCGGTCCGCCTGGGCCTCAACATCACGGTGCTGATCCTCAACGACAACAGCTATGGCATGATCCGCTGGAAACAGGCGAACATGGGGTTCAAGGACTGGGGCCTGACCTATGGCAACCCCGATTTCGTCAAATATGCCGAAAGCTATGGCGCGAAGGGCTATCGCGTCGAAAGCGCCGACCATCTGAAGGAATTGCTGGCGCACACCCGCGACACGCCGGGCGTCCACCTGATCGACTGCCCGGTCGATTATTCGGAGAACGACCAGATTTTGAACATCGACATCAAGAAGCTGTCGAAGGAATTGTAATCGCGTTTGACCGCTACCTCGGTCCCCGCTTTCGCAGGGGCCACCAAGGAGGCCTGTTCTTGTCATCCCCGCGAAAGCGGGGACCCAGGAGTCGAATGAAGCAGAGCTATCACGTCTATATCCTTGCCAGCGGACGCAACGGTACGCTCTGCACGGGCGTAGCGGGCGACTTGGCTCGGCGGATGTGGCAACATCGGAATGGCGAAGGGTCTAAATTTGCGGCGAAATATGGCGTGCGCAGACTTGTCCACGCCGAACCCTTTGTCGACGTCACCGAAGCCATCGCGCGGGAAAAAGCGATCAAGAAATGGCGCCGGGCGTGGAAGCTGGAATTGATCGAGCGGGAGAATCCGCAGTGGCTCGACCTATATGATCGACTGAATGGTTGATGCCGCCCCTGGATCCCCGCCTTCGCGGGGATGACAACGTTGGCGAGTGTTGGAGAATGATTGTGAAACTCAAAGACGTCTACCCGCTCTATCTCAACAACAAGGCGGCGCAGCCGAACACCGATCTGGAAGTGATCGACAAGTTCACCGGCGCGGTCGCGTTCCGCACCGCGCTCGCCACGCCCGACGTGATCGACGAGGCGATCGCGGGCGCGGTGCGCGCCGCCGAGCCGATGGCGCGGCTCGCGAGCTACGAGAAGCAGGACGTGCTCAACCATTGCGTCGCGCGCTTCCGGGAACGCTATGACGAACTCGCCTATGCGCTGTGCGTCGAGGCGGGGAAGCCGATCGCCGATGCCGAGGGCGAGGTCGGGCGCCTGATCGACACGTTCCGGATTGCCGCCGAGGAAGCGGTGCGCAACTATGGCGAGATTCAGCCGCTCGACATCAGCGCGCGCGCCAAGGGCTATATGGGCATGTGGAAACGCGTGCCGATCGGCCCGTGCAGCTTCATCTCGCCGTTCAACTTCCCGCTGAACCTGGCCGCGCACAAGATCGCGCCCGCGATCGCCATCGGCTGTCCCTTCGTGATGAAGCCCGCATCGATGACGCCGCTGGGCGCGATCATCATGGGCGAAGTGCTCGCCGAATGCGACATATTGCCCGAAGGCGCGTTCAGCATCCTGCCCGCCAGCCGCGCGGGCGCCGACCTGTTCACGACCGACGAGCGGCTGAAACTGCTGAGCTTCACCGGATCGCCGGGCGTCGGCTGGGACCTGAAGGCCAAGGCGGGCAAGAAGAAGGTCGTGCTCGAACTCGGCGGTAATGCGGCGGTCGTCGTCGACAAGGACGCCGACCTCGATCATGCGCTCGCCCGCATCATCTTCGGCGGCTATTACCAGTCGGGCCAGAGCTGCATCCACGTTCAGCGCGTGATCATCCACGAGGATATTTACGACAGATTCCGCGACATGCTGGCCGCGAAGGTCAAGACGCTGAAATCGGGCGACCCCAAGCTGCGCGACACCTTCATCGGCCCGATGATCTCGGTCAAGGAGGCGCAGCGGCTGAAAGGCTGGATCGACGATGCGGTCGGCGCGGGCGCGACGCTGCTCGCGGGCGGCGGCTGCGACGGCAACATGCTGGAGGCGACGCTGCTCGAAAATGTGCCCGCCGACGCCGACGTCGTGCGCGAGGAAGCCTTTGGCCCCGTCGTCGTCCTGACCAAATTCAGCGACTGGGACGCCGCGCTGGCAGAGGTCAATGACAGCAAATTCGGGCTGCAGGCCGGCCTGTTCACCAGCAACATCCACAAGGTGCTGGAAGCGTGGGACCATCTCGACGTCGGCGGCATCGTCGTCAACGACGTGTCGAGCTACCGCGTCGACAACATGCCCTATGGCGGGGTCAAGGATTCGGGGCTGGGCCGCGAAGGCGTGCGCTTCGCGATCGAGGACATGAGCGAGATCCGCAATCTGGTGATCCGGCGGACTTAGGGTCAAGGCTCCATACACCGCGTCATTGCGCGCGAAGCGGAGTAATCCAATGCGGCTTTGCGCTACGCTGGACTGCCGCGTCGCCTTCGGCTCCTCGCAAGGACAAGGATTGGAGGCGCCTGTATCGTCACAATCCCGTCGCGAAACTTTCTCCAAATTGTCGCGGCTTTGATTCGGCGCCTGTAACAAAACTCCTGTCTAGCCCGTGGGCAGCCAAGGCTGCTGACGGAGTGAGACATGGCCTCGATTTCGACCCTGCCGATCCCGAACCGTTTTCCCGATCCCTTCACCACCGAACCCCATGTTCCCGAACGGGTGATCGGCGAACGCCGTGCCTATCGCGCGGTGTGGATCAGCGACATCCACCTGGGCACCCGCGGCTGCAACGCCAAGCTGCTGATCGATTTCCTCGACCATGTCGACTGCGACACGCTCTACCTCGTCGGCGACATCATCGACGGCTGGCGATTGAAGAAGCGCCATTTCTGGCCGCCCGAACATAATGACGTGGTGTGGCGCGTGCTGAAGCGCGCCAAGCGCGGCGAGCGCGTCGTCTATGTTCCCGGTAACCATGACGAGATGGTCAAGCCTTTCGACGGCTTCGATTTCGGCGGCGTCGAAATCCGCCGCGAGACGATCCACGAAACCGCCGACGGGCGCCGCCTGCTGGTCGTCCATGGCGACGAATTCGACGCGGTGATGCTGGCGCACCGCTGGCTCGCCTTTGTCGGGGACGCCGCCTACACCGCGCTGATGCGGGCCAATGTGCTGGTCAATGCGATCCGCGGCAAGCTGGGCCTGCCCTATTGGTCGCTGTCGATGGTGGCCAAGCACAAGGTCAAGAACGCCGTCCAGTTCATCGGCCGCTATGAGGAGGTCGTCGCTCATGCCGCGCGCTCGCGCGGGGTCGACGGCGTCGTGTGCGGGCATATCCACAGCGCGGAAATGCGCGCGATCGACGGCGTCGATTATTACAACGACGGCGACTGGGTCGAAGGCTGCACCGCGCTGGTCGAGCATCGCGACGGACGGATGGAGATATTGCACTGGGCCGAGGAAGTCGCCGCGCGCGATGCGCCGACGCCGCTGGCGCTGCCCGCGCCGGCACGCGCGGCATGAGGGCGCCGATGCGCATCCTGATCGTCACCGACGCGTGGGAACCCCAGGTCAACGGCGTCGTGCGCACGCTGCAGGCGACGATCGCCGAATTGCGCGCCGGGGGGCATGAGGTCGCGGTGATTTCCCCCGACCTGTTCCGTTCGGTCCCCTGTCCCTCCTATGGCGAGATTCGCCTTGCGTTCGCGGGGCCGGGCGCCATCGGGCGGCGCATCCGGGCCTTTGCCCCGCAGGCGATCCATATCTCGACCGAAGGGCCGCTGGGCCTTGCGGCGCGGCGCTGGTGCCGCCGGAACCGCTTTCCCTTCACCACCGCCTATCACACGCGCTTTCCCGAATATGTCGCGGCCCGCCTGCCGGTATCGCCCACGCTGGTCTGGCGCTTCATCCGCTGGTTCCACCGGCCGGCGCGGCACATCATGGTCGCGACCCGTTCGTTGCAGCGCGAACTTGCCGATCAGGGTCTTGTCCAGACGATGATGTGGGAACGCGGCGTCGATCATGCGCTGTTCCGCGCCGACCGTGCGCCGCATCCCGCCTTCGCCGGCCTGCCGCGCCCCATCCAGCTGTATGTCGGCCGGGTCGCGGTCGAAAAGAATATCGAGGCGTTCCTGGACACCGCGCATCCCGGAACCCGGGTCATCGTCGGCGACGGCCCGGCGCTCGCGGACCTCGAAGTCCGGTATCCGGACACCGTCTTTCTCGGCAAATTATCGGGTGAGGCGCTCGCCGCCGCTTATGCCGGGGCCGATGTGTTCGTCTTTCCCAGCCGCACCGATACCTTCGGCCTGGTGGTGATCGAGGCGCTGTCGTGCGGAACCCCCGTCGCCGCCTACCCGGTGCCGGGGCCGGGCGACATCGTCACCGGCAGCGCGGGCGCGCTGGACGATAATCTCGATACCGCGATCGCCGCCGCGCTGACCCGCGACCGGGCCGACGCCGCGGCGCTGGGCGCCCGCTACAGCTGGTCGGCCTGCACCGCCCAGTTCCTGAATGCGCTGACCTTCGTTCCCGCTGATCCGGCACCGCCCGTCGCGGCGGTGCCGAGCCTCGCGGCCTAGAAGGACTTGCGCCACTCCAGCTCGACATAGCGGCCGAGCGGATCGAGGTAGCCCGGCTGATAGTTCAGCGGAACGACCCCCGACGCATCGGTGATCTTGCGCTGCGCATCGAAGACATTGTCGACCGACAGGCGCAGGCGCGATCCTTTCAGGAACGGCAGATCCTCGGTCAGCTTCGGCTTCTGGTTGAAGTCGAGGAAGACGCGGACATTGAAGGTCGCGAGGTCGCCGAAATCGAGGTCGCCGTTGGCACCGCCGACCACCCGGCTGCCGCTGTCATATTTCGCGCTGAGCCGAAAGCCCCAGCCCTTGTTGAACAGCCCGCCGTCGAGTTCGAACAGATGCCGGTTGCTGCCGCCACCATTGCCCGTCGCCGATCCGTCCAGCAGGTCGAGTTCGGGAACGCCGGGGCGGATCAATATCTTATCGGTCAGTTTGATCGTGTGATAAAAGGACAGTTGCCAGCGGCCGCCTTGCGGCCCGCCGAACATGCCGCCCGGACCGCCAGGACCACGGCGGGCACCGCCCATCCGGGGCGCGCCGCCGCCGGGACCGCGCGGGGCGTCACCCGCCGCCGCGGGCCGCTCGCCATCGGGGCGGGGCGATGCCGCGCCGCCTTCGCCCGGCGGCGGGGGCGGGGGCGCGGCACCGTCGCTGCGGCGGCCGCCAGCACCCGCACCGAAACGGCCGGGTCCGCCCGCGCCCTGCGCCTGACCAAAGCTCTTGCCGAAATTGATGCCCCAGCGAATCTGCGAATTTTCGCTGCGGTCGAAATTCACCGGCCGCTGGTCGAGCGCGATCAGCACGCCGTTTGCGTCGCGCGTCACGCGATCGGGAAAGGCTGCCTCGATCTCCGGCGTCAGCAGCGGCAGGCTGTTCGCCGTGTCATAGCTTTTGTTGCGGTTGTAATTGATCGAGAAGTTCAACCCTTCGACCATCGGCGGCGACCAGTTGAGCCCCAGTTTGACATCGCGGCGCTGTTCGGCGAGCAGGAAAGGATTGCCTCCCGTCGTCGTCGTGATCTGCACCGTCTGGCCCGTCGTGAAATCATAATAGGTGACGGCGGGCGTGATCAGCGGTGCGGCGCCCAATTGCTGGATGCCGGGCGCCGCCTCGTCCTGATTGAAACTGGCGACCAGCGACAGATTGCCCGTCACGCCCCAATTGACGTTCGCCCCCCAGCTCTTGAGCGCTGAGAAATCGCTCGGGTCCTGATATTGACCGCTCAGCGTCAGCGACACGCGGCCAAGCTTGCCGACCTCATATTCGGGATCGAGCAGCGGGATGGTCAACGATCCGAACACGCCGGGCAGGTCGCGCGCCAGATCGCTGGTGGTCACGCCGTTCGCATTGTCGGACCGGCTGTCGAAGCGCAGCCCCGAATAGCCCGCGGTCGCCGACAGACGGATCGGCCCCGCCCAGCCTTCGGTCACGGTGCCCGACAGGTTGGCGCTGCCGCCAAAGGTTTGCTGGCTGCTGTCGAACCGGTCGCGCCCGCCGCCCATGGCGTTGCGGTCGGTGAGCGTCCGCTGGTCGGCATCGGCATAATTGCCCGACGCCGACCAGCGCCAGTCGCCGATCATGCCGTTGATGCTGGCCGTGGTGGAAAGGTTGCGGCTGCGGCTGTCGCGTTCCAGCGCGTCGGTGACATCGCCGAGGCGCGGGCCGAGCAGCGACAGCGAATCGGTCTGGTCGAACCGCACGTTCAGCGACGCGTCGGTCAGCTTGTTCAGGCTGCGCTGGATCGTCGCATCGATCTTATATTCGTCCGTCGCGGGCAGCAGGCTGCGCACCGGCGCCTCGCCGGCCTGAACCGGATCATCATAGGCCAGCCCGCGCTCGCTTTCGCGCAGCATCGTCGCATGTTCCCAACCCGCGGTCAGGTTGAACCGGCCATTGTCGCCGATCGCCAGGAAGCTGGGCTCCAATTCGCTCTGAAAGCGCCCTCCCTTCGTCGGAATGCCGCCTTCGGCTTCGACCGAAATTTGCCGGAAATTGGGCTTGAGCACCAGATTCACGACGCGCTCGTCGGCAGAATAGCCATATTGCAACGCGACTTCTTCGGGAAAGATCTCGACCTTGGCGATCGCTTCGGGGGGGAGGTTGCGGACCTCGCCAAAGCCGCCGATGCGCCGCCCGTTGACCAGGATGATCGGACGGCCGCTGCCGCGACCGCGTCCCGACCGCGTCTGCGGCGCGAGCGCGGCCAACAATTCCTCGACATTCGACACGCCATAGCTGGCGATCGCCGCTTCATCGAGTTCGGCTTCGGCCGCGTAATCGGTGTCGAGCTGTCCCGCCAGACGCGGCGCGGTGACGACGATCTCCTCGCCGTCGATATCGTCATAGATGCCGTCGTCGGCAGGCATGGCCGCAAGTGGGTCGGTCGGCTGTTCGTCGGCGGCCAAAACAGGCGCGGCGGTCATCGCCGTCGCGGCCAGAAGCAGCGCGCGGGCCGACAGGGAAAGGCGGTCGTAGGACATGGAGGGGGAAGCCTTCTTCTGTTCTTGTTCTTCGGTTTTTCTCTTCTTCGCCGCCCGGCGCTGAACCTGCGCTGAAACGGTTCTTGGCTTGCCGCAGCGGGTACGGCGCATTTGTCGCAACAGTGTGGCAGCGCCAGAAAACTTCCACGAACGGCTGAACTCCCCCGACAAGGGACCGCCAGACTGGACAGGTCCGCGCCGCGCCCTTATCGGCCAGCCATGCCGACTCCCGACTCTTCCCAGCCGCCAGAATCCATCCTGATCGTCGATTTCGGCAGTCAGGTGACCCAGCTCATCGCCCGCCGCGTTCGCGAAGCCGGCGTGTATAGCGAAATCGTCCCGTTCACCGCCGCCGAGGCCGCGCTGGAACGGATGCAGCCGAAGGGCGTCATCCTGTCGGGATCGCCCGCCTCGGTTCCCGCCACCGGCAGCCCCCGTGCGCCGCAGTCGATCTTCGACAGCGGCGTGCCGATCCTCGGCATCTGTTACGGCCAGCAGGTGATGAGCCAGCAGCTTGGCGGACAGGTCGAACCCGGCGGCAGCGACGGCGAGCGCGACGGCGAATTCGGCCGCGCCTTCCTGACCGTGACCGAACCCTGCGTCTTGTTCGACGGGCTTTGGGAGGTCGGCGAACGGCATCAGGTCTGGATGAGCCACGGCGACCGCGTGACGCAATTCGCCCCCGGCTTTCGCATCGTCGCGATCAGCGACGGCGCGCCCTTTGCGTTGATCGCCGACGACGAGCGCCGCTATTACGGCACCCAGTTTCATCCGGAGGTCGTGCACACGCCCGATGGCGCGAAATTGATCGCCAATTTCGTGCGCCACGTCTGCGGCTGTTCGGGCGACTGGACGATGGCCGAGTTCCGCGCCACGAAAATCGCCGAAATCCAGGCGCAGGTCGGCGACCGGCGGGTGCTGTGCGGCCTGTCGGGCGGGGTCGACAGCGCGGTCGCGGCGGTGCTGATCCACGAAGCGATCGGCGAACAGCTGACCTGCGTCTTCGTCGATCACGGCCTTTTGCGGATGAACGAGCGCGAGCAGGTCGAACGGCTGTTCCGCGACCATTATAATATTCCGCTGGTCGTCGTGGACGCGGAGGAACGTTTCATGGCGGGCCTCGCGGGCGTGACCGACCCGGAAAAGAAGCGCAAATTCATCGGCGCCGAATTCATCAACGTCTTCGAGGAAGAGGCGAAGAAGCTCGGCGGCGCCGACTTCCTGGCGCAGGGCACGCTCTATCCCGACGTCATCGAATCGGTCAGCTTCACCGGCGGACCCAGCGTGACGATCAAGAGCCACCACAATGTCGGCGGTCTGCCCGAACGCATGAACATGAAGCTGGTCGAGCCGCTGCGCGAACTGTTCAAGGACGAAGTCCGCCTGCTCGGCAAGGAGCTTGGCCTGCCCGACATCTTCGTCGGCCGCCACCCCTTCCCCGGCCCCGGCCTCGCGATCCGCATCCCCGGCGAAGTGAGCAAGGATCGCTGCGACATATTGCGCAAGGCCGATGCCGTCTATCTCGAGGAAATCCGGGCCGCCGGTCTTTACGATGCGATCTGGCAGGCCTTCGCCGTGCTGCTGCCCGTCAAGACCGTTGGCGTCATGGGCGACGGGCGCACCTATGATCATGTCTGCGCCCTGCGCGCCGTCACATCGACCGACGGCATGACCGCCGACATCTACCCCTTCGACGCCAGCTTCCTGTCGCGCTGCGCGACGCGGATCATCAACGAGGTGCAGGGCATCAACCGCGTGGTATATGATTATACGTCGAAACCGCCCGGCACCATCGAGTGGGAATAACGCCATGACCGATCCCGAACGCATCGAAACCGCCGTATCGGGCGGCTGCCAGTGCGGCGCGGTGCGGTATCATGCGGCGGCGGTGCTCGACACATCCCATATCTGCCATTGCCGCATGTGCCAGAAGGCGGCGGGCAATTTCTTTGCCGCGCTGATCGGTATCCCGCGCGATGCCTTTCGCTGGACGCGCGGAACTCCCGGCTTCTTCAAAAGCTCCGGCCCGGTCGAACGCGGTTTCTGCCGCGATTGCGGAACGCCGCTGACCTACGACTATCTGGAAAGCCGCCATATCAACGTCACGACCGGATCGCTCGACGATCCGGCGCGCTTTCCGCCCCGGATGCAATTCGGGATCGAGGGACAGATGCCCTGGTTCGACACCCTGCCGTCGGTCCAGCGCGAGGGCACGACCGAAGAGACGATGGCGGGCCCCGCCACCGTCATCAAGGCGAGCAATCACCAGCATCCCGATCATGATACCGACAAGTGGCCGGCATGACCGCCAGCCTGGACGGGGCGGATATATATCCGCCAGTCCATCGCCGTGGCCGTATCGGTCCGCTATCGTCCGGTGATATATGAAACAGTTGCTCCTTCCGCTGCTCCTCCTGGCCCCGGCTCCGGCGATCGCCGCCGAACCGGCGATCGATCCGCACGTCCATCTGTGGACAGGACAGGAATCGATCGACGCCTATGAAAAGCAGGTCGCGGAAACCGGCGAAAGCGTCCGCCGCTTCGGCGGCGTCCTGATGGCCACGGCGGGCGATCCCGACAAGACGCGCGCGGCGAACGATGCGCTGCTGGCGCTTGCCCGGGCCAATCCGCGCATGTTCCCCGTCGCCTCGGTCCATCCCTATGACGGCGAAGCCGCGATTGCCGAATTGCGGCGTCTGGCGAAGGCGGGGGTCACGGTGATCAAGCTGCACCCGCATAGCCAGAAATTCGACGTCACCGACCCCCGCGTGCTGGCGCTGTGCACCGAAGCGGGCGTGCTCGGCATCGTCGTCATGCTCGACAATGCGAACATCATCGCGGGCGACAGCGAAAATCTCTTCAACCTTGCCGTGCAGGCGCCAAGGACGAAATTCCTGTTCACCCACATGGGCGCCGGCAATTTCCGCTTCTGGGGCATCATCCCGCTGGCGCGCACGACCAGCGATTTCTGGCCCGACAACATCTGGTTCGACATTTCGGCGACGATCACCCTCTATGCCGATTCGCCGGTCGAACCCGAATTCGTGTGGACGATGCGCCAGATCGGCACCGACCGCATCATCCTGGCGTCCGACTATCCGCAATTTTCCTTCGCCCAGTCGGGCGAGGCGCTGGAAAAGCTCGACCTGACGCCGGCGGAGCGGCGGGCGATTCGCCATGACAATGCGGCAAAGCTGCTCCGCACCGGCGACTGACCGGGTCGATGCGGCATTGCCCTCGGCCGCGATTTGGGGTTGGAGGACTAATCAGAATCGGTCGGAACCCGGAGCGCCTGCATGACCCCCACCGCCAAGATCCTCCTGCTCGGCTCGGGCGAGCTTGGCCGCGAATTCGTCATTTCGGCGAAGCGGCTCGGCTGCCATGTCGTCGCCTGCGACAGCTATGCCGGCGCGCCCGCGATGCAGGTCGCCGATGACCATGCGGTCTTTTCGATGCTCGACGGCGATGCGCTGCGCGCCGCGATCGAACAGCATCGCCCCGACCATATCGTCCCCGAGATCGAGGCGATCCGCACCGAGGTGCTGGCCGACGTCGAGGCCGCGGGCTTTCACGTCGTGCCGTCGGCGCGGGCCGCGCAGCTGACGATGAACCGCGACGCGATCCGCGACCTGGCGGCCGGCGAGCTTGGCCTCACCACCTCGACCTTCGAATATGCGACGAGCCGCGACGAACTGGCGGCGGCAGCGGCGCGCATCGGCTTTCCGCTGGTGGTGAAGCCGGTGATGTCCTCGTCGGGCAAGGGGCAAAGCACGGTCCGGGACGCGGGCGGCATCGACGCGGCGTGGGATTATGCCGCGGCGGGCATGCGCGGCGACCGGCTGCGCGTGATTGCGGAGGCCTTCGTCGACTTCGATTATGAAATCACGCTGCTGACCGTGCGGCACAAGGGTGGCGTCGCCTTCTGCCCCCCGATCGGCCACCGGCAGGAACGCGGCGACTATCGCGAAAGCTGGCAGCCGGCCGCCATGTCGCCCGCGGCGCTTGCCAGTGCACAGGACATGGCGGCAAAGGTCGTCGACGCGCTCGGCGGATTTGGCATCTTCGGGGTCGAATTTTTCGTGAAGGGCGACCGGGTCATCTTTTCCGAACTGTCCCCGCGCCCGCACGACACCGGCATGGTGACGCTGATATCGCAGTCGCTCTCCGAATTCGACCTGCACGCGCGCGCGATCCTCGGCCTGCCGATCCCGGCGATCGGCGTGCCGGATGCCAGCGCCAGCGCCGTGCTGCTCGCCGACCGCGAGGCGGAGGATTTCGCGATCGCCGGCCTTGCCGACGCGCTCACCCCGCCGAACGGGGACACCTCGGTCGACGTGCGCCTCTTCGGCAAGCCCGTGACGCGGCCGTATCGCCGCATGGGCGTGACGCTGGCGCGGGTCGCGGGCGGCACGACCGACGACGCCCGCAAGGCGGCCGTCGAGGCGGCGGGAAAGCTGACGATCGACTATCGGGGATAAACTCGTCACCCGAACGTCGAATATCGACCGAAAGCAGCCATATAGCATCGTCACCCCGGACGTGATCCGGCATCCATGACGGCGGCGCTGTAATGGATTTCGGATCTAGTCCGGAATGACGAAGGGCTGCAAGCGACCAGTTGCGGACGTATATCCTCCCAGTCGCGCAGCGATGGGGAGGTGGCCGCGCGAAGCGTTGACGGAGGGGCGATGGCGCTGCCGTCGCGGCCCCTCCACCACGCCCTGCGGGCGCGATACCCCTCCCCACGGCTTCGCCGCAGGGAAGATTGCCCGTAAACGACCGAAAGCAACCCTTCCTGTTCCCCCGCCCCCTTTGTGGTGCAGCGGTCGGACATAGCTAGGCCGCCCCCTTTCCCCCTGCTACACCGCGCGCCATGTCCGCGAAGAATCACCTCTATCTCGTCGATGGCTCCAGCTATATCTTCCGCGCCTATCACCGCCTGCCGCCGCTGACGAACCCCAATGGCGTCCCGGTCGGCGCGGTATATGGCTACACCACCATGCTGTGGAAGCTGGCCAAGGATCTGAACGATGCCGAGGAGCCGACGCACCTCGCCGTCATCCTCGATCATTCGAGCCACAGTTTCCGCAACGATATCTATGATCAATATAAGGCGAACCGTCCCGAACCGCCGGAGGACCTGCGCCCGCAATTCCCGCTGATCCGCGACGCGACGCGCGCTTTCTCGCTGCCCTGCGTCGAAATGGAGGGCTATGAGGCCGACGACCTGATCGCCAGCTATACCGAGGCGGCGGTGCGCGAGGGTTGGGACGTCACCATCGTGTCCTCCGACAAGGATCTGATGCAGCTGATCCGCCAGCCCGCCGACGGCCCGCAGGTCGACATGCTCGACACGATGAAGAACGTCCACATGGGGCTGGAGGCGGTGAACGAGAAGTTCGGCGTCACCCCCGATCTGGTCGGCGACGTGCTGGCGCTGATGGGCGACAGCGTCGACAATGTGCCCGGCGTGCGCGGCGTCGGGCCGAAGACCGCGACCAAGCTGATCGTCGAATATGGCGATCTGGAAAAGGCGCTGGCGGGCGCCGAGACGATGAAACCGTCGAAGCTGCGCGAAAATCTGATCGACCATGCCGACATGGCGCGCCTGTCGCGCATATTGGTCGATCTGAAACGCGACGTGCCGCTGCCGCAGCCGCTGGACGAAATGGTTTTGGGCGACATTCCGCCCGATCCGCTGCGCGCCTTCCTCGACGAACATGGTTTCCGATCGCTGTCGGCGAAGCTGTCGAACGGCGCGGCGCCGGGCGGCCCGCCGACCCCGACGCACAGGTCGGCGGCCGCCCCCACCGCCCCGGCCGCGCCCGCGACCCCGACGCTGCCCGCGATGCCACCGATCGACCGCGCCGCCTATGAATGCGTGACCAGCCTCGACGCGCTCGACCGCTGGATCGCCGAAGCCCGGGCGGCGCATGTCGTCGCGGTCGATACCGAAACCGCCAGCCTCGACAGCGTCACCGGCGACCTTGTCGGGGTCAGCCTGGCCACCGCGCCCGGACGCGCCTGTTACATCCCGCTGGGGCATGGCGGCACCGACATGTTCGCCGAAAAGCCCGGCCAGATCGCCATGGCCGACGCGATCGCCCGGCTGGGCGCGCTGTTCGCCGACGATGCGGTGCTGAAGGTCGGCCATAATCTGAAGTACGACATCGGCGTGCTGGCGCAGCACGGGCTGACCATCGCGCCCTATGACGACACGCTGGTTTTGAGCTTCGCGCTCGATGCGGGCCAGCACGGCCACGGGCTCGACGAACTGGCCAAGCTGCACCTCGATCATGTCTGCCTGTCGTTCAAGGACATCTGCGGCACCGGCAAGTCGCAGATCAGCTTTGCCGAGGTGCCGCTGCCCCGCGCGACCGAATATGCCGCCGAGGATGGCGACGTTGCGCTCCGGCTGTGGAAGCTGCTGAAACTCCGCCTGCCGCTCGAAGGAGGCACGCGCATCTATGAAATGGTCGACCGGCCGCTGGTCGCGGTGGTCGAGGGCATGGAGCGCGCCGGCATCATGGTCGATCGCGACTATCTGGCCAAGCTGTCGGCCGAGTTCGCCAGCGACATGCTGCGGATGGAGGGCGAGATTCATGAACTCGCCGGCCAGCCCTTCACCATCGGCAGCCCGAAGCAGCTTGGCGAGATATTGTTCGACAAGATGGGCCTGAAGGGTGGGCGCAAGGGCAAATCGGGGGTCTGGTCCACCGACCAGAACGAGCTGGAGCGACTGGAACGCGACGGCGTGCCGATCGCCCGCAAGGTGCTGGAATGGCGCCAGCTGGCGAAGCTGAAATCCACCTATACCGACGCGCTGCAACAACAGGTGAATGCGAAAACGGGCCGCGTCCATACCAGTTACAGCCTGGTCGGGGCGCAGACCGGGCGCCTGTCCTCGACCGATCCGAACCTTCAGAATATTCCGATCCGCACCGACGTCGGACGGCAGATTCGCGACGCCTTCATCGCCGCGCCCGGCCATGTGCTGATCGCCGCCGACTATAGCCAGATCGAGCTGAGGCTGGCCGCGCACATGGCCGATGTTCCCGAGCTGAAGGAAGCCTTTGCCAACGGACAGGATATTCACGCCGCGACCGCGATCGAACTGTTCGGCGAGGTCAATCGCGACACGCGCGCGCAGGCGAAGACGGTCAATTTCTCCATCCTCTACGGCATTTCGCGCTGGGGTCTGGCCGGACGGCTGGAGATCACGCCCGACGAGGCACAGGCGCTGATCAGCCGCTATTTCGAACGCTTTCCCGGCATCTCCGACTATATCCGCGACACGTTGGAATCGGTGCGGGCGACGGGCTATACGGAAACGCTGTTCGGGCGGAAAACCTGGTTCCCCCGCATCAAGGCGGCGAACCAGAATGAGCGCGCGGGCAGCGAACGCGCCGCGATCAACGCCCCGATTCAGGGGACGAGCGCCGACCTGATCAAGCGCGCGATGGCGCGGATGCCCGCCGCGCTGGCCGAAGCCGGCCTGTCCGATGTGCGGATGCTGCTGCAGGTCCATGACGAACTGGTGTTCGAGGCGCCCGAGGGCCGCGAAGCCGCGGCGGGCGAGGTCATTCGCCGCACGATGATGGGCGCGGCCGAACCCGCGCTGACGCTGTCGGTGCCACTGGAGGTCGAGATCGGATCGGGCAAGAGCTGGGGTGACGCGCATTGATCCCCGCGCTGCTCCTCTTCGCCGCGCTGGCGCAGACCGCCGACGGTACGGACGCCCCCGCCGTGCCGCCCACGCCGACGGCCGAAAGCCCGGCAGCACCCGCCGCGCCCTCCCCCGTCGCCGACGCCGATATGCGCGAATTTGCCGCGATCACGGGACGCAAGGTGGTCGGCCGGCCGGCCGGCGGCCCCTATGGCACCGCCGACAAGCTGCTGCTGCTCGCACGCGACGACAAGGGCTATCCCGTCGTCGGCGGCAGCACGGGGTTCCCCACCCGGCAATCGCTGCCCGCGCCGCCGCCGGGCACGCTGGCCATCATCCGTCTGCGCCAGAAGGCGGAGATGATCGTTCCCGGCCCCAGCGCCGACGATCTGGCGTTCGTCGCCGCCCACCGCATTCCGTTGTTCGTCATCGGCGAATGGGCGCGCCCCGCGCCGATGTGGGAGGTCGCGTGGGTCGATGAAGGCGTGCGCTATCGCAGCATCGGCGAAGTCGGCGAAATCGGCCCCTGGCGCGACTGATCGCGCCGGCCTCTCCCTCTTTTTCCGGGACCGTCCGGCCGCATTGCGTGTCGATTCGCGTCACAAAGCCTTTTCGCAGCGCAACAATCGCTCTATGACGCAGGTGTGACGTCTGACTGACACAGATGTGACGGTCGCAGACGAAGGACCCGCATGAACCACCCTCCCCGCGCGGAGGCGGCGACGCCGCCGACCCGAATCCAGCGCAACATATTGGCACGCGGCGAACGCCTTGTCCTCAACTGGCTGTGCGCGCGGCTGCCCGCGTGGGTCACCCCCGACCGGCTGACCACGCTGGGTTTTGCGGGCGCGGTGATGGTCGCTGCGGGCTATATGCTCAGCTGGATCGACGACGAATGGCTCGGGCTTTCGCTCGCGGGCTTCGTCGTCAACTGGTTCGGCGATTCGCTCGACGGCAGCCTCGCCCGCTGGCGCCGCATCGAACGGCCGACCTATGGCTATTTCGTCGACCACAGCGTTGACGGCATGGCGATCTTCCTGATCGTCGGCGGCATCGGCCTCAGCCCCTATATGCGCTTCGACGTCGCGCTGATCGCCGTCATCGGCTATCTGCTGCTGGCTATACATACCTTTCTGGGGGCCAAGGTGCTCGGCGAATTCCGCCTGTCCTACATGGCCGGCGGGCCGACCGAGATGCGGCTGATGCTTATGGCCATGACCGCGCTGATGCCCGTCGTCGGCGCCGCCGATATCGGGCGCAGCAATTTTTCCGCCTTCGACCTGTTCGGCCTGTTCGTGGCGAGCATATTGGTCACGCTGTTCGTGGTACAAAGCTTCGCGACCGCGCGGCTGCTGGCCCGCCGCGAACGCGCCTGAAAGCGCGTCAGGGGGAGCGGCACCGGCCCGCTCCTCCTCCCGGCCTCTCATAGTGTGCTAATGCCAGAAAGGCCGGGAAGCGGAGCGGGCCGGTGCCCTCTGTCCGACAGAACAGCCGCTACCCGCGCACGCGCGCCTGCGGGTAGGTGCCCAGCAGGCGCAGCGTCTTGGTCTGGAACTGCAATTCCTCCAGCGCGGCATCGACGCGCTCGTCGCCGGGCGCGCCGATGATGTCGGCATAGAATTTGGTCGCCGCGAAGCTGCCGCCGACCTGATAGCTTTCCAGCTTGGTCATGTTGACGCCATTGGTCGCGAAACCGCCCAGCGCCTTGTAAAGCGCGGCGGGGATATTCTTCACCTCGAAGATGAACGTCGTCATCAACGGAACGCCCACCGGCGTCTCAACCAGGGGTTCGCGCGCCAGAACGACGAAACGCGTCATGTTGTGATCGGCGTCCTCGATCCCTTCCTCGTGCAGCGTCAGGCCATAGAGGTCCGCGGCGTGCGGCGGTGCGATCGCGGCCAGTCCGGCCTCGTCGCTGTCGGCGACCCACGCCGCCGCCCCGGCGGTGTCGCTGTGCGCGACTGGCGCGATGCCGTTGGCGCGCAGCCAGTGGCGGCACTGGCCCAGCGCCTGCTCATGGCTCATCGCCCGCGTGACGGGGCCCAGATTGCGGCTCATCAACCCGTGACGGATTCGCAGGAAATGTTCGCCGACGATCGACAGGCCGGATTCGGGAAGCAGGAAATGAATGTCGGCCACGCGGCCGTGCAGGCTGTTCTCGATCGGAATGATCGCCCGGTCGACGCGGCCGTCGCGAACCGCCTCGATCGCGTCCTCGAACGCATAGCAGGGCAGCGGCAGCGCGGCGGGATCATGTTCGCGCGCCGCCAGGTCGCTGTTCGCGCCAGGCGCGCCCTGAAAGGCCAGGCCGCGCGCGGGTTCGGCCAGCGCCGCCGCCTTCATCCTGTCGACCAGTTGCTGTGCCGAAGCCGTGTAGCTGCCCATAAGTTTCTTCCCGCGTCAGAGCGGCGGCGCATAGCGGCGTGACGACGCGGACGCAACCGGACCCATCAGGCATTTCATCCCCTTGCGCCGCCGCCCCGGCACAAGTAAGGGAGCCTCCAAATCAAATATGCGCCCCGACAAGCGGGCGCCAGCGAACGGGGCTGCTACGCATGGACAATCGCAACAATACCATTGCCGGCTGGGTGCTGTTCGCCGGCATCTGCGCGCTGGGCCTGTCGATCGGCTCGGGCATGGTCTTCGCCAGCCACGACCCCGAAAAGCCCGGCTATCCGATCGAGGATGCCGAAGCCGGCGGCGGCGGCGAATCGGCGGTGCCGCTGCCCACGCTGCTGGCCGCGGCCGACGCCGAAAAGGGCAAGACCGTGTTCGCCAAATGCGCCGCCTGCCACACGATCGAACAGGGCGGCGCGAACGGCATCGGCCCGAATCTGTGGGGCGCCTTCGGCAAGACCCACGGCCATGTTCCCGGTTTCGCTTACTCGGACGCGCTGAAATCGGTTCCCGGCACCTGGGATTTCGAAGGCATGGACAAATGGCTTTCCAGCCCGCGCAAATATGCGCCGGGAACGAAAATGTCCTTCGCCGGCCTGTCGAGCCCGGAAGATCGCGCCAATCTGATGCTGTATATGAACAGCATGGGTTCCAACCTGCCGCTGCCCGCCGCCGAAGCCGCTCCGGCCGCGGGTGAGGCTCCGGCCGAAGGGCAAGCCCCCGCCGAGGGCGCCGCCCCGGCGGAAGGTGCCGACGCGGCCGCCACCCCAGCAGCCGCCGCACCCGCACCGGCCGAAGCCAAGAAATAATGCGCCTGGCGCCCGTCCTGCTGGCGGGCGCGGCCTTTGCGCTGACCGGCTGTGGCCGGTCCGCCCCTCCGAGCGAGGCGCCCGCGACGGATACGCCCACAGAGAGCCCCGCACCCGCGGTTCAACCGACGGCCGCGATGGGCGAAATGATATTCCGCCGCTGCGTTGCCTGCCATACCGCCGAAAAGGGCGGCCGGAACGGCATAGGCCCCAATCTGCACGGCGTCGTCGGCCGCACGGTCGCGTCCGTCCCGGACTTCGCCTATTCGGGCGCGATGCGGGCAAAGGGCGGCGTCTGGGACGCCGCGGCGCTGGACGCCTATCTTGCCGACCCCATGAAGACTCTGCCGGGCACCCGCATGGCCTTTGCCGGCGTCATCGATCCCGGCGACCGCAAGGCGCTGATCCTCTATCTGGAAGATCAGTCCCGATAGGGCGAACGCCCGCCGCGGCCCTTCATCGGGGCGTGTCTTCTTCCGGCGTCACCAACGCCTTGACCAGCCGGCCGCGCTGGTATCGCGTTCTCCGCTCATGCGGCATGGCATAAAGTTCGGTCAGGAACCGGCGGTCCCAGCGGCTGAGCTCGGCTTGCCCCGGCCGGCCGTCGAACAGCGCCAGAATCGAATCGCCTTTGGGCGCCGCCGTGCCGCGAACACCGGCCAGCGCGACAAAGGCGGCATAGGCCGTCACCGCGCGCAGCGTCGCGCCTTCCGCCCGGTTGACGTCGATGACGATCGTCGCGCGCTCGATACTGCGAATGCTCGCCGGCTTGATCAGACTCGCGCCGCCGGTCTCCAGGCGAACCGAATACCACCAGCGAATGGGCCTCTCGCGCTCGACCAGATCGCGGATGTCGGGACCGCTCATCGCTGCGAACTGACCGGGGGATCGCGTCCTGATCAGGTTGATGAAACGGCTGCCGTCATCGACGAACAACAAAAAGACGTTGGCGCTGCACTTGTCCTTCGCCACGTCCGCCGCTGCGTCTTGGGCGATGGCACGGAACCATCCCTCGACCAGCGCCGCATGATCTTCCGACAAGCCGAGCGCCCGGGGGCACAGCTCGCCTGTCCAGCGCGCGACGCTGTCATCGGCATATATTCCCGGCGCCACCCCCAGGGTGCGGATGAAATCATGCGCGCGCTGGCGCGCCTCCTTCTCGGTCAACCGCTCCCCCTCGACGATAATGTCGTCGGGCGAGCGCAGGGCCGGTTCTTCGGCGGACTGCCCGAGCGCTGCTGACGCGGGAACGAGCAAAAGGGCGGCGAACAACAGGTGCAAACGATGGACCATCGGCTATCTTCTCGGGCCAGAGACAGAATGACAAGTCGTGGAGATACCGAAAGAAAGAGCGTCGGGCCACCCCCTCATCGGGCAGCGAACAGCCGTCGCAGCCAGGCGTCGACCGCCGCCGTCGGCGCATAGGCCGGATCGCCAAGCCGCCGGTTGATCTCCATATGCCCCTGCAGGCCCTGGCCGGGAAAGCTGCCATGCTCGACCCGGCTGCCGCCCGCTTCCAGCGCCGCGCCCAGCGCCTTCGCCTGCCGGACGCCATCGGGACGCTGGACGTAGAGCAGCAGGAAAGCCGGGGCATTCGGCGCCGCCGCCTGCACCGTTGGCGACAATGCCCGTTGCCGCGCGGCATCCGTTCCAAAGGCCTGCGTATAGGTCGCGCGCATGACGGCCGGTCCCTCGCGCATCTGGGCCGGCACGTCATAGGCGGCCCCATCGACCGGAATCACGCCGGCTATATCGCCGAACGACAGGCCGGCGCCCTTCAGATAGCGTTCGTCGGTGCCGACCAGCGCCACCAGATGCGCGCCCGCGCTATGGCCCATCAGGACGATGCGCCGCGGGTCGATGCCAAGCGCCGCGGACCGGTCGATCAGCGCACGCAGCGCCGCGGCAACGTCGGCCGCCTGCTGCTCGACGGTCGCTTGCGGCACCAGCCGGTAATTGACCGACGCGAACGCATAGCCCGCACCGGGGTAATGTTCGGGCTTGAACCGCCCCGTCGCATTATCCTTGTCGCCGCGTTTCCATCCGCCGCCATGGACGAAGACGATCAGCGGCGCCGCCCCCTTCCCGCCTCCCGCCCGACACAAGTCGAGCGACTGCAACGGGTCGCGGCCATAGGCGATCGCCTCGCTGCCCGGCGCCTTGGCTCCGTCGGCCGCCCCCATGCGTTCTGCGATCCGTTCGCGCAGCCGTTCACGCGCATCGGCGAAAGGGCCAGGAACGATCAGGCTTGACGCGGCGAATGCCGCTATCGCTACCCGCGCCGCAAATCGCTGTTTTCGCATCACCTGCAATCTCCGCTTTCCCTCACGTCAGCATAACTAGCCCGATATTGTCGCATAAACGTCCCACTGCGCTTGCCTCTGCGGCCAAATCCGCTAAGGCCGCGCCGGGCCGGAAAGGGCCATCTCAGCAGGACAGCATCATGGCAAATGTCACCGTCATCGGGTCGCAATGGGGCGACGAGGGCAAGGGCAAGATCGTCGACTGGCTCGCCAGCCGCGCCGACGCGGTCGTCCGCTTTCAGGGCGGGCACAATGCGGGGCATACGCTCGTCGTCGGCAACCAGACCTACAAACTGTCGCTGCTTCCGTCGGGCATCGTTACCGGCACGCTGTCGATCATCGGCAATGGCGTCGTGCTGGACCCCTGGGCTCTGCGCGACGAGATCGCGAAGCTGCGCGGTCAGGGCGTCGCCATCAATCCCGAGAATTTCGCGATCGCCGACAATTGCGCGCTGATCCTGCCGTTTCACCGCGACCTCGACGGCCTGCGCGAAAGCGCGGCGGGCGCGGGCAAGATCGGCACCACCGGGCGCGGTATCGGTCCGGCCTATGAGGACAAGGTCGGCCGCCGCGCGATCCGCGTCTGCGACCTCGCCCATCTCGACAAGCTCGATCCGCAGATCGACCGCCTGACCGCGCACCACGATGCGCTGCGCGCCGGTTTCGGCGAGCCGCCGATCGACCGCGAGCGGCTGAAAGCCGACCTTGCCGAAATCGCCGACTATGTTCTGGAATATGCGCAGCCGGTCTGGAAGCGGCTGAAAAAGGTCCGCAAGGCGGGCGCGCGCATCCTGTTCGAAGGCGCGCAGGGGGTGCTGCTCGACATCGACCATGGCACCTATCCTTTCGTCACCAGCTCAAACACGGTCAGTGGCACCGCTGCGGCGGGTTCGGGCCTCGGTCCCTCGGCCGTCGGCTTCGTGCTCGGCATTGCCAAGGCCTATACGACCCGCGTCGGCAGCGGCCCCTTCCCCACCGAACTGGAGGACGAGATCGGCCAGCGGCTGGGCGAACGCGGCCATGAATTCGGCACCGTCACCGGGCGCAAGCGCCGCTGCGGCTGGTTCGACGCGGTGCTGGTCCGGCAAAGCTGCGCCGTGTCGGGCGTCACCGGCATCGCGCTGACCAAGCTCGACGTGCTCGACGGCTTCGAGAAGGTCCGCATCTGCACGGGCTATCGCCTGCGCGGCAAGATCCTCGATTATTTCCCGGCCCATGCCGCCGATCAGGCCGAGGTCGAACCGATCTATGAGGAAATGGACGGCTGGGACGAAACCACCGCCGGCGCGCGCAGCTATGCCGACCTGCCGGCGCAGGCGATCAAATATATCCAGCGCGTCCAGGAACTGATCGAAACGCCGATCGCGCTGGTCTCCACCAGCCCCGAGCGCGAGGATACGATCCTGATCCGCGACCCGTTCAGCGATTGAACCGCACCGTCATTGCTCGCAATGACGACTAAGGACGTGCCGCCGCCGCTACATCCCTGATCGCGGCAACAAAGCCCGCCGGGTCATTCTCCTGCACGAAATGCCCGCCGCGCAGCGTGCGGTGCGCCATGCTGCGTGCGCCCGGCACCCGTTCGGTGAACAGCGCATCCCCGCCGCGCGTGATCGGATCGCCATCGCTGAAGCAGCAGAGAAACGGCTTGTCGAACGCCTCCAGCGCCGCCCACGCGCGCTTCTGGTCGGGGACCGCCACATTGTCGCCCAGCGGCACGAAGGACGGGAAGACCCGCGCCGCCACCTTCGACGCGCGCGTCGGAAAGGGCGCGTCATAGGCGGCGATTTCATCGGGCGTCAGGGACCGCTTCGCGCCCGCGTTGACGATCCGTCCGATCGGAAAGACGGGACTGAACCGCGAAAAGGCACGCCATATGGCAAAGGCCCGCGGTGCCGGCTGACCTTCGGGCAAGCCGCCATTCGACAATGCGACCCCGGCAAAGCGGTCGGGCATCTCCGCCACCAGCCTTAGGCCGATCAGCGACCCCCAGTCCTGACAGGCAAGGATCATGTCCCGCAGGTCCAGCGCCTCGATCCACGCGCGCATCCACGCCACCTGCGCGGCATAGCTGTAATCCGACGCCGCGAGCGGCTTGTCGGACCGGCCGAAACCGATCAGGTCGGGCACGACGGCGCGAAAGCCCGCCGCGACCAGCGGACCGATCATCTTGCGATACAGATACCCCCATGTCGGCTCGCCATGCAGCATCAGCACCGGCTGCGCGTCGGCCGCGCCCTCGTCGACATAATGAACCCGCAGCCCGCCCGCAATTTCGGTATAGACCGGCGGATAAGGCCAATCCGGCAAGCCGCTGAACCGCTCGTCGGGTGTATGATAAATGCGCATGATGTCCCCCTTTCCCTCCCGGACCCCCTGTTCTTTTCACCCTGGCCGTGGCAGCAAGCGCGAATGAGCAGAACCATCCTCGTCTTCTACGGAAGCTATCGCCGCGACCGGCAGGGCATCAAGCTGGCGCGCTGGATCGCCGGCGCGCTGGGTGAACGCGGCGACACGGCGGAACTGATCGACGCAAAGGCGGTCGACCTGCCGATGCTGGATCTTCGGCACAGCGATTATGCGGCACACGATGCGCCGGCCGCGATGGCCGAACTGGCGGACAAGATCGCGGCGGCGGACGGCTATATCTTCGTCGTCGGTGAATATAATGGCGGGTTGCAGCCCGGACTCAAGAATCTGGTCGACCATTATCTGCCCGAATTCGCGTGGCGGCCCGCCGCCATCGCCTCCTATTCGGCGGGGCCTTTTGCGGGGGTGCGCGCGGCCACCGCCTGGCGCACGACGCTGGGGGCGATGGGCATGGTCGTCACGTCGACGCCCTTGTCGCTCGCCCGTATCGGCGGGGCGTTCGGCGAAGACGGCCGGCCGGAGGGCGAGGATGGCGCGCGAATCGCCAAGGCCTTTCCGCGCTTCGCGGACGATCTTGGCTGGTGGATCGATGCCGCGCGCGCGCAAAAGGCAAAGCAAGGGCTGCCTTTCTAACCCGACTTGAGTTCGGCGTTCAGCCGCAGGCTCGCCCGCCAGAAGAAGAAGGCGGGGATCAGCCCCAGCCACGCCGCGCCATACAGGACATAGCGCACGCTTTCCTGTCCATAGGCTGGCGCAAGCGCGTCGGACAGCACCCCGAACAGGAAGGGGCCGAACCCCAGTCCGATCAGATTCTGTCCGAACAGCATGATCGACGCCGCGACCGCGCGCGCCTGCGGCCGGACCAGCCCCTGCACGCTGCCATAGGCGGGGCCATAATAGGCATTGTTGACGATGCTGGGCACGACGAGCAGCGCCATCGCGACCAGCCAATGTTCCATATAGTAGCCAAGGAACAGCACCGGCGCGAAAATCGCCATGCCATAGGCGGGGAACGTCAGGATGTGCCGCTTGTCGCGGGCGCCATATTTGTCCGCTACCTTCCCGCCCAGCCAGGTGCCGACGGCCGCCGCCAGGCCCAGAACCACCGCCATTGCCAGCCCGGCCTCGGTCGTCGACAGGCCATGGCTGCGGATGAAGAAGCTGATCGTCCACAGCGCCTTGCCATAGCCGAGGAAGGCCGTGACCGACGCCGCGATCAGAATGTAGACGAACGCGCGCGAGGCAAAGATTTCCCGCAGCGCCGCGCGCGTCGACAGTTGCGCGGGCGCCGTCGCGGCCACCGCTTCCGCAGGACGCATGTGACGCGGTTCGCGCAGCACCGCGAGGATGACCAGCGCGAGCAGCAGTCCGGGAAGACCGACGAGCATCAGCGCGATGCGCCATCCGTACAGGTCGTTGACGATGCCGCCGATGACGAGGCCGAGCAGCGAGCCGATCGGGACGCCCATGCCGTAAAAGGCGATCGCCGAGGATCGCTTCTCGGGCTTGACGCTGTCGGTGATCAGCGAGTGCGCGGCGGGGGTGCAGCCGGCCTCGCCGATCCCGACGCCGATGCGGGCCAGCAGCAGCTGCGCGAAATTCTGCGCCAGACCGCATATCGCCGTCATGGCGGACCATATCGCCAGCGCGACGGCGATCAGCCGGACGCGGTTCGTGCCGTCCTTGTCGGCATAGCGGGCGATCGGAATGCCGATCAGGGCGTAGAAGACGGCGAAGGCCGGACCGGCCAGCAACCCCAGCGCCGTATCGCTCAATCCCAGATCGGCCTTGATCGGTTCGGCAAGGATATTGACGATCTGCCGGTCGAGAAAATTGAAGATATAGACGATCAGCAGGACCCACAGCATCCGCCGCGTCTGTGCGGAGACGGCATCGGCGGACGGGGGCAGCGCGCCCTGCGGCACGGCGACTTTTTCGTTCATTTATCTCTCTCCTGCCGTCATGGGGACAGATCGGAGCCGTGCTGTCAACGCCGGGGACCGCGCATCGCGAAAGCGCGCTTGCAATTGCCGCTACGGCTGCCGAGCCCGTGCGCCATGCAAAAAATTTTGCCGCTCGCCGCCCTTTCCTCGCATCGCCGGTCGCGGTCATACCGCCGCCGCTTCCCGATGTGGAGCGAAAGGATGTCACGACGCTTCTGTCCGCCATGGCCGAAGGATGCGCCGACCCGTCGCGCGGCCGTGATGCCTTGAATCAGGTTGGACGAACCGCGCAGGCTTACCGGCGGCGCCCCTGCCGCCTTTTCCAGCCCATCTCTTCCAGTTCCAGAAGCTCCATCGGCACATGAATGGTGCGGATGGCCAGGCGGACTTCGATCAGGAAAAGGACGAGGGAGGCGAGGAGCAGCAGCATGGCTGCGGCAAACACCCACGAGGCGGCGGAACCCAGGTTTATGCCGGTAAAGGCTTGCGCGAACAGCAGCGCAACGAGCAGGCACACCACGATGCCGCAGGCGACTGCGGCGCCGATCGAGCTGTTGATCACCTCGATCCGCCGGTCGACCATGCGCAATTCGGCGACGATGCGCTCATGTTCCGGACCGTCGGTGTCGCTCCACTTTTCCATCAGCACGCGCGAGCGATCGACGACGCGGGCCAGCCGGCCCGTGAACACGTTGAGCAATGAACCCGTCGCGACCAGCAGGAACACCGGCGTGACCGACAGCTGGATCGTCTGCGCTATCGCGCCCGCGTCGCCAGGCATCAGCCCCCGCCGCCGGCGGCGACCGATGGCGTGTTCACGCCGTGCATCTGGAGGAATTTTCGGACGTTGCGCGCCGCCTGGCGGATGCGCTGTTCGTTTTCGACCATCGCGATGCGGACATAGCCTTCACCATCCTCGCCATAACCGACGCCCGGCGCCACCGCGACCTTGGCATGGGTCAAAAGCTGCTTGGAAAATTCCAGGCTGCCCATCTCCTTCAGCGCGGGCGGCAGCGGTGCCCAGGCGAACATCGACGCGGGCGGGCTGGGAATGTCCCAGCCGGCGCGGGCAAAGCTTTCGACCATCACGTCGCGGCGCTTCTGGTACAGCTCGCGGTTCTTGGCGACGATATCCTGCGGGCCGTTGAGCGCGGCGCAGGCCGCCGCCTGAATCGGCGTGAAGGCCCCGTAGTCGAGATAGGATTTGACGCGGGTCATCGCCGCGATCAGCCGCTTGTTGCCGACCGCGAAACCCATGCGCCATCCCGCCATCGAATAGGTTTTCGACATGGAGGTGAATTCGATCGCGACATCCTTCGCACCCGGCACCTGCAGGATCGAGGGGGTCGGATTGCCGTCGTAATAGAGTTCCGAATAGGCCAGGTCCGACAGAACCCAGACCTTGTTCTCCTTCGCCCAGGCGACGAGCCGTTCGTAGAAGGCCAGATCGACCGCCTCCGCCGTCGGGTTCGATGGATAGTTCACGACCAGGATCGACGGGCGCGGCACGGTGAAGGCCATCGCGCGATCAAGCGCGCGCCAGTAATTCTCGTCGGGCGTCGTCGGCACGCTGCGAATCGTCGCCCCGGCGATGATGAAGCCAAAGGTGTGGATGGGGTAGCTGGGGTTCGGGGCCAGCACGACGTCGCCGGGTCCGGTGATCGCGGTCGCCAGACTCGCCAGCCCCTCCTTCGACCCCATCGTCACCACGACCTCGCTTTCGGGGTCGAGTTCGACGTTGAAGCGCCGGGCGTAATAATTGGCCTGTGCGCGGCGGAGTCCCGGAATGCCCTTCGACTGCGAATAGCCGTGCGCATCGGGCTTCATCGCCACTTCGCACAATTTTTCGATCACATGGGCGGGCGGCGGCAGGTCGGGGTTGCCCATTCCCAGGTCGATGATGTCTTCGCCCGCGGCGCGGGCGGCCGCACGCATCGCATTCACTTCGGCGATGACATAGGGCGGCAGGCGCTTGATGCGATAGAATTCATCGTCGGACATGGGAAACTAGAACAACTCCTCTTCGTTAGGGTGACAATGGGTGCGACAGGTCTCTCGCCAGCCGCAACCGGCCTTGTTATAGGCATTATAACGGCACTGACCAGCGGGAACGAGCATGAGCGAAGCCGACGGGAGAGACACGAACGATACCGCCAGCCCCTTTGTGCCGGCGGCCGAGGATTTGCAGCATTGGGCGAGCGTGATGGGACGCGCGCAGCAGATGATGCTGGAATTCGCGCTGGGCAAGGTCAATGACGGAAAACCGGCGGCGGCGGCGCTGTTCGATCCGGCGGGATGGATGAACAGTCCCGCCAGCCAGCAATGGGCCGACCAGACGGCGAAATTGTGGGAACAGGGGGTCAGTTTCTGGACCTCGCTGGCGACGCTGGGCCCATCCTTCACGCCGCTGACCGACGTCGCGGCAAAGGATCGGCGCTTTGCGGATGCCGAATGGACGGCGAACCCGGTCTTCGCGCTGATCCGCCAGACCTATGGATTGCTTTCCGACCAGCTTTTGGAAACGACGCGGCAGCTGTCGGGTCTCGACCCCCACGCCCGCGCGAAGATGGAATTTGCGGCGAAGACGATGGCGGAGGCATTGTCGCCGACCAACCTCGCGGTGACCAACCCCGAAGTGATCAAGCGCGCGGTCGAGACGCGCGGCGAAAGCTTGCTCAAGGGATTGCAGCACATGCTCGCCGATCTGTCGCGCGGGCAGCTGAGCCATGTCGATCCCGACGCGTTCGAGGTCGGCGTCAATATCGCCACGACGCCCGGCAAGGTCGTTCACGAAACCGACCTCTATCAGCTCATCCAATATAGCCCGACGACGAAGGACGTGATCGCCGTTCCGCTCGTCATCTTTCCGCCTTGGATCAACCGCTTCTACATCCTCGACCTCAACCCGGCGAAAAGCTTCGTCAAATGGGCGGTCGATCAGGGGATCAGCGTGTTCATGGTGTCGTGGAAGTCGGCAGACGCGTCGATGGCGGACATTGTGTGGGACGATTATGTCGCGGCGCAGGTCGATGCGATCGACACGGTGCGCGCCGCGCTGGACGTCCCCGCGGTCCACACGATCGGCTATTGCGTTGCGGGCACGACGCTCGCCGCGACGCTGGCGATGCTGGCGGCAAAGGGCGACGCGGACAAGGTGAAGTCCGTCACCTTCTTCACCGCACAGGTCGATTTCGAACTGGCGGGCGACCTCAAGCTGTTCGTCGATGAATCCTACCTCGCGCTGCTGCAGCAGCTCGCGGCGCAGGGCTATCTCGACGGGCGCTACATGGCCGCGACCTTCAATGCGCTGCGCGGGCGCGACCTGATCTGGAATTATGTCGTCAGCAATTATCTGCTCGGCAACGACTATCCGCCGTTCGACCTGCTCTACTGGAACGGCGACACGACCAACCTGCCCGCCAAATGGCACCGGCAATATCTGGTCGACCTCTATCGCGACAACCGGCTGGTCATTCCCAACAGCCTGTCGGTGGGCGGCACGCCGATCGACCTCAAGAAAATCCGCACGCCCGCCTATATCCAGGCGGGGCGCGAGGATCATATCGCCCCGCTCGCCAGCGTGTGGCGGCTGATGGATCATCTGTCGGGGCCGAAGACCTTTCTGCTGGCGGGGTCGGGGCATATCGCGGGCGTCGTCAACCCGCCCGCGGCGGGCAAATATCAATATTGGACCGGCGACAATGACGCCGCGACGCTCGCCGCCTTCGAGGCAAGCGCGCAGGAGACGAAGGGCAGCTGGTGGCCGCACTGGGCCGACTGGATCGAGCGGCAGGACGGCGAACGCGTCCCGGCAAAGGGCGCGCGCATTCCCGGCAAGGGGCCCAGAAAGGCGATCGAGGATGCCCCCGGTCGCTATGTCAAACAGCGGTAATATCGGGCGTTTATAAAGGCCAAGGCGACCGACGGCACGATTTTTTGTGCACTGCACAAAAAATACCCTTGAAATGATCGGCCCGCTCCTATATTGTGCACTGCAACATAAAGGAGTTCCCACATGGCTACCAAGATGGATAGTGCCGAAAAGGCTTTCGAAGCCGCGACGCTGGAAACCGCCGCCAAGCCGGTGGCTGCTCCTGCCGTGCCGGCCCCGGCTGCGACGCCCGCCGCGGCGACCGCCGCTCCGGCGCCCGTGAAGACCAAGACCGTGAAGGCGAAGGCCAAGCCGGTCCAAAAGAAGGCCGCAAAGCCGGCCACCAAAAAGGCCGCTCCCAAGAAGGCGGCTGCAAAGACCATTGCCCCCAAGCCCGCGAAAGCCGCGCCGAAACCGGCCGCCCTCGCCACCAAAGGATTGAAGACCATGAACGACACCGTCAAAAAGTTCGCCGAAGACGCCAAGACCCGCGCCGAAACGCTGACCGCCGATTTCAACGAAAAGGCCAAGGAAGCGATGGCGAAGACCAGCAAGTTCGCCGAGGAAGCCGTCGAGTTCAACAAGGCGAACATCGAAGCCCTGGTCGAATCGGGCAAGATCGCGGCCAAGGGCGCCGAAACGCTCGGCCAGGAAGGCGTCGCCTTCGCTCGCAAGAGCTTTGAAGACACGACCGCCGCGCTGAAGGGCTACACCGCCGTCAAGACGCCGGCCGATTTCTTCAAGCTCTATGCCGAAAACAGCAAGAAGGCGTTCGACGCCGCCGTGGCCCAGACCTCGAAGACCAGCGAACTGGTCGTCAAGCTGACGAACGACAGCTTCGCACCGATTTCGAACCGCGTTTCGGTCATCACGTCGAAGATGAAGGCCGCCTGAGCACCCTTCTCTTCCCTGTTGGCGCGGGCCACTCTCTCCTCCTCTCCGCGTCCGCGCCGACACCAACAAGACCGCTCGTTTCCTTCGGGAAGCGGGCGGTTCTTGCATTCGGGCCGGTCGTCGTGCGGCCGATCCACGGAAAAGGCAGTTAATGCACGCTCGCCCTCTTGCGATTCCGCTGTGCCTTGCGATATTCTCTCCCATGATGTTTCCCGCTTCGATCCCCCTTCTGGTCCGCGCCATGGCGGACAAGGACGACGATGTGTCCGGAACCCCCGGCGTCGGCATCGCGACGCGGACGCGCGCGAAGCCGAAAAAGCCGTCGATGTACAAGGTGCTGCTGCTCAACGACGATTATACGCCGATGGAATTCGTCGTCATGGTGCTGCAGCGTTTCTTCAACATGGATATCGAACAGGCGACGCAGGTGATGCTGCACGTCCATCAACAGGGCGTCGGCGTGTGCGGCGTGTTCAGCTATGAAGTCGCCGAGACCAAGGTAAATCAGGTGATGGACGCCGCGCGGCAGAATCAGCATCCGCTGCAATGCACGCTGGAAAAGGCCTGATCAGCCGCCGCGCGCCACCTGTTCGGCCCTGAGCGCCGGGGACGGTTCGCCCTTCAAATCGCCATAGCCAAGCCGCTCGCCGCAGCCCGGACACAGGATGGCGGTTCCGACGTCGCTGCCACAGGCACGGTGGACGTAACGCATCGCCGGCCCGCCGCCCGTCTCGCCCTCCCGATAGGCCCAGCGTTCGGCCCATCCGCGCATCGCATAGAGTATGTCGAACAGATCCTTGCCCTTCGCGGTCAGCCGATATTCGTGGCGCGGCGGGCGTTGCTGATAGGGCCGGCGCTCGACCACCCCTTCCCGTTCCAGCAGCTTCAACCGGGCCGACACCAGTTGCGGCCCCAGTCCGGTGTTCGCCGCGATTGCCTCGAATCGCCGCCGCCCGAAGAACAGGTCGCGCAAGATCAGCAGCACCGCCCGGTCACCCAGCAATTCGGCGGACCGCCCGACGGGGCAGACTGTATCCGACAGGTCCGCGCGTCTGGGCATGATGACTGTCCTGCGGTCATTGCGAGCGCAGCCAGGCAATCCAGGGCCGCGTAGACCGCTCCGGATTGCCTGGCTGCGCTCGCAATGACGAGACGATGGTCGACAGCACCATGCCCTTTCGCGAACCGTGACAAATTGCTTGTCACTATGATTATCATAGCTACTATCCGGCGCCAAGAGGAGAGTCGCCGATGCCCGAGCCCGTCCCATCCGCCGCCGTCATCATCGGCGCCGGCGACGCCACCGGCGGCGCGATCGCGCGGGCTTTCGCCGCCGAGGGCCTGACCGCCTGCGTCAACCGCCGCGCCCGCAACGCCGACGCGCTGGAGGCGCTGGCGGCGTCGATCCGGGACGAGGGCCATGACGCGCGCGCCTTTCCCGGCGACGCCCGCGTCGAAGAGGAGATGATCGCGTTGTTCGACCAGGTGGAGGCCGAGGTCGGCCCGGTCGATGTCGCGGTGTTCAACATCGGCGCCAATGTGAACTTCCCGATCACGGACACCACTACGCGCGTTTATACCAAGGTCTGGGAAATGGCCTGCCTCGGCGGCTTCCTGATGGGCCGCGAGGCGGCGAAGCGCATGATTCCGCGCGGCCGCGGCACCATTTTGTTCACCGGCGCGACCGCCAGCCTGCGCGGGGGTGCCGGCTTCTCCGCCTTTTCGGGGGCGAAGGCGGCGCTCAGGATGCTCGCCCAGTCGATGGCGCGCGAACTGGGGCCGCAGGGCATCCATGTCGCGCATGTCGTCATCGACGGGGCGATCGACACCGATTTCATCCGAGGCCGCCACCCGGATTTCGACAAGGCGAAGGCGCAGGATCTGATCCTCGATCCCCAGGCCATCGCGGCAAATTATGTCATGCTCCACCGCCAGCCGAAAAGCGCATGGACCCACGAACTCGACCTTCGCCCATGGGGAGAAAAATGGTGACCGACAGCAGCCACAAGACGCTCGAACTCATCTTCGACTTCGGCAGCCCCAATGCCTATCTGACGCTGCGGGTACTGCCCGACCTGCTCGACCGGACGGGAGCGAAGCTCGTCATCACGCCCTGCCTGCTCGGCGGCATCTTCAAGGCGACGGGCAATGTCGCCCCGATGATCCGCTACGCCGACGCACCCGCCAAACTCGCTTATGAGAATCTGGAGATGCGGCGCTTCATCCTGAAACACGACCTGACCAAATTCCGGCTCAACCCGCATTTCCCGGTGAACACGCTGCTGATCATGCGCGGCGCGATCGTTGCCGAGGATGACGGCAATCTCGACGATTATATCGACGCGGTGAACCGCGCGATGTGGGAAGACGGGCTGAAGATGGACGATCCCGACGTCGCCGCCGCCTTCCTGTCGGAAAACGGCTTCGACGGTCCCGCCCTGCTGGCGCGGACCCAGGAGCCCGCGATCAAGGCAAGGCTGGCCGCCAACACCGATGCGGCGGTGGCGCGCGGCGTGTTCGGCATCCCGACCTTCTTCGTCGGCGACGCGATGTTCTTCGGCAAGGACCGGCTGGATCAGGTCGAGGCGGCGCTGAGCGCCTGATCCGCCCGCCACCCCCGCGCGCCGCTTGCGCGGCCAAGTGCATCCGCTAAAGACGCGGGATGGATCAGATCGTCATTCGCGGCGGCCAGCGACTCAAGGGCCGAATCCCCATCTCCGGCGCCAAGAATGCGGCGCTCACGCTGTTGCCCTGCGCGCTGCTCACCGACGAGCCGCTGACGCTTCGCAACCTGCCGCGCCTCGCCGATGTCGACGGCTTCGGCCATCTGCTCAACCAGCTTGGCTGCTCGACCACGATCGAAGGGTCGCGGCCCGAGGATTTCGGCCGCGTGATGACCGCGCGCGCGACGACGCTGACCTCGACCGTCGCCCCCTATGACATCGTTCGCAAGATGCGCGCGTCGATCCTGGTCCTCGGCCCGCTGCTCGCCCGCGCGGGCGAGGCGACCGTGTCGCTGCCGGGCGGCTGCGCGATCGGCAACCGTCCGATCGACCTTCACCTCAAAGCACTGGAAGCCTTTGGCGCGGAGATCGAGTTGGCCTCGGGCTATGTGAAGGCGGTGGCGCCCGGCGGGCGGCTGAGCGGCGGCAAGTTCACCTTTCCCGTCGTGTCGGTCGGTGCGACCGAAAATGCCGTCATGGCCGCGGTGCTCGCCAAGGGCACCTGCATCCTCGAAAATGCGGCGCGCGAGCCGGAAATCGTCGATCTGTGCAATTGCCTGGTCGCGATGGGCGCGCAGATCGACGGCATCGGCACCGAAACGCTGACGATCGACGGCGTCGACCGGCTGCACGGCGCGACCTATCGCGTGATGGCCGACCGGATCGAGGCGGGCAGCTATGCCTGTGCCGCCGTCATTACCCAGGGCGATGTCGAATTGGTCGGCGCCAAGGCCGACGAGATGGAAGCGACGCTCGCCGCGCTGCGCGAGGCGGGTGCGACGGTCGAGCCGACCAAGGCGGGTATCCGCGTCGCGATGGACGGCCGTGCCCAGCCCGTCACCCTGTCGACCGCGCCTTACCCCGGTTTCGCGACCGACATGCAGGCGCAGTTCATGGCGATGGCGACGCTGGGCACGGGCGCGTCCCTGTTCACCGAAACCATCTTTGAAAACCGCTATATGCACGTGCCCGAACTGGCGCGCATGGGCTGCGACATTCAGGTCAAGGGCCGCACGGCGATCGTGCGCGGCGTCGATGCGCTGGTCGGCGCGCCGGTCATGGCGACCGACCTGCGCGCCTCGATGAGCCTGATCATCGCCGGGCTCGCCGCCGAGGGACAGACGGAGGTGAACCGCGTCTATCACCTCGATCGCGGCTATGAACGGCTGGAAGAAAAGCTGCAGGCGGTCGGCGCCGATATCGAACGGATCAGCGCGGGCTGACCGTCCCCGCGTCGCCGTCTTCGACCGGCACCGACACCATATTGCCGCTGACCGACGGCTTGTCGGGCCGCTTCGCCACCGCGATCACCAGCCCCGCCAGCGCGACCAGCGCGCCCGCGATCGACAACGGCGCCCAGCGATAGCCCTCGAACAACGTCGACAACGCCATGGCGATGATCGGGATCAGAACGCTGGACCATGCCGCCTGTCCCGGGCCGACTTCGCGGATGATGTTGAAATAGAGCGGGAAGGTGACCGCACTGGCAATGACGCCCAGATAGAGGACCCCGCCCAGATAGGGCACCGTCGGCTCGATGGTCGGCGGCCCGGTCGTCACCCAGGCGAAAACCGCGTCGCTGAGCGCACCGAACAGCATCGCCCACGCGATCATGACGACCATCGGCTGCGCGCGCGCCAGCCCCGTCCCCTGCATGACATTCGCGGCGGAGGCGCACAGGACACCCGACAGCGTCAGCGCGGTGCCGATCAGCACCGCATCCGCGTCCAGCGCCGCCGCGCGATATTCCTGCACGATCATCAATCCCACGCCCAGGATCGCGATCGTTCCGCCGAGCAGGAAGCGCGGCGCGACCTTCGTCTTCAGGAAGAAACGCCCGAGCAGCGTGTTGGGAACGATCAGCAGCGCGAACAGCACCGCGACCAGGCCCGACGTAATATGCTGTTCGGCGCGATAGACGAAGTTGAAGTTGATCGCGAACTGCGCGGCGCCCAGCAGGGCGGCGAACCCCCATGCCGGGCCCGACAGCATCAGCCGCTCGCCGCGCCACAGCGCATAGGCGAACATCGCCGCGGCGCCGACCAGAAAGCGGTAGGCGACCGACCAACTCGGCGGGACGACGCCAAGCTGTCCGGTGATGACGATCCACGTCGATCCCCAGATCAGCGTCACGAACAGAAAGGGGAACAGGACGCGCGGTGTCAGCAGCGTCGCGGGCAAAGCGTTCATGGCGCCGCGGTCACAGCGCGGCCAGCGCCGCGGCGAGCGGCGCGACGGCGGCGTCCTGATCCCAGCTGACGACAAGGCGCGCCGCGCCCTCGCCCCAGTCATAAAAATCATATCCCGCGGCGCGCAGGCGCGCGGCCTCGACGGGGGTCAGCCGCACGAACAGCTCGTTCGCTTCGACCGGATACATCAGCCGGTCGCCACATGCCGCCGCCAGCGCCGCCGCGCCCGCATTGGCGGCGCGCGCATTGGCGAGCCACAGATCATCCTTCAGCATCGCGCGAATCTGCGCCGCGACGAAGCGGCCCTTGCTGAGCAGATGCCCGCCGCGCTTCTTGAGCTCGCGCACACCGGCGCCGCCGCTGCCACCGAAAAAGACGAGCGCCTCGGCCATCATCGCGCCGTTTTTGGTGAAGCCGAAGGACAAGGCATCGACCCCGGCGCGCCACGTCACATCGGCGGGCGCGCAGCCTGCGAACGCCACCGCATTGGCGAAGCGCGCGCCGTCCATGTGCAGCTTCATCCCGTTCGCCCTGGCGACCTCGCTGATCGCGCGCACTTCCTCCGGGCGCCACGACAGGCCATATTCGGTCGCGTTGGTGATGCTGATCGCGGCGGGCTGGACCTGATGCACATCCTTGCGGATGCCCGCGATCCGCGCCTTCAGCGCCTCGGCGTCGATCTTCGCGCCCGACCCCGGCAGCGTCATCAGCTTGGCGCCGCCCGAATAAAAGGTCGGCGCGCCGCCCTCGTCGACCTCGATATGCGCTTCCTCGTAACACAGGATGCCCTGCCATGGGCGCACGAAATGGGCCAGGATGATGCTGTTGGCGGCCGTTCCGGTCGCGATCCACACCACTTCGCAGTCGGTTTCGAACAGGTCCGAAAAGGCGGCGTCGAGCGACCGGCTGAGCGCATCGCCGTCATAGGCGGTGTCGACATGGTTCGCCGCGACGAGCGCCTCCATCACCGCAGGATGCACCGTGGCGGCATTGTCGGAAAAGAAGCGGGTCGCGGTCATCGCGGCGCCCTTAGCGCAGGATGGGCCGCCATGCGAATCCCTTGTGCGACAAGCGGATGGACCTAGATACCCAGCGAATCGGCGCAGTCGGCGGCCGCCGCCAGCTTGCCCCGAAAACCGCCAATTTCCGATCCGACCGTTACATAGGACGCATCGCGTGAATCGGCATTCAGGCGATCCAGCAGCATGATGGTCATCGTGTCGTCGTTGAACAGGTCGCCGACGAAACGATGGTGCGCGGCGAAGCGGACGCGCCCCGGCGTCGAGTCGATCACCCGCGCCCGCCATGCCGGGCCAAAGGAGGATTTCACCCACAATTGGGTTCCGGCGGGCCATGTCCTGTCCGTGCTTCCGGTCACGACGGCGACGTTGATCATCGTGCGCGCCGCGGTGTTGAAGGCCTGGGTGATTTCTACCGATCCGGTGTCGAACCGCGCCACGCATCCCCCGGAACGCGCCGGCTTGGCATAGCCGAGTTCGGTATGGGTCGCGTCGCCGAAAGCGGGAGTCAGGCTGGCGGCGGCCAGCAGAAGGGATAGCATGGGTCGGGCTCCTGTCGCGATTCCGGGTCGCGCCCGGCCGCCCTACTGTCCTTGTTTCGCCAGCAATTTCAAGCGCAAAGCATTGAGCTTGATGAAGCCCGCCGCATCCTTCTGGTCATAGGCGCCGGCGTCGTCCTCGAAGGTCACATGGCGTTCGCTGTACAGGCTGAACGGCGATTTGCGGCCGACGACAGCGGCGTTGCCCTTATAGAGCTTGAGCCGCACGGTGCCCGTGACGTTCGCTTGGCTGTGGTCGATCGCGGCCTGCAGCATCTCGCGCTCGGGCGCGAACCAGAAGCCGTTATAGATCAGCTCGGCATATTTCGGCATCAGCTCATCCTTCAGATGCGCCGCGCCGCGATCGAGCGTGATGCTTTCCATGCCGCGATGCGCGCGCGCATAAATCTCGCCGCCCGGCGTTTCGTACATGCCGCGCGACTTCATGCCGACGAAGCGGTTCTCGACCAGGTCGAGCCGGCCGATGCCATGCTTGCGGCCCAGGTCGTTGAGCGCCGCGAGCAGCGTCGCGGGCGACATCGCCTGCCCGTTCAGCGCGACGCCGTCGCCGCGTTCAAAATCGATGGTGATATATTCGGGCGTGTCGGGTGCATCCTCCGGATTCACCGTGCGCGAATAGACATAGTCGGGGGTCTCTTCCCACGGGTCCTCCAGCACCTTGCCCTCCGACGAGGTGTGGAGCAGGTTCGCGTCGGTGGAAAAGGGGCTTTCGCCGCGCTTGTCCTTCGGCACCGGAATCTGGTTCTTTTCGGCAAAGTCGATCAGCGCGGTGCGGCTGGTCAGATCCCATTCGCGCCACGGCGCGATCACCCTGATGTCGGGATTGAGCGCATAGGCGCTGAGTTCGAAGCGCACCTGGTCATTGCCTTTGCCCGTCGCGCCGTGCGCGACCGCGTCGGCGCCCGTTTCCTTCGCAATCTCGACCAGCCGCTTCGAGATGAGCGGCCGCGCGATCGAGGTACCGAGCAGATAATCGCCTTCGTACCGCGCATTGGCGCGCATCATCGGAAAGACGAAATCGCGCACGAATTCCTCGCGCAGATCGTCGATATAGATATGCTCGGGCCTGATCCCCATCAATTCGGCCTTGGCGCGCGCCGGCTCCAGTTCCTCGCCCTGCCCCAGATCGGCGGTGAACGTCACGACCTCGCAGCCATAGGTCACCTGCAGCCATTTCAGGATCACGCTGGTGTCGAGCCCTCCCGAATAGGCGAGGACGACGCGCTTGAAGGATGTGGACATGGCTGCACCTTTTGCCGGGAAAGACGCGGGCGCGGCTAGCAGTCCGCCGGGCGCCGCGCAACCGGCTTGGCGCAGGGGGCAAGCTAATCTATCCTCCGCGCGGGAGGCACGACATGAGCAAAGCCGAAATCAAGACCAGGGCGACCGAAGTCGATGTCGCCGATTTCATCGCCGCACTCCCCGCCGAACGGCGGCGCGAGGAAGCCGCAATCATCGACGCGATGCATCGCCGCGTCACCGGGCTGGATCCCAGAATGTGGGGGCCGTCGATCATCGGGTACGGCAGCTACGACTATGTCTATGACAGCGGCCGTTCGGGCACCATGTGCCGCGCCGGTTTCAGCCCGCGCAAGGCGGCACTGACACTCTATCTTACCGACCATCATGGCGATCGCCAAGCGGACGCCGATGCGCTGCTCGCAAGGCTGGGCAAGCACAAGACGGGCGCCGCCTGCCTCTATGTCAACAAGCTGGCCGACATCGACTTGAGCGTTCTGGAAGCGCTGATCGCATTGAGCTGGCAGGTGATGAACGAGCGTTATCCCACCTGAACGGTCCCCGGATGGAACCGCGAAGAGAGGGTCAGCGACCCGGCAGATATTGCCCTTCCGCCTCTGCCAGATAATCGCGCGTCGGCGGCAGCGCGTGGCGGCTGCGCGCGAACTGGATCTGGTAATTGCCCATGCCGCCGCTTTCGAACGCCGCGGTCGCGCCGGCGAGGTAGAAGGTCCACATGCGAAAGAAGCGGTCGCCCAGCATCCGGGTGATCGCCTCTTCCTGCGCCAGCGTGCGCTTGTACCATTCGCGCAGCGTCAGCGCATAATGCAGGCGCAGCGTTTCGACATCGGTCGCGATCAGGCGGCTCTTCTCGCTTGCCGCCAGCGTCTCGCTGAGCGCGGGAATATAGCCGCCGGGAAAGATATATTTGCGGGTGAAGGCATCGGTCGACCCCGGCTTGCCGAAGCGGCCGATCGTGTGGAGCAGCATCACGCCGTCGGCGGTCAGCAGGTTGGCACAGGCGCGAAAGAAGGTGTCGAAATTGGCGGCGCCGACATGTTCGAACATGCCGACCGACACGATGCGGTCGAACCCGCCCGCTTCGCGCGCCGCCAGGTCGCGATAATCGACCAGCTCGAACTTGACCCGGTCGGCGACCCCGGCCACCTCGGCGCGCTGGCGCGCGAGCGCCAGCTGTTCGTCGGACAGGGTGATGCCCAGCACCTCGACCCGTTCCAGCTTCGCCAGCGTGATCGCCATGCCGCCCCAGCCGCAACCGATGTCGAGGACGCGCTGCCCCGGCGCGAGGGCGAGCTTCGCCGCGATATGCGCCTTCTTCGCGGCCTGCGCCTCTTCCAGCGTCATGTCGGGACGCGGCCAGTAGGCGCAGCTATATTGCATATCGTCGTCGAGGAAGAGGCGGTAGAGATCGTTGCCGATGTCGTAATGATGCCGGACGTTGGCGCGCGACTGGCGCTGGCGGTTGATCGAGCCGATCCGCGTCTTCAGCCAGTCGGCGCGCCGGACGACCCACGTCTTGTCCTTCAGCTTGCCGCCGCGATCCCATGGGGTGTTCATGCGGATCAGACCGACCAGCGCCATGATGTCGCCTTCGACGAGTTCCATCTCGCCGTCCATGAAGGCTTCGGCGGCGCCCAGGCGCGGATCGAGGATGATGCGGCGCATGCCCCGGCGGCTGGCGAAACGGACGATGACGTCGGGAAATCCCGGCACGGGCGTTCCGAATTCTTCCTTTCCGCCGTCGGGGTCGATGACGGTCAGGCGGCCCTGACGAATGACGCGGCCAAGGAACGGGCGGAGAATGGACATGCGTGCGACCTTTTCATTGGCATCTGCGTGCCATGTTCGACCTAGATACCCGCGTACCATTCATAATCAACGCGATCTTCCCAATATCCGCCCTTTCCCGCGCCGATGCCGTCGAGGCTGGCGACGGCGTCGATGCCGGTCAGATATTTGGCGTGCTTATACCCCAGTTGCCGTTCGATCCGCAGGCGCAGCGGCGCCCCGTTGGCGATCGGCAGCACCGCGCCGTTGAGCGCCCAGGCCAGAATCGTCTGCGGATGCAGCGCATCGACCATGTCGCAACTTTCATAATAGAGCGCATCGCCGATCCGGTCGGCGCAGCGAAAGACGATATAGCGCGCCCCGTCCCGCACCCCCGCCGCCGCCAGCACCCGGCGCAGCTGCGGCCCGGTCCATTCGCCGATCGCGCTCCACCCCTCGACGCAGTCGTGGCGCGTGATCTGGGTGCGTTGGGGCATCGCGCGAATATCGGCCATCGACAGCGACAGCGGCCGCGTCACCAGCCCCCCGACGCGGATGCGCCAGTCCGCGAAGGCCCGCGCCGCGTGCGCGGCATAGTCTTCGCCCGGCGGCAACCGCGTGCCGTTGGACCGAAAGGTCGGCGACAGGTCGGCGCGCGTGAATTCGCCCGCCAGCGCGTCGCGGTCCATCAGCGCGCGCTGGCTCGCCCGGTTCATCTCCTCGCCCATCGACAGGATTTTGCGTACTGCGGGCGCCTCGTTGATCGCATCGCAGGCGCTCAACAGCGGGAGCGTCGCGGCGATGCCGCCTGCCCGTGCGATAAGCTGCCGCCGCGGCATCAGGATGCGATTCATGCCCCGGCCTCCCGATCGCGCGGCAGGCGGAACCAGCCGGTCAGCATCGACCGGATTTCGTTCACCGGCCCGGCGAGCAGCACCATCGCGATATGGACGAGGAAAAACAGGACCAGGCTCCAGGCGACGATGAAATGGAGCGACCGCGCCGACTGGCGCCCGCCGAACAGGTCGATCAGCCAGGGCGCGGCGGCATTCATCCCCGGCGACATGGCCAGCCCGGTCGCGATCATCAGCGGGAGAAGGACGAATATGACGCCGATATAGCTGAGCTTTTGCAGGATATTATACCGCGCCGCCGCCGCTCCGCGCGGAAAGCGCAGCCGCGCATGGTCCTTCACATCGCGCCAGATGTGACGCGGCGACCATTCGCGGCGCCGGACGTGCAAATCCTTCGCCAGATGTCCGCCAATGGCGGTCCAGAGCATGTAGAGCGTCAGGCTGATCGCCAGAACCCACGCAAAGAACAAATGCCATAAGCGCCCGTCGGCAAGGCTGTAGCGCGTCGGGATCGTCGCCCAGCCGGGAAAGGCCCAGGTCTGCTCCCTTCCCCGCGCGTCGGTCCAGCGCCCGAGCACGCCCGTCGTCTCAATCCGCGCGGATCCGATCCGCAGGAAGCCGGTATCGCGCGTCGATCCGATCGCCAGCCAGGCATGGTCGTCGTTCGCGCCATAATGTCCCCAATAGAGGCGCGGATGCGCGTTGAAGATCATCAGCCCGCTCATCAGCAGGATCAGCAACGTTGCCGCATTCACCCAGTGCCAGATGCGCGTAGGCAGACGGTGGCGATAGATTCGCACGGGTTCCAAAGGCGCCGGGGATGCCGGGGATGCCGCCAGCGGCGCGGCGGGCGGCGGAGAGGAAGGAGAGTCGGGCGCGGCCATATGTCTCCTTCGTTTCTCCGCGCCTTTTCGTTACGCCGCAACCTCCGTCGCATAGGCGTCGCGATATTTGCTGCGCAGCGAAACCTTGTCGATCTTCTCGCTCCCCAGCTTGGGCAGCGCGCCTTCGGCCAGCCAGATCTTGATCGGCACCTTATAGGGCGCAAGGCGCGATCCCAGAAATTCCTGCAGCGCGGTCACGCCCAGATCGCTGCCCGGCTTCAACCACACCACGGCGCCGACGACTTCGCCCAGCCGCTCGTCGGGCAGGCCGAAGACAGCACATTCATTGACGTCGGCATGTTCGTAGATCGCCGCCTCGACCTCCTGGCAGCTGATATTCTCGCCGCCGCGGATGATGATGTCCTTCTTGCGATCGACGATGAACAGATAGCCGTCGGCATCGAGATAGCCAAGGTCGCCCGAACGGAAATAGCCATTGCCGAAAAAGGCCGCCTTCGTCGCGGCGTCATTGTTCCAATAGCCTTCGAAATTGCACACCGACCGGATGCACACCTCGCCGACCTGCCCCTGCGCCAGCGCATTGCCATTGTCGTCCAGAATGGCGAGATCGACCAACGGCTTCGACGCGGGGCCCGTCGACAGCGGCTTCTCCACATAATTTTCGTTGATGATGCCGCAACCCACCGCATTGGTTTCGGTAAGGCCATAGCCGAGCAGCGGCTTGCCCTCGCCCATTTCGGTCGCGAGCCGGCGGACATGTTCGGGCGGGCGCGCCGCGCCGCCGCCGGCATAGCTCTTGCAGGTCGACAGATCGTAATTCTTGCGATTCGGATGGACGAGAATCTCGTAACTCATCAACGGTACGCCGACGAAATAATTGACCTGTTCGTCCTGGATCAGCCGCATCGCCTCTTCGGCATTCCATTTCGGCATCAGCACCAGCTTGCGGCCCAGCGCAAAACTTTGCAGGAAAACCGGGATTTCGGCCGTCACATGGAACAATGGCGTACAAATCAGCGTCGCGGGCTGAATGTCCGACATCAATCCATCCTGCGTCAGCAGATGGACGATGCTCGCGGTTTGCGTGACATAGTTGAAGATTGCCTGCACGACCGCTTCGTGCCGCGAATAGGCGCCCTTCGACTGGCCGGTCGAGCCCGAGGTGAAAAGGATGGTGGCCAGATCCTGTCCGGTCAGTTGCGGCAGCGCCGTTTCCGCCGAACCGCCAGCGTCGGCGATCGGCCGGATCGCCTCGTCGATGGGCCGCGCAATATCCAGCGTCACGACCTTGGCCCCGTGCGACACCCCCGGTTCGGCCAGCCGTGCGGCGCGCTGCGGATCGGCGATCACCAGCTTCGCCTCCGCATCCTCGATGCCCGCCGCCAGTTCGCCGCCTTGCCACCAGCCGTTGAGCAGCGTCGCGCAGCCGCCCGCCATCAATATGCCGATATAGGTGACGCACCAGGCATTGGCGTTGCGCATCGCCAGCCCGACGCGGTCGCCGCGCCGGACGCCATGTCCATCGACCAGCCCGGCCGCGACCTTGCGCGCGGCGGCATAGACCTGCTTGAAGCTCAGCCGCTCGTCGCCTTCGACCAGGAAGGTGGCATCGCCATGCTGCGCACAAAAATATGCAACATAATCGACCAGATTGGTCGGCGCATTGGTGATGAACGGCAGTTCGCGACCGTTCCGTTCAACGGTTCCGACCTGGATCGGCCCGCCCGGACCGGTGATCAACTGGTAGGCGGCGTCCAGACGCAGGTCGAGCGCGGATGGCATCTTCTATCTCTCCTCTTGGTCTCGTCTGCCTTACCCCGTATGGGGTAGGGCCTCACCTGGGGAAGGGCCCGAGACTATATGTTTCTTTTTGCAACTTTAGCCGAAACAACACAATATGTGAACTTCAACGCGTTGATGGGCGAAAACAGCGAAATCGCCTTCAGCGTCTTCGGCCTGCCGATCCGCTGGTATGCGCTCGCCTACCTCGCCGGCATCTTCCTCGGCTATTGGTATCTGCTGAAGCTGATCGCCCAGCCAGGCGCTCCGATGGCGCGCCGCCACGCCGACGACATGATCTTCTATGCGATGCTCGGCATCATCCTCGGCGGCCGGATCGGCTATGTGCTCTTCTATAATCTCGAGGCTTATATACGCGAACCGCTGGCGGTGTTCCGCCTGTGGGACGGCGGCATGTCGCTGCACGGCGGGGTGATCGGCGTCCTCGTCGCCATCTGGTATGTGACGCGCCGGGAAAAGCTCAATTTCCTGCGTTTCTGCGACTATATTGCCTGCACCATTCCGTTCGGCCTGTTCCTTGGGCGGGCCGCCAATTTCGTGAACGGCGAACTGTGGGGCCGCACGACCGACGTGCCGTGGGCGATCATCTTTCCGGACAGCGGCACGATGATGCCGCGGCACCCGAGCCAGCTTTACGAAGCGGGGCTCGAAGGCCTGCTGATGATGGCGATCCTCGCCTTTCTGTTCTGGCGCACCGACGCGCGCTACAAGCCCGGCTTCCTCGTCGGCATGGCCTCAGTCATCTATGGTTTCAGCCGTTTCTTCGTCGAATTTTTCCGCGAACCCGACGTTCAGCGCCAGTGGGTCGTCGACGCCACCGGCCTGTCGATGGGCCAGTGGCTGACCGTCCCGATGATCGTCATCGGCCTCTGGCTGGTCGCCACCGCCAAGCGCCGGCGCCAGCGGGTCGAACCGATCGCCGGTCCGGATGCCGTTGCCTGACGCGCCGCCCACGGCGGACGCATTGATCCGGGACCTGTCGTCGGCGCGGCCGATGACGATTGCGGATTATATGGCGCGGGCCAACGCGCATTATTATGCGACGCGCGATCCGCTGGGCGCGCAGGGCGATTTCACCACCGCGCCGGAAATCAGCCAGATGTTCGGGGAGATGGTCGGCCTATGGATCGCCGACCTGTGGACGCGCGCCGGGCGTCCCGCCTTTCATTATGCCGAACTGGGACCCGGTCGCGGCACGCTGGCCCTCGACGCGCTGCGCGTCATGGCACGCTTCGGCTGCATCCCGCTGGGCATCCATCTTGTCGAAACCAGTCCGACATTGCGCGAGGCGCAATCGGCGCGTCTGCCGCAATCGGTCCACCATGACGCGGTGGATGCCCTTCCCGACGACGCCCCCCTGCTGATCGTCGCCAACGAATTTTTCGACGCCCTGCCCGTCCATCAATATGTCCGCACCGCGGCGGGATGGCGCGAGCGCGAAGTCGTGCGACAGGCGGGACGCCTTGTCGCCGCGCCCGGCGACGTCCCCGCCGACGATTCCGTTCCCGCCGCCCTGCGCGGCGAAGCGATCGGCGCCATTGTCGAAACCGCGCCGGTATCGGCGGCGATCATGCAGCGCTGCACCTTTCGCCTGATGCGGCAGGGCGGCGCGATGCTGGCGATCGACTATGGCTATAGCGGCCCGGCGGCGGGCGACACGTTGCAGGCGGTGAAGGCGCATCGCTACGCCGACGCCTTTGCCGACCCCGGCGAGGCGGATCTGACCGTCCATGTCGACTTCGCGGCGCTGGCCGACGTCGCGCGGCAGGTCGGCGGGGCGGTCGCCGGACCGGCGACGCAAGGCGCCTGGCTGAACGCGCTCGGCATTGCTGCGCGGCTCGACAATCTGGCCGCCGCCGCTCCCGCCCGCGCCGACGACCTTGGCGCACAGGTCGCCCGGCTGACCGGCCCGCAAGCGATGGGCGATCTGTTCAAGGTCCTGGCCGTGCACGCGCCCGGATGGCCGCGCCCCGCCGGATTCGAGGATGCGGCATGACGCGCGTAACCGTGGCACGCGAAACCGATGCCGAGGCGCTGTCGCGCTTTGCCGAAGCGTCGTTCGTCGACACTTTCGGCCACATCTACGACCCCGCCGACCTCGCCGCTTTCCTGTCATCCTGGAATCCGCCGGATCGCATCCGCGCGCAGATCGCCGATCCCGACTGGACGATCGCGATGGTCCGCGATGAACGGGGCATGATTCTGGGTTTCGTCAAGCTGGGGCCCATCGATTTCGATCTGCCCCCGGGACAGCCGTCCGCCGGGGCCACCGAACTGCATCAACTCTATGTCGCGGCCGCCGCGAAGGGCACCGGGGTCGCCGCCGCGCTGATGGAATGGGGGATCGCGTGGGCGCGCGCCCGCGCATCGATCCTCTACCTGTCCGTCTTCACCGAAAATCCGCGCGCCCAGGCCTTCTACCGGCGCTATGGCTTCGTCGATGTCGGCCGCAACGCCTTTCGCGTCGGCAATCATGTCGACGAAGACCGTATCTGGAGGCTCGATCTGTGACGGCGCCCTTTACGACGGCCGCATCGCTCGGCGGCATCGCACACGGTTTCTTCGGACGCCGTGGCGGCGTGTCGACCGGCGCCCTCGCCTCGCTCAATTGCGGCCTCGGTTCGGGGGACGATCCCGCTTTGATCGCGGAAAACCGGCGCCGCGTCGTTGATGCGGTTCTGCCCGGCGCCGCGTTGGCGGGGCTGTATCAGGTCCATGGCAATCGCTGCATCACCATCGATGCGGACAGCGACCTGGCCGACAGGCCCGAAGCCGATGCGCTGGCCACCGCCACGCCGGGCATCCTGCTGGGCATATTGACCGCCGACTGCGTGCCCGTCCTGTTTGCCGATGCCGGGGCCGGAGTGATCGGCGCCGCCCATGCGGGGTGGAAGGGCGCCATTGCCGGCGTCACCGACGCGACACTGGCCGCGATGGAAGCCCTCGGCGCGTCGCGCGCCGACATCGCGGTCGCCATCGGCCCGTGCATCGGCCGGTCGTCCTATGAGGTCGACGATGGCTTCGTCGCGCGCTTTGTCGCCGATGACCCGGCGAACGAACGCTTCTTTGCTGGCGGGCGGGCCGGGCACGCGCAGTTCGACATCGCCGCCTATGTCGCCGCGCGGCTGGCGGCGGCGGGCGTGACGCGAATTGCCATCGGCGGCCAGGACACCTATGCCGGGGCGGACGATTATTTCAGCTATCGCCGGGCGTGCCACCAGAACGAAAACAGCTATGGCCGCCAATTGTCGGTGATCGGTCTGGGGGATGGATGACACGCACGCGCCTGCTCGGGCTGATCGGCGGCCTCGCCCTATTCCTGCTCATGCTGCTCTTGCCGCCGCCGGAGGGGATGAGCCTGCCCGCATGGCGGATCGCCGCGCTGACGCTGCTGATGGCGGCATGGTGGATGACGGAGGCCCTGCCGCTGACCGTAACCGCGCTGCTGCCTTTTCTGGTCGTGCCCTTTGCGGGCGTGATGTCGGCGAAGGACATCGCCAACCAATATTATGACCCGATATTGTTCCTGATCCTGGGCGGCGCCTTTCTGGCGCTTGCCATCGAACGCGTGGGGCTGCATCGCCGTCTCGCACTCGCCCTGCTCAAGCTCGCACCGCCGACGCCCAGGGGCCTGCTGTTCGCCTTCATGACGGCGACCGCGCTGCTGTCGATGCTGATTTCGAACACCTCGACAACGCTGATCATGGTGCCGATCGCGCTGGCGGTGCTGCGCGCGGGCGGGGTCGAGGCCGCGGAAACACGCGGGTTCGCCGGCGCGGTGATGATGGGCATCGCCTTTTCGGCGTCGATCGGCGGTCTGGGAACGCTGGTCGGCAGCCCGACCAACGCCATCGCCGCCGGCCTGATCGAACGTGCGCTGAACGTCCATATCGGCTTTGCCCTGTGGGCCGCCTACGGCATCCCGGTCGTCATCATCGCGGTGCCCGCAGCGATGTGGATTCTCGCGCGGGTTCAGCGACTCGGCGACCATCCGTTCGACGGCCCGGCCGCGTCGCAGGCGCTCGGCCATCAGGCGATCTGGTCGACCGCCGAACGCCGTGTCGTCCCGATCGTCACGCTGGTCGTCGGCCTGTGGATGCTGCAGCCGCTGATCGAACCGCTGGTCCCCGCGGGCGCGCTGACCGACGGGACGATCGCCGTCGCGGGCAGCCTGCTGCTCTTCGTGCTGCCCGACGGCAGCGGCCGGCCGCTGCTGATCTGGAAAGAGGCCGACCGGGCGCCATGGGGCGTCATCATGCTGTTCGGCGGCGGCCTGGCGCTGGCCGCCGCGATCACCGAAAGCGGCCTCGCCGCCTGGCTGGGCGGCGTTCTGGCGCCGCTCGGTTCGATGCCGACGATCCTGCTGGCCGCGATCATCGTCGCGCTGACCATCCTCGTCACCGAATTCGCCAGCAACGTCGCGACCGCCAGCGGCATCATGCCGGTGCTGGCGGCGCTGATCGCGGCGACCGGCGCCGATCCGATCCTGCTCGCCCTGCCCGTCGCCATGGCCGCCAGCTGGGGCTTCATGCTGCCGTCGGGCACGGGCCCCAACGCGATTGCCTGGGCCACCGAGCATATCGCCCTGCCCCGCCAGCTCGCGGCCGGTCTGGCGCTCGACATCATCGGCGTGCCGCTGCTGATCGGCGTCATATGGGGCGTGGCGCTGATCCTGTGACGGTGCGGAACCGGTTTCATGGGAAACCAATGCTGCTATAGACGGCGCCTGTATCGAAGGAGCATCCCATGGCCATGCGCGGCAAACCCAAGGCGGACATCAAGACCATCGGCGGCCGGGAGATCAGCCCCGCCACGCTGATGATGGGGCATGGCTATGACCCGGTCCTGTCCGAAGGGTCGTTGAAACCGCCGATCTTCCTGACATCCACCTTCGCCTTTGAAAATGCCGCGGCGGGCAAACGCTTCTTCGAACATATCACCGGCAAGCGGCAGGGCCCGGCCGACGGCCTGGTCTACTCGCGCTTTAACGGCCCGAATCAGGAGATTTTGGAGGATCGCCTGTCGGTCTGGGACGGCGCCGACGACGCGCTGGTCTTTTCCAGCGGCATGTCGGCGATCGCGACGCTGCTCCTGGCGCTGTGCAACCAGAATGACGTCGTCGTCCATTCGGGTCCGCTCTATGCGGCTACCGAGACGCTGATCGCGCGCATCCTGTCGCGCTTCGGCGTCAGCTTCCTTGATTTTCCGGCCGGCGCCTCGCGCGTGGAGATCGACCAAATCCTCGATCGTGCGAACGCGCTCGCGGCAGAAAAGGGCGGCAAGGTCGCGCTCGTCTATCTGGAAAGTCCCGCCAACCCGACGAACGCGCTGGTCGATGTCGAAGCCGTGCGCGCGGCACGCGATGCCATCTTCACCGGCGAACAGAAACCGGCGATCGCGATCGACAACACCTTCCTTGGGCCGCTGTGGCAGCAACCGTTGAAACAGGGCGCCGAACTGATCGTCTACAGCCTGACCAAATATGCCGGGGGTCATTCCGACCTTGTCGCCGGCGCGGTGTCGGGCGACCAGCGGCTGATCGATCTCATCCGCCCGATGCGCAACACAATCGGCACGATCTGCGACCCCAACACCGCGTGGATGCTGCTGCGCAGCCTGGAGACGCTGGAACTGCGCATGAGCCGCGCGGGCGAAAACGCGCTGAAGGTCTGCACCTTCCTGCGCGATCATCCGAAGGTCGAAGGGCTCGGCTATCTGGGCTTCATCGCCGATCCGCGGCAGAAGGATATTTTCGACCGCCATTGCAGCGGCGCCGGATCGACCTTCTCGCTGTTCATCAAGGGCGGCGAGGCGGAGAGTTTCCGTTTCCTCGACGCGCTGAAGATCGCGAAACTGGCGGTCAGCCTGGGCGGCACCGAAACGCTCGCCAGCCATCCGGCGGCGATGACCCATCTGTCGGTGCCCGACGAGCGCAAGAAGGCGCTCGGCATCACCGACAATCTGGTGCGCGTGTCGATCGGCATCGAAGACGCCGACGACCTGATCGCCGATTTCGGGCAGGCGCTGGAGGCGGTCTAACGGCCGCGCCGCGCGCGCCAGTCGACGACCTGCCACCCCATGGCGGGTGCCAGCATCTTGAGTTTCCGCGACGGCGTCGTCGCGACCGCCTCGTCCGCGAAATGCAGCATCGGCTGGTCGGACACATGGTCGGAATAGGCCCGGATATGGGCGTCTTCCCGCGTAATCGCATTGTCGGCGAGCCAGCCGGAAATCCGCGCGAATTTGGCGTCGCCATAGCAATTGTCGCCCGACAATCGGGCATGGACATGGTCGGCGCCGTCCACTTCGTCCAGCCGCGTCGCCAGCACATCGTCGATGCCAAGCCGCCGCGCGATCGCATCGACATACAGGTGAAAGGACGCGGTCGCGAGCAGGACGCGATACCCCGCGTCGCGGTCCGCCGCGATCTGGTCCAGCGCCGCCGGATGCAGGCCGCGCGCCACCACCTTGTCGGCATAGCTTTCGGCAAGCGGCGCGATTTCGGCGCGGCTGAAGCTTTTGCCCACCAGCAAACGCAGGTTGATCGCCTTCAGCCGCGACCGATCGATCAGCCGCAGCATATAGGCGAGCCCCGCCAGCGCGACGAACGGCAACAGCAACAGGCGCCATTGCTGGCGTCGCCGCACGACGTGCATCAGGAAGCCGCTATATGTCCCCGCACGGGTGATCGTCCGGTCCATGTCGTACATCGCAACACGGTGGACATGCGGCGCGGCGCTGGAAACAGTCGGGGTGCGGGCGGGATTTTCCATCATCCTTTCCTTAGGCGCGGAGCGGTTCGTCGCCAAGCGACGGGATTCGCTTGCCGTCATTCGCCAAATAATACAATGTCGTCGGCGTAATGGTGGCCAGGGCGGACTTCGAACATAGCGATGGCGCCAACGGTGCCGAGGTTCGCTTCACCGGCCGGTTGACGCTGGCACGGCTCGGCGATCTGCCGGCGCGGCTCGACGCTTTGGGACCGATCGCCTCCCTCGACCTCAGCGCCATCGAACGCATCGATACCGTGGGTGCATGGATCGTCACGCGCACGGCGAGCGAGCATGACGCCAGGATTACCGGCACCGGCGCGGAGGCGAAGCGGCTGCTGGAGGCGCTGGCCCAGGACAAGAGCGAATATCGCGTCCACCGCGACCGCCGCCCCGCCTGGGCGCGGATGCTGGAGCAGGTCGGCGAGGCAAGCTCCGCCATATGGGGCGAGCTGCTCGGCATCGTCGGTTTTTTCGGTGCGATGATCGTCGCACTGCTGACGCAGATCCGGGCGCGCCGGCGCATCCGCTGGAACGCGATCGTCATGCGGTTTCAGGCCGTCGGCGTCGATGCGCTGCCGATCATCGGCCTGATGAGTTTCCTGATCGGCATCGTCATCGCGCAACAGGGCGCCGTCCAGCTCCGCCAGTTCGGGCTGGAGGTGTTCACGATCAATCTGGTCGGTCGCGCCTCGATCCGCGAACTGGGCCTGTTGATGACCGCGATCATGGTCGCGGGCCGCTCGGGTTCGGCCTTCGCGGCGCAGATCGGCACGATGAAGCTGACCGAGGAAGTCGATGCGATGCGCACGATCGGCGTTTCGCCGATGGAAGCGATCGTGCTGCCGCGCGTCGCGGCATCGACGATCACCATGCCGCTGCTCGGTTTCTATGCCAGCCTCTGCGCGATCGCCGGCGGCGGTGCCTTTTGCTGGGTGGGGCTGGAAATTCCGCCACTGACCTATATCCAGCGGCTGCGCGAAATCATCCCGATGACCGATTTCTGGATCATGCTGATCAAGGCGCCGGTCTTTGGCATATTGATCGGCGTCACCGGCTGTTACGAAGGAATGCAGGTACGCCAGAATGCCGAGGAAGTCGGCCGCCGGACGACATCGGCCGTCGTCGCCGCGATTTTCCTCGTCATCGTTCTCGACGCCTTTTTCGCCGTCTTCTTCTCGTCGATCGGGTGGAACTGATGACCGAGGAAATCGAACAGGCGATCGAGGAGGAACTGGCCGCCGCCGATGCGGTGCGTCCCGAAACGCACGACATGGCGATCCGCATCCGCGGGCTTCGCAACCAGTTCGGCGATGTCGTGATTCACGACGACCTCGACCTCGACGTGCGGTCGGGGGAGATATTGGGCGTGGTCGGCGGATCGGGCACCGGCAAATCGGTGCTGATGCGATCGATCGTCGGCCTGCAAACGCCCGTGGCGGGCGAGATCGAGGTTTACGGCAAGACGCTCGACACCATCGCCGACGAAGAGGAGTCGCGCGACCTGCGCCGCCGCTGGGGCGTGATGTTTCAGGGTGGGGCGCTGTTTTCGACGCTGAGCGTCGCCGAAAATATCCAGGTTCCCCTGCGCGAATATTATCCGCGGCTCGACCAGAAGCTGCTCGATGAAATCGCCGCCTACAAGGTGCAGATGGTCGGCCTGCCGCCCGACGCCGGGCCGAAATATCCCGCCGAACTGTCGGGCGGCATGGTCAAGCGCGCCGGCCTGGCCCGCGCCCTGGCGCTCGACCCCGCGCTGCTGTTTCTCGACGAGCCGACCGCCGGTCTCGATCCCATCGGCGCGGCCAAGTTCGATGAACTGATCCGCGGCCTGGCCGACACGATGGGATTGACGGTGTTCCTGATCACCCACGATCTCGATACGCTCTATGCGACATGCGACCGGGTTGCCGTGCTGGCGGAAAAAAAGGTGATCGCGGTCGGCACGATCCCGGAACTGCTTGCCACCGAACATCCCTGGATACAGGAATATTTCAACGGCCCGCGCGGGCGCGCCGCGGCGACCTGCAATCAGACCGCCGAGCCGCAGAATAGGAACAGCTGATGGAAACACGGTCGAACAATGTCCTGGTGGGCGCCTTCGTCCTGTTCTTCACGGCGGCGCTGGCGGTCTTCGTCGTGTGGCTGGCGAACGACAGCGGCGGGGCGAAACGCGAGTATGACATTTTCTTCAAGCAGTCGGTCGACGGGCTGAACAAGGGCGCACAGGTCCAGTTTTCGGGCGTCCCCGTCGGCCAGGTGCGCCAGATCGCGCTGTGGCCCGACGACCCGCAATTCGTCCGCGTCCGCATCCAGGTCGACGAAAATGTGCCCATTCTGCAAGGAACGACCGCGGCGCTGGAGGGCGTCGGCTTCACCGGCGTGTCGCAGATTTCGCTCGACGGCGCGGTCAAGGGCGCGCCGCCGATCGAGGACAAGGGGCCAGCGGGCAAGCCCGTGATCCCGACGCGCATCGGCGGGCTGGGCGAACTGCTCAACACCGCGCCGCAATTGCTCCAGCGGCTGACGACGCTCAGCGAACGGCTCGCCGAACTGGCCGATGACGAGAATCAGCAGAGCTTCGCCGGCATCCTGAACAATGTCGAACAGATGACGGCGACGCTCGCCCGCAACGGCCCGGCGCTGGAACGCGCGATTGCCGACACGCGCATCGCGATCCAGCAGACGGGCAATGCCGCCGAGCAGATCGGCAATCTCGCCGCCTCGGCGCAGGGCACGATCGACCGCAATGTCGACCCCGCGATGGCGAACCTTCGCAACACGCTGGCCTCCGCCAATGAATCGATGAAGACGCTCGAATCGGCGATCGCGGATGCCCGTCCGGGGCTTCAGACCTTCAGCGAAACGACGATTCCCGAAGCCAATGCCCTGATCCGCGACCTGCGCCGCACCTCCACCTCGCTGTCCAGCCTGACCGACAAGCTCGACCAGCAGGGCGCCGGTGCCGTCATCGGCGGCAGCAAGCTGCCCGATTACAAGAAATGAGGACCATTCGCGCCATGACCAGCCCGATCCGCCATCTCCGCGCGCCCTTGCTGGCCGCTGCCGCCGCCGTGACGCTGTCCGCCTGCGTCAGCTTGGGCGGCGGCAAGACGCCGCCCTTCCTCCTGACGCTCGATGCCGATGCGGCACCGGCGGCGGGCGAGTCGCGAACGGCGGGCGATACGGCCACGCTGACGATCCTGATCCCGACGGCCCCGCAGAAACTGCGCACGCCGCGTATCCCGGTCCAGCAGGACGGCGCCAGCGTCGCCTATGTCCAGGATGCCCAGTGGGTGGAGGCGCCGCAGCGCTTGTTTCAGCGCCTGATCTCCGAAACCGTGGCGGCCCGCACGTCCCGCGTCGTGCTGGACGAAGGGCAGTATCTGACGTCGCCCGGCGAACAGCTTGCCGGGCAGCTGATGGAATTCGGCGTCGATGCCCAGACCGGCGAAGCCGTCGTCGTGTATCAGGCGATGCTGGTGAGCAGCCGGGGCAAAAGCGTGACACAGCACCGCTTCGAAGCGCGCGAGCCGGTGGGCGCGATCGAGGCGAAGCCGGTGGGCGAAGCGCTGACGCGCGCCGCCAACAAGGTCGCCGCCGACGTGGCGGCGTGGCTGGCGAACTGATCGCCGGCGCGGCTCGACGGGCCGCGCCGATCGCTTCGCTCAGTCAGTCGCCGCTGGCCGTGCGGGTCCAGCCCTTGCGGTATTTTTCGAACCAGGCGAGGATCGCCGATGCCTTCGCGGCGGATTGCGACGGCCGCGCTGCGATGCCGCCGTGGCTCGCGCCCGGCACCTTGATCAACGCCGTCGGCACCCCGCGCAGGCGCAGCGCGGTATAATATTGCTCCGATTCGCTGACCGGCGTGCGATAATCCTGGCTGCCGACGATGACCAGCGTGGGGGTTTCGACATCCCCCACCAGCGACAAGGGCGACAGCTTCCAATAGCCTTCGGGATTTTCCCACGGCATCGAACCCAGCCAATAGCGGCCGAAATAAGCCGGCCCGTCGGCGGTCAGGGCCTGCGTCGTCCAGTTGATCACCGGCTTTTGCGTCACCGCGGCCTTGAAACGGCGGGTCTTGCCGACGATCCAGCTCGTCAGCACGCCGCCGCCAGATCCGCCGGTCACGAACAGTGCATCGGGATCGGCGATGCCCAGTTCGATCGCCCGGTCGACGATGCTGATCAGGTCGAAATAATCATTGCCGGGATAGGCCTTGTCGATCTGGTTCGCGAACGCCTCGCCATAGCTGGTCGATCCGCGCGGGTTCGCCGACAGCACGGCATAGCCGGCGGCGGCATAGAGCTGGTTATCGGTCGAGAAATGCGGGCCATAGGCGGCGAACGGGCCGCCGTGGATTTCCAGGATCAACGGCACCCGCTGGCCCTCGACATGGCCGGGCGGCAGGGTAAGCCACCCTTCGATGGTCAGGCCATCGTGGCTCGATGCGGCGGTGATCTTGCGCACCTCGCCCAGCGTCTTCACCTCGCGCAGGCTGCGGTTGAGGTCGGTCAATGTCCGCGTCCGGCCGCCTTCCGTCACCTGTACCTCCGCCGGCCGCGTCGCGGGGCCGCCGGTGAAGGCGATCGCGTCATTGCCCGCCACCGAAAAGCTGCCGCCGGTATAGGGCCTGTCGAGCCCGCCGCCCGACAGGCCGGTGGCGACGGTACGGATCGATCCGTCCAGGCCGACGCGGGCGACCTTGGTTTCGCCATGGTCGTCATATTGCACATAAACACCGCGTCCGTCGGCATCCCACAGCAGCGAATCGACGCTATAGTCCCAATTTCCGGTCAGGCTGCGGCGGTCCGACCCGTCGCTGTTCATGACATAGAGATGGGCGTTTTCATACGCCCGCAACGCATCGTCGAACCCCGCATAAGCGATCAGCCGGCCGTCGGGGGATACGACGGGGTTGGCATCAGGGCCGTTACGATCGGTGAGCGTCGAAATCGCGCCGCTGGCGACATCGAGCGCATGAATTTCGCTTTCGACCGGGTCCATTTCCCAGTCGGGCTTGCGGTTCGCGGAAAAATAGATGGTGCGCGCGTCGCGCGACCAGCTGAGCGGCCCGCCATCGTGATAACGCCCGAAACTGAGCTGGCGTGGTGCGCCGCCGGTTGCGGGAACGACGAAGATCTTTTCGAACCCCGGCTCGATATAGCCTTCACCGTCGCCGCGATAGGCGAGCATGTCGTGCACCTCCAGCGGATCGGCCCATTTCGCGCCTTCGGGCTTGCCCGCCGGCGCCTTGCCGAAGCTCGGCCCCTCGTCCTTCACCAGCATCGTATAGGCGATCGACCGGCCGTCGGGGGACCAGGCCAGGCTCGACGGGCTGGTCGGCAGACCCGTCAGGCGCACCGCCTCGCCGCCGTCGATCCATTGGACCCAGATCTGCGCCCCGCCGCCCTCGGTGGAGGCGTAGGCGATCCGCTTGCCGTCCGGCGACCAGCGCGGAGAAAAGGCATCGCCGCGCTGCCCCGCCACCGGCACTTCCTCGCCAGTGCGCGTATCGATCATCCAGATGGCCGCGACCGCGCGGTCCGACATGATGTCGTTGGCGCGGCGGACATAGGCGATGCGGCGGCCGTCCGGGCTGATCTGCGGATCGGCCGCCGTCGACAGGTCGAACAGATCCTCGCCCGTGAAGCGGCGTTGCGGTCCCGTGCGAGCGCTTCCCATCGCCGATGCGGAGGTGGCAGCCGATGCGGGGGCGGCGGCCGGCGACGCCGTTACCGCGGGCGCCGCCGGATCGTCCTGCGCCATCGCCATTTGCGGAACCAGCGCCAGCAAGCTCACCCCGACAATCACCAATCTGCGCATCATTGCCCCTTTCCTGAAACCCATGTCCGTCCTTAGCCGAGAAGGCTTTTCGACGCCTGTTCGGTCGTGTCGCGCGACAGCCCCGGCTGCGCCAATATCCGTTCCAGCTCGGCCTTCATCAGCGCCTGCCGCCCCTCGTCGAACCGCTTCCACCGGCCGAGCGGCGGAATCATCCGCGCCGCGGTCTGCGGATTCCTGGGGTCGAGCGCGATGACAAGGTCGGCGATCAGCTGGTATCCCGCACCGTCGGCGCGGTGGAACGCCGCCTGATTGCCGGTCAGCGACCCATAGAGCGACCGCACGCGATTGGGGTTGGCGAGCGTGAAATCAGGATGCTGCGAAAGCTCGCGGACGGCTTCGACCGTATCGTCGCGCAGCGACCAAGCCTGCACCTGAAACCATTTGTCGAGCACGAGCGGATTGTCGCGATAACGCTGGTAGAAAATGTCGAGCGCGTGCGCGCGTTCGTCGCTGGTTCCGTGCGCCAGCGTCGCCAGCGCCGCCTGCCGTTCGGTCATGCCGTCGGCGTTCGAGAACATCGCAAAGGCCAGCGCCGGGCCGTCCGCCAGGTCGGCCGCAGCCAGATAGGCAAGCGCGACGCCGCGCAGACGGCGGACGCCCTTCGCCAGCGGGGACAGGTCGGTGGCGGACGGTGCCGCGCCGTCCAGCACGCGGCGCCATTCCCGCTCCAGCGCCGCGCCGATTGCCGCCTGCAACGCCAGCCGCCGGTGCCGGATCGCGTCGGGATCGACCGTCAGCATCTGGTCGCCGATAAAGGCTTCGCTGGGCAGCAGCACCGCTTCGGCGACAAAGGCGGGGTCCTCGCCGCGTCCGGCCAGCGTCCCGGCGACCGCATCGATCACCGCGCGCGTGTCCGCCGCTTTCCCCGACACCGCGGCAACCAGCGTGTCGAGCATCAGCTGCTGCAACGCCTCATAGCGCGCGAAGGGATCGTCATCATGCGCCGCCAGCCACGCCAGTTCGCCTGGCGCTCGCTCGAAATCGACGATCACCGGCGCCGAAAAGCCGCGATTGACCGACAGCGCCGGGCGCGACGCAAAGGCGCCGAGCGGCACGCGTTCGGCCGCGGCGGTCAGCGTGACGAGCGTGTCGGGCAATGCCGCGCCGCTGCCGTCCATCGCGAAGGCGGCGAGGCGCAGCGGCATCATCATCGGCCGCTTGTCGGGCTGGCCCGGCGTCGGCGGCACGATCTGCGCCACGTCGAGGAACCAGTCGCCCCCCTCCTGCGCCAGCTCCAGCTTGAGCTTCGGCGTTCCCGCCTGTTCGTACCAGCGGCGGAACAGCGTCAGGTCGATGCCGCCGCCCTCCTCCATCGCGCGGACGAAATCCTCGCAGGTCGCAGCCTCGCCGTCGTGGCGGTCGAAATAGAGGTCGGTGCCCTGGCGAAAGCGCTCCGGGCCCAGCAACGTCGCCATCATGCGGATGATTTCCGCGCCCTTGTTATAGACGGTGGCGGTATAGAAGTTGGAAATTTCCTGATAGCTGTCGGGCCGGATCGGGTGCGCGAGCGGCCCCGCGTCTTCCGGAAACTGCGCCGCGCGCAGCAGCCGGACATCCTCGATCCGCTTGACCGGCGGCGATCCCATGTCGGCGGAAAAGCTCTGGTCGCGAAAGACGGTGAAGCCTTCCTTCAGGCTGAGCTGGAACCAGTCGCGGCAGGTCACGCGATTGCCCGACCAGTTGTGGAAATATTCGTGCGCGACCACCCCCTGCACGCCGTCATAGTCAAGGTCGGTCGCTGTGTCGGGGTCGGCGAGGATATAGCGGGTGTTGAAGACGTTCAGCCCCTTGTTTTCCATCGCCCCCATGTTGAAATCGCTGACCGCGACGATGTTGAACAGGTCGAGGTCATATTCGCGGCCATAGACGCGTTCGTCCCACGCCATGCTGTCCTTCAGCGCCTGCATCGCATGGCCGGTGCGCCCCTCATCGCCCGCGCGGACCCAGATGCCAAGCTCCACCTCGCGCCCCGACATGGTGGTAAAGCTGTCGCGGTTGACCACCAGGTCGCCCGCGACGAGCGCGAAGAGATAGCTGGGCTTGGGCCAGGGGTCTTCCCATAGCGCCCAGTGCGTACCCCCCGCTCCTTCGCCCCGTTCGACGCAATTGCCGTTCGACAGCAGGATCGGAAAAGCCGCCTTGTCGCCCGCCATCCGCACGCGGTAGCGGCTGAGCACATCGGGCCGGTCGGGGTGAAAGGTGATGCGGCGGAATCCCTCGGCCTCGCATTGGGTGCAGAGCATGCCGTTCGAGGCATAGAGGCCCATGAGCTGCGTATTGCTGCCTGGATCGATCACGGTGTCGACCTCCACCGTCGCCGCGGCGCGGTCGCCCAGGTCGATCACCAGATCGGGACCGTCGAGCCGCCAGTCGTTCCAGATCGCGCCGTCGACGCGCACCGCCGCCGGGACAATTCCGTCGCCGCGCAGGAGCAGCGGTGCGGGGCCGTCGGCGGCGCGTTCGACGGACAGCGCGGCCGTGACCCGCGTTTCGTCGATCCCCAGCGCGAAATCGAGCGCAATATCGGGAATCTGCCATTCGGGCGGACGATAATCGCCGCGATGGATGGTAACGGGAACGGCGGGCGTGGAAGAGGCGTCGGTCATGCCAAGAGGTCTAGGCTTCGCGCGGCAGGCGCGCAATAAGGCGCGCGATGGCAAGGATGCTGATTTTCGGACTGGGTTATGCCGCAAGCCGCCTTGCGGACCGCCTTGGCGCGCGCGGCTGGGACGTCATGGGCACGACGCGCGACGGACGCGGCGACAGCATCGCCTTCGCGGACGAACGAGCTGTGTTGGGCGCGCTGCGCACCGCGACGCATATCCTGTCGTCGGTGCCGCCCGCCGACGGCGGCGATCCGGTCCTCGCGCGCTATGGCGCGGCGATCGCGGTCGCGCCCGCGCGGTGGGTCGGCTACCTGTCCTCGACCGGGGTCTATGGCGACACCCGCGGCGCATGGGTCGACGAAAGCACCGCGATCGGAGGCCGGCGCGCCGACCGCAACGCCGCCGATGCCGCGTGGCAGGCGCTGCGCGGCGACGTCCGCGCCTTTCGCCTGCCCGGCATTTACGGTCCCGGCCGATCGATCCTCGACCGCATCGCCGCAGGGCGCGCGCACCGCATCGCCCTGCCCGGACAGGTTTTCAGCCGCGTGCATATCGACGACATCGCCGGCGGCGTCATCGCGTCCTTCCACGGGCCCGCCGGCATCTACAATCTCGCCGACGACGAACCCGCGCACCAGAACCGGCTGGTCGAATGGGGCTGCGCGATGCTCGGCGCCCCGCTGCCGCCGCTGCAATCGCTGGACGAAGCGGGCCTGTCGCCCGCAGCGCGCGCCTTCTATGCCGAAAACCGCCGGGTCGCGAACGTCCGGGCGAAGCGGCTGCTGGGGTGGGCGCCCACATATCCGACATTTCGGGAAGGGTTGGCGCAGTGCCAATTTGAATCACGCAAGGACGCGTGAAATATTTCGCCGTCGCGATCACACGCCTGATTATCGATCCTACAGCAACACATCGACCGTGTGGATCAGCACGCCGACCAAACCGCCGACCAGCGTGCCGTTGATGCGGATATATTGCAGATCGTCGCCGACGGCATTTTCCAGCCGGTCGGTGATCGTCTTGGCATCCCAGCTTCGGATCGTGTCCGACACGAGTTTCAGCGCCGTTTCGCCATAGCTGTCGACCATGCCGACGACAGCGCGGCGGGCATAGCGGTTGAGCGTGCGCTTGATGCTCGCATCCTCGCCCAGCATCGCGCCGAACTGCGTCACCAGCTCGCCGATCCGGCCCGCCAGCATCGTGTCGGGGTCGCGCGCCGCCCTCAGCAGCGCGCCGCGTCCCTGTTCCCACAAACCGTCGAGCCAACGCTTGACCGCCTTGTTTTCGAGCAGTTCGTCGCGGACATGCGCAACCTTGGCCTGCACCTCCGGGTCATGTTGCAGGTCGAGCGCCATCTTGGCGAGCCCTTCCTCGACGCGCAGCCGCAGCGGGTGCGTTTCATCGACCGCCATTTCGCTGAGCAGCTTCGACAGGCCGGCGACGATGCGCTTCGAGATGCTCTCGTCGAGGCCGGTGAAGCGCACGATCGCGTTCGAATTGTCGTGCACCATCTGGTGAATCAGATGCTCGTTGAGTTCGAGCGTCTTCGATCCCCATTTGACCATCGCGTCGAGCAGCGGCTGATGCCGGCCCTCGGCCAGCGCCGCCTGCATCGCCTGGCCCAGCAGCGGCGCGACATCGAGTTCGCGCAGCCGGTCGGCGATCGCCGATTTGACCATGCCGCCCAGCCGTTTCTGATCGAGCGCGCCCAGCGCGTCGGCCAGGATGCGCGAGGCGCCGAGCTTCAGCCGCCCGCCCCCTTCCGCCGGTTCGGACAGGAACTTGCCGACCGCCCCCGCGACGTCGACCGTCTGCATCTTACGCGCGACCAGCCGCGGCAACAGGAAATTGGTGAGCAGGAAACGCGCCAGCGTGTCGCCGATGCGGTTCTTGTTGCGCGGTATGATCGCGGTGTGCGGGATCGGCAGCCCCATCGGATGCCGGAACAGCGCGGTGACGGCGAACCAGTCGGCCAGGCCGCCGACCATCGCGGCCTCGGCAAAGGCGCGCACGAATCCGATCGCGGGATGGACGTCCTGATAATATTTCGCACTGACGAAGATGATCGCCATGACGATGAGCAGGCCCGTCGCGACCATGCGGATGTTGAGCCCGCCCGTCGGAACGGCGACGCCCACCTCCCGGCTGATCAGGGGCGGGTGGGCGTGGGGGTCCTCGGCGGGCGAAGAAAGACGTTCGCTCATGCCCCTTCAAATGGCGTCGGGCGCCAAAGGTTGCAACTGCGCCGCGTGCAAAAACGGGCGCCGCTATTCGGCGGGATGCGGCGCGCCCTCGGCGTGCGGCGCCCCATCGTCGCCCTTTTTATAGGTCAGCAGGTTGGCCGAGAAGAAGCGACCGAGCCGTTTTTCGATGCTGTCGGCCAGACTGAAGCCCGCCGGCACGATCAGCAGCGTCAGCAGCGTCGACAGGATCAGGCCGCCGATCACGACGATGCCCATCGGCGCGCGCCAGGCGCCGTCGCCCGACAGCGACAGTGCGGTCGGCACCATGCCAGCGACCATCGCGACCGTCGTCATCACAATCGGCTGCGCGCGCTTGCGGCCCGCGTCCATCAGCGCCTCGACCTTGCCGATGCCCTTGTCCATTTCCTCGATCGCGAAATCGACGAGCAGGATGGAGTTTTTCGCCACGATGCCGAGCAGCATGAGCAGCCCGATATACACCGGCATGGAGATCGCGGTGCCGGTCACCGCCAGCCCCAGCAGGCCGCCGAGCGGCGCCAGCAGCAGCGACGACATGTTGACCAGCGGCGACAGGAAGCGGCGATAGAGCAGCACCAGCGTCGAGAAGACCAGCAGCAGCCCGGAGACCACCGCGATCATGAAGTTGGTAATCAGCTCGATCTGAAACTTTGCCTCGCCCTGCACGACCTTGCGAATGCCCTGCGGCATCGTCTTGACCGCGGGCAGCGCGTCGATCTTCGCCTGCGCGTTGCCGGTGACGAGCCCCGGCGCCAGATCGGCCCCGATCACGACGCGGCGCGTCTGGTTATAGCGGCGCAGTTCGGTCGGCCCGGCGCCGAAGCCGATTTGCGCCACCGACTTCAGCGGCACCGTGGTCCCGCGCGCTGTCGGAACCGGCAGATTTTCGATCGTCGCGAGCGTGCGGCGCGAATCTTCGGACAGGAGTACGCGGATCGGAATCTGGCGATCGGACAGCGAGAATTTCGCTGCATTCTGGTCGATGTCGCCGATCGTCGCGATGCGGATCGTCTGGCTGAGCGACGCGGTCGTCACGCCCAGTTCGGCCGCCAGGTCGAGGCGCGGCGTGACGATGATTTCGGGGCGCGGAATATCGCCTTCAATCCGCACGCTGCGCAACTCCTTGAGCGCGGACATTTCATCGACGATCTTGCGGGCGTGGCGTTCCAGCGCGACGGGGTCGTCGCCGCCGATGATGAAGGTGATATCGCGGCCCGAGAAACCGCTCGACTGGCTCTGGAACGATACGCGCGCGTCCGGAATGGCGGCCAGTTTGGGTTGCAGGCTGCGCTCCCACTCGACGCTGGTCATCTCGCGATGCTTGTTGAGCGTCAGGAAGGCATTGCCGCCGCCGACCGAGACATCGTAAAAGGCCGTCTGCACCACCGGATTGTCGTCGAGGACGGCGCCGATCTGGTTCGCGATCGCCTCGCTCTGCGCCAACGTCGATCCGGGCGGCAGCTCATATTTGATCTGACTGTAATCGCTGTTGATCGTCGGCTGGAATTGCTGCGGCAGCGTCGCGAACAGCAGGATGCTGGTCGCAAAGGCCACAACGCCGATCCCGACGATCCACACGCGGTGGTCGAACAGGCGCGCGCGCGCGCGTTGAGCCATCGCCATTGCCCAATGGGAAGATGTCCACTTGGCCATGCCGACCAAGCCAAACACCGATGCAACAACGCCGAATGTTACGGCAAATGCCATTACCCCGGCCCATGACATCAGCGCGGTCGTGATCGGCACCAACATGCCGAAAAGCCACAGCAGGGCTATGAACGCAGTGATAATCGCAGCAAATCGGGCATAGCCGAAAGTGATCGTGCGCAGCGACTCACGATTGGTCCACACCACCATCGCCCCCAACGTGATCTGCATCAACGCGACGGCCAGAAAGGCAGCAATGACGCTCAGTGGGGTCAGCAGCAGGAAATGAATCGCTGCGTCGGGCGCATCCTGCCCGATCGGAACCGGCCTGAAATAAGTTGCGATCTGCAAAAGGCCAATAAGGCCGGCGGCGATCAGCGGCACTATGAGGTAGATAAGCCGCGTCGGCGTCAGATCATAGCGCGCGCGCACCACCTGTTGCTTGCTGTTATCCAGCGTCCAGGCGAGCAGCCGTTCATACCGGTCGACCCACGGCCCCGACGCATGATCCTGTTCACCGTGCGCGGCGAGAAAATAGGCCGCGATCATCGGCGTTATCATGCGGGCGACGGCCAGGCTCATCAGTACCGCGAACACCACGGTCATGCCGAACTGGACGAAGAACTGCCCCGAAATACCCGGCATCAACGCCACGGGCAGGAAGACCGCGACGATCGACATCGTCGTCGCGACCACCGCCAGGCCGATCTCGTCGGCGGCGTCGATCGACGCCTGATAGGCGCTTTTGCCCATGCGCATGTGGCGGACGATATTCTCGATCTCGACGATCGCGTCGTCGACCAGCACCCCCGCGACCAGGCTGAGCGCGAGCAGCGACAGGCTGTTCAGCGAAAAGCCCATCAGGTCCATGAACCAGAAGGTCGGAATGGCCGACAGCGGGATCGCCAGTGCGGAGATCAGCGTCGCGCGCCAGTCGCGCAGGAACAGGAAGACGACGACGATCGCCAGCACCGCGCCCTCGATCATCATCAGCATCGCGCTGCGATATTGTTCCTTGGTATATTCGGTGCGCGTGAACAGGATCTTGAAATCGACCTGCGGGTTCGCCTTCTTGATCTCTTCCAGCTTCTTCATCGCCTCGTCATGGACGGTGACGTCGGACGAACCCTTCGCCTTTTCGATCGAGAAGCTGAGCACCTGCCGCCCCTTGATCTTGGCTAGATTGCGCTGCTCGGCATAGCCGTCGGTGACGGTCGCGACGTCGGACAGACGGATGGTGCGCCCGGCGCCGATCGAAATGCGCGTTTCGCCCAGATGAAAGGCGCTCTCGGCATTGCCGAGCACGCGAACCGCCTGTTCGCTGCCCGCGATCTCGGTCCGCCCGCCCGCGGCGTTGACGTTCACCTGACGCAGTTGCTGGTTCACCTGGCTGGCGGTCAGGCCATAGCTTTGCATGCGCGCGGGATCGAGGATGACGCGAATCTCGCGATCGACGCCGCCCGACCGGCGCACCTGGCTCATCCCGGGGATCGACAGCAATTCCTTCGCGACCGTATTGTCGACGAACCAGGAAAGCTGCTCCAGCGTCATGTCCGACGTTTCGACCGCGAAATAGGTAATCGGCCCGCCGGCGATGTCGACGCGGATCACCTGCGGTTCCAATATGCCGTCTGGCAGGTCGCTGCGAATCTGCGAGATCGCCTGATTGACGTCATTATAGGCGCGGTCGATCGGCGTACCGATGGCGAATTGCACCATCGTGCGGCTGTTGCCCTCGTTCACATAGGACGAAAGCTCGTCGACGCCGCTGACCGCGCGCACCGCGGCTTCGACGCGCTGTGTGACCTGGGTTTCCAGTTCCGACGGCGCCGCGCCGGGCTGCGCGACGATCACCTGCACCGCCGGAAATTCAACGTCCGGATTGTCGTTGACGTCCATCCGGTTGAAACTGACGATCCCCGCAAGCATCAGCAGCACGAACAGGACGATCGGCGGCACCGGATTGCGGATGCACCAGGCGGAGATGTTGCGGAAGCTCATGTTTCAGGACGCCTTTATGCGCGATTCCGGGCCGTTTACTGCGACGATTTCTGGATCACCGGCTTCACCTTGTCGCCGGGGTTGAGGAAGGCGCCCGCCAGCACGACGACGCGTTCGGTCCCGGTCAGGCCCGATGCGATCGACACGCCCGCATCGGACACCGCGCCGACCTTCACCGGCCGCCGCTGAATGACATCATTCTTGTCGACGATCAGCACGAAATTGCCCTCGGCATTGCTCAGAACGGCGCTTTCGGGAAGCATCGGCGCTTCCGCCGTGCCCGACACCAGCCGCGCGTCGGCGAAACCGCCCGGACGCAGGGCGGCGCTATAGGGAATGGCGATACGGACCATCCCCTGGCGCGTTTCGGTGTTGACCACCGGCGCAACCTGCCAGATCTGGCCCGCAATCTGCAGGTCGGTGCCGACGGGCGTCACCGTCGCGCGCGTGCCGACGCGCACGCGCTGAAGATCGGCCTCGGCCATCTGCGCCATCATTTCCATCTCGCCGCCCTTCGCCATGCGGAACAGCACGCCGCTGCCCGCACCGACGATCTGCCCCGGCTCGACGTCGCGCGTCAGCACCAGGCCGGCGGCGGGGGCGACGATGTTCAGCCGGCCGTTGCGCGCCACCGCCTCGGCATATTGCGCCTGTGCGACGCGAACGCGCGCCTGCGCCGCGTCGCGGGTCGCGCGCCGGCGATCCATGTCCGCCTTGGAGATGAAGCCGCGACCGACAAGCGCCTCGGCGCGTTCCAGTTCGGCCTGCGCGAGCTTCGCGTCGGCCTGCGCGACGCGGATCGACGCGGCGAGCCCTTCGGCCTGCTGCGTCTGGACCGAACGGTCGATGACCGCAAGCGCCTGCCCGGCGCCGACCCATTGGCCGGGTTCGACCAGAACGCGGACGACCTGCCCGCCCTCGCCCGCCACGCCGACCGGCATTTCGCGCCGCGCCGCGATGGTGCCGTTGGCCGAAATGACGGCTTCCACCGACTGACGACCCGGAATCACCACGGTCACATTGGGGCTGGCGGTCGTGCTGCCCTGCGCGCCGTCCGTCCCGGCGCCCTTTTCGCCGGTGAAGGCGTAATAGGCGGCGGCAAGCGCCACGACGATCAGGACCAGCGCGACAATCACGCGCAGACGCTTGCGCCGGCTGTCGTCGGCCTGTTCGTAAAAGCTCTGCGTCCCCGCCAGGCTGTCCATCGAATCCACTTTCCGTTCGTAGTTCACGCCGATTTCCTCATCCGTCGATCACGACGGCCGGCACGACGAACGCCAGCGCGCTCTATCCCCCCGGTCCGTGCGACAGGACCCTGAATATCGAAGGTGTATTACCTTATTATATCACCGCTGGCAAGCGCCGAAACGATGCGGCCATCCTGCGTCCCGGCCGCCCCATAGGCCTGTTGCCCATGCAAATCCAGCGATCCGGGAATGCGGACGAAATGACGGGACCAAACGACAAAGGGCGGCCTCGCCATGCGGGCCGCCCTTCCAGGTCGTGACGGACCATCGGCCCGCCGGATTATGCCGCCGCTATCAGCGCACGCGCCCGCGCCGGACGAGGTTGACGATGGCGAGCAGGATCACCGCGCCGATGAAGGCCGTCAGCAGCGTCATCGGGTCGAAGGCGTCGCCACGCAGATGCCCGCCACCGAGCAGACCGCCGAACAGGAAGCGCCCGAGGATCGAGCCGATACAGCCCACGATGATGTTCAGAAAAATACCCTGCTGGGCGTCGGTGCGCATGACGATGCTCGCCAGCCAGCCGATGATGCCGCCCATGATGATTGCGATAATCCAAGTAAGCATAATATGACCCCCTACGATCATGTTGCAGCCCGACGTTGCGGGCAGGACATGGTAACCCAAACGGATTGAGTCGCCTAACGAAATAGCCCGTCGCGGTTCTGCCTGTCGCGACGATCAAGGGGATAATGGCAGGATGCGAAAAAGGTTCCCGGCCGGTCGCGGACGACCGGTCCGGGAAAAGGGGGATCCGTTCCTTTCGGGAACCGATCCGGGTCGCAACACGGCTGTTAGCCGCGCAAAGGCGACAAGCAAGTGACAGCAGTCACAGCCGCGTCGATTTCGGAGAAAATGGATTTGCGCGATGCCGGACAGCCGCGGGGCGAAAGGGCCGGCCATGTCGGTCTGCCATGGACCGCGCCTCCTGGCCGGCAATGGGCCGCCGCGACGGGACGCGAGGGTCGGGGGACCGGCAAACGAAATGGGGGCCGGCATCGCTGCCAACCCCCACTATCCGGTTTCACCCTTCGCTCGCTGCCCTGACCCGTTTCCGCCCGCTTCTCTTGCGATCCGCGATGGACCCGGAACCCGGCGACGTGCGCCTGAACGATCCGGCGATGGTTTGGTCGGCCCCCTTTCGGGGGCCGGCCTCACCTGGGACGCCCTTCATCATCTTGTCCAAGCTTCTGCCGAAGCAGCCGCTCTTCCCAAGCGATGGACTGCGTTCCATATGCCCGATCTGGTTCGTCTCAACTCGTGGGAATCGCGACGTTCCGTGATCAAGCCATCGACCGATTTCCTCGTCGATCCGACCGTTCTCTTCCGGCTAGTCTTGCAACCACCCTTGATGTCCCGGCGGTCCGACGTCTCTGTCGTCCGATGATTGGAAGCTGTCACGAACAGGTCCGCCCGCCAAGAAAAAATGCGGCATCCCGCCCTCTCCGCGCGTCCAGCTTGTGGATAAGTCCGGCACTTGCAACTTGCGGATTCAGTGCAGCATTTTTGTAACATGAACGCAGCATTTTCGGATTCGATCGCGGGAGGCATTCGGGGCGAATCGCATCGCGACTCGCTCGCCCGGACCGAATCGACGGCCGCGATCAGGCCCGGCCGAGGTCGCCCTTGCCGATCGTGCCCGACGCCATCTCCAGCATTCGGTCCAGACTCTTGCGTGCCGCCAGACGCAGATCCTCGTCCATTTCGATGCGCGGCTCGAGGTCGCGCAGCGCGACATAGAGCTTCTCCAGCGTGTTCAGCGCCATATAGGGACAGATGTTGCAGTTGCAGTTGCCGTCCGCGCCCGGCGCGCCGATGAAGGTCTTTTCGGGAATCGCCAGTTCCATCTGATGGATGATATGCGGTTCGGTCGCGACGATCAGCGTGTCGCCGTCGAAGCTTTTCGCGAATTGCAGGATGCCGCTGGTCGACCCGACATAATCGGCATGGTCGACGATGTGGGGCGGGCATTCGGGGTGCGCCGCGACGGGCGCGCCCGGATGCTGGGCCTTCAGCTTCAGCAATTCGGTTTCGCTGAAGGCTTCATGGACGATGCACACGCCCGGCCACAGCAGCATATCGCGCCCGAACTTGCGGTTCATATAGCCGCCGAGATGACGGTCGGGGCCAAAGATGATCTTCTGTTCCGGCGGAATCTGACTGATGATCGTCTCGGCGCTCGACGAGGTGACGATGATGTCGCTCAACGCCTTCACCGCCGCCGAACAGTTGATGTAGGTCAGCGCGATATGGTCAGGGTGCTGCGCGCGGAAACGCGCGAACTGTTCGGGCGGACAGCTGTCCTCCAGGCTGCACCCCGCGTCCATGTCGGGCAGGATGACGATCTTTTCCGGGCTCAGAATCTTCGCCGTTTCGGCCATAAACTTGACGCCGCAAAAGGCGATGACGTCGGCGTCGGTTTCCGCCGCCTTGCGCGACAGCTCCAGCGAATCGCCGACGAAATCGGCCAGATCCTGAATCTCCGGCTTCTGGTAGTAATGCGCCAGGATGACCGCGTTGCGCTCCTTGCGGAGACGGTCGATTTCGGCACGCAGGTCGAGGCCCGACAGGGACTCGCGAACGGGAGCAGTCATGGCTTTTCCTTATATGGCATTGGCCTTGCGCGTCCCTCTACACCCTGCCCGGCGGCGGGGCAATCGAGGGCGCGGCGTTGTCAGGATGCCGGCGCGCCGGCAAAGCGCGCCGTCACTTTGGCGTCGATCCCGGCGGCCTTCAGCGGCATGGCGAAACTCTGTTCGATGGCATTGCGCGCCGCGCCCTCAGCCAGCCGCATCGGCGTCGCGCCCTTCGCCTGCTTGATCAGTTCCGCCTGCGCCGCCTTGCGGTTCGCGGCGTCGAGCACGCTTTCCGCATCGGTCAGCGTCAGCAGGATCACGCCGTCGCGAAATTCGCTGATCGCGTCGATGTCGATCTCCGGGCCGGCCAGCCGCAGCGGCGGCAGCGTGACGGTCAGCGCGCTGGTCGCCGCGTCCCAGTCCAGGTCCGACGGCTTCAGTTTCGCCAGATCAAGTTCGTATCGCACCGTGCCCGGCATGATCAGCGTCTTCTTCGCTTCCAGTCCCATTCGCGACTGCGTCGAGGTGACGACGGCGACATAGCGCGCGGTAAAGGGCACCAGCACATTCTGTTCCTGCAACCCCTGCAGGCTGGCCGCGACGACGGTTTGGGGGTCATAGCCGCGCTGCCAGTCGCGCCACGCCGAAAAAGCCCACCAGGCGGCCAGCGCCAGCAAGGCCGCCGTGGCGAGGAAGATCAGGCGCGGCAACAGGCGCGCGAGGGAAGAGGGTGTCGTCATGGCGTCGTATAGTCCGAACAGTCGGGCGCGGGCCGATCCATGTCGTACCGCGCCGTCGCGGGGTTATACCGCAACAGGCGGTCATAGCTGCACACGGGATCCGGCGCGCGAACGAGATCAGCGGGCGTCAGCTTCGTATCGCTGTTGTCGCCCGACCGGCGCGAACCCCGCGGAAAGGCGGTGGCGACCGTGCGATAGCCAAGCGTCGGCATCGCAGCCGCCCCATCCGCCGCGGCGGTCAGCGTCGCATCGAAATCATAGCTGTCGTGACAGGCCTCCAGCCGGTCCTTGCTGTCCTGGTCCGAAAAACAGGCGCGGATCAGCAGCGAGCCGTGCCAGGGAATGTCGAGAAGCTCCGCGCCCAGCTTGGCGCCCGCCGGATCGAGCGCAAAGAGGTGCAGCCGCGTCGCCGATCCGCCGCCGCCCGAATACATGGCGTTCTGCCGGCCGAGCAGGCCGACGAGATAGCGCGGTGCCCCCGCATCGCCGCGAGCCGCGATCAGGGCGGGCCATAGTTCGACCGTCTCCGCGTCGTTCAGAGCGGGAACCTCGATCCGCGACGCCGCGCCCGATGCCGACGAGGCGATCAGCAGGACGGGATCGTCGGACGCATCCTCGCCGGTCGACAGGGCGAGACACAGGCTGCCGTCGGGGAGGCACTGCCGGTCGCCCTCGCCCTCGATGAGCGGGATCACGGGATCGCCAGCGGGCGCCGCGACGGCGAGCAAAAGCGAAAAAAGCATCAGGCCAGCACCCATTGGTCGCCCTCGGCGCGCACCACGCCCCGCGCTTCGAGGTCGATCAGATGCGCCAGCACCGAACGGCCGGCGGCGCCGGTCAGGCGGGGGTCGAGCCCCTTGTACATATGCGTCACCATATCGGGGATCACGCGCACGCCCTTGTCGAGTTCCCGCATGATCTGCCGTTCGCGCTGCTTGCGGTGGCCGAGCATCCCGCGCACGAGCTGGCGCGGCTTGGTCACGGCGGGACCGTGCGCGGGATAATAGATGCGGTCGTCGCGGTCATAAAGCTTGGACAGGCTGGCCATATAGGCGGCCATGTCGCCGTCGGGCGGGCTGACCACGCTGGTCGACCAGGCCATGACATGATCGCCGGTGAACAGCGCGCCCGTTTCGACGAGCGCGAAGCACAGATGGTTCGACGTGTGGCCCGGCGTTTCCACCGCCTCGATCGTCCAGCCGTCGCCCGATATCCGCTCGCCGTCGCGCAGCACGCGGTCGGGCGCATAATCGGGGTCGAAGGCGGAATCGGCGCGCGGCCCCTCGTCGCGTAGTGCGAGCGGCGCACAGCCGATGATCGGCGCACCCGTCGCGGCCTTCAGGGGCGCCGCGGCCGGCGAATGGTCGCGGTGCGTGTGCGTGCACAGGATCGCCGCGACCCGCTGCCCCGCCACCGCGCGCAGGATCGCCTCGACATGCCCCGCGCCATTGGCGTCGCCGGGATCGCCGATGCTGAGCCCCGATCCCGTCGGACCCGGATCGATCACCGCGACATCGGACCCGGCGCCGACGATCCACGTCTGGGTGCCGGTAAAGGTATAGGGCGAGGGATTGGGGGCGAGCACGCGCCGGACCAGCGGTTCATGCTGCTCGCAATCCCCGGCGCGGATCGTATCGGGCCAAGGCCGTTCGTCGGTCATGGCGTCCATGTGGCATCGGCAGGGCCAAAGGAAAAGGGGCAGCCCGAAAGGAAAAGAAACGCAGGGCCAGAACGGTGGCCAGGTCCGGCGCGAAAAAGGGGACGCCGAAGCATCCCCTTTCCCCGCCCCTGCCGCCAGCTCCACCGGGACAAGGGAGCCGGCGCCAAAGCCTTATTTTTCGGCCTGAGCCACCGCCTTTTCAGCCTCCGCGATCGCCCGGTCGAGGTCGCCGAGCACCTTGGACCGAATGTCGGCCGACAGGGTCCGCGTCGCTTCGCGCGTCGCGAAATTTTCGCGCACCTTCTTCAGCGCCGACAGGCGGGCCACGCTGCCCTGCGCCCCATCGGCACAGGCCATCATCACCACGCGGCTGCGCTGACCCTCGCCGCTGTCCTCGCGATTGACGATCCGCACCGGCTGCTGGCCGTCCTTGCACGCGCGCAGCATGTGCATCCGCGAAGCCGATGCGCCCCAGGCGGCGGCGGGGAGCGGCGGCGCGAGCGGAACCGGCGGCATCGGGGCCAGCGCGACCTTCATCCGCTCGGCGCGCTTCGCTTCCAGCTTGTCGGCGATCGCCTCGGCCTGCGAACGCGAAACGCCCTGTTCCTTCAGCGTTTCCAGAATATCGTCGCGCGACAGGCTGCTGGGCATGTGCACCGCCACACGGCGCGCCGCCGTTTCGGCGGGCGCCGGGACGACCGCCGAAGCCGGGGCCTTGCGCTCCGCCCTGTCATCGCGGCGGACATCGACAGACCTTATGTCATGCCTCGCCTCGCCGCCCCCGGCCGCGCGTTCGTCCCCCGTCGTCACCTCGGTCGAGGTAAAGATCGTCACGCCGTCACCGGCTTGCGAAGGTTGCGGCGCTGCGGGCGGGGCAGCGGGCGCCAGGCCGGCGGCGGGGGGCGTCCCTTCCTGCGGCTGCGCCGTGGCGCGCGCGATGCCGGCGGGCACCAGCGTCGCCGTGGTCGCCAGCACCGCCAGCGTCGCGCCTCCGACGATCAGGCGACCGGCGAAGCCGCGCCGCTTCGAAATATCCTGCCGTGTCAGCAGGATCAGTCTCTCCTGCAGATTGTCGTGCACCGCCATGGGCGCGGCGAGCGACAGGCGGGGGCCGACCGCCGCCTTGGCGATCGCGGTGGCGTAGCGCGCGGTGCGGACGCCGCGTCCGTCGGCATCGGCCTCGCACGCCCCCATCGTCAGCACGCGCGCATCGCATGCGGCCTCCTGATCGAAGCGAAAGGCGCGGATGGCGCGCCAGGCGAAGGGATTGAACCATTGCGCGCCGAGCAGCAGCAGCGCCGCCGCATTGGCCCATAGGTCGCCGTGGCGATGGTGCGCCAGTTCATGGTCGATCGCCAGCGCCCGCTCGTCGGCAACATAGCGCGCGAAGAAATCGCGCGGCACCGCGACAAAGCGGCGGACAAGGCCGAAGGCGACGGGGCCGTCGACCGCGCCGGTCATCACCAGCCGGATCGCCCCGATCGGCTCCAGTTCGGTGGCGTCGGCCAGCACCGCGCGGCGAAAACGGCGATGCGCCGCCAGCGCCAGCGCGACCACGGCCACCATGCCCGCGGCCCAGACGCCGAACAGCCACGGCATCAGCACCGCGGTATCGATCGTCCCGACCGGCGCCGGGGCGACGGGCGCGGCGGTCCAGGCGGCCGGATCGTCGATGGGGATCGCCACGGCCGGAATATCGGCGGGCATCATCACCGGGTCGGCGAACGGCAGCGGCGGCAAAACCAGCCGCAGCGCGGGCACCAGCCACAGCGTATAGGCAAGACCCGGCCCGAAATGCCGGGCAAAGGGCTTGCGGATCGCCAGCACCGCCAGCACGAGCAGCGCGGTGGTCAGCATCGTATCCGCCCACGCCTGCAACAGCACATCGCCGTTCCCCAGCGCGGCGCTCACGACTTGAGCTTTCGCAGCAGGGCCTCGATCTCGGCGATGTCGGCATCGCTGATCGCCTCGCGGTCGGCAAGATGGGCCAGCAGCGGACTGACCCGGCCGCCGAACAGCCGGTCGACGAACCGCTGCGATTCCTCACCCACCGCCTCGGCGCGATCGATGGCGGGGCTGTAAAGATAGCGGCGGCCGTCGGCCTCCGCTCGCACCGCGCCCTTCTGGACCAGCCGCGCGAGCAGGGTCTTGACGGTCGCCTGCGTCCAGCCATTGGCCTTGCCGATCCGCGCCGTCAGGTCCGCCGCCGTCTGCGGGGCATCCTCCCACAGCGCGCTCAGCACCTGCATTTCCGATTCGCTTGCTCTTTCCGCCATCTGGAAACCCCTCCCTCCGGCGCCTGAAACCAACACGACTACAAATGTAGTCAATACGCTGAACGCGGGCTGAACGATTTCACGCGCCTGCTGTCGGGATTTTTGACAGTCGCGGACGCCGGTAAGAAATCGCTAACCAGCGGGAACCGCCGAAAAGGCGCATCGCGCGAAAATGGCACGCGGCTTGTATAGTGTTATATGTTCCCGAGTGTTCCGCTCACTGAGCGGCAGGGGGTATCGGTCTGGTCCCTGATTCCCCCTGCCCTCACCCGGGAAATCTCCACTTGCCCCCAGGCAGACGGGGGGTGGCGCGGCCGAAGGCCCCACCCCCCGGACGCTTCCCCCGCACGCTTCCCGCGTCACCGGCCCGGTCTGGCGAAGCCGCAGCAACGGCAGCGACACGCAAAAAGGGCGGCCGATGGCCGCCCCTTCGATGATTGCCGATCGCTGCGCTTATTCGGCGCGGGTCGGGATGCCGTCCATCAACTGGTGCAACTCGCCCGCTTCCCACATTTCCATCATGATGTCGCTGCCGCCGACGAACTCGCCCTTTACATAAAGCTGGGGAATCGTCGGCCAGTCGGAAAATTCCTTGATGCCCTGGCGGATTTCCATGTCCTGCAACACGTCGACGCTGTCATATTCGACGCCGAGCCGGTCGAGCATCGCGATCGCGCGCGACGAAAAGCCGCATTGCGGGAACAGTGGCGTCCCCTTCATGAACAGCAGGACGGGGTGCTCGGTGACCAGCTTGGCAATGCGGTCGTGAGTTGCGGGATCGCTCATCATATCATCTCCGGGGGCGCGGTGCGCCAAATGGGTTTCGCGTCTGCCCCCTTATGAGGGGATGGCGGTCGTCAATTGCAAGGCATGAAGTTCGCCGCCCATGCGGCCGCCGAGCGCGGCATAGACCGCCTTATGCTGTGCGATGCGGGTCAGTCCGCGAAAGGATTCGCTGACGACATGCGCCGAATAATGGTCGTTATCGCCCGCCAGATCGGTGATCGTCACGCTGGCGCCCGGAAACGCCGCCTCGATCATGGCTTTCAGATCGTCCGCCCGCATGCCCATGACGGCGGCGTCAATTCTGGCTGTCGATGAACTGGCGGCGCGCCTCGGCGGTCTTGTCGTTCAGCACCGAACGGATTTCGGCATCGCTGATGTCCACTTTGGCCGCGGTCAGGTCGCCCGCCAGCTTGCGGATCACATCCTCGTCGCCCGCTTCCTCGAAATCGGCCTGCACGACGGCCTTGGCATAGGCGTCGGTTTCCTCGGGCGTCAGGCCCATGCGTTCGGCCGCCCATTCGCCGACCAAGCGGTTGCGGCGCGCGGTGATGCGGAACTGCACTTCCTGGTCGCGTGCGAATTTCGCTTCAAAGGCCCGTTCACGATCGTCAAATCCGCTCATCTTTGTCCTCGCCGGAAATTGGGGTTCCCGGTCCAGATAGGTCGCCCCGCGAACGCGCGCAAGCCGCTGTGCCCCAGATCACTTCCCTTTTTGCAGCGAAGGGTTTAGGGTCCGCCTCAAGGGAATGGGTCGTACCACAGCAACGAATATCGTGCCTTGCCGCGAAAGCCGCGTCGAGGCGCGTCTTGGTATGTGTTTGGGGGATTTGCGTAATGACCGCTCGACGTTCCTATTGGCTGCCGGCCCTGGCCGCGGCACTCGCCGCCCCCGGGGCGGTCGCGGCGCAAGAAGCCGACCCCACGCTGCGCGACAGTTTTTCGATCGGCGATCAGGGCGGGTCGCTGTGCGAAGTGCAGGCGACGGTCCGCGATTCGGTGATCAAGGGCATGTTCGACCGCGCCTGGACGATCCTGTGCCGCGATGCCAGCCAGCCGGTCGGCTATGTCCGCATGTTGCGCGCGAGCGAGGCAGAAGCCCTGACCCGCATCGAACAGGGACGCGCCGAAGCGATCGTTTGCGCGCCCGGCGGCGCCTGCACCGTGCGCGGCAGCGACGTGGCCTGGCAGACGCATATCGTGGCCGAGGGCAATACCGCTTATACGGTCGAGGGCTTCGCCGCCTATGACGATGCGCTGCGCCTCGCGCTCGAATCGATCCGCCAGCACAAGGTCCAGCCGGGGCTGATCAAGGTCGCGACGACCTCGATCGGCGGCAACGACGGTTTCGCGCGCACGCTGGCCGGGACGATCGACGTCGACAAGGCGCTGGCCGAAGGTTATCGCCGCAACCACAGCGGCGATTATGCCGAAGCGGCCGAATTTTTCGAGGCGCTGTCGCGCCGCACGCTGGAGGAGCAGGAGGCGGCCGGGCTCGACCCCAGCGAATTCACGCTCAACCGCGCGCTTCAGAAATCGAACCTCGGCGAATTTGCCGAAGCGCAGCGCCTGTTCGACGAGGTGGACGCCGTCCGCACCGCCGACCCGGTGCAGATTCGCCTGCGCCGCAATTTCCGCGCGATCGACGCGCTGAACCAGCGCAATTACGACGCCGCCGCCGACTTGCTGCAGGCGCCGGTGGCGCCGATGACGACCGGCGTCGATGTCAGCGGCAATGCCGTCACGCTGACGCCCGCGATCACCGCCGGCATCAACAGCGGCAGCAGCGCCAGCGCCATTCGCCAGACATCGGACCGCGAACGGCTGTCGCCCGCCGAACGCGCCCAGATCATCGATGCACAGGCGGTCCACCTGCTGGGCACGGTCGAACGGCTGCGCGGCAACCCCGAAGCCGCCAAACAGGCGCAGCTCAAGGGCCTGTCCGACGCGCTCACCGTCCGCGACGGCCGCGTCACCTCGATCGTCCGCCTGCGCTCGCAGATGCTGGGCGAACTGGCGCTGGCGGAGGAAGCCCTGGGCGATACCGCCGCGGCAGAGGCGCGCTTCCTGGAATCGGTGAATGCGCTTGCCGTCGAATATCCCGAAACCACCGCGCTCGCCTCGGCGCGGGCGCGCTATGCCGCCTTCCTGACGCGCCACGATCAGGACGAAAAGGCGCTGGGCATCTACCGCGAGGTGATCGCGGCGCTGGCCGGGTCGCAGCGGTCGACCACCGGCATGGCCAATATGATGGCGCCCTATTACGCGCTGCTCGCCGAACGCGCCGCGACCGACCCGTCGGCCGCCGGGGATTTCTTCGTCGCCAGCCAGTTGCAGGTGCGCCCCGGCGTCGCCGATACGCAGGCGGTGCTCGCCCGCGAATTGTCGAGCGGCAGCGACGAGGGCGCGCGGCTGTTCCGCCAGGCGACGACGCTGAACCGCGACATCGAACGCGCGCGGATCGAAGATGCCCGGCTCGCGCAATTGCCGCCGTCGCCCGAAACCAACGCGCTGCGCGCCGACCTCAAGACCCAGCTCGACAATCTGGCGTTTCAGCAGGCCGAAACCGTCGTCGCCCTGTCGGCCTTCCCCCAATATCGCGTCGTCGCGCCGGGCAAGCTCGACCTGCCCGAATTGCAGCAGGTGCTGCACGCCGACGAAGCCTATCTGAAGATGCTGGTCGTCGGCGATGCCGTCTATGCGATGCTCGTCGAACCCGCCAACGTCCAATTGTGGCGCGCCGACATCGGTGCTGCCGCGCTCGACAATGCGGTCGATGCCATCCGTTCGACGATCTCCATTGTCGAGAACGGGCGCCGCGTCACCTATCCGTTCGATGCCGCCACGGCGCGCCAGCTCTACGGTCAGCTCTTCGGGCCCGTCGCGGACAGGCTGACGGCCGTTCCGCACCTGATCTTCGAACCCGACGGCGGGATGCTGCGGCTGCCGATCAACCTGCTCGTCACCGCCGACACCGGGCTGGCGGACTATCAACAACGGCTGATCGACCCCAATGCCGATCCGTTCGACATGCGCCGGATCGCCTGGCTCGGCCGGACGACGCGGCCCAGCACTGCGGTGTCGGCACTGTCCTTCCGCAACGCGCGCCAGGCCGCACCGTCGGCGGCAAAACACCAATATTTCGGCCTCGGCGAAAATCTGCCGGTTGCCGGCAAGACGCTGCCCTCGCTCGGCACGCGCGGCGGCGCGGGCGCCGCCGTCGATGGCGAATGCCTGTGGAGCGTCGATCAGTGGGCGCGCCCGATTTCGGCGGCCGAGCTGGTGACGGCCAGCGGCGCGGTCGGGCGCGATGCGGCGACCCTGCTGACCGGCGGCGCCTTCACCGATACGGCGGTGAAGGATCGCACCGACCTCACCGATTATCGCATCATCCATTTCGCGACGCACGGCCTCGTCACCGCGCCGCGCCCGTCCTGCCCGGCGCGCCCGGCGCTCGTCACCTCCTTCGGCAGCGGCGATTCGGACGGACTGCTGACCTTCCAGGAAATATATGATCTGAAGATCGATGCCGATCTGGTCATCCTGTCGGCGTGCGACACCGCCGGGGCCGCGTCGGTCGCGGCGACGCGCGAAGCCGGCGTGGCGAGCGGCGGCGGCAATGCGCTCGACGGCCTCGTCCGCTCGTTCATCGGCGCCGGCGGCCGGTCGGTGATCGCCAGCCACTGGCCCGCACCCGACGATTTCGACGCGACCAAGCGGCTGATCGGCGGCCTGTTCGGCGCCGCGCGCGGGACCAGCGTCGCCGACGCGCTGTGGGGCACGCAGATGAAGCTGATGGACGACAAGCAGACTTCGCACCCCTATTATTGGGCGGGCTTTGCGATCATCGGCGACGGCGCGCAGGCGCTGCTGACCGACAGCCGCAGCGTCGCCGCCGCACCGGACGGGGAGGCTGCGGGCCGCGCGGCGCGCTGATATGACGAGCAGGAGCATCGATACGCCGCCGCCCGTGGAAGGCGACCGGCCGCCGGCCGTGCCGCTGCGCAAGCGTGCCCGGCGGCTTTTCACCCAGCTCGGCCCGGTGCGTCTGGCCGTCACCATCCTGTTCCTGGCCGTCGCAGTCTTCATCGCCCGATACAGCTGGGACATCGCCTTTGCCCGCGATGCCGAGCGCGCGCTTTACGATGCGCGGGCGACGGCGATGGCGCCGCATGTCGGGCAGGACAGCCGGATCGTCATGATCACCTATAATGACGAAACGCTGTTCAACACCGGCATCCGCTCGCCGCTCGACCGCACCTTGCTGGCGCGGGCATTATCCAATCTCGACCGCATGGGCGCGACGTCGATCGGTATCGACATCGCGTTCGATTCGCCGCGCCCCGACGACCCGCTGCTGAAGGCGCAGCTTCGCGCGATGACGACGCCGACCTGGCTCGCCTATGCCGAACAGTCGAGCAATCCCGACGCGATCTTCTTCGAACAGCAGAAGTTTCTCGAATCCTATCTGGCCGATGTGACGACGGCGAAAACCCGCCCGACCAGCGTGCTGTTCCGCACCGACGAGGACGGGGTGATCCGCCGCTGGCCCGACCGGCCCGCGAACCTGCCGCCGCTGATGGCCAATGCGCTGGCGCCGGTCGATGCCGCCCATGCCGATTATCAGGGCAGCATCCGCTTCCTGATGCCCGCGCGCGCCGCCGAGGGTCAGGAAGAGCCGGTCTTTGCCAATATCCCGATCGACACCTTCGCGATGGACATGGACGACGACACCCGCGCCGGCCTCGCCGAGCTGGTGCGCGGGCGCTATGTGCTGATCGGCGGCGACATCATCGACAACGACCAGTTCAATATCCCGCTCAGCCGCTTTCTCGATCCGCTGACGAACCGCCATGAAACGATGATCGGGATGGAAGTCCACGCGCACATGCTGGCGCAACAGCTCGACAAGGCCTGGTCGGTGCCGATCCCCGGCCCGCAGCTATGGGTGCTGGCGCTGCTGGTCGTCCTGGCGGGCGGCCTGACCAGCCTGATCGACATGCGCGCCCATTGGGTCGCCACCGCCTTTCTGTTTCAGATCGGCTTTCTGATCGCCTTCCCCTTCTGGGTGCATGGACGCGGCGTCGATACGACCACCCTGCCCGCTTTCGGCTGGGCGGTCGGCTGGCTGTTCGGCTATGCCGCGGTCGGCACGGCCGCACGCACCGTCGGATCGCGCCAGCGCGCCTTCGCGCAGTCGGCGCTCGGCAAATATCTTCCCGCCGATGTCGCGGCGCAGATCATGCGCGACCCCGACCGGCTGTCGCTGACGGGCGAAAAGCGCGAAATCTTCTGCGTCTTCACCGATCTGGAGGGCTTCACAAAGCTCAGTCACGCGATCACGCCGGAAACCGTCGCGCGGCTGCTGAACGAATATCTCGACCGCTTGTCCGATGTGGTGCTGGACCATGGCGGCACGATCGACAAGTTCGTGGGCGATGCGGTCGTCGCTTTCTGGGGCGCGCCGCTTAGCCGCCCCGACGACGGCCAGCGCGCCGCCGCCGCGGCGCTTGCCATGTACGAAGCTGGCGAACGCTACCGCATCGACATGGCCGAAGGCGTCCCGCCGCTGGGCATGACGCGCGTCGGCCTGCACGTCGGCGACGCCATCGTCGGCAATTTCGGCGGCGAGGGACGCATTCAATATACCGCGCTCGGCGACAGCATGAACACCGCCTCGCGCCTCGAATCGGCCAACAAGAGCCTGAAGACCGGCGTGTTGATATCGGCCGAGGCGGCGGCCCATGCCGGACGCGACGACCTGATCCCGATGGGCCGCGTCACGCTCCGCGGCCGGGCGCAGCCCGTCGACGTGTTCACGCCCCGGCCGGACCTGACCGCCGACCAGCGCGCACGCATCGCCGCGCTGGTCGCCGCCCATGGGGCGGGCGACAAAACCGCCTATGTGACCGCCGCCACAGCATTGGCGTCCGAATTCGGTCAGGAACCAGCCATCATGTTCCTGATAGAACGCCTGAACGAGACGAAAAAAGGAGAAAGCTATGTTCTTTCCTGACCTCCGCGCGCGCCGCCTGGGGCTGACCGCAGCGGCCGCCGTCATGGCCGTCGCGGTCGCGGGCACCGCCGCCGCGCAATCGATGGTCGTCCGGTCCACCGGCCCGTCGGCCGCGAAATATCCCACCGGCGCCAAGCTGAAGGCCAGCGACCGCGTGACGCTGGTCGCGGGCGACAAGGTCGTGCTGATGCAGGCGGGCAAGACGCGCACCCTGTCCGGGCCGGGCAGCTTCGGCGCCAGCGGGACGGTTCAGGCCAATCAGTCGATGGGCACCACCGTCACGCGCATGCTGGCAAAGGGACCGACGATGCGGGCGCGCGGCGGTTTCTCCCGCGGGCCGGGCGAAACCGCGCCGCAGGACGTGCGGGCGCCCAATCTGTGGCTGCTCGACTATCGCGAGGGCGGCACTTTCTGCGTTACCGATCCGGCGACGTTGCTGCTGTGGCGCCCGCATATGGAAAGCGACCAGTTGCTGAAGATCGATCAGGGCGATCGCAGCGAAACCGTGGCGATTGTCGCGGGCGCGAACTTCCGCAAATGGCCGACCGACACGGTGCCGATCCAATATGGCGTCGATTACCGCCTGTCGGGCGCCGGTCTGGCCGCGCCGGTCACGGTCCGTTTCGCACAGCTCGACGCGGCGCCCGACACCGCGGAGGGCTCGGTCGAGACGCTGATGGCCAAGGGCTGCACGCCGCAGCTCAACCGGCTGGTCGATGCGATGGCCGAGGCGGAAACCGCCGGGGGCTGACCCGCCCGCACGGATGGCGGGGCGAGTCGCCATTGAACCCGCCCCATCCATCTGATAGCAAGGAGAGAAAGGCCGCCCCGGGCAATAAGGCGGCTTCCTTCCTTGGGTCGATTATTCATTCTGCCGGATCGCCGGCAGAATCGCTGAATGAGCGCGTTCCGGCGACGGGACGTGGATTGGCACGCAAGGGGTGACGATGATCGACGTGGGGGATTTGGGCGCTGTCTGGCGGAGCCGGACGAATCGGGGGCACGGGCGCGTGCCGCTGGCGGTTTCGGTTGCGGCGCTTACCATGGGACTGGCGCAGGTCGCGATGGCGCAGGCGCAGCCCACACCACAGATCCCGACGCGTGAGGAGATCCAGCAGCCGGTGCTGGCCCCGACGATCACCACCAACGAACAGATATTGGCCGCCGACGACGGCATCGAACGCGCGCCCTGCCCGCTCGCCAGCCCCGACTATGGCGACATTCGCGTGACGCTGCGCCGCGTCGAGTTCTCGACCGTGACCGGCATCGATCCCGCGGTGCTCAACGCAAGCTGGACGGGCCGCGTGGGCGAAAACCTGCCCATCGCGGTCGTCTGCGACATCCGCGACCGCGCCGCGACGATGCTGCGCGCGCGCGGTTATCTCGCCGCCGTCCGCGTCCCGCCGCAGACGATCGACGACGGCGTCGTTCGGCTCGACATCCTCGCCGCGCGGATGACGCGGATCGAGGTGCGCGGCGATGCGGGAAACAACGAACGCCTCCTGCAACGCTATCTGTCCAAGCTGGATGATCAGCCGGTCTTCAATATCGTCGATGCCGAACGCTATCTGCTCCTGGCCCGCGATATTCCGGGGATGGATGCGCGGTTGACGCTGCGCCCCGGCAGCGTTCCGGGCGAGGTCGTGGGCGAAGTCTCGGTCACCCGTACCCCGGTGATGTTCGACACCAATATCCAGAATTTCGGGTCGAAGGATGTCGGGCGCTGGGCGGGGGTCGCGCGGGCGCGCTTCGCCGGCCTCACCGGCATGGGCGACCTGACGACCGCCAGCATCTATTCCACCGCCGATTTCAAGGAACAGCAGGTGCTGCAACTCGCGCACGAGTTCCGCGTCGGCAGCGAGGGGCTGCGGCTGGGCGCCAGCTATACCTATGCGTGGACGCGCCCCGAAATCCCGGCCTTTCCGTTCAAGTCGGATACGCAGATCGTCAGCGTCTTCGCCTCCTATCCGCTGATCTTGACGCAGGCGCGGCGCCTGTCGCTCGGCGGCGGGCTGGACGTCATCGACCAGGACATCGACCTTGGCGGCGTGCCGATCAACCGCGATCGGCTGCGCGTCTTCAGCGCCCGCGCCGACGCGCTGTGGGTCGACCCGGCATCGATCGCGGGGCGCGGCGGCTTCAGCCCGTCCGAACCGCGCTGGTCGCTCGCCACCTCGCTCGAGGCGCGCCAAGGCGTCAGCTTCCTGGGCGCCAGCGACGATTGCGGCCCCGCGGGCGCCGCCTGTTTCCTGCCCGGCGCGGTGCCGCTGACCCGTGTCGAGGGCAAGCCCGACGCCTTTCTGCTGCGGGCCAACGCGATCGCCGAATGGCGCCCCGTGAAGGACTTTGCCCTGTCGGCCGCGCCCCGTGCGCAATGGGCGAGCGACCCGCTGCTCGCCTATGAGGAATTTTCGGGCGGCAACTTCACCGTCGGCCGCGGCTTCGATCCCGGCACGGTCATCGGCGACAGCGGCGTCGCGGTGGCGTTGGAGGCGAAATATGGTTCGCTCATCCCCCGCAACCGACAAAGCTTCGCGGTCCAGCCCTTCGCCTTTTTCGACGCCGCCTGGGTTTGGAACGAGGATCGGGCCTTCGACGGGCTCGATCCGCAAAAGCTGTTTTCGGCCGGCGGCGGCCTGCGCCTCACCTATGGCGACATCGGGCGGCTCGACATGACGCTGGCCGTGCCGCTCAATCGCGGCGGCTTCCTGGCCGATCGGCCCGACCCGCGGTTCCTGGTGTCCTTTACCACCCAGTTCGGCGTGAAGGCGCGCTGATCATGACCAACGCATCGAGGATGACTGCCATGCGTGCTATCGCGACCCTCCGCCCGACCCGCCAGCGTCTGTTGCAAAGCTGTGCCGTGGCCGCCGGCCTGATCGCGCTGGCGCACGGCGGGCCCGCACTGGCCCAGGTCAACGGCACCGGGACGCCGACCGTACCCGGCGCGGCGACGATCAGCCCCGGCATCGATCCGGGCACCGCCGGGCCGACGACCGACGTCGTCGTTGCCGGCAGCGGCGGCAATCCCCACGCGATCATCAACTGGACGCCGACCGACACCGCGCCGACCGGCGGGACGATCAATTTCCTGCCCGACACCGAAATATTGAACTTCTATGGCACCGATCCCGCCTATGTCGTGCTCAACCGTTTTGTGACGGGGACCGGCGGATCGATTTCGCGCCAGATCGGCCTGTATGGTGAGGTCAACAGCTATGTCGGGTCGCCCGGCGGCTCCACGAACACGCAGGGCGGCGCCATCTGGTTCTATAACGCGGGCGGCATCCTGATCGGCCCCGATGCGGTGATGAATGTCGGAAGCCTGATCCTGACCGCCAACGACATCGACACAACCGGCGGGTTGTTCGGCCCGTCCGGAACGATCCGTTTCCGCGGCGCCACCAACAGCCAGTCGGCAATCGAGATATCATCGGGGGCCTTCATCGGCGCGCAAGTCGCCGGCAGCCCGGGCGACAGCTATATCGCGATGGTCGCGCCGCGCATCATCCAGCGCGGGGCGGTCAGCGCCGACGGCTCGACCGCCTATGTCGCTGCCGAATCGGCCGATATCCGCATCAACGCCGGCCTGTTCGACATCGATGTTCTGACCGGCGCGGTCGACGGCGAGGCGATCGTTCACACCGGCGGCACCTCCGGCGAGGCGCATCTGGACGCGAGCCCGAACGACAACCGGATATATTTCGTCGCGGTGCCCAAGAATGACGCCGTGTCGATGCTGGTTTCCGGCAGGGTCGGCTATGCGGATGCGACGGTGGCTCAGACCGAGCCGAACGGCGCCGTCCGGTTGGCAGCGGGCTATAATGTCGTCGCGGGCGAACTGGCCGCAACCCCCGCCACGACCACCGGCACCGCGAACATGACCGTCGCCGATGCGCTATTCCCCAGCAGCATCACGGCGCGCGCCAGCGGCGCGATGACAGTCGGGCCGCAGCAACTGCTCCCGCCGCCATTTCTGCCTGCCGCGCCGCCGCCGGGACAGGGCCGTGTGGTCGTCAACGGCGGCAACGGCTTGTTCATCGGCGACACCAGCGCGACGCTCACCGTCGGCGATAACCAGATCGTCGGCGCAACCGGCTCTTTCACGGTGCAGTCGAACGGCCCGGGCGGCAGCGCGTCGGCGCTGGTCACGGGCGGCACGCTGGCCGCGGGCACGAATATGTCGATTCAGGGCATGGCGATGACCGATGCCGCCACCGGCAACGGAACCAGCGGCAGTGCCAGCTTCACCCAGACCGGCGGCACGGTATCGGTGGGCGCCCTGCTCGTCGGCGCCAATGCGACCGGACAGACGCGCCCCGGCGTGGCGGGCAGCGGCACCGGCGGCAATGCACAGGTCAACCTTCTGGGTGGCACCTTCGCCGCCAGCAGCGTCACCGTATCGGCGAACGGCACCGGCGGTGCCGGACAGGCGGGCGACAATTTCATGTCGACCATCACGCCTGCCGGCGCGGGCGGCGCGGGACAGGGCGGTCAGGCAACGATCACGATCGACGGCGCGAGCGTGACGGTCGGCAGCATGACCGCATCGGCCGGCGGAACCGGCGGAACCGGCGGAACATTCTCCTCCTCCTTCGGCTTCCCCGCCAACGAGCCCGGCGGCGACGGCGGCACGGGCACGGGCGGATCGGCGACGATCAATGTGGTTTCGGGCAGCCTGGGCACCGATACGCTGACGGCCAGCGCAGCAGGGATCGGGGGAACCGGCGGACTCCATTTCCCGTCGAGCAGCTCCGGGGCCTCGACGGGCATCGGGATCGGCGGCGACGGCGGCAACGGACAGGGCGGATCGGCGACCATCGCCCTGGAAATCCTGGCGACGGGCGTGCTCAGCAGCGTGGCTACCGGCAACGGCGGAGCAGGCGGGTTCGGCGCCAATGGCGGCAATGGCGGCGACGGCAGCGGCGGCCTTGCCCAGTTGATCGTGGACGATTTCGACGCCGCCGCGCTCAACGTGGCGATCGATTCCTCGGCAGCGGGCGGGGCGGGGTCGGACGGAGGCGACGGCGCAGGCGGCAATGGCGGCGACGCATCGGGCGGCACCGCACGTTTTCGGGCGCAGGGCACAAATGGCGCGGCGATCGTGACTCCGGATTATTTCCTCGTCGGCGGCAATGGCGGCGCGGGCGGTGCTGGCGGCCTTCCTTTCTCGGCCAATCCGACTGTCGCTCCCAATGGCGGCAATGGCGGCGACGCCATTGGCGGCACGATCGAGGTGCTCGCCATCGAGGGGGCAACCGTCACCTTGGATCGGTCGATCGAACAATTGCCGGCCGGCCCCATATTATTCTCCAGCAGCGGCTTCGGTGGTGACGGCGGAACCGGTTCCGACAGCGGCTTTCTCTCCGGGCTTACGGGCGGCAATGGCGGGAACGGGGGCAGCGGCACGGGCGGCACCGTTCGACTGGCCGCCAACGACGGCACTATCCAGACCGGCGGAATCAATGTCGAAATCCAGCTCGGCGGCGCATCGGGATCGGGCGGCGACGGCGGCATCGGCACCGGCGCGAACGGCACCGCCGGCGACGTTTCGGAGACCGCAGGCGGGACGGCCTCGATCGAAGCGATGTCGACGACCGGCGGCGACGGCGGCCTCATCGACCTTGGTCCCACCACGATTACCGCCAACGGCGACGAAGCGGGCCGCATTGCCTTGCTCAGCGGCACCGGCGGCACCATCAGCATGGCCAGCCTGTCGGCGCAGGCCTTAGCCTCCGGTCCGACGAGTGGATTTGGCGGCTTCGGCGATCTCAGCGAAGCGGCCGACGGCATCTTTGTCGGAACGCAGGGCGGCGTCGTAACGATAGACGGAGGTGCGAGTCTCGCGACGACGTCTGCCGTCGGCGTGTACGGCGAGAATGCCGGAATTTTCGATGTCGGCGGAGATTTGTCGATACAGGCGGGAACGGCCATCGGCGTTCGCCATATCGGCCGCGGAGCAGCACCGACAATAGGGGCCGGCGGGAACATGACAGCCACCGCAAGTTCCTCGATCCTCGGCGACCCCGGCACCGAACTCAGCGCCGGCGGAACGATGCGGCTGACCTCCGTCAATCTCGGCATCAACGTCGATCGGCTTGCAGCCAACGATATCTTCGTCAACAGTCAGGGTGCCACGATCGTCGAACATGCCGAAGCGGTGAATGACTTCACGGCCAGTTTCGTCGGCCTTTTCCGGACCGGCACCAATTCGATCATCACCGGCGGCGATATCAGCATCTTTTCCGCGACATCCGCCGAACTCGGCAATTCGACCGCGGGCGGCTTCGTGTCGGTCAATGCGATGTCGATCGATTTCAACGCGATCGACGCGGGCCTCTTTGTCGATCTTTTCGCGTCGGGCACGGCGCCGAACCTGCGCGGCATAGGCGGCGGATCGATCGCTGCGGATCAATCTGTCTTCCTCAGCGCCTATGATATCGCGGTCACCGGTCCGGTGGCCGCCGGCACCTCGCTTCTTGCCTTCGGAACCGGCGGCGACGTCGGGATCGCTCAGGCCAGTTCGGCCGGCACGACGTCCATCTTCGCGGCCGGCAACCTGACCGGCAGCTATGTCGCTGGCGGCGACATCTTCCTCAATTCGGAAGGCGACATCACGGCGTCGGCGCGCGCCAACGGCGGCTATGTCGACACCAGCCTCGGCGACGTGGCGGAGGGCAATCTGTTCGTCGATGCCGCCGGAAACGTCACGCTGACCGACAGCGCGGCGGCGCGCATGTTCGGGGTGAACGCCGGACAGGCAGCGGCGATAACCGGCGGCACGGCGGGCGAGGATATGCTGGTCATCGCCCAAACCGACGCATCGCTGACCAATGTCACCGCCGGCGACGACATCGACGTGCGCGCGGCGGGCAACATCGCGCTCGCCAATGCGACGACGACGGGACTGGGTCCGGATGACCATTCGCTGACCTATGTGCCCTTCGATCCCAACTCGAGTTCCAGTTCCGGCTCCAGCGTCGGTTTCACGATCGACAGCACCGCCGCGAACACCGCCCGCATCGCCGCCGATGCGGGTGGCGCGGTTACCGGCAGCAACTGGCAATCAGGCGGCACGACGCAAATCGCGGCGGCGACGGGCGCGGCCGCGGTCGATGGACTGGCTTCGGCCGGACCGATCAGCGTCAGCGCCGATACCGCCACGATCGCGGGAAGGGGCAATGTCGCCTTCGCCAGCATCGTCACCGATGTCGGCGGTGCGACCGTGACCAACGACAGCGGCAGCGTCGCCATCGCGTCGGCGACGATCGCCGGAACGGCCAATGTGCGCACGACAGGCGCCAACGCGATCACGCTGGGCCAGCTTGCCGCAAACGCGGTCGACGTGTCGGCGGGCGGGACGCTGGCCGTGAATGGTGTCGTGTCCGGTCAGACGATCGCTCTCGGCGGCGCCGACATCGCAATCGGCAGCGCGGGCCGTGTTGGGGCGATCGGTTCGACGCAGACGGTGTCGCTCACCAATAGCGACACCGACAGCCAGACCTTTGTCGGCGGCACCGGCACGCGAAACGGCTTCCATCTCGACGCCGCCGAGATCGCGCGCGTTTTCGGCGGATCGATCGCGGTGTTCGCACCGGCCGTCACCACGGTCGGCGGGTCGTCGGTGGGCACATCGGCGCCGCCGGACCTCGTCATCGACAGCTTTACCCTGTCGGGCGGCGGCAACAGCCCGAACATCGGCCCGAACGGATTCCTGACGCTGTCGACGCCCGGAAAGGCGCGCGTGATCGGCAATGTCCAGATGACGAATATGGGCAGCGCCAACGGGCTCGACCTGATCGCCAACGAAGCGCTGGAGGTGATATTGGGCCAGGGATCGGTCCGGCTCAGCAACGGCACGGCCCCGGCGGGGACGTTGACGATCATTTCCGACGACATCATCGTCGCGACGACGCAGGCGATCGGGGACGTGGCGGCCGCCACGACGACCGACGCCATCTCGACACGCCTGGCGCAGAACGATGGCGTGACCAGCGACGAAGGCGCCTTGTTCGCCGGCCGGATCAGCGTCAATGTGTCGGGCGGCTTCTATGTCCAGAACAGCGGCGCGGGCACCGACTTCGCACAGCGGCGCGGCCTGACCTTCGGCGCCGGCGGTCTCGACATCGGCACCAACGGTCCGGCACGGATTGTGATCAATGGCGTCCATCTGGGCCCCAACGGCCAGATCACGGGGCTCGATGCCATTCCGTTGCTCAACGTCAACGGATCGCCAGTCAACGGTCCCGGCAACGGATTCGACGCGCGATCGACCTTCAATGGTTGCATCATCGCGAATCCCGCCTCTTGCGCCGTCACCGGCGGCGGTAACGACAGCTTCGCTTCGCTTTTCCCGGTCCAGGACGTCGTCGAGCGAGAAGAAGACGAGAAGCGCGACGAAACGGGCGAAGGCAGCCTGCCGGTGCCCCTCATCACGATGCGCGACATCGATCCGATGACGGGCGAACCCCTGCTCGACGATCCCGTCACGGGGGCAGGCAACGACGATCTGTGGGCGCCGCCGGGCGACTGAGCGGCGGCGGCGCGCGGCGCCTTTCGGTTGACGGCGCGCCCCGGCGCGGGGCATGGGCGCGGGCATGACCGATGCGCCCGCGCCCCGCCCGCTGAAGCTGTTCAACAGCCTGACGCGCGCCCTTGAAACCTTCACCCCCGTCCATCCGGGCGAGGCGCGCGTCTATTCGTGCGGGCCGACGGTCTATAATTATCCGCACATCGGCAATATGCGCGCCTATGTCTTCGCCGACACGCTGGGCCGCACCCTGTCGGCCAAGGGATACCGGCTGACCCATGTCATCAATATTACCGACGTCGGACATCTGACCGACGATGCCGACGCGGGCGAGGACAAGCTGGAAAAGGCGGCGGCGGAGCGCGCCCAAAAGGGTGAAAAAGCCTCGATCTGGGACATCGCGCGCCATTATACGCAGGCCTATTGGGCGGACGTGAAGGCGCTGAATATCCGCCAGCCGGCCCACTGGTCGATCGCCACCGACTATGTGCCGCAGATGATCGATTTCGCAAATACGATTGCGCCCCGGCATTGCTACGAACTGGACAGCGGCCTCTATTTCGACACCACCACCGTCGCCGACTATGGCCGCCTCGCGCGCCACGGCACCGAGGAGGGCGAAAGCCGCATCGATCCGGTCGACGGCAAGCGCCATCCGGCCGATTTCGCGATCTGGCGCAAGACGCCAGCGGGCGAAACGCGCCAGATGGAATGGGATTCGCCATGGGGACGCGGGGCGCCGGGCTGGCACCTGGAATGTTCGGTGATGTCGGAGGCGCTGCTCGGCTTTCCGTTCGACATCCACACCGGCGGCATCGACCACCGCGAGATCCATCATCCGAACGAGATCGCTCAGAATCAGGCGCATAGCTGTTCCGACGCCAGCGGCGCGCGGATATGGATGCACAATAATTTCCTGGTCGACCGCAGCGGCAAGATGTCGAAAAGCACCGGCGAATTTCTGCGCGTGCCGTTGCTGATCGATCGCGGCTATCACCCGCTCGCCTATCGCCTGATGTGCTTGCAGGCCCATTATCGCAGCGAGCTGGAGTTTTCGTGGGACGGACTGGGCGCGGCGCTCACCCGGCTCAAGCGACTGGTGATGGCGACCCTGGCCGTGCGCGACGCCGAAGACGGACAGGTGACCGACCGCCGCCTGAGCGACCTGCTCGACAAATTCGACGCTGCAATGTCCGACGATCTCAACACCCCGATCGCACTGACCCTGCTCGAAGAAGCGGCGGCGATGAAGAAGGTCGACGCCGGACAAAAAAAATCGGCGCTCGCCGCGATGGATGCCATGCTGGGCCTCGACATATTGACGCTGGCGCGCATCGATCTGCGGGTCCGTCCGAAGGCGGCCGAAATGGACGAAGCGCAAATCGACGCCATTCTCGCACGGCGCAAGGACGCCAGGGCCGCGAAAGATTTCGCCGCATCCGACGCGCTGCGCGACGAACTGGCGCTGGCGGGGGTCGAGGTGATGGACGGCGACCCGCTTGGCTGGGACTGGCGCCTGGAGGCATAATATCTTCCCGTCGCCGACGATTTGCGGAGAATTGGAAGGATCCGTGTATGACCAAGACCGTTGCCGTTCTCTCAGGCCTGATCCGGCCGATTGTCGAAAATCGGCTGCCCGATTGGGTCGAGCCCCATTTCTTTGAAACCAAAGAGGATGCGGTTGCCCTGGCGCCAAAGGCCGAAATCGGCTGGTTCGATATGTATGACAAAGGGAATATGGCAATCGCGATCGCGGCTGCCACGAACCTCAAATGGCTCAATTCCATCTATTCCGGCATCGACGGCGTCCCGCTCGACTTGCTGCGGGAACGGGGAACGATCATCACCAACGGCGCGGGAATCAACGCTGTCACCATTTCCGAATATGTCGTCATGGGGATGCTGACTGTCGCCAAGGGCTATCGCGAGGTGGTTCGGGCCCAGGAACGCCGCGAATGGCTGACGGAATCGCCCGGCACCGTGGAATTGCTCGGATCACGCGCCCTGCTGCTGGGCTATGGCGCGATCGGAAAGCTGGTCGAGGAACGGCTGAAGGCTTTCGGTGTCGATGTCGCGGTCGTCCGCCGCTCCGCCGGACCGAACACGCTGACGCCCGACCAATGGCGCGCGCGGCTCGGCGATTATGACTGGGTGATACTCGCGGTGCCGGCAACGCCCGAAACCGACGGCATGATCGGCGCGGCCGAACTTGCGGCGATGAAGCCGACCGCGACGCTGATCAACATCGCGCGCGGCAGCGTCGTCGATCAGGACGCGCTCGTCACCGCGCTCAACGATCGACAGATCGCGGCGGCCTTTCTTGACGTGACGACGCCCGAACCGCTCCCCGCCGATCATCCGCTGTGGAGCCTCGACAATGCGCATATCACCATGCACCTGTCGGGCCGCGCCCAGAACATGATGTTCATCCGCGCGGCCGAGCGTTTCCTGGCGAACCTCGATCGCTGGAAAAGGGGCGAGGCCGTCGAACCGCAGATCGACCTGACGCGGGGCTATTAGGGGCGATGCTGCTGATCGTTGGGACCATCCGCCTGCCCGCCGCGAATGTCCCCGACGCGCGGCCGGCGATGCAGGCAATGGTCGCGGCCAGCCGCGCCGAGGATGGCTGCATCGAATATAGCTATGCCGAGGATGTCCTTGACCCCGGCCTTATCCATGTGAAGGAGCTTTGGTCCGACCGGGCCGCGCTCGACCGCCATTTCGCATCATCGCACATCGCGCAGTGGCGCGCCGCATGGCCGGTACTCGGCATCGGCGACCGCCGTCTCGACCTCTATGACGTGGGCGAGCCGCACCCGACCTGACGCGTCGGGTCAGCGCGGCCGTTCGGCCTTCAGCTCGCGCACCAGCGGCTGCAACCGTTCGTCATATTTGGCCAGCATCGTGTGCGCGCCGGCATGGTCATAGAAGCTGACCAGTTCGCGCCCGTTCCACCGATGCAGCGCATAGGCGGGATCTTCCGCCACGATCATCGGGCGGTCGTCGGGCCTGTTCTCGTCGATCGGCCGCAAATCGAGCGACACCTGCGGCGCGGTCGATGAACAGATGGCGATCGTGCGCCCTTCCCATGCCACCGTCACGCTGCGGTGCAGGTGGCCGCAGATCAGCCCGCGCACCTGGGGGTGGCGCCGCACGACACCGGTAAAGGTCGCCACCCACGGTTCGCGCGGGTCGGTGTTCATCCACTCGATGCCGCTTTCGACCGGCGGATGGTGCATGACGATATAGGTCGGCTTGTCCGGCGCCTTTGCCAGTTCGGCATCGAGCCATGCGGCGCGCACATCGCAAAAGGCGCCGCCGTGACGTCCCTCCTCCAGCGTGTCCACCGTGACGAGGCGCAGTTCGGGCAGGTCGATCACATATTGGATGAAACCGTTGCCGTCGTCGAACCCGGGAAACTGGGCATTGAAATTGTCGCGCAGGTCATGGTTGCCGACGCTGGGCCACACGGGGAAGGGGCAGCGCGAGAACGCCGTCGCCAGCCGGCGATAGCTGTCGGCATCGCCGCGGTCCGAAATATCGCCGGTCGCCAGCAGCAGGTCGGGCCGGTTCGGCCCCTCGATCAGCACGTCGAGCACCTCGTCGAGCCGCTTGCGATTATATTCGGCCGGATTGTCCGGATCGAATCCGATATGGATATCGGTGATCTGGGCGATCAGCATGTGCGTCCCCTGCTCCGGCCGGCTGGTCCCGGCCGCCCTGTTATCATCCGCCTCGCCTCGCCGCCGGCAAAACCGGTGTGCGCCACCTCACATCATAAAGACCGCGCGATTCGGGGCCTGTGACCAGAATCACACCATAGGTGCCGGGAGATGGACGATCTGTGATCGCCGTCACATTTTTCTTGCGCTCCCGCTGCGGCTGCCACGGCTTGCCGCCGTCCGAATGATATTCATGGCACATCGCACAGGGCGATTCGGTCGCGGTCTTGACCTTGACCAGCCGCGCCCCGGTTTCGCCGACGTGGCAATCGCGGCACTGGGCGAGGCCGGGGACGAGCATGTCGGGCGCCTGTTTCGACGCAGGCGCATCGACATGGCAGTCGGCGCACGCCGTTTCCTTATGCGCATCATGGTCGAACCAGCCTTTCTGCAGGAAGCGCGGCGTCTGGTTCACCGCCATCACGCGCCAGTTGTTGCCCGATTGCGGCGCGAAGATGGTGTGGCAGTCATAGCAGGCGCCGCCCTTCGAAAAGACCGCCCGCACCGCATCTTCGGCACGGCCGGGGCGTACCGCGGCCTCGCGGAAATAGATGTTGTAGACTTCGCCTTCGGCATATTGGCCGGGCCGGCGGCGCTGCATACCGCCAAGCTGGAGCGGCCGGGCGGGCGGCGTCGAGCGATAATAGGCCATCAGGTCGGCCACCACCTGATCGGGCTGACCATGGCGCAGCGTCCGCGTGACGCCGCCGACGCTTTCGAAGGCGAGGCTGTGGCACATCGCGCAGTCGCGCTCCATCTCCACGGGCTTCAGCCCGACGCCGTCGGCTTCCGGCCGGTGGCAATTTTCGCATTCCAGCTTCTTGCCGAAGTCATAGCGGCCGCGGAAGCTCGCCGCCATGCGCGCGACCCCGCCGGTCGCCTGCAGATGGACGTCGTGCGGGAATTTCAGGCCGTTATAATCGACCAGCGCCTTGCCGGGCATCGCGCGCTCCGCCTTCGCGCCCGGCGCGGCGCGGACCAGCGGGCGGAATTGCGGGTGGCTGGTGCCGAAATCGGCGGCATCGGCCAGCTGGGTGGGGTGGCCCGCGGCCTTCAGCCGGCCCTGCATCCCGTCATGGCAGTCGGCGCAGAATTTCTGCGGCGTCGCCGGCATCGGTCCGGCGCCTTCATGTTCGGTGTGACAATCGACGCAGCGGCCCTGCGGCCGGTTGAAGGTCTTGGCAAAGCCCGCGAGAATCTTCTCGCCCACCCCCGGCGGATGCCGCGCGGCGAGCAGCATCGCGGCCGGCGCGTCGGCATGCGCCATGCTCATCGCCTTGTGCTCGCCGGTGTGGCAGTTCACGCACGCCGTGTCGGTCACGGCCACAAAAGGTTCGACGTGACACGACTGGCAGTCGTTCTTCAGGCTGGCATGGGCGCTCGACAAGGGACCCGACAGCCATGTGCTGTCGGCGTGGAATCCTTGCGGCCGCTCGTCGACGTTGCGATAGGTCGACCAGGCCCAGATCGGCCCGACCAGAAAGGCGATCAGCATCAGGATCGCAAAGGTCCAGGCGCCGACACGCTTGCCCGGCATCACCGATTGCAGCGAAAAGGCCTTGGCCTCGTCGACGTCCTTCGACGATTGCGACAGATCGTCGATCCGTTCGACGAGCAGGATGATCCCATCGCCCTCGCGCGCGATGGTCAGGCGGTGGCCGCCGAAGCGCAGTTCGGCGCCCGCGGCGCTGTCGATGTCGGCGACCTCGACCGCGCGGCCGTTGAAATCGAATCCCAGCCCTTCCAGCGCCGCGACGCGGACATGGCGCCCATCGGAGCTGCTGATCGTCGCATGATGCGGGTTCACCGCCAGGTCGGCGACATGAATGGTGTTGCCGCCCTCGCGGCCGAGCGTGATCGTGTCGCCGGGCAGCGCCTGGTCGCGGATGATCTGCTTGCCGGTCTTCGTCGTCGCGATGCGGCGCAGGATGAAGCTCATGGGTCCCCCTCCCCCGCCTTACCAGTAAAAGAAGACGCTGATGATGTGCGCCGACAGCGCCGCGATCAGCGCGAAGGTCAGCGGCACATGCACATAGAGCCAGATTTCGAGCAGTCCGCGCAGCCGCAGATGCTTGCGCAATCGCGCCAGCGCCGCCTGCTTCTGCGACAACAGGCTCATCACCTTGTCGCGCGCTTCGCCATCGCCGGCTCGCGATGCGCCGAGGGCCTTCAACGCCGCCGCGGTCGCATCCTTCGGGTAACGGCCCGACAGGCGCGCGGCGATACCGCCCGCAAACGGATCTTCGTCCAGGCTGGCGAGGACCGGCGCGGTATCCTCCGGCGTCAACGGCTGCGCGGCGGTGTGAAGCTGGCGGTCGAAGGCGCGGATCGCCTCCAGCATCTGCATCTGCGTCATCTCGTCGCGGTTGTTCGACAGCGCGGCGGGCAATGTCGCATAAGCGATGACGCCGTACAGGCCCGACAGGATGACCAGCATCATCAGCACCCAAGCCAGCGTGTGGACGTTCCAGCCAAGCTGGAAGCCGGTGTGCCACGTGCCGATGACGATCAGGCTGAGCCCCAGATAGACATGCGCCGATGTCCAGGCCTTCAGCGACCAATAGTCGCTGGTCATCTTGCGCTTGCGATAACCGAGCGCGGTGAGCCAGAGGATCAGCAGCGCCCCGATCGTCCCCAGCGTATAGCCGTACCAGCTGCCGCCATTGTGCCGCGGCGTTACGTCGACCAGCGCATAGCTGACGATGATCAGCAGGCAGATCGCGCCCGAAATCTTTGCCCAGCGAAAGCCGGCGTAGCGCAGGAAGCCTTCATGCTTCTGCTCGCGCACGCGCTCGACATGGGTCGCCTTCGAACGGCGCCGCTGGAACAGGCTCGCCATCAGTCGGCGTCCTCTTCCAGCCGGGCGATCGACAGAAACTCTTCGGGCGACACGCGAATCGCCGCGCCGGTCGGACAGGCGCGCACGCACGCCGGGCCGCCCGCGATGCCCTTGCACATGTCGCATTTGACCGCGATCTTCTTGGGCTTCTCGTCACCCAATTGCTTCTTGGTCCATTTGGACGACGGTTCGCCCGGCCCGGGGCCCTTGCCCAGCAGCAGCCAGCTCAGCAGGCCGGGTTTCGGCGGCGGCGACGCCTCCATCCGGATCACGCCATAGGGACAGTTGCGCATGCAGTTGCCGCAGCCGATGCATCCCGGCTCCATGAACACCTCGCCATCGGGGCCGCGGTGGATCACGTTGGGCGGACAGTCCGCCATGCAGTGCGGATGCTCGCAGTGGCGGCAACTGGTCGGCACATGCAGATGCGCGAAGGTCTTGCCCGCCTCGCGGTCGAGCCGCGACAGGCCTTCGTGACTGTCGGCGCAGGCCTTTTCGCAATTGTCGCAGCCGACGCACAGATTTTCATCGATTAGCAGGGCGTCGGTCGCCTCGCCCAGCCCCTCCTTCATGATGAAGCTGGCGGTGTCCGAATAGAGGTCGACCGCGCTGGAATAGCTGTTCTTGCGCGATTCGATGAAGCTGTTCATCTGCGCGCGCTCGGCGACCGCGGCCTCGGTCGCTTCCCGCACCTGCGGCCGCGCGGCCAGCATCTTGCGAAACCCCTCGCCCGTCAGCTTGATCAGTTCGGCGCCGACCGCCGCCTTCACCGTCGCGTTGCGCGGCTGGCCGCTCAGCACGCCCATCTCGCCGAAGAAGCTGCCGGCGGGAAGGTAGCGCAGGAAGATCGGCTTACCGCCAATATCCTTCTCGACCACCATCGACCCCGACCGGATGACATAGACATCGTCGCCCTGCTCGCCTTCGGTCAGCACGACCTTGCCCGCGGGGACGCGCGTCACCTCCGCTTCGTCGACCACGGGCTGCAGATCCTCGACGGTCAGCCCGCCCTTGAATATCTGGAGCAATTGCCGTTCCAGCGAGATACGGTTGATCACGCGCTTCGCGCCCGGCACCGCCGCCATCAGCTTCAGCGCCGCGGTGCGCGACACCTCGACGAAAATACTGTCCTCGCCGGCGCGAATCGTCGCGCCGCGCTTGCGGCCGGAAATCAGGCCGACCTCGCCAAAGATCGATCCCTGCTCGATCGGCACGATAATGCCGGGTCCGACTTCGACATCGGCATGGCCGTCGGCGATCGCGAACAGCGACGATCCCGGCTCGCCCTTTTCAAACACCACCTCCCCCTTGCGGTAAAAGGCGACCTTCGAATCGAGCATGAATTCGCGCATCTGCAACGGCGACACGTCGGCGAAGATGCGGACGCGTGTCCGCAGGTAATCCAGCCACTCGCTGACCGATTTCTGCTGCGGCAGGTTCGCGAAGATCGCCGCCAGATCCTTTTCGTCGGCGGGGGTCAGCGCCGTATTGCCGTTGATGAACTCGACGACGTCATAGCCCTGGTTCATGCAATGCTTGATCAGCGGATAGCCCGCCAGCGCCCCGATGACGAAGATGCCGGGCACCGTCGATTCAAAGGTCGGCGACAATTTGGGAAAGGCTTCGCGGTCGGGCCCGGTGAATTCGATCCCCATCGATTCGACGAAGCCGCGCGGCGCGACCGACCCCAGCCGCGCGACGATCACGTCGCACTGGATCTTTTCGTCCCCCGTCGGGGTTTCCAGCGTCAGCCAGCCGTCTTCGACCTTTTTCGGCTGCGTCTCGGTTCGGATGCTCAGCAGGCCGTTCTCGCCCGCTTCCATCATGTCCGACACATTCTTCGCCTTGGCGCGCGCGAAATCCTTGGATCGGTTGAGGATGGTGACGGTGTTTTCCAGCGCCTCCTCGGCGACGCCCAGCGCATTTTCGATGCCCGCGTCGCCCGATCCGACGACGGTGATATGCCGGTCCTTGAAATCCTCCGGATCGTCGACCTGATAGATGATGTGCGGCAGATCATTGCCTTCGCACCGCAGCCGGTTCGGATTGCCCTGCGTCCCGATCGCCAGGACGATATTTTCCGCATGGACGACATCGCCCTTCGCGGTCTTGATCGCAAAACCGCCTTTCGCCCCCGTCACCTCGGTGACGTCGGCGTGGTAGAGGACGTTCACCTGGTTGTTCGCGGCATCCTCGTCCCAGTTGCCAAGGATATATTCGCGCGCGCCCTCCGCAAAGCGGCAGTCGGAGCGCAGGTCGAGCCGTTCGGGCGTCGCGAGCACGCGCTTGCCCTTTTGATATTTGAAGATGGTGTCGGACAGATGGTCCGTTTTTTCGAGCAGGACGTGGCTCAGCCCCAGCTGCCCCGCGCGCGCAGCCGCGCTCAGCCCGGCCGGCCCCGAGCCGATGATCGCAACCTTCACCGGTTCGCTCATACGTGCAGTCCCCGCCGTTGGATGTCCACGCCGCGCCTGCCGTTTCCTGTGCTGACAAACGCGTGCACGGGCATCCCTTCCCCCTATCGCCAGCCCCCCGGCGATTTCATAACGGATGCGACCCGGACTTATGTCCTGGGTACAAAGCTATGCCCTTGAAAGCGGGGGAAGGTCAACCGGAGAGGCGGAGAATCCGGGCTTCTGCGAGACGTTCGCAACAGCGGGGCGGTCAGGCCGGCTCGAACATCGCCGCCAGACGATCGGACGCGGACGGTTCGAAGCGCGACCAGCCATCGGGGCCCAGCTTCTCCAGCGGGCGGAACCGCGCCTTATAGGCCATGCGCGCCGACCCTTCGATCCAGTAGCCGAGATAAACATAGGGCAGCCCCGCCGTCGCGGCCCGATCGACATGATCGGCGATGATATAGGTGCCAAGGCCTTCACGCAGCGGGTGCGCGGCATCGAAGAAGCTGTAGATCATCGACAGGCCGTCGCCCTGCCGATCGGTCAGGCAGCATCCAACCAGGCGCCCGCGCGATCCGTCGGCGGTCGGCTCGCGATATTCGACCATGTAACTGTCGACCGGCGTCTGTTCGACCATGTCGGCGAAATCCTGTTCGTCCATGTCCGCCATGCCGCCATGGGGATGGCGCGCACCAAGGTAGAAGCGCAGCAGCGCATATTGCTCCTCGGTCGCCCAGGGCTTGCAAGCGGTCGCGACCAGGTCGCGGTTGCGGCGTATCGTGCGCTTCTGCGACGCGCTCGGCTTGAACTCGGCGGCGCAGACGCGCACCGACACGCAGGCGGAGCAGTCGGCGCAGCTCGGCCGATAGGCAACCGACTGGCTGCGGCGAAAACCGATGCGGCCCAGCGCGTCGTTCAATTCATTCGCATTCGCTCCGCCCAGTTCGGTGAACACCTTGCGCTCGGTCTTTCCATCCAGATAGGGGCACGGGGCCGGACTGGTGACGAAAAAACGCGGGAAACGGAACGGTGCGGACACGCGGCAACAACCTTTCGGGTTCTAGGATGCGGCACCCCCCACGCGGCGCCGACGCACTGACTGCACCGAATATGCCGCGCCGCGTCAATGGTGCAAAGACCGTTTACCATTTTTAATCGTGCCGGACTGAATCAACCCCGAAATTTTCTGAATCGCGCGGTAACTTTTGTGCCGGACTGAATCAAAAAGCCTCGCCTGACGACGACGGAAAGCCGGCGTCAGCTATAGCCGCGCAGTTCGTCGCCGGTCAGCGTGGCGACATGAAGCACATTGGTCGATCCGGGCGTGCCGAACGGAACCCCCGCCATCATCACCAGCTTCGACCCGGCCGCCGCGATCCCGTGGCGCAGCGCCATGCGCTTGCCCTTCGCGATCATCTCCTCGAAACTGCCGATATCCTTGGTCGGCACGGCGTGCGCGCCCCACAGCAGGCCCATGCGCCGCGCCGCGTCGCGCTTCGGCGTCAGGATCAGCAGCGGCGCGCCCGGCCGTTCGCGCGCGACGCGCCGTGCCGTCGATCCCGAAAAGGTGAAACAGATGATCGCGTCGGCGGCGATCGTCGTGATGATGCCCCCCGCCGCTTCCGCCAGCGCGTCGGCGGTCGTCGCGTCGGGGTGGGTTTCGGTAAAGTGCAGCCGGCGGAAATAATCGGGATCGCTTTCGACCGACCGCGCGATCGAATCCATCATCGCGACCGCTTCGACAGGCCAGGCCCCGGCCGCCGTTTCCGCCGACAGCATGATCGCATCGGCGCCGTCATACACCGCGGTGGCAACGTCCGACACCTCCGCGCGCGTCGGCGAGGGCGAGACGATCATCGATTCGAGCATCTGCGTCGCGACGACCACCGGCTTGCCCATGCGCCGCGCCGTGGCGACGATCCGCTTTTGCAGCGGCGGCACCGCTTCGGGCGGCAGTTCGACACCCAGATCGCCCCGCGCGACCATGGCCGCGTCGGCGAGTTCGAGGATTTCCTCCAGCCGCTGGACGCCGGACGGCTTCTCGAACTTTACGAGAAGCGCCGCCTTGCCGCCGATCAGCCGCCGCGCTTCGGCGACATCCTCGGGCCGCTGGACAAAGGACAGCGCGATCCAGTCGACATGCTGTTCCAGCGCGAAGGCGAGATCGCGGCGATCCTTCTCGGTCAGCGCCGCCAGCGGGACGACGACGTCGGGGACATTGACGCCCTTGCGATCCGATATCCGGCCGCCGACCTCGACCAGCGTGTCGATTCGCCCCGGCGCGACGGCCTGTACGCGCAGCACCAGCTTGCCATCGTCGACGAGCAGGCGTGTCCCCGGTTCGAGCGCCGCGAACAATTCGGGATGCGGCAGGTGGACGCGCGCCGCGTTGCCCGGCGCGGGGTCATCGTCGAGCGCAAGGACCGCGCCCTTTTCCAGCTCTGCGCCGCCATCGGCAAAACTGCCGACACGCAGCTTGGGTCCTTGCAGGTCGACCAGAATCGTCGTCGGGCGGCCGGTTTCCTTTTCCAGCGCACGGATCGCGGCGATCGCCCTGGCATGGCCTTCATGATCGCCATGGCTCATATTGACGCGAAAGGCATCGGCGCCGGCGCGGTGCAGCGCCGCGATCATCGCGGGATTGGCGCTCGCGGGGCCAAGCGTGGCCAGAATCCGAACCTTGCGCTGGCGGGGGGCAGTCGATTGGGTCACAATCTCTCCAATGGATCGTGGTTTCGTGCCGTGCATGACGCGTTGATCGGGGCCACGCAACCGCCGTATAGCTATTCAACCCCGCCGACAGAAGACGACAAAGAGGAAACCCGCCATGTCCTGCAGCGACGACAGCATCGCTTCCGCTGACCCGCTCGACACGATCGACGATGCCGTGGCCGCCGCGGCCTTCCGCCGCCTCGTCCGCCTGCTCCGGCATCGCAGCGATGCCGCGAATATCGACCTGATGGGGCTCGCCGGCTTCTGCCGCAACTGTCTCGGCGACTGGATCGCCGAGGCGGGCGATATGGACAAGGAAAGCGGCCGCGCCATCGTCCACGGCATGCCGACCGCGACATGGAAAACCCGCTTTCACGTCGCCGCCACCCCCGAACAGCTCGCGCGGATGGAAGAAAGCATGGCGAAGAATCCCGGACGCCGCTAATCGGGCGCCGAGGCGATTCTCGCCGTACCCGATCCAACTCCAGCGGAGCATAAAATGAGCGAAGCCACGACTGCCGACGAACAACTGCGCCTTTTCATCGAGCGTATCGAACGGCTGGAAGAAGAGAAAAAGGGCATCGCCGACGATATTCGCGACGTCTATCTGGAATCGAAATCGCAGGGCTATGATCCCAAGATCATGCGCCAGATCGTGCGGCTGCGTAAAATGCCGGTTCACGACCGCAAGGAAATGGAAGCGATTCTGGACGTCTATAAATCGGCCCTCGGCATCGCCTGACGCCGATCCGCGACCCAAGCGACAACCAGCAGGAGAGCGACGATGTTCAGCACCACCACCAACGCCATCGAGGGCCGGCCGGTCCGCGAATATCTGGGCATCGTCACCGGCGAGGTGATCGTCGGCGCGAACCTGTTCCGCGACCTGTTCGCCAGCATCACCGACATCGTCGGCGGCCGTTCGGGCAAATATGAGGACGTCCTTGCCCGTGCGCGCAAGGAAGCGATCGGCGAAATGGAAGCGGAGGCCGCGCGCCTGGGCGGCAATGCCGTCATCGGCGTCGACCTCGACTATGAGGTGCTCGGCCAGAACGGGTCGATGCTGATGGTCAGCGCGTCGGGAACCGCCGTGATTGTCTGAACCGGCACGCGCGGTTGTCTGTTCCCGCGCTTCGCGCTAGGGGCGGCGCAATTCGTCATTGCGAGCGAAGCGAAGCAATCTCCGTCCGTGTGCCCCGCGCGCGGCTTTCCACAGGAGTTTGCCGCGTCGCTCCGCTTCTCGCCATGACGCTTAACGATGGAGGGTGGCTTGGCCGGCCATAGCAAATTCAAGAATATCATGCACCGCAAGGGTGCGCAGGACAAAAAGCGCAGCAGCCTTTTTTCGAAGCTCAGCCGCGAAATCACCGTTGCCGCGAAAATGGGCCTGCCTGACCCGGATGCCAACGCGCGTCTGCGCGCCGCCGTCAACGCCGCCAAGGCGCAGTCGATGCCCAAGGACAATATCCAGCGCGCGATCGACAAGGCGGCGGGTGGCGATGGCGATAATTATGAGGAAATCCGCTACGAAGGCTATGGCCCCGGCGGCGTTTCGCTGATCGTCGAGGCGCTGACCGACAATCGCAACCGCACCGCGACCAACGTCCGCACCGCGTTCAGCAAGAATGGCGGCAATCTGGGCACGTCGGGCAGCGTCAGCCACGGTTTCGACCGGCTGGGCATGATCAGCTATGCCGCCGGTGCCGGCGACGCCGACACGGTGTTCGAAGCCGCGCTCGACGCGGGCGCCGACGACGTCGAATCGTCGGAGGACGGCCACGACATCTGGACCAGCGTCGACAGCCTGCACGAAGTCGCGAAGGCGCTGGAGTCCAAGCTGGGCGAAGCCGAAGGCGTGAAGCTGGCATGGCGCCCGACGCTGAAGAGCGAAGTCGCCGACGAGTCGGTCGCGCAGACGCTGTTCAAGCTCATCGACACGCTCGACGACGACGACGATGTCCAGACCGTCTGGGGCAATTACGACATCCCCGATGCGGTGATGGAGAAACTCGGCTGATCATCCTGGGCCTCGACCCTTCGCTCTCCTGCACCGGCTGGGGCGTCATTCGCGTCGAGGGCAGCCGGATCAGCCACATCGCCAACGGGCAGGTCAAGACCGACGCGAAGGCCCCCCTGCCCGACCGGCTCGCGCATCTCGACACGGTGCTGGCGGCGGTGATCGCGGATCATGCGCCCGAAAATTCCGATGAAGGAATATGCGCGGCGGTCGAGGAGGTGTTCGTCAACGACAATCCGCAATCGACGCTGAAACTGGCGCACGCGCGCGGCGTCGCGCTGCTCGCCTGCGCGCGGGGCGGGTTGATCGTTGCCGAATATGCCCCGCGGCTCGTCAAGAAGGCGATCGTCGGGACCGGCGGCGCGGCGAAGGAACAGGTGCAGGCGATGCTGCGCGTGCTGCTGCCCGGCGCGAAGGTCGCGGGGTCCGACGCGGCCGATGCGCTGGCGGTGGCGATCTGCCACGCGAACCATCGGCCAAAACTATAACCCTCGTCCCGTTCGCCCCGAGCTTGTCGAGGGGCGGTTCTTCTTCTAGGGAGAACAAAAGGGGAAGGACGGGGCTTCGACAATCCCGGACTTGATCCGGTATCGAACGGATGTTGAGAGCCAGATGATCGCCAGACTTACCGGACGACTGGACAGCAGCGGCGCGGGCCATGCGGTGATCGACGTCGGCGGTGTCGGCTATCTGGTCGAGGCGTCGGCGCGAACCCTGGACGCGTTGGGGCCGGTCGGCGGCGATGTCACCATCCACACCGAAATGCTGGTCGGCGAGGATTTCCTGCGCCTGCTCGGCTTCGCGAAGGCCGAAGAGCGCGACTGGTTCCGTCTGCTGACCAGCGTGCAGGGCGTCGGCGCCAAGGTCGCGCTCGCCATTCTGTCGGCGCTGGAGATCGGCGACCTGCAACGCGCGCTCGCCGGCGGCGACAGCGCGATGATCGCGCGCGCCAATGGCGTCGGGCCAAAGCTGGCGCAGCGCATCGCCCACGAACTGAAGGACAAGGCGGGCGCACTGGGCGGTATCGCGGGTTCGAATCCCTCACTCTCTTCCGCATCCGGCCCGCTCGGCGATGCCGTCGCCGCGCTGACCGGCCTCGGCTTCAAGCCCGGCGAAGCGAGCGCCGCGGTCGCCGCGGCGAGCGAGGAACTCGGCGCCGGAGCAAGCCTTGACGCGCTGGTCCGCGCGGCGCTGAAGAAAGCGGCGAAATGAACGACGGGCCGCTCACCACCCCCGCCCGCACGCCCGAGGATGCCGACGCCGCGCTGCGTCCCAAATCGCTCGCCGAATTCGTGGGTCAGGCGGCGGCGCGGGAAAATCTGCGGATCTTCATCGAAGCGGCGAAAACGCGGCAAGACGCGCTCGATCATGTGCTGTTCTTCGGGCCGCCGGGGCTGGGCAAGACCACGCTGGCACAGATCGTCGCCAAGGAACTGGGCGTCGGTTTCCGCTCCACATCGGGCCCGGTGATCGCCAAGGCGGGCGACCTGGCCGCGTTGCTGACCAATCTGGAGGACGGCGACGTCCTGTTCATCGACGAAATCCACCGCCTGTCGCCCGCAGTCGAGGAAATTCTCTATCCGGCGATGGAGGACCGCGCGCTCGACATCATGATCGGCGAGGGTCCGTCGGCGCGCAGCGTCCGCATCGACCTGCCCAAATTCACCCTCGTCGGTGCGACGACGCGGCAGGGGCTGCTGACGACGCCGCTGCGCGACCGCTTCGGCATTCCGGTGCGGCTGAATTTCTATACCCATGGCGAACTGGAACAGGTGATCGCCCGTGCGGCGCGCCTGCTCGGCCTCGGCATCGCATCCGACGGCGCGCTGGAGATTGCGCGCCGGTCGCGCGGGACGCCGCGCATCGCGGGGCGGCTGCTGCGCCGAGTGCGCGATTTTGCGACCGTCGCCGGGGCCGAAGCCGTCGATGCCAAGGTCGCCGACGCCGCGCTGAACCGGCTGGAGGTCGATGCCCTGGGGCTCGACGCCATGGACCGGCGTTATCTGACGATGATCGCCGACATCTATCGGGGCGGGCCGGTCGGCGTCGAAACGCTGGCCGCCGGCCTGTCCGAACCGCGCGACACGATCGAGGATGTGATCGAACCCTATCTGCTCCAGATCGGGCTGATCGCCCGCACCGCGCGCGGCCGCTGCCTGAACGCCAGCGCGTGGAAGCATCTGGGGCTGAACCCGCCGACGGGGATGCAGGACGGGCTGTTCGACAGCGGGAAATAGGCGCGCGGACCCGCGAAATGGCGGCAATGGCCCGCCAGCCGCCGCGCGGCTGCGACGAACCGTTAATCGGGACTATGCGACGAGTCGTTGCCCCGCTATCGATTGATGCGATGAGCGAAATTCCGCCGCCCTTCCTTCCCGGCGCCTTTGCCGGCCCCGAGCATCGATACCGGGTGCGCATCTATTTCGAGGACACCGACCTGTCCGGCATCGTCTATCACGCCAATTATCTGCGCTATATGGAACGGGCGCGATCGGACATGCTCCGCCTCGCCGGCATCGACCAGCGCGCCGCGATGGAGGCGGGCGAAGGCGCCTGGGCCGTCACCGACCTGGAGCTTCGCTATCGCCTGCCCGCCAAACTGGACGACGACCTGATGGTCGTCAGCACGGTGGAGGCGGTGCGCGGCGCCAGCGTTATCATCGCGCAACGCATCCTTCGCGGTCAGCATGTGTTAACCGAGGGCCATGTTACCGCGGCCTTCCTGTCGCCGGAGGGGCGCCCGCGCCGCCAGCCGGCCGGCTGGGCCGACCGCTTCAAAGCCATCATGAACGGAGAGACCATCCCTTGCTAGACAATATCTCGCTGGCCGCCGACGCGGCGACCCTGTCGCCCATCGCCCTGTTCCTTCAGGCCGACTGGGTCGTGAAGGCCGTGATGATCGGGCTGCTGCTCGCGTCCATCTACGTCTGGGCGGTGATTTTTTCGCACGGGCGCGGCGTCCGCAAGATGATGCGCGCGTCCGAACAGTTCGAGCGCGATTTCTGGCGCGCGGGCAATATCGACAAATTTTACGACGAGAACGGGCGCGAGGACCTGGCGAGCGCCAAAGTGCTGGCTGCCGGGATCAGCGAATGGCGCCGGTCGACCGCCGGCCGCACCGTCGACCGCGACGGCACGCGCGAGCGGCTGAGCGTCGCGATGAATTCGGCCGTCGAGGGCGAAGTCGATCGGCTGGCCGAAAAGATCGGCCCGCTCGCCACCATCGGATCGGTCGCGCCCTTCGTAGGCCTGTTCGGCACCGTGTGGGGTATCATGCGCAGCTTCACCGCCATTGCGGCGGAGAACAACAGCAGCCTGGCCGTCGTCGCACCGGGCATTGCGGAGGCGCTGTTCGCCACCGCGATCGGCCTGTTCGCGGCGATCCCGGCGGTCATCGCCTATAATGCCTATTCGCAGCGGCTGAACCGCCTCGAATCCCGGCTCGGCCGCTTCGCCGACGGACTGCACGCGACCTTCAGCCGTGAACTGGAGGTCGAAGGCTGATGGCGATGTCGGCTCCTTCGGGCGGCGGCGGGCGGCGGCGCGGCCGCGGTTCGCATCGCGCGCCCATCTCCGAAATCAACGTCACGCCGCTGGTCGACGTGATGCTGGTGCTGCTGATCATCTTCATGATCACCGCCCCCCTCCTCGCCTCTGCCGTTCCGGTGAACCTGCCCGAAACCCGCGCCAAGCCGATGGACAATGAGGAGCAGGAGCCCGTCCAGCTGTCGATCACCGCCGACGAGACCATCTATATCGGCGAGGAAGCCGTCAACGAAGCCGAACTGCCCGCGCGGCTCGACGCGATCGCGCGCGCCGACGAAGGCAGCGAACGGCCGCGTTCGATCATGCTGCGCGCCGACAAGAATATCGTCTATGGCCGCGTCGCCTGGGTGATGGGCGAACTCAACCGCGCCGGCCTGACCCGCATTTCGATGGTCACGACCGGTTCAGACAGCGCACCCTAGGCACAGAATATGGCCGCAACAGAGGCACAAACGCCGCCGACGGCGAAGAGGATGACGGAAGGACAAGGCCTTGCCATTGCGGTGGGGCTGCATCTGGTCGTGCTCGCGCTGCTGTCGGTGCAATGGACCGCTGGCGACCGGCGTTTCGACAATCCGCCGATGGAAGTCGACCTGATCGCCGAGACGGCTGCGCAATCGACCGCGCCCGTCCTCAGCGAGAACCCGCCCGCCGCCCGGCTGGGCGAGGAATATGCGACCGACATCGCCGCGCCTGAGCCGATGCCCACCCCTGCGGCGCCCGAACCCGTCGCCCGCCCGGAGCCGGCACCCGCGCCCAGGCAAGTGACGCGTCCGACGCCGACGCCGCCGAAGAAAAATCCGCCAGCGCAAAAGGCGCAGCCAAAGGCGGCGCCGAAAGCCCAGCCCAAGGACCGCCCGGCGCGGCCGACCGGACGGCTCGACGGCATCGCCGAAGGCTTGTCCAAGACGCAGCCCAAGACCCCGGCCAGCAAGGGCGCGCCCGCGTCGGCCACCGCAGCCGAAGTGCGCCGTTCGATCGACGTCAGCATCAAGTCCGCCGTCGCGCCGCGCTGGAACAGTTGCCGCGTCAGCGGCGTCGACGTTGATCAACTCAAGACGGTGGTGAAATTCCGGCTGACCCAGTCGGGCGCCCTCGCCGGTTTCACCAGCGTGGAGACCAGCGGCGAGAATGACAGCAACCGTTTCCAGATCCAGCGTCATCAGGAATGCGCAAAACGCGCGGTAGAACTCGCCGCCCCCTTCGACCTGCCCGAAGAAAATTACAGCTTCTGGCAGAATTACACGCTCGATTTCATCAAGAGGTAAGAGAGATGCCCATTCGCACGATGAGCCTCGCGCTCGGCCTTCTGTTCGCCGCCCCGGTGTTGGCGCAGACGGCAACGACCAGCCCGGTGCCACCGGCCGTTCCGGCGCCCACCGAACCGCGTGAAACGATCGAAGGCACGCTGTCGCAGGATCGCACCGTCATCGCCATCCCCGCCTTTGCCACCCCCGCCGTCACCAATGTCGCGGGGCTGCGGACCGACAGCCTGGGGCGCCAGATCGCCGAGGTGATCGCTGCCGACCTTGAACGCAGCGGCCTGTATGCGCCGATCGGTCCCGGCGGCCTGCCCGGCGTCAGCATGGCCGAGGTGCGCGCGCCGCGCTTCGCCGAATGGCAGGGCCGCAATGCGGAAAATGTCGTCCACGGATTCGTGCAGGCCACGGGCACCGGCGGCCTTGTCGTCGGCTGCTATCTCTACGACACGGCACTCGGCACCGAACTGGTCCGGCAGGGCTATGAAATCCAGCCGTCCGACTGGCGCCGCGCCGCGCACAAATGCGCCGACGCCATCTATTCGCGCCTTTCGGGCGAAGCGCCCTTCTTCGACAGCCGCGTCGCCTATATCGCGGAGAGCGGGCCGAAAGGGAACCGCATCAAGCGCCTTGCGATCATGGATTCGGACGGCGGCAACCACCGTTTCATCACCAATGGTCAGGCGCTGGCGATCAGCCCGCGTTTTTCGCCTGATTACAAGAAGATCGTCTATGTGAGCTATCTCAACAACCGCGTGCGCGTCTTCATCTACGACGTCGCCAACGGTTCGCAGAAGCTCGTCACCGAAAGCGCCAACACGACCTTCGCGCCGCGCTGGTCACCCGACGGGCGCCAGATTCTGTATTCGATGGCGGTCGGCGGCAACACCGACATCTATCGCATCTCGGCCGACGGCGGCACGCCGGTGCGCCTGACGACCACGCCGGGCATCGACGTCGGCGGCAGCTTTTCGCCAGACGGCCGAAAGATCGTGTTCGAAAGCGACCGTTCGGGCAGCCAGCAAATCTATACGATGAACATCGACGGGTCGGACCAGCGCCGGATCAGCTTCGGCGGCGGCCGTTATGCGACACCCGAATGGTCGCCGCGCGGCGACCTGATCGCCTATACGCGCATGGGCGGCGGCAATTTCCGTATCGGCGTGATGACGCCGTCGGGCGGCGGCGAGCGGCTCTTGACCAACAGCTGGCAGGATGAGGCGCCGACCTGGTCGCCGAATGGGCGCGTGCTGCAATTCTTCCGCACCTCGCCGGGCCGCGAGGGCAGATCGACCTTGTGGCAGGTCGACCTGACCGGCGTGAACCTGCGCCGTCTGCCGACGCCGCAGGACGGCTCCGACCCCAGCTGGGGTCCTGTACTGCCCTGATACAAGCGGAACCAAAATCCGTAACCAGGGTTGCAATAACCGGTTCAACATGGGTTAATCCCGGCCGGACATGAACGATAATCGCAACAACAAGAGGACAGACAACATGACGATACGCAAAACAACCGCGATGATCGCGGCGATCACCATGCTTTCTGTTGGGGCCTGCGCAAAGAAAGCGCCCGAACAACTGCCGCCGGCGCCCGAGGGAACGGGCACCGATACCGGAACCAGCACCGGCGTCGTGCCGGGTTCGCAGGAAGATTTCATCGCGAACGTGTCGTCGGACCGCATCTTCTTCGATTTCGACCAATATAATGTCGATGCGGAAGATCAGGCGACGCTGCAAAGCCAGGCCCAGTGGCTACAGCGCAACACCGCTGTGCGCGTGACGGTCGAGGGTCACGCCGACGAACGCGGCACCCGCGATTATAACATCGCACTCGGCGAACGCCGCGCCAATGCCGCCAAAAACTATCTCGCGTCGCTGGGCATCGACCCGTCGCGCATCCAGGTCATCAGCTATGGCAAGGAACGTCCGGCCGCGCTCGGCTCGAACGAAGAAGCCTACGCGCAGAACCGCCGCGCGGTGACGGTCGTCATCGGCCGCTAAGCCAAAGCCACAGGGGCACGGCGGTCCATGCCGCGACGCCCAGAAAGGCACCAAAAGGGACCGGCCGCAACGCCAGCGGCCGGTCCTTTTTGCCATCCGCCCCGCTTCCGTGCCGATTGGCAAGCGCCCACAGAATCCCCGCCAGGCTGGCCAGCAGCAGCAGCAGCGGCAAAGCCTGCCACCCGGTCCAGGCGCCGATCGCCGCGGCCAGCTTCGGATCGCCGCCCCCCATGCCGTCGCGGCCCCGTCCCCGCCGGTAAGCCCACGCCAACAGCGCAAGCGACACGCCGCCGGTCAGCGCGCCGATCCAGCGGTCGAGCAGCGGCAATTCCATCATCGGCCCCGCGAGCAGCAGGCCCGCTGCGCCAAGCAGCAGGTTGAGCCGATCGGGCAGCCAGAAATGCCGCGCGTCGAGCAGCACCAGCGGCAGCAGCAGCCAGCCGAACAGCGCCCACAGCCAGCCGCCCATTCCCGGCATCAGCGCCAGCGCAGCCGCGCCGATCGCGGCCGCGGCTCCTTCCACACCAAGGTGAAAGGGGTCGATCGGTGCGCCGCACCAGCGGCACCGGCCGCGCAGCCACAGGAAGGACAGGAGCGGCACCAGATCCCATGCTGCCACGGGACGATCACATCCATCGCAGCGCGACCGGCCGCCGACCGACCGGCCCTCGGGCCAACGCAGCACCAGCGTCGCGATGAAGCTGCCCAGGACGGCGCCGAGCAGCGAGGCCAGGATGATGCCCGTGCCGATGGGCAAGGCATCGATCATCGGCACGTCAGAAACGGCCCGACGTCACCAGCGCAAAACCGTCCGAACCCGCCTTGAAGCCCAGCGTAGCGAGCACCGCCGCCATCGCCGGATCGCGTTCGGCGTTGATAGCGAGGCGCGCGCGCCAGGCGCCCCGTCCGTCGAAAGACAGCGTCAGGCGCTCCATGCCCGACTGGCTGCTGAGCGCCGCCTGCGCGCGGCCGTTCGTACAGGACAGCGGCCCCGTCAGGCCGCGCGACAGGTCGAGCCCGGCAATCGGGGCCGCGACGGTCAGCGTCACCCGGCCGCTCGCCTCGACGCATTTGCCGTCGCCGCCGAAGCGCACGGTCGCGCCTTCGAAGCGCAGCATGTCGACCGGAATGGCGCCCAGGCCGCCTGACAGGCTCGTAACGCCGTTGATGTCGGATGCGCCGCGCGGATCGCTGCCGTGCAGGCGTCCCGACAATGTGCCCAGCCGGTCGTCGGTGCGCGCGAAGGCGAGTTCGGTCCGACCCGCCAGCAACGCCAGCGGCGACAGGCTGGCCCGCACCGTGCCCAGCGGCAGCACGCCGAGCCGCGCGTCGACCAGTTCGCCGGACCAGATCGATCCGCGCACCTCGCGGGCGGCAACGCCGGCATCCCCTGCCCCCGACCAACCCAGCGCGAGCCGCATCGGGAAGGTCGCGACGACGAGCAGCAGCGCGAGAATCGCGGCGGCGGCGATCCAGCGGCGGCGCGCGGTCATTGCCCGCCCTTTCTGAGTTCGGCGGTCATGCCCACGGTCCCGTCGGCGGCGGGCGTGATCGTCAGTTGATCGACGACGAACCCCTGCCCCTCCAGCGAGGTCAGCCAGTCGGTCAGCACGGGCGCCTTGGCCGCCGCGATCGCAATGGTCGCCTGCGACGCGCCGCGCGCCTCATTCCGGTCGAGCGTCAGGCCGATCTCGCCCGCCGACTGCGCCAGATATTGGTCGAGCGCCAGCGCATCGACCGCAGCCGCCACCGATTTGGCCGGACGCTGGCCCAGCAGGGCGAGTTTCGCCGCGACGCGCCCCTCGCGCTCGACCGCTGCCCGGTGCCGGCTTTCGAGATCGGCGAAGGCCGCATAGGCCGGGCGCCCGATCGCCCAGACGATCACGCCCAGCGCCAGCACGCCGGCGATGCCGACCAGTATACGTTCGCGCCGCGACAGGCCGGCCCACCAATGGCTGATCGCCTGCATCATGGCACCGCCCGTATCGTGATATTGGCCATCTGCTGCCCGTCGGCACCCGCCATCGGCTGTGCCGTGACACGGTAGCCGCGCGCCTGAAGCGCCAGCAAGACCTGGTTGATATCCTCGACGCGCGGCGCCGCCAGCGTCGTCGTCAGCGTCCCGTCGGTGCGATGCGACAGCGTCCGCAGCGACACGCCCGCCGCATCCTGCATCGCGTCATAGAGGGCGGAGGCCGGCACCGAGAAGGCCAGCGGACCGCCACCCGCGACTGCGAGCCGCCGGTCGATCTCCGTTTCCGCCGCCGCCGCGTCAACGGCGGTTATCCCCGCTTTCCCGGCTGCGGCGACCACCGCATCGTCGGCGCCCGCCGTGCCGGAAACGAGGCGCAGCGCATATATCGCGGGGATCGCCAAGCTGACGATCAGCAACGCGACCGCCAGCCGCTTCGCCCAGCGGACCAGCGCCGGGTCCACCGCCGTCCAGCGACGTCTGGGTTTCCACGCGCCGCTGAGCAAATCGACGGGCGGCGCGGCTAGCGACAGCAGCAGCGACGCGCGCATCCTGTCGGTGTCGAGCGGCGCGACATCGCGCGCGCCCGCGACGAGTGCATCGATGACGGGATCGGAGCGATAGGCGCGATCGTCGGTGCGGACGATCGGCTCGCCGCCGACATCCGCCGTCCACAATCCGCCCGCTTCTGGCGGCGGCACGGTCGCGGCGGCGGGAATGATCGCGGCAGCATCGAGACCCCGCGCGCCGAGCCATTCGGCCCAGGCCGTCATGGCCGCATGGGTCGTCACGGCCACCGGCACCGCCTGCCCCGCTTCGGCCGGCTGTCCGGCCGCGACGTGCAGCGCCGCCGGGTCGCCGAGACTGTCCTTCAGCGTATCGATCCGCGCCGCAGCCGCGGCCTGCGCGGGCGCGGCGTCGGGGTAATGGCGCCAGGCAACGGGGACATCGGCGGCGGGTGCAAAGGCGATCAATCGATCGTCGCCCGCATCGCCCGCCGGCCGTTCCCACGCGTCGACCCAACCGTCATCCTGTCCCGAATCGACGATCAGCCCGTCATCGACGCGCAGCCATGCAGGATGTGCGGCGGCCTCACCATCCAGCGCGCCGACCGGCGGCAACCACAGAAGCAGCGTCCGCGCCATCTCAGTCCTCGTCGCTCCAGTCGCGGCGCACGACCAGCGGCGGCGCGGCGCCCGGCGCGGGGGCGCCGCCGTGAACGTCGATGAGCGCATGTGCCGTCAAATCACCGTCCCCCATTTTCACCTTCGTCGTCATCGCGAGCCAGCGGCTGGTCACGCCCGCCTGCTCCGCGACGTCGGTCGGCGGGTCGAGCCGTTCCAGCGACCGCGCCTCCCAGAATCGCATGCTGCTGCCATAGCCGCCGACGGGCCGTGCCGCCAGCGCTGCCCGCGCATCGGCCAGGCTGATCTCGCCAGGCATCAGCATGGCGACCAGCGGCGCCTGTTCCGGCGCCAACGTGTTGACGTTGATCCGCACCGGGTCCGTGACCGGCAGGACGCATATCCACGGTTTCAGCCGCGCATAGATTTTCGGCGTGACCCCGCGGACCGCGCGCAGTTCGCTGACATGCGCCATTTGGCGATTGGCGGGCAGATAGGCCGGCTGCATCGATCGATAGACGCCGTCCTCCGCCCCCAGCGGCCCTTCGTTGCCGTCGCTGTCGATCCAGTCGGCGGCGGCGCCCGCAATCCCCAGCGCCTCGCCGCGGTCGATGCCGGTCAGCACCATCAATTCGGTGAACTGCGCCACCGCCCCCGCCCGCTGGCTCAGCCGGCCCGGCGCGGTTTCGGCGACCAGCGCATTGAGGTTGAAGCAATTGCTGGCATCGGTCAGCCGCGCGCGACCTTCGCCGCCCGGCAAGGGCAGCACGGTGTCGCGGCCGAGCCAGCCGCCGTCGCCGGTCAACCGGGTCGCATCGCGCCGGACGATGTCGGCGACGCGGCGCAGCGCAATCTGTTCGGCCGCCAGGCTGAACGCGCGCCCCTGATCGACCGTCGCCGCGCTGCCTGCGATGCGCGTGGCCAGCGTCAGCCGGTCAAGCGCGGTTGCGGCGATGACCGCCATCACCGCCACAAGCAGCAGCACGCTGAGCAGCGCCGCGCCGCGTTCATCGCGTCCGGACGTCATGGCGCCTCCCCCGCGTCGGCGGGCGGCATATTGTCAGTCGGGGTCAGGGTCGGCGCCGGGGCCGGCGCGGTCAGAAACAGCATCACCAGCGGCGCCCGGTCGCGCCGCGTCAGCCGGACCTCGACGGCCTGTGGCAGACGGTCGCCCGGCTGTGACGACCAGCTGTCCGACCAGTTTCCGGCCGCGTCGCGATACCGGACGGCGGCAGCGGCGACATCGCCGATCAGGCGGTCGCCGTCACCGAGGGCCGTTCCATCGAGCATCGGCTGCACCGCGCGCCGCCATTCGCCGCCGACCAGCGCATAGCCCACGCGCTCGACCGCCGGGCGCGGCGCCCCATCGAAGATTTCGGCGCCGGCGTGGACAAAGGCGAAGCCGGTGGCCGATCCCAGAAAGGCGGGAGCCGTCTCGCCCGCCGGCCCACGCGTGGAGCGCGGAACCGCCTGCGCCAGATCGTTCGCCATCACTGCGCGCAGCCGGTTGATCCCGCCCATCGCCTTCAGCCGCGTCTGCACCGCTTCCTGCGTATCGACGCTGCTGCGCAGCATCGCGACGCCCATGGCCGCGATCGCCGCGAAGATCGACAGCGCGACCAGCATCTCGACCAGCGTGAAGCCGCGATCGCCTCTCATCGCGCGGGCCGGATGATCGTCAGCACCGCCTGCCCCTGTCCCTGTTCGGGGCGGACGAGCAGATCGATCCGCAGCAAGCCGTCGTCGGCGGTGCGTGCGACCCGCTGATCGATGCGCCAATTGCGCCCGGCATTGGCGACGCCGACGGCGCTGGTGCCGATCGTCGGTGGCGACGGATCGGTCCACAGCTCCACGGCGCGGTTCTGCGCGACGATGCCCGCGATCGTGCTGTCGTCCAGGTCGCCCGCGGTCCGGACGGCATAGGCGTCGAGCCGCACGAGCGTCAGCGCGGCGACGCTGATGATGCTGAGCGCCACCAGCATTTCGAGCAGGGTGAAGCCGCCCTCCCCCGTCCATCGACTCCGCGCCGGACTATCGGTCACGGCCGATCTCCCCCGTTGCCGATATCCGGACCGTTTCATCGGCATCGCCGCCGACGATCCGGATCACCTGCGGCGTCGGGCTGGCGCCGACCCGGTCGAACAGGATGCGCGCCGCGCCGCGCCCGTTGCCCGCGACGAAACGCAACCCGCCGGGCCAGTTGCGTTGCGCGAAGGGACGGCCGGGCAGAGCCTCCCACGCGCCGTCGATGCGCCGTTCGAAACCATAGCCCGACGGCGCGAAATTGACTGCGACGGTGCGCCCCTCGATCACCGCGACGTCGCGCGCCGCCGCCAGCCGCGCGGCGAGTCGGTCGGCCTCGTTTCTGACCGTCCGGTCTTCGCCCGGAATGGTCAGGATGACCGCCGTCGCCGCAAGCGCGAGAATCGCGAGGACGACCATCAGTTCGACGAGGGTAAAGCCGGTCGCCGCTGCCCGTCGGCGCGTGACGGGGTCAATCGCCGGCGCGGATGTCCGCATTTTCGTCGGTTCCTCCGGGCGCGCCGTCCGCCCCCATCGACCAGACGTCGAACGCCTTGCCGCTCGGCCCCGGCGCCTGATAATTATAGGGACGGCCCCACGGATCGGCCGGAAGTTTCCGGATATAGCCGCCGCGGCGATAGCGTTCGGGCTGGGCGAGCGCGGGCGGCGGCGTCACCAGCGCATTGAGGCCGTCGCTGGTCGCCGGATAGACGAGATTGTCGAGCCGATATTGTTCGAGCGCGGTTTCCAGTGTCGCGATGTCGGCCCTGGCCTTCGTCACCATCGCCCGGTCCTGACTGGGCAGGACGTTGATCATCACCACGGTCGCGAGCAGGCCGATGATGAAGATGACGACCATCAATTCGGTGAGGGTAAAGCCCCGCTCGTCGTGGCGTCGCCGCGTGGAACGCGCCTGATTGGACCGCGCGGGACGCGCTTGATTGGTAAAGGCCGGATCGAGCATCAGGCGAAAGAATAGCTTCATCAGCGACATTTTCATAGTCCGGCAAGGTTCTGCAACTGAAGGATCGGCAGCAGGATGGCAAGGATGATCAGGGCAACGCACGACCCCATAAGCACAATTATGACAGGTTCGAGTAACGCCATGGACGCGGCCGTGAACCGGTCGAATTCGCGTTCCAGATAATCGGCCGCGCGTTCCAGCATCACCTCCAGCCGGCCCGCGCTTTCGCCGCTGGCGGTCATATAGACGAGCAGCGGCGGAAACACCCCGGCATCGCGCAGCGCCGACGACAGGCCGCCGCCCGCGCGCACCTGATCGACGATGGTCGCGGTTGCGCCCGCCAGCGCGGCATTGCGGATCGTCGGCACGGTCAGGCGCAGCCCTTCGACCAGCGGCAGGCGGCTCGACACCATCGTCGCCAGCGTTCGCGCGAAGCGTGCCGCGTAAAGATCGCGCAGCAGCCGGCCGATCAACGGCAGCCGCAGCAGCCGGGCATCGACCCGCGCCTTGAACGCCGGCCGCCGCATCGCCGTCACCCAGCCGAAGGCGGCGGCGGCGATCAGGATCGCGATCAGCCACCACCAGCCGGCCGCGAAATTCGATATTGCGATGACGGCGCGGGTCAGGAAGGGCAATTGCTGGCCGGTGTCGGTGAATTGTTCGACGACGCGCGGCACGACAAAGATCATCAGCGCGGCGACGACGCCGATCGCGACGACCGCCAGCACGATCGGATAGGCGAGCGCGGCGATCAGCTTTCCCCGCACCTCGGCCTGGCGTTCGAGCAGATCGGCCAGCCGCGCGAGGATGACCGTCAGGCTGCCCGTCGTTTCGCCCGCCGCGACCATCGCGCGATACAGCGGCGGAAAGCTCGCCTGCTGGCGCGCCATCGCGTCGGCCAGGCGTCGGCCTTCGAGCAGGCCGGCGTGGACGTCGCCGATGACGACCCGCGCGCTTTCCGCTTCGCTCTGGCGCGTCAACGTCCGCAGCGCCTCTTCCAGCGGCGCGACCTCGGCCAGCGTGGCAAGCTGGCGCGTGAACAGCGCCAGTTCCTTGCGCGACAGCCGGTCCTTGCGAAAGGCGAGCAGCGAGCGGCCCGCCGGCTTCGCCCCGGCCGGTTCGACCGCGACGATATGAAAGCGGCGGCGCATCAGGTCGGCGCGCGCCGCATCATCGTTCGCGGCGGTCAGCCGCCCCTTGCGCTCGCGGCCCTGCGGATCGATCGCCACATAGCGATAATCAGGCATCGACATCCTCGCGCCGCGCGATGCGGATCGCCTCCTCGGGCGTCGTCGATCCCTTCGTCACCAGCGCGCGCGCGGCCGACGCCAGCGTCGGCGCCTTCAGAAAGGCATGTTTGGCAATCATCGCCTCGTCGCCGCCGGCATAGATGTAGCGGCGGACGGTCTCGTCGACCTTGATCGCCTCGAACACGCCGATGCGGCCCTTGAAACCCGTCTGTCCGCACTGGTCGCACCCTTTCGGACGCCACACGACGGTGCCGATGTCGAGCCCAAGGACGGCGGCCACGCTATTGTCGGCCTGAACGGGTTCGCGGCAGTTGTCGCACAGCTTGCGAACCAGCCGCTGCGCGAGAACCGCGCGCAGCGTCGAGGCGAGCAGGAAGGGTTCGACCTTCAGGTCCTTCAGCCGCGTGATCGCGCCGACGGCATCGTTGGTGTGAACGGTCGACAGGACGAGATGGCCGGTCAGCGATGCCTGTACCGCGATGTCGGCGGTTTCGCGGTCGCGGATTTCGCCGACCATCACGACGTCGGGGTCCTGGCGCAGGATCGCGCGCAGCCCCGCCGCGAAATCGAGTCCGACCTTTGCATTGACCTGCGTCTGGCCGATGCCGTCGACGGCATATTCGACGGGGTCCTCGACGGTCAGGATATTGCGCTGGCCGTCGTTCAACTGCTTCAATGCGGCATAGAGCGTCGTCGTCTTGCCCGAGCCGGTGGGGCCGGTGACGAGGATGATGCCATTGGGTTCGGCCAGCGCCTCGCGCAATATGCGATCGGCCTCGCCCGACAGGCCGAGCACATCGAAGTCGATCCCCGCCGTATCCTTGTCCAATATGCGCATCACGACGCGTTCGCCCGCCCGGCTGGGCAGCGTCGAGACGCGGACGTCGACCGCTTTGCCCGCCAGCGTCAGCCCGATCCGACCGTCCTGCGGCACGCGGCGTTCGGCGATGTCGAGCCGGGCCATCACCTTGATGCGGCTGACCACCACCGGCGCGACATGCGGCGGCATGCGGAGATGTTCGCGCAGCACGCCATCGGTCCGCATCCGCACGACCAGCCCGCTTTCATAGGGTTCGACGTGGATGTCGCTGACCCCCTGCCGCACCGCTTCGGCGATGATCGCGTTGATCAGGCGGATCGCGGGGGCGTCGTCGGCGCTGTCGAGCAGATCCTCCGCGCTCGGGATGCCGAGTTCCAGGTCGCTGCCGTCGAGCGATCCCGCCATCGCCGCCGCCGAGGCATCGACGGCATAATGATCGGACAGCAGCCGGTCGAAATCGGCGGGTCCCGCCGTCACGACACGCAGGGGCTGCGCCAGATAGCGCTTCACCTCGATCAGCACGGCCGGGTCGCTGCCCTCGCGCAGCGTGGCGAGCCAGCGTCCCGCGCCATCGGGCGCGATCACGACGCCATGCGTGCGCGCGAAACCATAGGGAATGTCGACCACCGCCGGGGCCGGCGCGTCGGCCGGATCGCCGTCGGTCACGGCCGCTCTCCGGGCGGCGGCGGCGCGTCGGCGATCGACGGCGGCACGTCGGCCGGCGCGATCTGCCCCTGCGGCGGACGCAGCGCGGGCAGATCGACGGGGCCCACCGTCACGTCGGCGGCGCTTGGCGTGCTGGGCACCGGCGGCACCGCGCCCAGATAGTCGCGCACCAGCGTATCGATCGCCGGTTCCTGATCGGGGTTCCGCCGCAACTGGAAGTCGCGCACATAGCCGTAGCGGCGGGCGGTCAGCGCGGCGTTGTCGGCGCGGTTGCGCAGCACGGTGGGGCGGATGAAGACCATCAGATTGGTCTTCGACCGGCTGCGGCTGCGCGATTTGAACAATTCGCCGATCAGCGGAATGTCGCTGAGCAGCGGGATACGTTCGATCGTCCGCCGTTCGTCGTCGTTGAGCAGCCCGCCGATCGCCAGGATTTCGCCGTCGTCGACGGTCAGCACGGTTTCGAACGAGCGTTTGTTGATGATCAGGTCGCTGTTGCGCGACGACACGGGGCCGGCGACGCTCGACACCTCCTGCCGCAGAAACAGCTTCACCTCGCCCGCGCCATTGACCTGCGGCGTGACATCCAGCTTGATGCCGACCTCCTCGCGCTGGACGGTGCGGAAGGCATTGTCGAAATTGTCGCTGAGCGCCTCTCCCGTCGTGATCGGCACTTCCTGTCCGACCAGGAATTTCGCGGCCTGATTGTCCAGCGTGACGATATGCGGCGTCGCGAGCAGGTTCGACGTGGTGTCCGATTTCACCGCGTTGATAATCGCGCCGAATACGGTGTTCTTTCCCACATCGGTCAGGAAGCCGCCGAAGCCGCCGGTCGCCGAGAGCAATTGCGCCGCCGCCGCTTCCTGCAGGCTGTTGCCGAACGAACTGCCGGTCGTCGTGACGGTGGTGGTGCCGTTCACCGTGGTCGTGTCCTGCGACAGCTCGTTCGCGGCATAGGCGCCGCCGAGGGTCAGGATGTTGGGCGAGGCGTTGCTGTAATTGGTCGCGACGAAGGGGATATTCTTGCCGCCCAGTAGAAACTGCACGCCCAGCTGCCGGGCCGCATCGTCGCCGATTTCGACGACGATCGCTTCGACCAGCACCTGTTGCCGCCGCGAATCGAGCTGGCGGATCAGTTCGCCGAGCATCCGCTGGACTTCGCTGTTGGCCGCGACGATGATCGCGTTGGCGCCTTCGTAACGGGTAATGATCGCCGGCCCGCGCGTCGCGATGCTGCCGCCCGCGCCGCTGACGGAGGTCGGCGTCGATGCGGCAGCGGCGGGGGCCGCGGCCGCCGGGGAACCGTCCGATCCGCTGGAGGGTGTGGCGGGCGGAATCCCGGCCTTTTGCGCCGGATCGCTGCCGCCGCCGACAAGCTGTTGCAGCGTCGGCAGCAGCGTTTCGGCATTGGCATGTTCGAGCCAATAGACGCGCAGTTCGGTGCCGCCCGCCGCCTTGGCATCAAGGTCGTTCGCCATCGCCACGAAGCGCGCGACCAGCGCCTGATCGCCGCGCAGCGCGATCGCGTTGCTGCTGTCGATGGGCACGATGGCGACAGGCGCCTGTGCGCCCTCGCCCGCCGCCGGGACGAGCGCCTGAAGCGCCGCCGCAATCTCGCGCGCGCCGGCATTTTTCAGCGTCACGATCTGGCTGGTCGAACTGTCGCGGTCGATGCTGTTCGCCAAGGCCCGAATGCGGCGGATATTGTCGGCGAAGTCCGCGACGACCAGGCTGTTGGCGTTGCGGTTCGCGGTGAGCGAGCCCTGCGCGCTGACCAGCGGACGCAGCGTTTCGACCGCCGCCACGGCGTCGATATGGCGCAGGCGAATGATTTCGGTCACGAACTGATTCTGGGCCGCGCCGCCGCTGCCGATACGGCCCGGCTGGGCCGCCGCGCCGTCGATCGGCTGGACACGGTAGCTGCCGTTCGGGCCGGGCACCGCGACGAGCCCGTTGGAGCGCAGCGTCGCCAGAAAAATCTCGAAATATTCGCTGCGCGACAGCGGCCGGTCGGTGACGACCGACACCTTGCCGTTGACGCGCCCGTCGATGACGAAGGTCCGCCCGGTAATCCGCGCCGCATCCTGGATGAAGGCGCGAATGTCGGCGTCGCGCACATTCAGCGTATATTGGGCAAAGGCCGGAACGGGGGTGGCGGAGACCAGCGCCGCCGCGAGCATCAGGGACAGTTTGAGACGCATAAACCTATGGTTTCGACAAGAAGAGAGCGACGGGAACGAGGCTGGCGCCGCGTTCGACTTCCAGCGCGATGCGCGCGCCGGGCGTGAGTTGGGCGGCGAGCGAGGCCGCATCGCCCGCCGAGCCGATCGGGCGGCCGTTGACCGACCGCACGACATCGCCGGGGCGCAGACCCGCGGCGCGGAAAGCCGTGCCGTCGCCCTGCGGCTGAACGACCAGGCCGGTCACGCGGCCCCCCTCGCTGCGCGGCGCGAAAGCGACGCCGGCGCGCAATGCGTCGGGCGACAATTCGCCGCTGGCCGTCGTTGCCGCGCCTGCGGCGTTCGGTTCAGCCGTCGGCGCGGGCAGCGCGGCGGCGGGGTTCGCGACGGGCGCCTCCCCGCTCTGGTCCAGGAACAGGGTTTCGCGCGCGCCGCCGCGATCGAGCAGGACATGGTCGAAAGCCACCCCCGCAAGCGTGACGCCGGGCGCGATTTCGTCGCCGACGCCATAGCTGGACTGGACGCCGTCCTCGCCCGCGATGATCGCCGAGCCGCCGCCGGTCGCTTCGTTGATGTTCACGCCATAAAGGGTGAGGCCGAGCGCCGTGACGGTCGCGCTGGCCGGTCCCTGGGCGGCATTGCGGAAAAAAGGGTCGAAGGCGGTAAACAGCGCGCGACGTTCGGCCAGCGATGCGATCGTCGCGGTCTGCGGCTGCCAGGCGCCGAGCGGCGATAGCGGAACGAGCAATGTCCACAGCAGGCGCACCGATTGCCAGACGAGGAGCGCGCCGAGGAACGCGACGCCCAGGGTCGCCGCCACATCGCCGCGCGCGCGGCCGCGAACCCGCAGCCAGCGCGGCAGAGCGCGCGGGAGCCGAACGGCCGAACCGGACATCAGCGTCGCCATGAAATCTTCCCAGTCCCCCAGCCCAAGCCGTCGTCGCGAATCGCCTAGATGCGATTGGTGACAAACAGGCGACGGGAAGATTACAGTTTTTTGTCAGCCGGGCGAGTCCGACTCCGACCCGCCGGTCATCGGCTCGCCGCATGGCGCGCCGGCGACCGGGGGCGGGTTCAGAATTTGACCGACGCGCTGAGCGAGAAAGTCCGGCCGAGTTTGTACCGGTTGAAGAAGATGCGGTTGTCGCCCGCTTCCTGCACTTCCTTGTAATCGCGGCCGGTCAGGTTGCGCGCCTCGAACTTCAGCTCGATTTCCTTGCCGAGCAGGGTCAGGCCCTGGCGCGCGACGAAATCGAGCTGGATGCCCGGCTTTTCGCGCAGATCGGGCTGTCCCGACGGACCGCGGCTGGTCACGCGCGGGCTGGCGTAGGTCAGGAGCAGCGTCTGCTGCGACAATTTATCCTGATCCTCCAGCCCGATCTGCAGATTGACCAGATGGTCCGACTGCCCGGTCAGCGGCGCGCCGTCGAAGAAGAAGTTGCCCGCATCCTGAACGACGCCGTTGATCACGGTGGTGTCGCCGTCGCGAACGCGGATTTCCGAACTGGTATAGGTGTAATTGCCGATCAGCACGAGGCGCCGGCTCTGCCAGAAGGGCGAATCGCCGACCGTGTCGAGCGGAACATATTTCTGCAATTCGAACTCGGCGCCATAGAGCGTCGCCTTGGGCGCGTTGGCGAAGCTGGTGTTCACCGCCGAATCCGAGATCGCCGAATAGGTTTCGATGGGATTGTCGATCGACTTGTAGAAGCCGGCCATGGTGAACCGCTGATCGCGGCCGAAATACCATTCGTAGCGCAGTTCGGCATTCCAAAGCTCGCTGTCGGTGAGCGAGGGGTTGCCGCGGAAAAGCCGGTTCGATTCGGGGTCCTGATAGACCTGTGCGACCAGTTCGCGGAACTGCGGCCGGGCGATCGTCTTGGACCCGTTGAGACGCAGCTGCATGTCGGGCGCGACTTCCCAGGTCAGCGTCACCGCGGGCAGCCAATAGTCGTTGTTCAGATTGGTCGCGACGATCGCGCTGCTGCCCGTGTTGAACAGGTCGACCGGAAACACCGTCTGCTTGGCATCTTCGTAACGGACGCCGGCGTTGAGATTGACGCCCGGCGTCAGTTCGGCCTGAACCTGGGCATAGCCGGCGTGGGTCGTCAGCCCCGCGTCGAAGGCCGCCGTCCCGTCCTGCGCCGAGGTTTCGACCAGCGTGATATCGTAAAGCTGGATCGAGGCATCCGACAACAGATAGTCGGGCCGCAACTGCTGAACCGCGATGGGCAGGCCCGATGCACGAAACTGGAAAGCCCGGCGCACCGACACGCGGTCAGTATCGGTGTAGGCATAGCCGACGGTCGCGCTGACGTTCGGCGCGACCTCATAGGTCAGGTCGGCGCCGCCCGACCACAGATCTTCGTTGAGATCGGAAAAGGCGAGCGTCGCATCGCCCCGGTTGCCGCCCAGATCGTTGACGAATTTGTCGCCGACGGGATCCTGTTCGGTGGGCAGATTGGTGCGGACATAGGTGAAGCTGCGTTCATAGGGCGCCTCGCGCTGCGAATTGGCATAGGCGCCGCGCAGGTCCAGCTTCAGCCGGTCGAAATGAAATTCGCCGACGAACTGGGTGTTGATCAGCTGGCGTTCGTACCAGGCGGTGTCCTGCTTCATGATGTCGCGGTCGGACTGGTTGCGATCGGTGCCGAGCGCGAGCCGCGCCTGTTTCAGCGTGTCGCGGATATAGAGGTTGGTCCAGCGCAGCTTGTGTTCGCCGAGTTCGAGCCCGAAGCCCAGGAGGCCGTTCACGACGACGCGGTTGTCGGTGATGACGCGGTTGTAGCTGGTCTGCGGATCGCCCGCCAGATCGCGCTCCAGCGAGGTTTGCTGCAACGTGTCGCGGGTGCGCCACTTGTTGCTGATGCCCGCCGTCGCGATGATGCCAAGCTCGCCGTTGGGCAGCGCGAAGGTCGTGCCGCCGGTGACGCCGGCCGACCAGTTGATGGGGATATGGTCATTCTGCTGGAGCAGCGTCGTCGGGGCGTTGACCAGTTCCATCTGGATCGCTTCCAGATCGTCCTGCGTGAAATCCGCCCCTTCCAGAATCGGCTTGCCGCTGGCCAGCGCGGCGGCGAGCAGCGGCGGTACGTCGCGGGTGCCGTCGTCGAAGCCCGTCCAGTCGCTGTCGCTGCCATAATAGGTATAGCCCAGCTCGTTCGTCGTCTCGCTGTCCCAGCCGATGCCGCCGGAAAAGGTCAGAAAAGGCTCGCGCGGGATCGCCTTGGTCGTCAGGTTGATGACGCCGCCGCCAAATTCACCGGGAAAATTCGCCGAATAGCTTTTCTGAACCAGCGTCGAATCGATGACGTTGGTCGGAAAGATGTCGAGCGGCACGACGCGCTTCAGCGGCTCGGGGCTCGGCAGCGGCGACCCGTTGAGCAACGCCAGCGAATAGCGGTCGCCCAGGCCGCGCACATAGACGAAGCCGCCACCCACGACGCTGAGGCCGGTGACGCGCTGAAGCGAACCCGAAATATCGCCTTCGCCGGTGCGCGCGATGTCGGCCGAGGACAGCACCGAGACCACCTCCGGCGTCGCGCGGACGACATTGGGGGTGTAGCGGCCGGTGACGACGATCTCGCGATCCGTACCGCCGGGGATCGAGATGTCGGCGTCCTCCTCTTCCTGCGCAGTGCCGGCATCGGCTGCGTCGGGCGCATCGGCGGGCGGCGTGCCCGCTTCCTGGGCCAGCGCGGCAGGGGCGACGAGAGCGGAACTGAGGAGGAGCAGGCTGGCGAAAATCGGCCGCTTGGTCATGTGGAAAGTCCCCGAATATGGCAGAAAGAGAGCGGGCCGGCCGTGTCAGGCTTGCCCGCTCCCCATGTCTTGGCTTGCGAGCGATCAGCTGGTCGGCAGGGCCGAGCAGGCGCCGCTGGTCGTTCCGAAACTCGCGGTTGCCGAATTGCAGGTCCAACCCTGATACCAGGTGTCGTTCGCATCGCGGACCGCACCGACATAGGCCGTCGTGTCGAAGAAGGCGTTCAGCGTCTTGGCATCGACCGGCGTGAAGCCGGTTTCCGTCGCCCCGTTGACGAACAGGTTGGTCAGCGTCGGAACATAGGTCGACCGATTGTTCGACCCGGCTTCGAAGATCGCCTGGACTTCGGCATCGGTGACGCCGTTCGAACCGCGGAACGGCGTCGCGTTGCACTGGATCGAAACCGACAGGAACTTCGGCGGGCCGGCTTCGTCGGTGCCGGTCGCCTGCGTCGTCGTCGCGCTGTCGATGCGCAGGCAGCGGATGCCCGGCGCCACGATCAGGCCGTTGGCGAAGCTGTAGTCGGCGCCGCCGCGAATGCGGATCGCGGCGCCGTTGCCCGCCGCATTGTTGCGGTGAACGAAGGTGAAGTTCGAAATGGTGACATTCTGGCGCGGAACGGCGTTTTCATTGCCGTCCGAGTCGATTTCCATGATCGAGTCGCCGACCGCGCCGCCTTCGCGCTGCACCGCGATCACATATTGGATATTGCCCTTGTACCCGACGTCGGTGTCGATCGTGTCGTCCTCGTTCCCGGTCAGGACCAGATGCTTGAAGTTCGGACGGCCGCCGAAAACCTCGATGCCGTCGTCGGAGCTGTTGTGGACCTGGATATGGTCGAGCTGCGTTGCCGACCCGACACCCGACGGGGTCAGACCCTGCAGTTCCTTGTCGGCGCTCAGGACAAAGCCCGAATAGCGGATCTGGACATAGGACATGCGGCCCGAATTGTCGGCCGGCTGCGCGCCGCCATAGAGCGCGTTCGACGTGCCTTCGGTGTCGCGTTCGCAGGCCGCCGTTCCTTCGGCCGCACCCGGCGCAAGGCAATCGGTGATCGGCGCGCGGCCGAGCAGGACGACGCCGCCCCACAGCTGCGAGGTCTGGTCGGTCGCGGTGCCGACGACGTTGCCGCGGCCCGTGAAGATGATCGGCTGCGTCGGGGTGCCGACGGCATCGATCTTGTTGCCGCGATTGACGACCAGATAGGAAACGCCGGTCGAACCGAAGATGATCACGCCCGGATCGACGGTCAGCGTGACGGCGGTGTTGGTGCTCGTCGCGCCCTGATCGGTGCCGACATCGACGCGGCCGGGCAGCGAATAGACGACGCCGGGCACCTTCGAGATCGCCGTCGTCGCGGTGAAGCGCGCCGGGAAGCCGCAATTGCGCCAGGTGCCTTCGGGACCCGTGATCGTGCCGAGATCGGTCAGCTGGTCGGGGCCGATGATGGTCGGGCAGTTGGCCGCCGGGGTCACGCCCGTCGGGGTCGGGGTCGGCGTGGGGGTCGGGGTGGGAGCCGGCGTCGGGGCGGGAATGACGATGACGCCCTCACCCGGCGAAGCGACGCCATCCGCACCACAGGCGGCGAGGATGGAACAGGCCACGCCGCTGAGCATGACCAAACGAATGCGCGCAAAAGACGCCATGAAAATCTCCGTTCCCGGTGTGCGCCCGCGGCGCTGCTGCAAAACCACCGGCGAACGAAGAAGGATTCGCTGCCTCGCCCCCGGTGAAGCCGCACCTAGGCCGATTCGATGACGGTCTGACGCCAGAGCGATGACAGAGGAATGACATTTGTGCGTCGTTTCGATGACAGCCGCGCCGGGCGACGGCCCTGCGGGTTCCGGGCGACGGCGACAAATGCCGGTCAGGTCGCTTGCATCGCCCGGAAAGCTTTGCTAGGCGCCCGCTCCTACCCGGAGCCGGACCCGTTCGGCACCAACATGATGTGCGGTCGTGGCGGAACTGGTAGACGCGCAACGTTGAGGTCGTTGTGGCCGAAAGGCCGTGGAAGTTCGAGTCTTCTCGACCGCACCAAACAGTCGGGACTGCCTTTTTTCTCATAGCTAATGAGCTGAGCCGCAAAGCGGCGCAGTTCCGCGCGCTTTGCGGGACTTGGCTGGTGCCATTGGGGTTGGAGACTGCGATCTCCTCCCGGAACCGCCGCCCAAACGCGCCCAAGTCTCCGGTCGCAAAAAGCCCGCCTCAATGGGCGGGCGCTGTGCATCGCCGGATACAGCCTGTTCCGAGCTAGACGATACCGAGAAGGCGTTCCTGATCGGCCCATCCATGCGGAAGGCCTATTGTCATCAGGCGCTGGCGGGTCAGACTCGGACCGTGATTGCCCTGTGTAATCGCATCGACGATGCGCCGCGACAGCCAATTGCTGTTGCAGTCGCTCATCGGCATTCAGCAGATGAGCGAACTGCTCGCGGTCGAGGGAATCGACATGGTCGGGCCGCTCCCCGACGAATTGCAGAATGTGAATGTGACCGCTGCGGCGATCGTGACGCGTGCGCGCGAACCGGGCGTGGCCGGCGAAGGGCTTGCTGACCTCCTTAACCCCGGAGGCGAAAGCGGCGCTTCGCCGGACAGGGTTCGATCCGATCGGATACCGACCCCTCGACCGGGGGGGAGAGGAGTGGACGCCTCCCCCCCCTCGGGCGGCCTTCAGCGACCCTTGAAGACCGGCTTGCGCTTTTCCTTGAAGGCGAGCAGCGCCTCCTTCGTATCTTCGGTGTCCGCGAGCGCCGCGGTCTGCGTCTGTTCGTAGCGATAGCCGTCGCGCAGCGGCATTTCCTCGGTCAGCCCGAACGAGCGCTTCGCCGCGACGATCGCCAGCGGCACCTTGCCCGCGATCGCATCGGCAATGGCGCGCGCTTCGGCGAGAATTTCGTCCTTCGGCACGCAGACCGAGGCGACGTTCATGCGGTGAAGCTCGACGCCGCTGATCCGCCGCGCGGTATAGATCATCAACCGCGCGTCCGACGGGCTGAACGAGCGCAGCACGTGCCGCACACCACCGGCGAGGCCATAATCGACCTCGGTCATCGACATGAAGGCATCCTCGGCGACGACCAGAATGTCGCAGACCAGCGCCAGCACCGCGCCCGCGCCGATCGCCGCGCCATGGACCGCGGCGATCACCGGCTTGGGGCATTCCATCACGACATCGAACGCGGCGCGGACGAGGCGATTGTGCGCCTGGAACCCGCCCGGCTGCGCGCCGATCGCCGCGCGGTTGCCGAGTTCGGCGCCCGCCGAGAAATGCTTGCCCGCGCCGGTCAGGACAATCGCCCGCACGTCGGTTTCGGCACCGAGGATGTCGAAGATGCGGATGATCTCTTCGCGAAACGCGCCATCCTGCGAATTGACCGGGGCATGCTCGATCGTGACCGTCGCGACATGGTCGCTGTAATCGACGCGAAAGCGGGTCAGATCTTCGAGGCCGTTCATCATATTCTCCTATTCGAAACCGTAAAGCGCCGCGGGATTGGCGACGAGGATGGCGTTGCGGGTCGCCTCTTCGGGCGCCCAGTCGAGAAAGGTGCGCAGCATGTGCGCGGCATCGGGCGCGGGGTCCATGCGGACATAGGGCCAGTCGGATCCCCAGACGAGGCGATCGGGCGCCGCGGCGACATAGGCGTCGTGGAACGGCTTGGCGTCGAGATAGTCCGGCGCGGCGCGCGAAACACGGGCGAGCACCAGCTTGACCCAGATCTGCCCGGTCTGCAGTGCATCGAGGATCGCGGCGAAGTGGGGATGATCGACCCCCGCCGCGGTGTCGGGAACCCCCATATGATCGAGTATCAGCGGCAACCCGAGCGGCAGCAGGCGCGGCAGCCATTCGGCATGGTCGCGCGCGCTGCCCCAAAGCTGCGCGTGCAAACCGAGCCGCCGCATCGCGGGCGCCAGCGCCTCGATCGCCGCGAAGCCGACGCTGCCCGGATAACGGTCGCCCGACGGCGCGCGCATTTCGGTGAAGCGCAGGCCCACGATCCCCCGCGAACACCAGTCCGCCAGTGCCTCCTCGCCGATGTCGGCATCGGCGACCGCGACACCCTTCAGCACCCCGCCCGATTCCGCGATCGCCGCCAGCATCGCCGACGGGTCGTCGCCATAGGGTGCGGGCTGGGTCAGGCAGCCGCGCGTGACGCCCAGCGCGGTGCGTGCCGCGGCATGGACCTCGGGCAGCGCATCAGGCAGCGCATAGACCGAGGGTCGCTGGGGAGGATGGCCCTCGAACGGACCGAATATATGGCTGTGCGCGTCGCAGGCGCCCAGCGGCAGGGGCGATGCGAGCCGCGAAACCGGCGGCGCCGGCGCCGTATCGACGGCGATCACGCGACCGCCGCCCGGTCCAGCCGTCCGGGCGCCAGCGTCACCAGCGCACCGGTATCGGCGAGCGGGCGCGATCCGTCGGGCACCGGAAGCTGATGGGCGTTCAGCGTCATCGCGACCATCGTATAATATCCGATGATCGCGGTGAGTTCGACGACGCCGCGTGTGCCCCAGCGCGCCTTGACCGCGCCATGGACCGCCGCGGGGACCTGTCCCGTTTCCTGCAGCAGGCGGGCATATTCATAGATTTCGAGGTCTGCGGGATCATCGAACACCGGCGCCTCCAGATCGCGGATCGCCATCACGACCGCCTGCGGCAACCCGGTCTCGATCGCGACGCGCGCATGCACCCACCATTCGACCTGCGCCGACCAGCGGCGGCCGCACACGATGATCGCCAGTTCGCTGAGGCGCAGCGGCAGGCAGGTTTCGAAGCGCAGATATTCGCCGAGCTTCGACCAGCGCTCGGCCAGCGCCGGGCTGTGGATCGCGGCGCGCAGCGGCCCGATCATCTGCCCGCGCGGACCCGAGACGACATCCTCGTAAAGCGCGCGCTGGGCGTCGGACATCTCGTCGACCGCAAGCAGCGGAATGCGCGCGCCGTCGTCCGGACCGGAATCCAGCGCTGCCATCAGATTACCCCCATTGCGGCCAGTCCGGCGCGTTCGTCTTTGTCGATGCCGAGATCGGCGAGGACCGCGTCATTGTCCGCGCCAAGCAGCGGCGGCGCCCGGTCGAAACGGAGCGGCGCATCCTGAAAGCGCATCGGGCTGACGACCTGCGGCACGGTGCCCGACAGCGGATGCGGCAGGTCGCGCAGCATCTGGCGATGCACGATCTGCGGATCCTGAAAGACCTGCGGCACATCGTTGATCGGCGCGCACGGCACGCCTGCCTGGTCGAGCGCCGCCACGATGTCCGATTGCGTCCACGCCGCGAACGCCGTCGTCAGCAGCGCGGTCAGTTCGGCATTTGCGGTGACGCGCGCGGCATTGGTCGCAAAGCGCGGATCGCCCGCCCATTCCGGATGGCCGAGCACGTCGGACAGTTTCGCAAACTGGCCGTCGTTGCCCACCGCCAGCACGAAATGCCCGTCGGACGCGCCGAAGACATCCTGCGGCTGGATGTTCGGGTGACGATTGCCCCCGCGCCGCGGCGTCTTGCCCGAGACGAGAAAGTTCATCGCCTGATTGCCGAGGAAGGCCGCCGCGACATCGAGCATCGCAAGGTCGATCGTTTCGCCCTGCCCCGTTTCGGCGCGGCGCGCGAGCGCGGCGAGGATAGCCACCGCGGCATACATGCCGGTCATCAGATCGACCACCGGCACGCCCACCTTCTGCGGTCCGCCGCCGGGCAGACCGTCGCGTTCGCCGGTCACGCTCATCAGTCCCCCCATCGCCTGGATCGCGAAATCATAGGCAGCCTGATCGCGGCGCGGGCCGTCCTGGCCGAAGCCGGTGACCGAGCAATAGATGAGGTCGGGCTTGAGCGCGCGAAGCGATGTGGCATCGAGACCATAGCGTGCGAGCGCGCCCGCCTTGAAATTCTCGATCACGATATCCGAACGTTCCGCGAGCCGCCGGATGATCGCCTGCCCTTCGGGCTTCGCCATGTCGATCGTCGCCGACCGCTTGCCGCGATTGACCGAGAGATAATAGCCCGCCTCGCGCGTCGGATTGCCGTCGCTGTCGGCCAGAAAAGGCGGCCCCCAGCTGCGCGTATCGTCGCCGGCACCGGGGCGTTCGATCTTGATGACGTCGGCCCCCATGTCGGCGAGCATCTGCGTCGCCCAGGGTGCCGCCATGATCCGCCCCATGTCGAGGACGCGGATATGCGACAAAGGCCCGCTGCGCTCAGCCATCGGTCACCTCGGTCGCGACCGCCGACGGCCGCGCGGCATAGCCCGCATGCCATGCGGCGAGCGCGGGGCGCGTGTCGCGCCAGGCCAGATCGGCAAAGCGGAAATCGGCATAGGACAGCGCGCAGCCGATCGCGATATGCCCGATGTTGAATGTTCCGGCGTTCAGATCGGGCGCCATCGCCTCCAGCCTGTCGAGGCTCGCCGCCGCTTTCACGGGAAAGGCCGCGAGCCACGCCGCCGATTGCTCCCCCGCCGGCTTTTCGCGCTCGTTCCGCCAGAGGACCAAGAGATCGGTCAGCCCCTGCCCCAGCGCGTGCCACGTCAACGCCGTCCAGCGCGCCCGCCCTGCCCGCGGAAAGAGCCGTCCGCCGCCCGCAAGATCGTCAAGATATTCGCAGATCACCACCGAGTCATAGATCGGCTCGCCATCGTCGAGCACCAGCGTCGGAATTTTCGACAGCGGGTTATCGGACATGATCGCGAGGTTCGGCTTGCCCATCGCGGCGACCGAGCGAATCGTGTCGATGCGGTCGACGAGGCCGAGTTCGTGGGCCGCGACCATCACCTTGCGCACGAACGGCGATTTGGGTGACCAGTGAAGCTTCATGCAGGAGAACTTTCCAAACCCGTCCCATTTCGAACGCCGCGATCCGGCGCCCTGTTTGAATAGGCCATATAACCGCATTTTAGGAATATCAAGCTCCGATGATGGCGATGACACAGGAAATCGCAGAGTCCTGGATACGCCCGAAACATGCCCTGACAGCTTAGGCCTTTACATTCTCCATCGGCAATCTAGAAAGGTCATAAAAATGGCCTTTATAAATTGTCGATCAGCGCCGCGAGTCGCGTGTGCCGGATCAGGGAGATGGATAGCATGCAGGCAGCCGGACTCAGCGCACAGCCGGTCGTGACCGGGGACAGCGTGTATCGCAAGATCGTCGCGCGCCTGCTGCCGCTGCTGATGATCTGCTACATCCTGAATTACCTCGACCGGTCGAACATCGGCTTTGCCAAGCTGGAGTTCATGTCCGATCTGGGGATGAGCGAGGCGGTGTTCGGCCTGGGCGCCGGGCTCTTCTATCTCGGCTACAGCGCCTTCGAGATTCCGAGCAATCTGATGCTGAACAAGATCGGCGCGCGGCTGACGCTGCTGCGCATCATGGTCGGCTGGGGATTGGCGGCGACCGCCTTCGCCTTCATGCAGACCCCCGCGCATTATTATATCCTGCGCTTTCTGCTTGGCGTCGCCGAGGCGGGCTTTTTTCCGGGCGTCCTTCTCTACATCTCTTTCTGGATCCCCGCCTCGCGCCGCGCCGGCTTCACCGCGATGTTCATGTCGGCGATGGCGATTTCCGGCATCATCGGCGGGCCGCTGTCGGGCTTCATCATGCACGGCATGGACGGCGTAGGCGGCATGCACGGCTGGCAATGGATGTTCATCATCGAGGGCGCACCATCGGTCGTGATGGCCATCGTCGTGTACCTGCTGCTCGCCGACAAGCCGAGCGACGCCAAATGGCTGAGCGCCGAGGAAAAGCAGATATTGCAGGCCGAATTCGACCGCGAGGCCGAAGAACGGCGCGAGCGGCCCGGCGGCCACCAGAATTTCGGCGCCGCGCTGCGCGACCTGCGCTTCTATTCGATGGCCGGCATGTCGGTCGCGCTCATCGCCGGCGGCGCCGGACTGCAGCTCTGGCTGCCGACGGTCATCCGCCAGTCGGGGGTCAGCAACGTCGCGTATATCGGCCTGCTCGCGGCCCTGCCCTTCGTCGTCGCCGTGGTCGTGCAGCAACTCGTCGCGCGCCGCTCCGACCGCATGGCCGAACGGCGCTGGCATGCCGCGGTCCCGGCGCTCGTCGCCGCGGCAGGCTGGACGATGCTCGTGTTCGTCGATCATTCCTTGCCGCTGGCGATGATCGCGCTGACGATGATCGCGTCGGGCTTTCTTGGCGCGACCGGACCCTTCTGGGCGATGCCCTCGCGCTACCTGGGCGGCACCGCGGCCGCGGGCGGCCTTGCCCTGATCGCGATGCTCGGCGGCATCGGATCCTTCGTCAGCCCGACGATCGTCGGCTGGCTTGCCAGCGACAGCGGCAGCTTCGTCTATGGCTATCTCTATTATGCTTCGCTGCTCGTCCTGGGCCCGGCAATCATGCTGTACGGCACCCACAGGATCGAGGCCGCCAAGGCCTGATCGGCGGCAGCCGGACAATCTTTATCATATAAATATATGGAAAATAGAATCTAATGTTGCATGAGTTCAATTTTTAAGCCTTGAAAGCTCCGAATTTTTTCAGAAATGAACAAAAATCCGGGACCTTTTAAAAAGGTCATAAATATAATCTATTGACACATAACAGCCGCGGCCCTAATCGCAGACTCGCACAAGGCTTCGGATATCGCCCCGGCGATAATGGCGAGCCGTCGACGGCCCGCCGATCACGAGCAGGCGATTTGGGAGGATGGCATGAGGAAATTTCACCGCAGTTCGACCGCGCTCGGCGCGATGGCTCTGGCACTCGCGATGGCCCCCGCCGCCGCGGCCCAGACCGACGCCGATCCGGCATCCGACACCGCCGCGCCCGAGGCCGCCGCCGACGAAGCGACGGTCGCCGCCGCCGAGACCGCGGCCCCAACCGATGGCGACATCGTCGTCACCGGGTCGCGCCTCGGCAATTCGGGCTTCACCGCGCCGACGCCGGTGACCGTGCTCGGCGAGGACCAGATCAACACCCGCGCGCCCAGCAATATCGGCGACTTCCTTAACGAACAGCCCGCATTCCGCAACTCATCCTCGCCCAGCCAGGCGCAGCGCTCGATCGGCGGCGTCGCGACGACGCTCGACCTGCGCGGCCTCGGACCCGCGCGGACGTTGACGCTGGTCAACGGCGCCCGCTTTACGCCGACGACGCGCGAAGGTGCGCTCGACGTCGGGCTGATCCCCACCCTTCTCGTCGAGCGCGTCGATGTCGTCACCGGCGGCGCATCGGCGGCCTATGGCTCGGACGCCGTCGCGGGCGTCGTGAACTTCGTGCTCGCGAACAAGCTCGACGGCGTGAAGGCAAAGGCGCAATATAATGTCAGCGAGCGCGGCGACGCCGCGGGTCCGGTGCTGAGCTTTGCCGCCGGCACCGCCTTCGCGGGCGACCGCGCGCACATCGTCGTCGGCGCCGAATATGCGAAGAACAACGGCGTCGGCCGGATTTACGAACGCCCCTGGGGCCGCCGCCAGCCCGGCCTGATCGCCAATGGCGCGGCCCGCCCCGCCGGCACCCCCGCCAGCTCCTTCGTCACCGACGTCACCTATTCGCAGCAGAACCCCGGCGGCCTGATCGTCGCCGGCCCGCTGCGCGGAACGTCGTTCGGCCCGAACGGCACGACCTTTCCCTTCCAGTACGGCACGCTGTTCAGCACGCTGATGGTCGGCGGCGACAGCTATGGCAACAGCCCGTTCGGCAACTGGCCGATCCTGACGCCGACCGAACGCGTGGCCGGCCTCGCGCGCATTTCCTATGACATATCGGACGACACCGAAGTCTTTGCCGAGTTCAACTATGGCCGCAACACCGGCCGCGGTTATACCAGCTATAACCAGCGCCGTTTCACGATCCGGCGCGACAACCCCTTCCTGCCGACGTCGGTGCGCGACGCGATGGTCGCGAACAATGTCTCGACGATCCAGGTCGGACGCCTGTTCACCGAAAATGGCGGCATCCAGCAGAAGAACGTCAACGAAACCTATCGCGGCCTGGTGGGCGCGAAGGGCACGATCTTCTCGAACTGGGACTGGGACGTCGCGCTCCAATATGGCCGGTCGAGCAGCAGCGTGACCGTCTTCAAGAATATGCTCGGCGCCAATTATGACGCGGCGGTCGACGTCATCGTCGGCACCAACGGCCAGCCCGCCTGCGCGCCGAGCGCGAGCAACCCCAATCTGTCGGCCAACGAGATTGCGGTGCTGACCGGCACCTGCGTCCCGCTCAACATCTTCGGCGTCGGATCGCCGTCGCCCGCCGCGATCGACTATATCACCGAGGACAGCTTCCGCGAGACCGTGTACAAGCGCACCGCGGCGGCGATCAACCTGCGCGGGTCGCCGTTCGCGACAGGGGCGGGCGATGTGCAGTTCGCGATCGGCGGCGAATTCCGCCACGACAGTCTCGACGGCACCGCCGACCCGCTCAGCGCAGCCGGTCTCTTCACCTCGGGCAATGGCGGCATCTTCGGCGGCTCGCAGGATGTGACCGAGGGCTTCGTCGAACTGGGCGTTCCGCTGGCGGCGGACACCAGCTTCGCCCATTCGCTCGATCTGAATGCAGCCTATCGCTTCACCCACTACAGCACGTCGGGATCGGTCAGCACCTGGAAGGTCGGCGTGACCTATGAGCCGACGCCCGACATCCGCCTGCGCCTTACCCGCTCGCGCGACATCCGGGCGCCCAGCCTTGCCGATCTTTACGCGACCGCGCCCTCGGGCGTGTTCACCGCCAGCTTCGTCAATCCCTTCAACGGGCGGACGGGGGCGCTGAACGCATCGACCGCAGGCAATCTCGATCTGCAGCCCGAGGTCGCCGACACGCTGACCGGCGGCATCGTACTGACCCCGCAGTGGGACTGGGCGCGCGGTTTCCGCTTCTCGGTCGACGGTTATCGGATCAAGGTGAAGGACGTCATCACCAACCTGAACGGCAACGACGTCGTCAACCGCTGCTTTGCCGGCGCGTCGAGCTTCTGCGACTTCATCACCTTCGACAACAGCACCTTCGGGATCGCCAATGTCGAGCGCGTGCCGGTCAACACCGCGGTGCTCAAACTCGAAGGGGTCGATATCGAAGCGCAGTACCGCTTCGACGTCGGGGCCTCGACCTCGCTGCCCGGCTCGGTGATGATCCGCGCGCTGGCGACAAAGGTCTTCACGCTCGAGACGACCGACGATCAGGGGACGGTCGATCGCGCGGGTTCGATCCAGAACAACGGCATCCCGTCATGGACCGCCAACGTCTCGCTCGGCTATTCGAACGACGCCTTCGGCATCGACCTTAGCGCGCGTTATGTGTCGGCCTCGACCTTCGACGCGACCTTCGTCGGACCGGACTCGCCCGCTTATAATCCGGCGGCGGGCAACAGCATCAACATCAACCGTTTCCCCAGCGCGATCTACGTCAACCTCGGCCTGTCGTTCAACGTCGAACAGGGCGGCAACACGTTCCAGTTCTTCGGCGGCGTCGACAATCTGTTCGACAAGCAGCCGCCGCAATATGCGGTGACCGGCATCAACTCGGGCGGCAATCCCTATGACGTGATCGGCCGCCGTTTCCTGGCTGGGGTTCGCACCAACTTCTGATCCGCTGGAACCTCTCTCCTCTCCGGGGCATCAGAAAGCATCGGGAGGCCGGATTTTCCGGCCTCCCCTTTTTTGTCTTCGGCTTGCTGTCGGCGGGGGAGCGATCCCGCGGCGCGCCATGTCAGCCGGCGCGGGCGCTCAAGGCGAGATGATCGAGGATCAGGCGGTTGAACGCCTCGGGCTGTTCCCAGAAGGCCGCGTGCCCCGCCTCCGCGATCAGCGCCGTGCGGCAGCCGGGCAGATGCGCGGCAACGGCGCGCAGCCGCGCCGGCGGGAAATAAAGGTCGGCATCGCCGGTCAGCATCATCGCGGGGGTGCGAACCGTGCGCAGCGCGTCCCATGTGATCCGGTTCGCCTTGCCCTGCAGCAGGCGAGGCCCCGTCATCGCATGCTCCTCCAACTCGACCCAGCGTTGGACCCCTTCGGGGTTGGCGGCGCGGTACGAGGGGCCGAGTTCGCGGAATGCCGACGGCAATTGCCGCCAGCCCGGCGGCAGGATCGCGTCGGTCGTCGCGACGAAATCGGGCTCGTCAACCCCGCCCAGGCTGGATGCGACGGTCAGGCTGATCAGCTTGCCGGGATGCGACAGCGCATAATCGGTGACGTTGAACCCGCCCGCGGCAGTACCGACAAGGTGAAAGCGCGATATGCCGAGTTGGGTGACGATCGCATCGAGATCGTCGATCACCCGACCGGGCCGGTCTTCGGGGCCGCGATCGGAGCGGAAATGGCCGCGCCGCGAATAGCCGACGACGCGATATCCGGCCCTGGCAAACACCGGCTGCTGGTAGGCCCAGGTCGCGCCGCTGCCGGTGTAGGCGTGCATCAGGACGACCGCGGGACCGGTCCCGCCGGTGTCCCAGGTCCACAGCCGCACCCCGTCGCCGACATCGATCATCCGTTCGGTCGCGGGCACCTGTTCGGGCTCGGCGGTCCAGCTCGACTGTGCGGGTTCAAGACGAAAGGGCGCCCAGGATGACGGGCGCTTCGGCTTGCGCGGCGATGTTTCGGCGGCGGCCGTTGCCAGTGCGGCTGGCGCTGCAGCCAGCCCGGCGAGAATGGCACGGCGGCCCATGGCGGGGGGATGCTGAGGCACGTCCTTCTCCTGATGCAATATCATGTGTCGAAACCGTAAAACGCAGCGGAATCGGCGACCGAGGCACCCTTCGGCACCCCGCGCGATCGCCGCCATCCTCATCTCCCGTGCTTTTGATTTATATATCCATATATATGGGTCAAATGAAAGCATCATCTGAGCGGTATATCGACCGTGCTGTCGATAAAGACGGCCGAGACATGGTTTGAAGTTGAACTGGTGCGGCGTTGCCGTTAGGTTAAGTCTATGAACCAAATAAATCGGACTATTGACCGAAGTGTCGACCTCTCGCGCAGCAGCGTATCGCGCTACATCCAGCTCGCGACGCTGTTCCGCCGCCGTATCGAGACGGGCGAATGGCAGTCCGGTCAGCAGATCCCGACCGTCGACGAGCTGGCCGACGAATTCGGCGTTGCGCGCGCGACGATCCGTCAGGCGATCGGCCTGCTCGAGAGCGACGGGCTGGTCTCGCGTTTCCGCGCCAAGGGGACATTCGTCAACGAGCGGCCCGCGACGCCGGTCTGGTGCGAGGTCGAAACTGACTGGAACGGTCTGCTCGCCTCGCGCGAGGGCGCGACGATCGAGATTCTGAACGATTATTCCTCGGTGGCGCTGCCGCAGCTTGGCGAGCCGCTGGGCCATGTCGCGCCGGCGTATCGCTGTCTGCGCCGCCGGCATCTTCGGAACGGATCGCCCTATCTGGTCGCCGACGTCTATATCGATGCAAAGCTTGCCGAAGGGCTGGACGAGGAATTGTTCGCGACCACGACCGCGCTGCGCCTTGCGGCGAGCCTGCCCAAGGTGAAGATCGTCAATGCGCGGCAGACGATGACGATCGGTAGCGCCGACCTCGAGATCGCCAATCAGCTCGACATCCCGATCAACGCCCCGATCTGCCATGTCGACCGCATGGCGGTCGATCAGCGCGGCCGGCTCGTCCTCGTCTCGCGCGGGGTCTATCGCGGGGACATCATCAAGGTCGACATCAAGCTGCGCTGAAGCGCGAGCGTGCGGCGCTCCCTCCTCCGGCGGGGGGACACGCGCCAATGTCGCGCATTCAAGGGCCTCCGTCATGTGAGGCAATCGCCATGCGCTACGCAAGACCCTCGGACGAGGCCGAATCCCCCGAGGAGTTCGGATACGGAAATATCCGCAACAATCTGGCCGAGAATTGATCTGCGCTATAGGGCGGATCGCCAAGGTCAGGACCCTAGGCGGCGTGATCCGTTCGCAAATCCGGCTTCAGCGACCGGGCGTCGAAACAGACATTGCCGTCAGGTCGGCGGAAACGGTGCGAGACAGCCGAAAGAACACGATAGCCGCGCCAATTGAGCCGGCCAGACTGAAAGACATCGCCAGTTTCAGTGCTCCGGCCTCACCCCATGTCGGAAGCAACAGGTCGCTGATGACACCCGTGACAAAGGGGCCTGCGCCGGTCCCGAAGATCGTCGGAAAGACCAGCAGGATAGCCGCCATGAAACCGCGCATGCGCGGCGATACCATCGACTGGGCCAGCGCGTTGACCGGGGCGATGTAGAAGGCAGCGAACATGATCGACAGAAATCCGGATACAAGCGCGATCATGGTCGACGAAGCCCAATATTGAATTAGCGAAATCGGGACCACCGCTCCGATCGCAAAGCATGGGGCAAGACCGTACCAACGCGCATGCCGCCTTGCGAGCATATCGACGATCGTCCCGCCCGACAGTGCGCCGATGCCGCCGCCCACCCCGAAGAGAAGGCCCGCCCAGATTGCCACCTCCCCGAGCGGCATGTCAAAGCTGCGCGAGAGCAACGGCGGAGTCCAGTTCATGATCGTCATATAGGAAAAGGCATGCAGCGTGGTGCCGAGGACGAGCAGCCGTAGCGTTCGATTGCCCCAAACCGCGGCAAGGCCTTGCATGAACGGAATGTCGGCCGCGGCGGGCGCGGCGGACGCTTCTTCCAGACCCCCTCGCCGGGGCTCTTTCAGCGCGAGCAGCAGCGGGACCAACAGGAAACCACCGAGGCCGATCAGCAGAAAGCTGTTTCGCCACCCAAGTTGCTCGCTCAGCAGTCCGCCCGCCGCGAGGCCGATCATCACGCCGACCGGCGAGGCAAAGGCCCATATAGAGAATACGGTGCCGCGCCGTTCGCGTGGATAATAGTCGGAAAGCAGCGAATGCGTGCCCGGCACGCTGCCCGCCTCGCCGATCGCCACGCCGATTCGAAGAACGATCAGCGAAACAAACCCCCAGGCCAGCGAGGTGAGCGCGGTCATGGATGTCCAAAGGATCAGGCAGCCAGTGATGATCCAGATGCGATGATAGCGATCGATCAGGCGCGAAAGCGGGATCGCCGCTGCCGCGTAAAAGAGCGCGAATGACAGACCGGTCAACGCGCCCAGTTCGGCGTCGCTGAGCCCCAGTTCCGCCTTGATCGGCACCTGGAGAACCGAGAGGAGCGCGCGATCGACATAATTGACGAGGGCAACGAGAAAGAGAACGCCCAGGGCGCGATGTGCCCCCGGTCCATATCGGCGACGGTTTTCATCATATGGGTTCTTCATATCGCCCCCCTGTCGCGCTCGCGGCGGCGGTCGATCCTATTGAGTTGCAGCGCTGCTGCGATTGAGGCAGATGGTCCAACTCAATAGTTGGGGAAAATCTTTGCGCAAAACCTCTCCGAAGGCAGTCAGCGGAAAAGTCGCGGAAAATCAACGTGAACGGCGGAAATTTATTTTGACCGTTGCTTCGAGACTGATCGCGCGCGTCGGATTCAAATCGATGACGATGGATCTGCTCGCGGCCGAGACGGGCCTGAACAAGGCGTCGATCTATTATTATTTCGAGACAAAATCGAATGTGCTGTACGAAATCTGCGAAAGGCAGATCCGGCGCGCGAGCGAACTCACCGCGCCTGCGCTCGACATGCGCAACGCCCCGCTCGCGCTCAACCATATCGTCGTCTCCAGCATCAGTCTCCAGCGCGAGCATGGCGATGAATCGACCGTCTTCTATCAGGAGCGGCCCTTCCTGCGGGACTCGCTGACGCCGGCGCAATTCGAGAATATCCAGAAGCATCGCGCCGACTATCTCGGCATTATCGAACGGGTGCTGCACATGGGCGCCGAGGAAGGGCTCGTCGATCCGGAGAATATCCGATCATTTCGCGACCTGATCCTGGCGACGTTGCACGGCGCGAACGAAATCATGGAGGGCGAGACCGAGGACAAGCAGCTGATTGCTTCGCTCCAGCGCTTTTTGGCAAACGGCATCTTCGACCGCTGACCGGGGGTCGACGCGCCGCCCTCACCACGGGCGAGGGGGTGAGAGGCGGCGTCCGGAAAGGATTGAATCACGACGGTTCCTACCAGTCGAAGCGCAGCCTCAGCAGAACCTCCCGCCCCCGACGGTTCAGGAAGGCGTGCGTGTCCGCAGGGATGCCCGCCGCGGTACCGGTCCCCGATCCGGTCCCCGGGACGTCGGCAGGATTCGCGACGGTCAGCTTACCGGTCAGATTGCGGCCGATGAGCGAGAGATCCCATTTCTTGTCAGGCCCGCGCAAGCTGATGCTGGCATTGATCTTCGCGAACTCGCCCTGCTCCGACCCCGGCTTTTGCGCCTGCAGCGTTTCGTAGGAACCCGAATAGTTCATGTCGGAAGCGAAGAGCAGGCTCATGCCCGATGCGGCGATAGCGGTTTCATAACTGAAGCCGAGCCCGGCCGAAAATTCGGGCGCATAGAGGAGCCGCGTGCCCGAAAGATCCTGTGCCGGCTCGCCAGCCGATCCTCGCAGGCTGCAACCCTGCGCGGGTGTCTGTCCAGAGAAGCAACCGGCGAGAAACTGGTCGTAGGTTGCGTCGAGATAGCTCGCATTGCCGCGAATGGTCAGTCCATCAACGCCGCGCGGCGTCACGATGAATTCGCCCTCAAGCCCGCGCACGGTGGCCGCGGCCGCATTTTTGATCGACAGGCTGAGCGCGACATTGTCGAGCAGCGACACCTGGAGATTTTTATAGTCGTAGGAGAAGGCCGTAACATTGAGCTGGAGCGCACCGTCGGCCAGGGTGAATTTGCCACCCGCCTCAAAGCCCGACACATCCTCGCCCTTATAGGTGTTGGTCGCCCCCAGCGAAGCGCGGCGCGCGACCCCCGATCCGATATCGAAGCCGCCCGACTTGAAGCCCTGCTTGTAGCTGGCGAACAGCGTGATGTCGTCAGATGGATAATAGGCCAACGTCACCTGCGGCGATGTATCGTTGAACCGAAGCCGGTCGATCGGCAAGGCGATCGGTCCACCAAAACCGGGCGATGACACGTCCAGCTTCTTCACCTCGTGTGTGTAGCGGGCGCCGCCCGAAAGGACGAGATTTTCGACAAGCTTGAAGCTGAGTTCGCCAAAGACCGAGTAAGCGTGCTGGGTCTGCTGGTAGTCGTCACGGCTGGCGTTGCCGAACGGGGGTATGGCAAGGTAGCCAGAGGCATCGCGTTTTTCGGCGAAGCCCCCGACCATGAAATTCAGCGGACCGTCGAATGACGAGGTCAGCCTCAATTCCTGCGACAATTGCTCGGATTTGATTCGAGCGGTCGCAACGACCCGGTTTTGCGCCTGCATCAGAAAGTCGCCCGCATAGGCGTCGTCGAGCGAATAATAGCCGGTGATCGAGTTGATCGTCAGATCGTCGGTAACCGCGAAGTCGAGATCCAGTGACGCCAGCCATTGTTCGTTGACCCGAAAGCCATCCGCATCGTTGCGGAGGACGGGGTCGGTCAGCAGCGCCGGGCGGCGGCTTCCGGTTATGACCTCGCGATCGAGCTTGCACGCATCGGGAACAATGATCGTCAGTCCGAAATTGGGCTGCGGCGCTCCCGTGGGACAGTCGATGCGCTGGCCCTGCGGCCCCATCTCATCCTTGAGACGCGTGTAAATGAGCTTGGCGCGTGCCGTGAACCGGTCGCCCGGTTCCCAGACCGCAGTGCCGCGCAGGAATATGTCGCTAGACGGCGTGTAACGCTTGCGCGTCGAGGCCAGCGACGTCGGAGTGTCCGCGCTGACGACCTTGTAATAGCCGTCCATGTTGGAATAGCGGCCGAACAGGCGCAGGCCCAGCGTATCGGTCACCGGCCCGGAGACATAGCCCTCGCCGAAGATTTCGCGCGCATAAAGTTCATACCCAACGGTCGTGCTGGCCTCGAAATCGCGCCCAGGGTCTTTCGACGTTACCGAAATCACTCCGCCCGGGCTGTTCTTTCCGAAAAAGAGAGCTTGCGGGCCGCGCAGCACTTCCACTTGCTGCATGTCATACTGGCCTGCCTGGAGAAGCTGGGCGTTCGCCATCGCGACGCCATCGATGTTCACCGCGACGGCCTGGTCGATCAGGCCGTTGCTCGCGCTCGATCCGACTCCGCGCAGATAGAGGATGCCGCCCGCCGAGGTCGCGGTCGATTGAGCCACGAGCCCCGGAACAAGGGCCTCCATATCCTCAAGACTGCCAACCGCGGCCTGTTCGAGTTGCGCCCCGCCATAGGCATTGATCGCGAGCGGCGCGTCGGACAACGTCTCCTCGCGCTTGCGCGCGGTAACGACGATCTCACCATTGGCCGCCGCTGTGGCCTGCGCATTGCCGTCATCCGGCGCCGGCGCCTCGCTCTGTGCATAGACGGGCATTGCCACGCCCATCTGCGCCGCCAAGGCAATCGCCGCGATTCGAACCGCCAAAGTCCTCCGCATCCCATATCTCCCACTTCACTTTTATATGTTTACGACCGAATGATAGAGTAAAATTATTTTGTCAACCGGTTAGTTGGATTAAATGGATTGTGCTGTGGCAATCGTTCGGCCGGACGGCGGCGGCGGTGGTCTCTGCGGTCGTCGGCCTAGTCGGCAGCCACGGCATCGACGGCGCGCGGGCCGTCGGCGTACCGGCGCGTCGGCTTGATGTCCTCGACCGGCACCAGCTCCGATTCATCGTCGCGCGCGAGATTGGCCTCCAGCGTCGCGATCGTCTTCAGCGCCGCCTTTTCGTCATCGGCGCCGAAGACCGAGCGTTTTAGCTCGCTCAGCTTGATGAACGGCTTCAGCATCGGGAGCGCATAGCGCCAATGTGATTGCGGCAGGTCGAAGCCGTCGGCGACCTTGTCGCCGCACCAGTACCGCATCATGCCGATCATCAGCATGCGGAGCCGTTCAGGCGGCATCGTCTTGCGGACGATCCAGGGCAGAGCGTCCACATTGTCTTCGCCCGATCCGTTGACCGTCGCGAGAAGGCCTTCGAGCATGACCCTGCAGGGCTCGTCGGGGCCCGGCGTCAGTTCGTAATAGATTTCGTTGCGCGCGCGCGAATCATCCTCGTCGATGATATTGACGTCGTCGGGAACGCCGAGAAGATAGCCGATGTAGCGGAACAGCGCATAGATATCCTCGCGCTCCTGCTTGCTGACCTTGTAGCCGGAGCGAATGAGCGGATCGATCATCGTCTGGGTGAAGACATAGCCGATCGCATTCATATTATCGGCGTGACAGATGGGATAGCCCCAGTCGTCCCAGTTCCAGCGCTTTGAATTCTTGCAGGCGACGCTCACCGCGGCGTGGATCAGACGCAGCTTGACCGTCAGCTTGTAACCATGGCGTCCCTTGCGCATCTCGTCGGGCTTCGTCGCGGACAGCAGCCAGCGCGAGGTTTCGCGGGCGCGGGTCGGCGTCTTTTCCTCGAGCCGCCCGGTAAAGACGAGCGGCCGGGTCGAGCGATAGGTCAGACTGCTTCCCAAGGCCGAGACGAGCAGGACAAAGGACAGGATCGGCCCCGCCCGCCAATAGGCGATGCTGCCGCGGCGAAGCTGGTCGTAATCGACCCAATCGGGGACATGCTCGGCCTCGCGGAACATCGCGACCATCGACGGCGGGGCGTCCGGCACCTGGTCGATTCCCTTTTCGAGTGCCTCATCGACCATCGCCCAGCCCTGCCCCTTGAGCTTGGCGATATCGCCGATCACCGCCTGGGCGACATCGTCGCCGCGCGTCAGGTCGGTGAGGAATTTATCGACCGGCGCGTCGCCATATTTGGCGCGCGTCGCAGCGACATTCCGGACATGACGCCCCGTCGTCAGTCGCTCGAAGCTCATGGGTCCGGCTTGATAGGTCATGCTGCTCTCCTTGCGCGCCCGCTCCCGGAAGCCATTCCGCGGTTGCCGATCGCGACGCGGGCGCTCTGTTGTTTCGCCGCCGATAATGCACAGCCGGGATAAAAATTCAACTGACTAGTTGTTTTTTTTGAATTGCATGATAGCGAACATATGAAAGCAACAGAGGCGCGCGGCGGGCGCACGGAAAACGGCGAGAGTGAAGAGAGGCGAATGAGCGACAAACGCAGTCAATGGCTGACGCCGAAGGTGCGGGACGACGAGCAGGCCCGCGAATCGCTGCAGGGGTGGTTTGCGACCGTCCTTCCCGACGAGCGCGTCCGCGTCGCCGCGATCAGCCGGCCGGCGACGGGCGGTTCGAGCGAAACCTTGTTTGTCGATGTGACGCGGGACACGGGCCATGCAGCCCTGACCGAGCGCTTCGTCGTCAAGGTCGAGCCGCTGGATTTCCAGCTGAATTATTCCCGCAGCCTTCCCGACGAATATCGGCTGCTCGAAACCCTGTCCGCGCGCGGCCTGCCCGTCCCCGCACCGCGCTGGTTCGAAACCGATCCCGCCATCTTGGGAGCGAGCTTCTTCGTCATGGATTTCGTGACGGGACGAACCCCGCCGCACCGCCCCTCCTATAATGCCGAAGGGTGGCTGCACGACGCTCCCGTATCCGATCGCCGCCATCTTTGGGACAGTGCGATGCAGGGACTGTGCGGCCTCGCTGCGGTTCCGGCCGCCGACGTTGCCTTCCTGTCCCGGCCCGCGCTTGGCGGCAGCGGGATCGAGCAGCAACTCGGCTATTGGGGGGCGGCGCTTGGCTGGTCGACCGATGGGGCGGCGCCCGCGATGCTGCGCCGCGCGCTCGGCTGGCTCGAGGACCGCATGCCGGCGCAGCCCGACCGGCTGTCATGGGGCGACGCGCGGATCGGCAACATGCTCTTCGCCGGCTTCGACTGCCGCGCCATCGTCGACTGGGAACTTGCATCGCTCGCGGGGCCGCTCGCCGACCTCAGCTGGTGGCTCTTCTTCGACGACATCCATTCATCAGACCAGAATCTGCCGCGTCTTGATGGCCTTGGGGACCGCAAGGCAACCATCGCTCGTTTCGAGGAACTCACCGATCACAGCAGCGAACATCTGCCCTGGTTCATGGTCTTCACGGCTCTTCGCCTGAGCACCCTCTTCATCCGCCGCCTGCAGATGGTGCCGATCGACGGGCAGAGCGCGACGAATAACTACGCCTATCGCTACCTCGAACAGTTGATGGATTCGGTTCCGGCCCAATATTCCCAGGAGACGCGCGCATGCTGACCGCCAGGGACGAACAATTCCATCCACCAGCCGATGGCGATCACTACTGGACCGAAACCTCCTGGTGGCCCTTCCATATTCCCGAGCGCAGGCTGTCAGGGATGATCTATGCGCTGTTCCGGCCGGTCGCCGGGATTGTCACGACCGGTGTGCATATCTGGGATGCCCATGGCAGCGAGCCGGCGACGACGCTCTATTCGAATGTGGGAACCCACCTGCCCATTCCGGCCGATGCCGATCCGACCAACTATCGGCTCGCCAACGGCATGCGCTGCGAGCGCATCGAGCCGCTGCATGCGTTCCGCATCGGCTTCGAGGACGGCGACCGGATCGGGATCGATCTGCATTTCACCGGTGTCCACCCGCCGCATGTCACGGGCGGCGAGCCCGTCGAAGGCGTGGCACTCGCCTCCTGGTGGGGCGACGAGCGCAAGGGCCATTTCGATCAGCCGATGCGAGTGACCGGCGAGTTGCGTCTGTGGGGCGAGACGCTGACCGTCGATTGCTGCAGCATCCGCGACCGCAGTTGGAGCATCCGATCCGAGCAAGGCGACGACTGGCCTCCGATGGGTTACGCTTATGCGACGCTCGGCGGCGATGCCGGGTTCAACACCATGTCGCGCGCGATGGGCAGCGACAGCGAAGACGACCAGAGCGTGGTCGCCGGATATATGGTGCAGGCGGGCACGATCGCGACGCTGATGCGCGGGCGCCGCCTGGTCTTCGAACGGCAGGACGGTCGTCCGAAACATATCCGCATCGAGCTGGAGGACACGCTCGGGCGCCGGATGACCGCGCAGGGCGAATGTTTCAACTCGCTCGCTTTCCTCGGCAATACGACGACATTGCTCTGGTGGTCGCTCACCCGATGGACGTTGGACGACGGGACGGTGATCTGGGGCGAAGATGGCGAATCCTGGTGGCCGGCCGCCACCTGGACCGCGTTCAGGCGGCAACTTGCGGCGAGCCAGCAGGCAAGGGACGAATGATGCTCGACACGTCCGGACGCACCATTTTCGACAGCGAACTTGACATATTTCGCGATCAGGTCCGCCGCTTCCTGAGCCGGACGCTCGTCCCGGCGCTCGACGCCTGGGAGGAGGCGGGCATCGTCCCGCGTGCCTTTTGGGAAGAGGCGGGCGGGGCCGGTCTGCTTTGCCCCCAGGTGCCCACCGCATATGGCGGGCTGGGGCTTGATTTCCGCTATAATGCGGTGATCACCGAGGAACTGGGCTACACCGGATCGTCGGCCAGCCTGTCGCTGCAGTCGGACATGATCGTCGATTATCTGATCAACTTCGGATCGGATGCGCAGAAGGCGCGATGGCTGCCCGGCATGGTCGACGGAACTGCGATCGCCGCGATCGCCATGACCGAGCCCGGTGCGGGCTCCGACCTCCAGGGCATCCGCACGACCGCGCGCGCCGACGGGACCGACTATATCCTGACGGGGTCGAAAACCTTTATCTCGAGCGGCCAGAATGCCGACGTCGTCCTTGTCGTCTGCAAGACCGACCCTGCGGCCGGCTCGCGGGGGATTTCGATCATTCTCGTCGAAACCGACCGGCCCGGCTTCGCCCGCGGGCGCAACCTCGACAAGATCGGACAAAAAAGCGCCGACACCTCCGAGCTCTTCTTTCATGATGTGCGCGTTCCCCGGACCAACCTGCTGGGCGAGGAAGGGCGCGGCTTTGCCTATCTGATGCAGAATCTCGCACAGGAGCGGCTATCGCTCGCCATCACCGGCCAGGTCGCGGCGCAGCGCGCCTTCGACGAGGCGATACGCTTCACCCGCGATCGCACGGCCTTCGGCCAACCCGTCATCGCGTTTCAGAACACCCGCTTCGTCCTCGCCGACCTGAAAAGCAAGCTGCAGGTCGGATGGGCGCATCTCGACCAATGCATCGCGCGCCATGTGCGCGGCGAACTGACGGCGGTTGCGGCGGCGGCGGCGAAGCTTTTTCACACCGAACTGCAATGGGAGGCGGTCGATGCCGCGCTCCAGCTTCATGGGGGAGCCGGCTACATGAACGAATATCCGATCGCGCGCCTGTGGCGCGATGCCCGCGTCCAGCGCATCCACGGCGGCACATCGGAGATCATGCGCGAAATCATCGGACGCAGCCTGTGAGCCATCCCATGACCTACAGCACGATCCGCATCGAGAAGCGCGGACCGGTCGACTGGCTGACGCTCGACCGCCCGGAGGCGCTCAACGCGATTTCGATCGCCATGGTGCGCGAACTCAACGACTATTTCGCGCGGCTGCACCAGGACGCGTCGGTACGGGTCGTCGTGCTGCGCGGTGCCGGCCGCGCTTTCTGCGCCGGGCTGGACATCAGGGAACAGGGCAGTGGCGACCTGCCGCAAGACCCGTTCGGCGGGGGCTTTGGCTTTCAGGGCTATCTGGCGGACATCTTCGTCAAGATGCGCCGCTGTCCGCAACCGATCATCAGCCTGATCCATGGCGCCGCATGCGGGGGCGGGTTCGCCTTTGCGCTGGCGTCCGACATCCGCATCGCGAGCGAAAGCGCCAAGATGAACGCCGCTTTCATCCGTATCGGCCTTTCGTCGTGCGACGTCGGGGTCAGCTATCTCCTCCCGCGTCTCGTCGGAACCTCGCTTGCGTCCGAACTGATGCTGACCGGACGCTTCATCCACGCGCCGCGCGCGCTCGCCACCGGGCTGGTGTCCGAAGTGGTGCCCGACGGGCAGCTTGAACAGGCAGCCGCACCCTATGTCGAGGAGATGCTGCGCGCTTCGCCAATGGGGCTGCGCATGACCAAGGAAGGGCTGAACCTCGCGGTCGACGCGGGCAGCATCGAGGCTGCGATCGCGATCGAGAACCGGAACCAGACGCTGGCGGCGAAAAGTCCGAATTTCGCCGAGGGCATGCGGGCGTTCTTCGAGCAGCGCTCTCCGGCGTATATCGCCGACTAATTTCTTCTTTTCTCCAGCACGATCAGGCCCGCCATGCCATCCTCAACACGCTATCCCCATATCTTCACCCCACTCGACGTCGGGCGTAACCGGATCAAGAACCGGATCATCATGGGCTCGATGCACACCGGGCTCGAAGATATTCCGGATGGCGGACGGCGGCTCGCCGCCTATTTTGTCGAGCGCGTCCGCGGCGGGGTAGGAATGATCATCACGGGCGGCATCGCGCCGCATGTTTCGGCGGGCCCCGGCGCCATCCTCGCGCATTGGTCGGACGTTCCCATGCATCGCCATGTGCCCAAGCCATTGGATGCGCGGGGGATCGAGGAACAGATAGCGGCCTTCGCGCAATGCGCGATGCTTGCGGAGGCCGCGGGCTACGACGGGGTCGAAGTGATCGGCTCGGCGGGCTATCTTATTTCGACATTTCTGGTCGAAAAGACCAACCGGCGGACGGACGATTGGGGCGGCACCTGGGCCAACCGAGGGCCGCCCGGGCGGCTTTCTGGGCGGCGATGTCGAAGTTATGGCCCGAACATCGGGTGCCGACGAACTGCGTAATCTCGAACGATTGTCGGCGGCGCGAATATTGAAATCTGGACGAAAAAGCCGGCATCGGCGGCAAGTGAGTATCGATCAGCACGCTGTGGCGCAAGCAGGGTCAGCCAACTCTTCTCGAATTACGGACCGTTGAAATTTCAGTATAGTTTGTCAGTCGCTCCACCAAAAGGGTTTGCGTATGGAAATTTGGTAGGCTGATCGGGAGCGCGCGCAAATGATCGTCCTTATGAAGGCTGGCCAACGATGTATTTGTCGCGAAGGTCACGCTTAAGCACTTTCCCAATTGCATTGCGAGGAAGCTCCGTGACCCAGACCAAATCCGAAAGGCGCTGTGTTTTTCCCACGCGTTCGGCAAACCAGTCTCTGACCGTTTCGCGGTCCGGGTTCGCACCGGGTTGCGGCACCGCAAAGACGACAGGCGTTTCACCCCACTCCGCCGATGGAACGCCCACTACGGCGACATCCGACAAGCCGGGATGCTGGCGGAGAATCGCCTCGAGATCGGACGGGAAGATGTTGAACCCTCCCGAAATGATCATATCCTTCTTCCGGTCGAGGAGGATCAAGAATCCGTCCTCGTCGAATTTGCCGATGTCGCCCGTGCGGATGTAACGTATTCCCTTGTCGTCGTACCATTCCGCCTCGCGGGTGAGCAGAGGCTGATTGTGATAACAGGACATCATGGCCGGCGACCGCCCCACGATCTCGCCCACTCCTCCACCGAGGACCTCATCGCCGGCGTCGTCGACAATGCGGACGAAATGTCCTTCGACCGGCCGGCCGACCGTATGGAGCTTATCGGGATATAGATGAGCGGCGAGGGTCATGCTCGCGCCGCCTTCGGTCATGCCATAGATTTCGACGAGACCTCCAGGCCACCGCCTCAACACCTCTGCCTTGAGATCAGCGGCAAAGGGCGCCGATGTGCATGTCTTCATCTGGAACGACGACAGATCATAGTTGTTGAATTCCGGCAGACCGAGCAGCCGCCGGTACTGTACCGGCACCAACATGGCGTGCGTTACGCGCCACCGCTCTGCCAATTCGAGAAACATCTTTGCGTCGAATTTGGGCAGGAGCACCAGCGTGCCGCCGAACGCCAAGGTCGGAATGACGCTGACCAATGTTGTATTGGAATAGAGGGGCGTTGATACCAGCGTAATGGAATCCGCCGAATATCCTGCCACCCGGCCCCGCTGGACGTGGTGCCAGCGCATGGCATGGCTTTGAACAATTCCCTTGGGTGTACCTGTCGTGCCCGAGGAATAGATGATGTTAAACGCATGATCGGGATCGACATCGACCGGCTCGGGCCGCGTACCGAGGGGCGGCAGCCATTGATCGAATTTCGATTCTTCAAGGTTTATGAAGCCGCCAAATGCCGCTACCGATGCCGCGTTGTTCTGATCGGCGAAAAGGACGCTAGGCGCTGCATCGGACAGCATTGCGAGCTTCGCCTCCGAGGTCGCTGACGGCGCGATCGGAACCGAAATCGCCCCGAGGCGGAGGGCTGCAAGGGTGGCCACCAGATATTCGGCCGACATATCCGCAACAATTGCCACGCGATCGCCATGGCAGACGCCTGCGGCGGACAGCGCGGCGGCGGCGCGATCAACATCGCCATCGAGGCGACGGTAATCGATGACGCGCTCGCCATCGATAATGGCGGGATGATCCGGCCGGTCCGCAGCGCAAAGCCGGAGGAGGTTGGTCAACGTATCGAATGCGCTGTCGAGGCTGCGGGAGTGTCGGGTCATTCTGGCACCATCCGGATTTGCGCCAGTTGCTCCTGAACGCAATTCTTCAGAATCTTGCCGTTGGCGTTGCGCGGCAAAGGATCGTCGCAAAACAGGATGCGCACCGGCACCTTGAACGCCGCGAGGCGTTCGCGAACCCATTGTTGCAGTTCGCTTTCCGACGGCCGGAAGCCGGCGGCGCATTGAACGATGGCGGCGGGCTCTTCGCCCAGGATGCGGTGAGGAATGCCGACCACGGCGGCGTCGAGAACAGCAGGATGATCATAGAGCGCCGATTCGACCTCGATCGAATAGATATTTTCGCCGCCGCGGATGACGATGTCCTTGATACGATCGACGATGAAGCAGAATCCTTCTTCATCGAGCCTCGCCAGATCGCCGGTGCGGACCCAGCCATCGGCAAACGTCGCAGCGGTCGCTTCGGGACTGTTCCAATAGCCGCGCACGATTTGCGGACCATAAGCGTAAAGTTCGCCAACTTCGCCCACGGGCAATTCCTCGCCCGTCGCCGGGTCCACCACCTTGAGCGCGCAAAGGGGAAGCGCCGGACCGCAGCTTCCGGGCCGGTTCAGATAATCTTCGGCCATATGGTGGGTGAACGTGGCCGAGGTTTCGGTCATCCCCCACCCCGTCGCCGGAAAGGCATCAAGATCGGAGGAAATGCGGCGGACCAATTCGGGCGCGGCAAAAGCGCCGCCATAGGTGACGATTTCGAGCGACGAGAGATCGTGCCCGCCGCGATCCGCCTCGACGAGCTGCCACGCCAGCGCCGGCACGCCGCCCGCGGTCGTTATCCGCTCGCGTTCGATCAGGCCGAGCGCCTGCCGCGTGTCCCATTTGGGCAGCAGCACCAGCTTGTTACCATTGAGCATCCCAGAGATCATCGTCGAATGGCATCCGGTGACGTGAAAGAAGGGAATGGCAAGGAGGATCGTCTTGGGCGTGCCGGGCAGCGGATTGAGCCCGCGGCGCAGGAAAGAGCGATGCTGGCTGAACGCATTGGAAAGCGAACAGGTCAGCATATTGCGATGGCTGCCCACCGCCCCCTTGGGCCGGCCGGTCGTGCCGCTGGTATAGAAAATCGACAGATCGGATTCGGGTGCGATGGCGACCGCCGGCAAATTCTGATCGGGCAGACTGGCATAGTCGGTGACGGCGCCGATAATCGATTCAAGCGAAACCGCGGGTATCGGCATCGCGGCATCGGAAGGCCGCGCGACCCAGACATGCTCAAGCTGGGGAAGCTCGTCGAGATGCGGGCGGACGGCGCTCCACCTCGCCGCATCGGCGATCAGCAAACGTGCGCCCGAATCCTGGAGCCCGTAGGTCAGTTCGGGTCCGGTCCACCAGGCATTGAGCGGCACCGCGATTGCGCCGACCGCCGCGATTGCGAACAAGGCGACCGGCCATTCGGGCAGGTTGCGCATCGCGATGGCAACGCGGTCGCCCGGCCGAACCTGATAGCTGAGGAGCGCCCGCGAGAGTGCGGCGACGGCGCGAAACCACATGTCATAGGTCACTCGTTCGTCCTGATGGACGATGAATTCCTTTTGGGCGTGGAGCTTGCGCGCCTGAAACGCCAGATCGGATAGCGTCGGCGGCTGGTTCCTCCAGGAAAGAATTTCACGGCCATCGACGACGACTGTGTGCAGTTCAAACCTGGCCCCCGGCGCGCACAGTTGCGCGGTGGCGCGTTCCAACGACATTGCGGGCCAGGGAGTCTTTTCGTCCGACGACATTTTCTTCAACCCATCCCATCCCGGTTAAGGCCAAGCCAGCGCGTTAGCGAGCAAGGATTGGCGAGCGGCGCCGATATGTCGTCGACACGCTTGGTTCGCAGCGGCATCGCATATCGCCCTAGACGGTCACGCGGGCGAGGATGTCGTGGAAATCGCCGACCCGCGGATCGCGCGACGCGCGGTCGCCGAAAGCTTCTACCCGGCCCGAAGCGCGCAGGTCGGCGGCCATCGCCTGCAGGGTTTGCTGACGCGCGGCGTCGCCCCGGGTGTCGAAGCGGCCCAGCGGCAATATGTCGTCATAGTCGGCGATAAAGCGGTAATCGACGTCTCGGCGTTCGCTGTTGCCGAAGGTCACTTCGCCATCGCGAACGATACAATGCCAGGCGATCGGTGCGCCGTCAGGCGACAAGGCGGCGGGAGGATTGGTGAAGACCTCGCAAATCGACCAGGCGATGTCGGGCGCCTCGGTTCGGAATCGGCGCACCCGCTCCACGATCAGACCGTGCAGGAAAGCCATCCATCCCGGACTGCCAAAGTCATATTTCATAGCCATCCCCATCTTTCCGGCCTTCCGAATGGGTACGGAAGGCCGGTCATAGTCGCACTATCTGTTGGTGGCCGGATCGCGGGCTAGACCGACGCGTCGGTCGGATTGAGCACCGTATCCGGCCGGTGGCGCTTCACCGCGGCATGATGGGTTGAATCTTCCCCCATATAGACGCCGCGTTCCCATTCGCGCTTCAGCGGATCTTCGACGGTCAGGCTCATTTCGCCGATGCCGTGGATCTTGATCCGCACCGTTTCGCCGTTCTGCAGAAAGCCGAGGCCTTCGTGGTTGGTGCCGCACGCCACGACATCACCCGAATTCATCGTCATGATCCGGGTCAGGAATTCGACGATCTCAGGTACCCGATGCTCCATGTCATCGGTGTTATAGTTGTGACGCAGTTGCCCGTCGTTCCAGAACTGGACGTGCAGATCATTGGGATCGGCAATTTCGTCGGCGGTCACGATGCACGGCCCCAGCGGGGCAAATGTATCGAAGGACTTGCCGAGAAAACTCGGAAAACGCCATGTCATCCGGCCCGCGCCGCGGGCGGTGACGTCGATGTAGCAGGTGTAGCCAAAGATCGCATCGCGCCAGTTGGCGCTCGACACATCCTTTGACGGCCCCTTGAACACCAGTGCGAGTTCGGCCTCGTGCATGAACGCCCATGGCTCTTCATAGGACGGGAGCCGGATCGTATCGCCGGGCCCGACGACGGCATCGGGATTTTTGAGGAACATGTTCAGTTCGCGTGCCTCGCGTTGGGCATGCTCCCAATAATTTGCGATGCAACACAGGATCTTGCCGGGCCGGGGGAGCGGCGGCGCCAGCCGAACGCTGTCGATCGCGATCACGTCCCCCTTGCTTTCCAACTCGCCGAGCGCAGGACGCAGCTTGTCGAAATCGGAAATGATCCCTTGCATGGTCAATTGCGGCGTATATTCGACTTTGACCGCCGAACTGATGTCGACAACGCCGTCATTCACCAGAAGACCTGGGCGGATGGAGCCGCTATCCTGAGAAAAAAGAACAAGCTTCATTTCGAACTTCCCATTTTTGAACTATATTAAGAAATATGAAGCCGGTGATCGCCGCCTATTGCGTCACCGTATTTCGCAAGCCTGATCGAACGCGAGCCGCGGATTGCGCGGCCAGAGTTTATCCTTGTCGCCCCGACCGATATTGATCAGAAAGTCCGCCTGATACCGGCCATCGGGGAAAAACTCCGCATTGACCATCTGGGCGTCGAATCCAGACATCGGACCGCAATCGAAACCAAGCGCACGCGCCGCAAGGATGAAATATCCGCCCTGCAACGTCGTATTTCTGACCATCGTGTCGGCTGCCAGCGCCGGATTATCCGCGAACATCGGCCGAAGGTCACGCGCGGGAAAAAGGTCTTTCATATTGTCGAAAAACTGCGTGTCCCTCGCGACGATCACGCAGCAAGGCGCGCTTCTCACCTTGTCGACGTTGAGCGGCGAAACGCAGGCGACCAGCCGCTCTTTCTCGGCATCCGACTGGAGGAAGATGAAGCGGGCGGGATTGCAGTTCGACGAGGTCGGGCCCCACCGCGCGCTGTCGTAGATGGACTGCATATCTTCCCGGGACAAACCAGTCGCTTCGAAGGCCGAATAGGTGCGTGCCGTGTGAAATAACTGGTCGAGCGCGGACTGATCAATCGCTGCGACGTCCGGTTGAATTGCGTTTTGGGTATTCATAGAATCTCTTTCTCAAAAGCTCTGTTTTGTATTTTGCACAGTTCCATTTTTTCATTTTCATTCGTTATTGTTTATATCATTTGAAAGATGATTTGACGCCCGAACGAACAAAATACAGGCTACGATTGTCATGGTGAGCGTTATGCAGACCGCATATCGCAATGAGCCGTCGCCAAAGCCGGCAGCTTTTAGCCCGTCGCTCAGTGCCCCGGTGATGAACGGCCCTAGGCCGGCACCTATGAGACTAGTAAAGATCAGCATCACCGCGGAGGAGAAGGCCCGCATATCTGGTCGCGCCAGCGTTTGAACGCAGGCCTGCGCGGGCCCGATAAACGCGCTGAGCATCAGCACGTTCAGGAATCCGAAGGCGAGCGAAGCCGGCGTACCGGCCGATAGAAATTGCGCGAGACCGAGCGGCAGTGACGCGGCGGCGGCGAAGGCAGGAACAATTGCATATCCCCTCGCGTCCTTCGCGGTCAGCCGGCCGGCAATGAGGCCGCCGAAAAAGGTCCCAAGACCACCGCCGAGCCCGAATATGACGGCGAGAGCCAGCCCGATCTGCTCGATCGGCATGTGGTGAACACGGCCGTAGAATGGCGCGCCCCAAGCCATGACGGTGGTCAGGACAAAAGTCTGCGCCGCCGCGCCCAAAATCACCAGGCGGAAGGATGGGATGCGCCAGACGCTTAGGAACGCCTCCAGCGGCGGCGGGATTTCCCGCTTGGCTTTCGCGGCGTCGAACTGCCCGCGCGGTGGTTCCTTGATAAGTAAAAGCAGCGGCACCAGCACCAGACCGGCCAGGCCGACGTGGATGAATGCCGACCGCCAGCCAAGTTCGGATGTCAGCCAGCCGCCGGTCGCGCTCCCCAGCATCGTACCGATCGGCACGCCCATCGAGCAGATGGCGATGGCAAAAGCGCGCTTTTTCGAGCTGAAAAAGTCCGACAGCAGCGACATGGTCGCCGGGGTGCAGGCGCTTTCGCCGATCGCCACCCCCATCCGGCAAATCAACAGGGTGAGGAATCCGGCCGCAACACCGCTCGCTGCGGTCATCAGGCTCCACACAACCAGCGCCGAAATAATCACCCATTTGCGTGAAACGCGGTCGGTGACGCGCGACATCGGCAACGCGACAACGGTGTAGACGACCGAAAAGGCGAGGCCCGTCAGCGCGCCGAGTTGCACGTCCGACAGACCCAGTTCAGCCTTGATCGGCTCCTGCAATATCGACAGGAGTTTCCGGTCGAGATGGCTGAAAATGGCGACCATGAGCAGCGATCCCAGCGCGAAATGCGCCTCCCGAACGGTGGTCCCGCCCGGCGGTGATGTCGCATCGCCCGTCGCTTCCGCCTGTATCCCGCTCATTCGGATCATCTCTCTCCAAAGGACTCGGCCGTCGGCCTTTATTCTCTTATCAAGGAATTATTGATTCATTGCCCGCTCGTCAAGGCACGAATGTCCCGCGTCACCGTGTCGGCGATTTTTGGGCGGGGAGAATTTCACCACATGCTTCGCCAAAACCGATCGCAGCAAAGCCTTCTCGCGTCGCCCGGCCGTGGAGGGTGACGCGATCGCCGTCTGCGAGCCAATCGCGGGTCTCGCCACCCGGAAGCTCCACGGGGCCCGAGAGGTTTCGTTCGAAAAAGCAGGCGGCCTCGCCGACCGCCGGTCCCGAACAGGTTCCGCTGCCCAGAAGGTCACCGGCGCGGAGCGGACAGCCATTGCCGCTGTGATGCGCGATCATTTGCGACGCGGTCCAATACATATGGCGAAAATTGCTACGGCAAATCTCGGTGGCATGCGGCGAAGACGGGGTCCGTAGCGATGCCGACAGCGAAATATCGAAACCGCCCTGTTCCTGATCCTTTGCATCGAACAGGTGCGGCGGCACTGGCGGGTCGCCGTCGGGCCGCGCGAAGGCCGCAATACGGAATGGCGCCAGTGCTTCGCTGGTGACGATCCAGGGTGAAACCGTCGTCCCGATGCTTTTCGCGAGGAACGGACCCAGCATGTTTTCCCACACTTGGATCCCGCGCGCAGACCAATCGTTCAGCAGGCTGAACCCGAAAATGGCATCGGCCGATTGGGAGAGCGACAAGGTCGAACCATGGGCATTTCCTGGGCCGCCCACCCAGATTCCGAGTTCCATTTCATAGTCGAGCCACGGCTCCGGCCCATATTGCAGGTCGCCTTTGCGAAGTTCGCTCTGCCAGGTGCCATTCGGCCGCCGCAAGGGCGTCCCCGAAACCATGACCGAGGATGCGCGGCCGTCGTAGCCAACGGGGATCGTGCGGAACACCGGCGGGCAGATGGGCTCTCCACGTTCATCATCGCCGTAGAAACGTCCGATATGATATGTCGACACGCACATATCGGTGAACTGACGCACCTCGGTCGGAAGGATCATCTGGACCGCGCTCCGAGGCACGAGCACGCGATCCGCCGCCGCCTTGAGCGCTGCATCGCCGCCTTCGGCCAGCAAGGGAAACAGGGCGGCCCGCAACGCAGATGCGGCACCGTTGCCAAGCTGCATCAGCGGCAGGAGGTCGCCGCCCCGCACAGCGGCCAGGGCATCGGCGGCGCTGCCTTTCAACAACTGCGCCTCGGCGGCGGCCGAAAGGTCGACAATCAAGTCCCCGATAGCGACACCGCATCGCGGCGCCCCGCCATCGCGCACGAATCGTCCAAAGGGGAGATTCTGGACCGGAAAATCGGTGTCGCCGTTCGCGCTTTCGACCCAGCTGCGGCGATTGGGGTCGTGCGTATCATTAAGCTCGATCATGCAAATCCACCACTTCCCTGCACAGTCCCGACCAGCGGCGAAGGCCGCCAGCGAGCGGCTCGCGACCTTCAAAAAGAAGGGCAAGATCGTTCATTCCTTCCTTCATTATTCCCTATATAAAGAATTTGTCAATTCTTTCCCGAAGCACGAAATTTTACCGAAAAATTCTATTTCCCTGATCAGGGAATATTGTGTAGGTCGGCTGCAATCTGACGAGTCGGGAGATGAGGAATGGCATGCGTGAAAAAGGTGCTTATCGTTGGAGGCAGCCTGTCCGGCCTGACGGCAGCGATCGCGCTGAGAAAAAACGGCATAGCCTGCGATGTGGTTGAAAGCGCGCGTGAGACAATCGGCGCCGCGATCGTCATCCAAGGCGGGGCCATGGCGGCGTTCGACGAATTCGGGCTGCGCGAAAAATGCGAAGCGATCGCAGCGATCAGTCCGCTGGACGACGATACGGGCCTTTTCGACATGGCGGGCAATCGACTGGTCGAAACCGGACCGCCCGTCGGCAGCCTCCATTACGGATTTTATCGTCCGACCCTGTGGAAAATTCTGCACGAGGAAGCCCTTCGGCGGGGCGCGCATGTCCGCACCGGGATCGGCCTCGCATCGCTCACGCAGAGCGAGAATGGCGTACAGGCTCATTTCACCGACGGCACCAGCGCCGACTATGAATTGCTGATCGGCGCGGACGGGGTGCGTTCCACGGTGCGCAATCAGGTGTTCGGCGACACCATCAAGCCACATTATACCGGCCAGTGCTACATTCGCTGGATGACGCCGGGCGAGGCTATCGCCTCCGGCCCGACCTCCTCCTACATCACGCCTTATGGGAAAGTGCTCGGCTACGCCCTTCCGTATGACAAGCTGATCTATGCGATCAGCGTGTTCGCATCGGACGAGCCAAAAATCCTAGACGATTCGGAATCCAGAACTCTTCTGAACGCGCAGTTGGCTCCGTTTACGGCGCCCTATGTCGTCGACCTCCGGAATCGGCTGACGCCCGACATTCCGCTGCTTTGCCGGGCATTCGAATCCTTGCTGATGCCCGATCCCTGGTATCGGGGCCGCGTGGTCATGGTCGGCGATGCGGCGCATGCCACCACCGCGCATGTCGGCGCCGGCGGCGCGATGGGCATGTGCGATTCCATGGTCCTCGCCAATTGTCTCGCGCGCGCGCATTCGATCGAAGAGGCCCTGGATACCTATATGAGGCGCCGCTTCGAGCCCGTCAGCACGGTTGTCGAGACAAGCGCAACGCTGAGCCGCCTTGAGGCCGAAGGCGCTCCTCTCGCCCAACTGAAGGAGCGCGCTTCGTTCGCCAAGCATGCGATCGCCGCCGCCTACTGACAAGCCTGCGGCCATTTTGCCGACGAAACGGCCGCCCCCGCTCCCCAGCCACGGAGCATATTTCGAGGAGAGAAGTCATGCCGATCAACGGGATCGATGCCGTATATTTCGGGGTTGAAGACATAGAAAAGGCGACACAATTCTTCGTCGATTTCGGACTTGAGAAAGTCCAGGAGAGCGCGACGCAAACTTCGCTGGAGACGCGCGATGGCGGCACCGTCGAAATCCGCGCCGTGGACGATGCATCGCTTCCCAAAGCCGTGACCTCCGGCCCGACGATCCGCGAAATCGTCTGGGGTGTCGAGGACGAGGAGGCGCTGGAGACGATCGCTGCTGAACTGTCGCGGGACCGTGCGGTCGAGCGCGACGCCGACAACGGCGTTCATACCACCGATGACGGAGGTTTCGGGATCGCTTTCCGCGTGGCGCGGCGCCGGCCCGCCTCGCCTGCGCCCAATATGCTGAACATATATGGCGCGACGCCCAACCGGCCGATGAACGTGCCGGTCGATTTCGAAAAGCCGATCCGCCCGGCGGCATTTGCGCATGTGGTGATCATGACCACAGACGCGGAGCACGCGATCAAATTCTATACGGAAAGATTGGGCTTTCGCATTACCGACAAGTTCCGTGAGGGTCGCGGCGCATTCCTGCGCGCGCCGAATTCGACCTACCACCACACGATGTTTATCGTTCAGGGGCCCGCCTCCGGACTCCATCACGTCGCCTTTCACGTCACTGACTTCAACGAGATCGTCATGGCCGGCACCAGGATGCTGGAGAAAGGCTGGGCGCCGGAGATGGGGCCTGGGCGCCATATCATCGGATCGAATTATTTCTGGTACTTCAAAAGCCCGTGCGGCGGCGCGATGGAACTGACGGCCGACATGGACCGCGCCGACGATGATTGGCAAATGCGCGAATGGACAATGTCGCCGAGAACCGGTGCGGCATGGATAACGCAATTTCAGCCGATGCCCGGCGGCTGATCTCGGTTAGCCCGCAGTCCCACCGCCGCGGGTGGCGCGGCCGCGGGCTAAGCATTGCGAGGATTTGTAAGGACGAGCAGGCGCAACGCCGGCTATGGATTCAGGACAATCGGGCCGAGCCAGCGCTCGATTTCAGGCCCTCTCCGGTTTCAGGCCGGAGATGACCAAATCCGCCACGAAATCGACATATTTAGCCAGTGTCTCGTCAGTATCCAGTTCCTCCCCAGCCATGATGGAGAAAATGGGAAAGGCCGTGACGGCGAATTCACACATCCCGATCAGGGCCATGTGAAGCATCTTGGCATCGACTTTACGAAATTCGCCGCTGGCGACGCCCTCGTCAATCAACGCCTCGAGATCCTTGACCGGGTTGAGGATCATGTTTTGGCGAATGAACTCCTTTTGCTTGTCATCATAGCCCTCATGATAGGCGATGATGCTGACGAGCATATTGTGGACATGCGGGTTCTCCCGCAACATCAGGATGAACCCGGTTATCCTGAGCTTCAGCCTTTGTGTAACCGACGTGGACGGGTCCACGGGCTTCACCCGGTTCGCGGCGTCTTTCGAGATTTCCCGCGCGACTTCGAGCAGGAGCTGGTTCTTCTTGCCGAAATAATATCGGATCAGGCTGGGGTCCGCTCCCGCTTCACGCGCCACCTCCGCCCTGCTGATCTGAAGCGGAGTGGCCCGCTTCAATATGCGCCGGGTTGCCGCAATAACAGCCTCGCGGCCGACGGACTTGTTGCTTTCCAGCGGAGGACGCCCTTGGGTGCGGCGCCGCTTTGCGACGGGAGATTTCGGTTTCGGTCTCTCTTTTGCTGTCATGGCGCGTAGGTATGCCAGCTTTCCACCGGAGGCAAGGCGAACAGATTTCCATCGCTATCGGGGGCTGTCCACCTCTGGTTCGGCGACTTCATGTCGCTTTCGACAATGGATCGACCGGGTTTATGCGCCGACGGATTTTGCCTCGATGCCCAGCAATTCTGCAGCATTGCCGCCAAAAATCAGCCTCCGATCGTCGGCTGATAGCCCTTCGACCGCCTCAACAAGCTCATGCGGGGCATAATGCCCCATGTCGAAGGGATAATCGGTTCCGACAACGATCCGGCTGACCCCCACCTGCTCGATCAGTCTCTTGAGATGAACAGGTTCGTAGATGACCGTATCAAACCAAATTTTCTTAAGATATTCGCTCGGTTTCAGGCGGCAAGCGCAGGCTTCGGGACGCACGCTATAGCCATGATCCGACCGGCTGATTGATAAGGGAAGGTATCCGCCGCCGTGTGACGCGCAAAGCTTGATGCCCTCATGCCGGTCGAAAAGACCGTCGAATATCATCTTCGACAGCGTGATTGCCGTTTCGGCCGGTTGCCCGACGATGTTCGAAAGATAATATTGGCTGAGGCGCGGGCCGAGCGTGTTTGTGTGCGGGTGCATGAAGACGACCGCATCCAGCTCTTTCATCTTTTGCCAGAAAGGTTCGAACCGCCGGTCCGACGCATCGACATCGTTGATGATCGTCGAGATTTCGATACCCTTGAGCCCCAGTTTCCTGACAGCCTCCTCGGCCTGTTCCACCGCCAGCCTCGGTTCCTGCAAACTGACGGTACCAAGCGCCAGAAACCGGTCCGGATCGTTCGCCACGATCTCCGCCAGATTATGATTTGTGGCCCTGACGATTTCTTCCGACAAGTCCGCATCGGTCCCGTAATAATATTGGTTGGGGCTTGGGCTGACGACCTGGACGTCGACGCCCATGGCATCCATGTCGGCCAGTCGCACAGAAATGTCGGTGAGTTTGGGCAGGTAGCTGGTTCCGAACAGTTTGCGATTGTGCTCGGCGGACGCTTGTCCGGAATTGCGAACCTGCTCCTCCAGTTCCGCGGCCCTTTCCGGACAGTCGGCGACGAGCCTCTCGACCTCGAGATTGAGGATGTGACAGTGCATGTCGACCGTGAAATCCCGCGCACGATCGCGCGGCCGCCCTCCAGGCTCATGTTTCGGAATCGCGCCGCAATCCTGAACCAAAAACTTGCCGCTATTTTCGCCGGCCGTCATCATCATCCCCTCACCAATCATGGGCGCGCAGCGGCGCAGCGGCGATACGAAGCGCCCGGTTCAGCGCGCCGATTCAACAAGAACGAATGCGATTCTGGCAAAGTCGTCGGAGCGGTTCGCCCAGGCGTGATTGGTCCCCCGCTGGATCAGGATGTCGCCCGCTTTCATGACCGTCTCGTCCTTTTCCATCACCGCCGTGATTTCGCCATGGAGCACGATCGCATAGTCCACCGTGTCGGTGGTATGCATCGCCGGATGCCTGTCCGAGGGATGAAGATCCATGTCGGGATAGAGGTTGCTTTTCTTCCGCGCCTCATAGGCGCTTTTGAGCGCCGCGGGATCCTTCGGCTCGGGCGGTATGTCGACGACCCGGATGACGGTGCCGCCGCGCGGCGGCATGACGCCAACCTGCTCCTCGATCGTGTCGGGCGCATCGATGGAGGCTTCGCATCCCAAGGTGCGCCAGATATTATTGTTCCGGAACCCCGGAATATTGTCGGCGACGTTCACCGACGACGTCGGTCCGTCCTCGGCGATATAGGATTGGCCTTCGCCGTCGTTTGCGGTCACGATCCGGCGGGTCAGCGGCAATTCTCGCATGATGGGGCTCCTTAGGAATGATGATATGAGGGCGTTTCGGGAGGCGCGCGCCCCCAGGTGTCAGTCCAGCCCGAGCCGGTCGAGGACAGCGCCGAACTTGGGCTCGGCGGCGACGCGGATGCGATCGGCGGCCGCGACCTCCTCCTCCGTGTACCAGTTCTTGTACACCTCATCGAAGCTGTTGCGCGAGCGCACCCGGTCAAACCAAGCCGCCAGCGCCGGCTTGGTTTTCCATAGCCGCGAGAGCCCCAGGTCGGTCAGGCGATGCAGATAGGGAGTAAAGTCGGCATCGGCGAGCGAGTAAGAGGAACCGACCAGCCAGGGCCCATTCTGAAGCGCATCTTCCATATCCGCCGTCAGCTTGGCAAAGCGCTTTACCGCCTCATCGACATAGTGGGAATCCCAGCCATCCTTCAGGATCGCCTTCGTGCGTTCCCGCTTCGTCAGGTCGAACGCGAGGAACTTCTCGCGCTCTCCTTCGGGGCGAGCGAGGAACACATCGCGGAAAATCGCGGTGAGGCTGAGAATGAAGACGTTAAGGTGCAGGCTGTCATCGATCTGCTTGGTCCAGATCGACGTCTGCGCCCGCTCGAAGGGGTCCTCGGATAGCAGCGGCGGCCCTTCGAAAGCATCGTCGATATATTCAGCGATGATCCGCGATTCCCACAGCACCTTTCCGTCGTGGACGAGGGTCGGGACATAACCGTTGGGGTTCAGCTTCAGATATTCGGGATCGCGAAGCCGATTGACGACATTTTCCGCGGAAAAAGGGACACCTTTCTCTGCAAGAACGACCCTGACCTTTTGGGCGCAAATCGCATTGGGCAAATGGTAGAGCAAGACCGCCATATTCAAACATCCCACTTCTTATAAATCGCTTCCGATCCGAACATCGCGGCTAGAAATCGAACCTGAGTTGCAAGGTCACGGTACGCGGATCTTCCGGCGTGGCGTTGCGCGCCGGCCCAGGCACGAACGACACGGGAAAAACGAAAGCATTGGATCGCGCGTTTGTGATGTTGCGGCCGACCAGCGCCAGGTCAAAACCGCGATCGCTGTGGATCGTGATCGATCCGTTCAATGTTGTAAACGCCTTGCCGAAGGGGTTGCTTGCCGGGTCAAGATTGAAGGAAATCTTCGACCGGTGCGTCACGTCGGCAGCGAAAATCAGCGACATGTCGTCCGAAATCGGCTGATCATAATCCAACGCAAATTTTCCGGAAAAGCGCGGCGCACGCGGCAGCCGATTGTCCGCTTGGGTCGCCGGCGCGCTCAAATTCTCGGTCTTGGCATAGGTGCCGTTCCAGTTGAGCCGGAAATTGTCCGTGACACGATAGCCGCCAGACACTTCGAAGCCGGTCGATCGCACATCCAGGTTCTGAACCACGAAGAACTGGCCGTTGTTGAAATTGTTCTGAAATCCGTCGACCGTTGAACGAAAACCGGCGAGGTCCAGATTCCACGCGCCGTCCGGATCGCGAAGCTTGACGCCCAGTTCGGCGGTCCGTGCAACTTCCTTGTCGAATTCCGCATTGGCGGGCAGGTTGACCTCGACAAACCCGCCACCCTTGCTGCCCTGCCCATAGCTTGCATAGAGGGTGATGTCGTCGGTGGCCTCGAACTGGAGGCTGGCGGAGCCATCGACCACCGTTTCCCGGCGCGACAAATTGGTCAGCGGGTAAGGCGGAAACAATACCGTCGTATAGGGGCCCGGCCGCGTGGTCGTCCTGATCATTTCGGCGGTCTTTTTCTCGCTCGTGACGCGCCCGCCAGCGATGAGGGTCAATCGCGGCGCAAATTCGTAGCTGATCTGACCGAAGCCCGACCAAGTGTCCGTCATTTGCTCATAGAAGCTGTCGAACGCGCCCGACATTCCGCCCGGATAGGCGGTGGAAGACGATCGATCCTGCGAAATCTTGTTGTGAACATACAGTCCGCCGAACAGATATTCGAATGCGGAATTTCCGTTCGACGTAAACCGGATTTCCTGGCTGAACTGCTCGCTCCGGATGACGGAGTCCTCCGTGAAATAGGTGCCGGGCGTGCCATCGAAATCGGCGTGATTGTCTTGTGTGAACTTCGACCATCCGCTGACGGCCGTCAGCGTCACAGGACCCAGATCATAATCGACCGACGCGCGGGCACGATCCGACTTTTGCTTCAGCCGCGTCGGCCCGCCGGCGTCGAAGCGCGCACCGGCGAAATCGGCGTTGGCTTCGTACAGTTCCGGGTAGCCCGAAGCGATAAAGAGGTTTTGAACCCCCGGACTGCCAATGATCAGTTCCGAGGTCGTGCCGAACGTCTCCAGATCCTGATGCGAGTAGCTCATCGTGACCTGGAGGTCGGAGGTCGGTTCCCAGACGCCGGTGATGCGACCCGCATATTCGGTCAAAGGCTGCGCGGTTTTTTCGGCGCCCGGTCCGGGATACCTGTTTTTGACGAACCCGCCCAGATCCTGATATTGGCCAGCTACGCGTACGGCCAGCGTATCCGACAGCGGGATGTCCACGCCCCCCGAAACAACCTTGGACTTCCGTTCGAATTCGTAACTGACGAGACCGTTCGCCGCAAAGTCCGAACCCGGCTTGCGGGTCGTCAGCAACAGGGCGCCAAAGCTGGTGTTTTTGCCCAACACGGCAGCCTGAGTACCTTTGACGATTTCGAGCCGCTCAATGTCGAAAAGCGAGCCCAGGAAGTCGCCGCCGCGAGCGGCGTAAACGTCGTCGACGAACAACGCGACCCCCTGTTCGAACGCGACCGTTCCCGGCGACGTCCCGAGCCCACGGATCGTCGCAGTAACGGAGTTGTTCGGTGGCCGAAAGATCGTCACGGCCGGCGCTACCTGGGTTATCTGGAGGATGTTGTTGATCGCCGCCGACTCCAGCACGTCCCCGTCGAGCACATCGATCGACGCAGGCGTATCCTGAAGCGAGGACGATCGCTTCAAGGCGGTCACGACGATATCATTTTCTCCGGAAGCCGAACCGTCCGCATCGGTGTCCTGATGTTCGGGCGGAACGGCTGCCCCGTCCGAAGACGGGATTTCCTGCGCCGCTGCGGTCACGGGAGCCAGTCCGGCGAAGAGCGCCGAGATGGCAACGGACGCGAGCATAAAATTCTTCATTATTATCCTCCCACAATCTCTTATATTTTTGCACGCTATTCGAGCCGGTTCGCAGCAGAACCGGGCAGCAAATCCTCCTGGCGGCGCAAAGCGCCGCTCATCCGGCCAAAATCAGGCCGGGCTGGAGTCCGTCAGGATGAAGGCGATCCGGACCATCTTGCCCGAGCGGTTGGCCCATGCGTGGTTGGTCCCGCGCTGGATCAGAATGTCGCCGGCCTTCATCACCGTCTCTTCCTTATCCAGGATCGCGACCAGTTCGCCGCTCAGCACGATCGCATAGTCAATGGTGTTGGTCACATGCATGCCAGGGTGCCGGTTGTCCGGGCGATGGTCGATATCTGGATAAACGCTCTTGATGAGCGAGTCATAGACCTTGGTCACTTCTGCCATGTCGGACGATTCCGGTGGCACATCGACCACACGGATTACCGTGCCGCCGGCCGGCGGGCATGCGCCCTGCTGATCTAATATGGTGTCCGGCGCGTCGACACGCGCGTCGGCACCCAGCGTCCGCCAGATATTGTTGTTCCGAAACCCGGGTCGCGCCTCAATCGTCACGAGCGACGGCGACGAGCCATCCTCGGCGATATAGGACAGGCCTGCCTCATCCACGGCAGTTACAATTCTTCTCGTCAGCGGTGGGCCTTCCATCACTCTTCCCTTGCTTGTTCCGGGCTGGGCGCTCCCTGCCGGATAATTTCTTCGATTAGGGAATTAATCGACGGAAGCGATTCGCGTCAAGCTTTTTTCCTTGATCAAGGAATTATTGTAACATATTGTTTAAATATGGTATTTTATACAATCGGTTTAGATTTCAATCGGCTAGTCCGATCCAGGATCGAGACCGCGTCCGAGTCGAGAGCCGTAAATTGAGCCGTCCGCCCCCGCCGGAACTCGCGATCGGCGCGTTTGCGGCATCCATCGTGCGTACTCTGCGCGCGACAGCTCTCCCGCGCCTGGCTGGCAACACGTCATATGATAAGCTCGTCGCGATCATCAGCAGTGCCGGAGCCATTTTCCTTGTCGCATCAATTTGCGCCATACTTTCGAGCAGGGCGCTGCCCGTGATGTTGATTGCGCCCATCGGCGCGTCGGCACTCCTCCTGTTTGCGATACCAAGCAGCCCGCTTGCGCAACCCTGGGCCATCATCGGAGGCAATGTCGTTTCAGCCCTCGTCGGAGTGATGACCGTTAAAGCAGCGCCTTCGCTGCCGATTGCGGCGGGACTTTCGGTGGGGCTATCGCTTGCGGCGATGTCCGTGCTCCGGTGCCTGCACCCGCCGGGCGGATCCATGGCGCTCACAGCCGTTGTCGGTGGCGAGGCGACGAGGCAAATGGGCTTCAACTTTCCCTTCTTGGTCGTCGGCACGAGCTCCTGCGCCCTGGTATTGATCGGCATCGCATTTCATGCGCTGGTAAAGCGAACCTATCCCCATCGGACTCTCACCGCAGACACCGCAGTCGAGCAAAGCGCATTTTGCGCTGCCGACATCGATGGAGCACTTCGGGATGTGGGAGAGGTTTTCGACATTTCGAAGCAAGACTTGGAAATGATCGTTCGCAAGGTAGAATTGAATGCCGCCGAAAGAAGGCGAAACTCTCGATCCCGATAAATGACATTCGGCATAGATTATATTTATCTATATATTTTAATGGATTATATACATGCGGAGTTTCGACCACGACCTGCTTGTCATCGGCGCCGGGTCGGCGGGGTGCGGGCGTCGCGCGTTGCGGCGTCGCACGGGGTGCCGGCTGATCCGCCCCCTTCTGAGTGGTTCAAAATTGATGATATTTTGGATTACAAAGGAGGTTATGAATGCCGGCCAAGCAGCATCGCCCGGAAGAGATTATTGGCAAGCCGGGGTTGTGCTGGCACAGGGCGCCACGACTGCGGAAGCGTGTCGCCGGATCGCGATCAGCGAGCAGACCTATTATCGATGGCGCCGTGAATATGGTGGCCTGAAGACCGATCAGGCTCGGCGGATGAAGGATTTGGAGAAGGAGAATGCGCGGCTTCGCCGGGCGATCTCGGAGCTGACGCTGGACAAGCTGATATTGCAGGAAGCTGCCCGGGGAAACGTCTGAGCCCCGCCGCGCCGAAGATCGTCGAGGGCCGGACGCAGGATGAGCGTAAATACCGCATCCTGTCGATCATCGACAAGGCGAGCCGGGAGTGCCTTGCGCTGCCGGTGGCGCGCAAGCTCAAGAGCGACGATGGCTGTCGGCGCTGGCCGAGCTGTTTGTCACGCGCGGGCCGCCCGCGCCTATCAAGTCGGACGATGGCCCGGAGTTTATCGCGACGTCCGTGCAGGAATGGCTGGCGAATGTCGGTGTGAAGACGCTGTACATCGCGCCCGGATCGCCGTGGGAGAATGGCTGTTGTGAATCGTTCAACGGGTCGCTGCGCGATGAACTGCTCAATAGTGAGATCTTCTACTCGCTCGCTGAGGCCCGGATCCTGATCAAGGCCTGGCGAAGACATTACAACACCGTTCCGCCGCGCAGCTCGCTCGGGTATCGACCACCGGCGCCAGACGCCGTTCCTGAGGTGACACGGCGAAAGTGGTCCAGATGTAATGTTAGTATTTCCGGCGGATTTTCCTTGAAGAGGAGGTACGTCGATGAAGAAGCAGCGATTTTC
>QFPJ01000146.1 GCA_003241685.1 Sphingopyxis macrogoltabida
GGCCACCGGCTGTTTCGCGTCGCGCCCGTCGCCTCCGACGTGCCGGAGCGCTCGGTCCGGCGCATCGCTGCGACCGCTCCTGATATCGGCGAGGCCTGGGCGGTGAAATGGCCGCGGCCGACGCGGCTCTTCGCCAATCCGGAACGCATCGAGGTCATTGCGCTCCTGCCCGACCAGCCGCCGGCGGTGTTTACGTGGCGCGGCAAGCGCCGGAAGGTCGTGCGCGCCGACGGCCCGGAACGTATCTTCGGCGAATGGTGGCGCCGGCCGCGCGAGTTCCAGGCGGTCAGGGACTATTTCGTGGTCGAGGACGAGCTTGGCGAGCGTTACTGGGTCTATCGCGCCGGCGACGGCATCGATCCCGAAACAGGCTCGCACCTCTGGTTTGTGCATGGGGTGTTCGGATGACACGCTATGCCGAGCTTCAGGTCACGACACACTTTTCGTTCTTGCGCGGGGCGTCCGGCGCCGACGAACTGTTCGCCACGGCCGCCGCACTCGGCATCGATGCGATCGGCGTCGTCGATCGCAACAGCCTCGCCGGCATCGTGCGCGCCTGGGAGGCGGCCAAGGCCACCGGCGTTCGGCTGGTCGCGGGGTGCCGGCTCGACCTGACCGACGGTATGTCGATCCTCGTTTATCCCATGGATCGCCCGGCCTATTCGCGGCTGACGCGGCTGCTGTCGCTCGGCAAAGCCCGCGGCGGCAAGGGTAACTGCCTGATCGATTTCGCCGACGTCGCCGAACACGCCACCGGTATGATCGGCGTGCTCGTGCCGGACGAAGCCGACGAGGCCTGCGCCGTCACGCTTCGCAAGATGGCGGATCTGTTCGGTGATCGGGCCTATGTGAGCCTCTGCCTGCGCCGCCGGCCGAACGACCGGATGCGCCTGCACGGCATCGCAACTATGGCCGCCCGCGCCAGAGTGAGGACCGTCGTTACCAACGACGTGCTGTTCCATGAGCCAAGCCGCCGGCAGTTGCAGGATGTCGTGACCTGCATCCGGACGCGAACGACCATCGATGATGTCGGCTTCGAC
>QFPJ01000147.1 GCA_003241685.1 Sphingopyxis macrogoltabida
GGCGATGAACTGCTGGAACGCATGGGCCGTCGTCGCGAAGCCGCCCGGCACGGAGACGCCGAGCTTGGCCAGGTTGCCGATCATTTCGCCCAGCGACGAGTTCTTGCCGCCGACCTTGCCGAGGTCGGAAAGTCGCAGGTTGTCCAGCCAAAGCACCAGGTCGCTCAAGGTAAGTCTCCGGATTGCAGAAAGAATGCGGCACCGGGCCCTGCGCAACCCGCGGCGGCAGGCCCGATCCGGCGCGGTGGCGCGGGACAGGACAGACGTGCTGCAGGTACGCCGACGGGCGTCGGCGTCGAAAAGACGGGCAATTTTCCGGGTTCGCGCCCGGCGAAACAAGTTGTGCAATGCGGAAAGGCGGGGAATCGGGAATGGGAATCGTCATGGCGGGTTGACGCCAAGCCGTATTCCCGCATGCTCTCCTGGATTCTCCATTCCCGCCCCCCATTCCCCGGCTCCTCATGCGCAGAACGATCTACTTCATTTCCGACGGCACCGGCATCACCGCCGAGACCATAGGCCATTCGGTGCTCACCCAGTTCGACGGCATCGAGTTCGACACCTTCCGCATTCCGTTCGTCGACGACGAAGCCAAGGCCCAGGCCGCGGCGATCCGCATCAAGACCTGCCACGCGCAGACCGGTGCGCGGCCCATCGTCATCAATACGGTGGTCGATCCGGCCCTGACGGAAGTGCTGACCGGCAGCGGCGCGCTGATGGTCGATGTGTTCGCGCCGTTCATCGGTCCGCTGGAACTGGAGCTCGGCACGCCGCGCTCGCGTCACGTCAACAAGGCGCACGGCCTGGTCGACTTCGCCGAGTACGAGGCGCGCATCAATGCGACCAACTATGCGCTGTCGCACGATGACGGCGTGTCGACGAACTATGCCGACGCCGAGATGATCCTGGTCGGCGTGTCGCGCTCGGGCAAGACGCCGACCTGTCTGTACATGGCGCTGCACTACGGCGTGCGCGCGGCCAACTATCCGCTGACCGACGAGGATCTGGAGAAGATGGAGCTGCCGGCGCGGCTGC
>QFPJ01000148.1 GCA_003241685.1 Sphingopyxis macrogoltabida
CGGCGGCCGGTCCCTGGAGCAGGGTTTCGCGCACCAGCCGTTCGTTGCTGTCGGCGCTGACCGGATCGACCCAGCGTTCGTCGACCAAAGTGACGATCAGCTTCGTCCAGTCGAGCGGCACCTTCGACAGCGCTTCCAGCACCGGGCGGGGCGAGCGGCCACCCGAGACGGCCAGCGTCGCGACGCCGCGCGCGGCGATCGCATCCGACAACAGGGTGGCGATGCGGGCGGCGATATCGGTGGCAGCCTGCGCCCCGGTGGCAAAGATATGTTCGGTCAGCATGGCTCTCACTCGACGATTTCGGGAAGGGTGCAGATGTCAATCCATTGCGCCCCGGTCAAGGCGGCAAGCCGATCGGGCGTCAGTTCGACCGAGGCGGTGCGCGATCCCGCCGCCGGAAACACGGTGTCGAACGCCTGCAGCGAGACATCGCAATAGACCGGCAGGGCGCTGGCGAGACCGAAGGGGCAGACGCCGCCGACCGGATGGCCGGTAATCTCCTCCACCTCATGCGCGCCTAGCATGCGCGGCTTGGCGCCCAGCGCGGCCTTCGCCTTGCCATTGGACAGGCGGGCGTCGCCGCGGGCGCAGACCAGCACGACGCTGTCGCCGACGCGCAGTGACAATGTCTTGGCGATGCGCGCGGGTTCGACGCCCAGTGCCGCTGCCGCCTCGATCACCGTGGCGGTGCTGACGCCCTGGTCGATGATCGCGACATCGGGCGCCTGCGCGGCGAAGAAGGCGCGAACGCTGGCTTCGCTCATGTCTTTTGCCTCATGCCTTCTGAATATCGCTCAGCTTGCGTTCCCAGGCGAGCGCATGGTCGACGATCTGGCCGAGATCGGCATAACGCGGCTGCCAGGGGAATTCGGCCATGAGCGCACTATTGTCGGAAATCAGCGCATCGGGATCGCCCGCACGGCGTCCTTCCAGCCGGCGCTCGATCGTCATGTTGGTGACCCGGTCGACCGCATCCAGCACTTCGAGCACGGAGAAGCCCCGGCCATAGCCGCAATTGAGCATG
>QFPJ01000149.1 GCA_003241685.1 Sphingopyxis macrogoltabida
GGCGTCGCCAAGGCCGGCAAGCCGCTGCTGATCGTCGCCGAGGAAGTCGAAGGCGAAGCGCTGGCGACCCTGGTCGTCAACACCATCCGCGGCATCGTCAAGGTCTGCGCCGTGAAGGCGCCGGGCTTCGGCGACCGTCGCAAGGCCATGCTCGAAGACATGGCCGTGCTGACCGGCGGCACCGTGATTTCCGAGGAAGTCGGCCTGCAGCTCGAAAAGGCCACGATCAAGGATCTCGGCCGCGCCAAGAAGATCGTCGTGTCGAAGGAAAATTCGACCATCATCGACGGCGCCGGCGATGCCGACGCGATCCAGGCCCGCATCAAGCAGATCAAGGCCCAGATCGAAGAGACCAGCTCCGACTACGACCGCGAGAAGCTGCAGGAACGCGTGGCCAAGCTGGCCGGCGGCGTTGCGGTGATCAAGGTCGGCGCCGCGACCGAAGTCGAAATGAAGGAAAAGAAGGCCCGCGTCGAAGACGCCCTGCACGCGACCCGTGCGGCCGTCGAGGAAGGCGTGGTCCCGGGCGGCGGCGTCGCGCTGATCCGCGCGCTGCAGGCCATCGGTGCGGTCAAGGGCGACAACGAAGACCAGGCGCACGGCATCAACATCGCCAAGCGCGCGATGGAAGCGCCGCTGCGCGAAATCGTCAGCAACTGCGGCGAAGAGCCCTCGGTCGTCCTGAACAAGGTGAAGGAAGGCACGGGCAACTTCGGCTACAACGCGGCCAACGGCGAATACGGCGACATGATCGCGTTCGGCATCCTGGACCCGACCAAGGTCACCCGTTCGGCGCTGCAGAACGCGGCCTCGATCGCCGGCCTGATGATCACGACCGAAGCCATGGTCGCCGAAGCGCCGAAGAAGGACGCGCCGGCTGCCGGCGGTCACGACCACGGCGGCGGCATGGGCGGCATGGGCGGCATGGACTTCTGATAGTCCGCGACCCGTCGTCTACGATCCGCCGCGCAGCGCGCGGCGGATCATGCGTTACCGGAAGCCCCGCAGCGATGCGGGGCTTTTC
>QFPJ01000150.1 GCA_003241685.1 Sphingopyxis macrogoltabida
GGTACGGGCGGCACTTCGGGGATCATCGTCACTGGCGGCGACGTATCGCTGGGCGTTGCCCTCATCAGCACATCGGGTTTCGGCGGCCTCGGCGGCCAGGGCTTCGACATCGGCTATGGCGCAGGCCCCGGCGGCGAAGGCGGTATTAGCAGCGGCGGCACGACGACCGCGCGCTTCATCAACAGCACCGTCTCTGCCGATACGCTCACGATCAACTCCACGTCGCAGGGCGGCGATGGCGGCGCGGGCGGCGACGAGCTGACGAACGGCGGTGGCGGCGATGGCGGCAACGCGATTGGCGGCAACGCCACGTTCGAAACGCTCGGAAACTCGACAGTCACGCTCGGGCTGGCGCGCATCGATGTCGGTGCCACAGGCGGCCGCGGCGGCGACGATCAGGATCCTTTCATCACGGGCGGCGATGGCGGGATCGGCACGGGCGGCACGATAACGGCCAATTTCACCGGCGGATCGACCGATTCGGAATTTCTGCTCTTCGCCAGCGGGGAAGGCGGCGATGGCGGCGATACGCTGCAGGGCAACGGCGGCACAGGCGGCGGCGCTCAGGGTGGTCAGGTTATCGTAACGGTCAGCGGCGGATCGATCACCGGGCCGGGCATCTCGCTCGACACCTTCGCGCAGGGTGGCCAGGGCGGCGGTGCAGGCGACTCCTCGCCAAATGCGGTGGGCAATGGCGGGGATGCCACTGCCGGCCTCGCGCGGTTCCGGCTGACCAGCGGTTCGATCGAAGGCGATATCGGGGTCTTCAGCGAGGCCGAGGGCGGCGACGCCGGGTTTGACAATAGCGGCAACGACCTGCGCGCGCGCGCCGGCGGCGGCACGGGCGGAACGGCTGAACTGCTGATCGAGGGCGGCACCGCCAATCTCGACAATGCGTTTGTCGGTGCTGACGCAGCTGCGGGCTCAGCAAACCAACATAGCGCCAACGCGACATCAGGCGGCACCGCCCGAATACTTCTTAGTGGCGGTACAACAAGTATATCTTCCGACCTGAGTAT
>QFPJ01000003.1 GCA_003241685.1 Sphingopyxis macrogoltabida
GATTTTCGCGAGCACGTCGGGCTCATAGGCATTGGCGTTGGCCGCCAGCCGCTCCTTATAGCCGTTCACCGTCGATAGCGTCGGGACATAATAGGCCTTCGACCTGATCCAGAGCGCGATCGTCTGCTCGTCGAGTATCGTGCCATGCTCGATTGAATCCGCTCCCGCCGACAGGGCCAGGCGGATGCCGTCGGCACCATGCGCGTGCACCGCCACCTTCTTGCCGAACATATGCGCGGTATCGACGATCGCTTGCGCCTCATCATCGAACATCTGTTTGCCCAGCCCCGCACCGATCCGGCTGTTCACGCCGCCGGTCGAGGCGAATTTGATCACGTCGGCACCACGCCCGATCTGAAGCCGCACCGCGCGGCGGCAATCGTCGGCCCCGTTGCAGGTGTTGCCGGCGCCAGCGAAAAAGGGATGCAGCTCGTCGCGATAGCCAAGCGAGCCGTCCATATGCCCGGCGCTGCCCGAAATGCTGACCCCGGCGTCGACGATGCGCGGTCCCTGCACCTTACCGGCCAGGATCGCATCCCGGAGGGCAAGGGTCGCACCGTCGCCATCGCCGAGATTGCGGACCGTCGTGAAGCCCGCGCGCAGCGTCTTCATCCCATTCGCTTCGGCGTTGAAAGCCTGCGCCGCGGGGCTGAGCGTCACATCTTCGAGCTGGCCTGCGATGCCGCCCGTATCGCTCGTCAAATGGACGTGACTGTCGATCAGGCCGGGCAGCACATATTTGTCGCGCAGATCGATCAGTGTCGCCCCGTCCGGCACGGATTGCCGAAAGCCGTCGTCGATCGCCACAACCCGGCCATTTTCGACGAGGATCGTCGAAGGACCGCGCGCCGGCTTTCCGGGCTCGGCAAGCAGCGTCCCGGCCAGAATGACGGTGCGCGCCGGCTCCTGCGCGGCCAGCGGAGCGGCCACCCCGGCAAGCGCGAGCGACAAGGCAAAGACGGGTTTCATTCGGTAGCATCCCCTGCGGCGAGCCGGTTGGCCCGGCATGCGGTTAAAGCCGATCAAAACCCCAACGTAAAGCGGAACGCGGCGCCCCTGTCGTCGGGCAGCGCCGCGATATGACCGGGATCCTGCCGCCACCACATGTTGGCGACAAGATTGCCGCCGAGCAGCGCGACCATATAGCTCGCCTCCACCACCCGTTCGCGGCCCGTGGGCGCAAGATGATAGGAACGCGGCGCGAAATCGGTCCGGCCGCTGGCATAGTCGTGCGCGACCGGCAGGATCAGGTCGATGCCGCCGCGCGCCACCCGCAGCGGCTGCGCGAATCGCAGCGCGGCGCGGTCGCGCGGCCGAAACAGGCCGGCCCGTGCGATATCGACCGAAAAGGCATCCGAACGCAGCGCGCCGCCCGCGATCAGGCCGGTGCGATCGGGCCGCGTCCACACGCCGCGCCACGCGGCGCCGGCGCTCCACCCGTCGCCCGGATTCCATAGGATGCCCGCATCGCCGACGAAGCTGGTGGCGCCGCCGGCGCCGAACAGCGGCCCCAGACGGGCACCCAGCAGACTGTCCGATTCGCGCAGCCACGCACCGCCAACCGCCAGTCGCACCGCGCCGAAGCGCCCGCCCCCTGCAATGCCCCCGTCCCATGCAAGGCCGAGGCGGTCGTATCGACTGTCGCGGCCGCTGCGAGCGGCGCGCAGCGGATCGTCCTGCCAGCGGCCGCCGGACACCCCGCCATGTTCGGCGGTCAGCGTCACGGCGTGCCGGCCGCCCAGATCGCGGCGCAGCATCATGCCCAGCGACGGCGTGGCTGCAAAGCCGATGCCTTCGTCCGCCGCATCGCCGATCAGCATCCCCTGCCCCGGCTCGCCGCGTTCGCCGGCGAGCAGCCCGCCGGTGCTCCGCCCCGCGGCAAAGCCGACGCGCGTCTGCGCGCCCAGCCGCGTCACCACCGACGCCGCAAGCGTCCGCGCACGCGCCGCATCATGGAAGGACAGCCCGGACAGTGCATCCTCTCCGCCGCCCGATCCCGGCGCGGTAACGAGTGACAGCGCCATCGACGAAGACGACGCACTCTGTTGCCGGACCAGCCCCCCGATCGCGCCCGACAGTTTGAAATCGGGTCGGCGGGGCATCAGCGACTGGCCGAAATCGACGTTGAAGGCGCGGCCGAAACCGTCCGTGACAAGCCCCGTCGTCGCGCCGCCGCTGACCGCGTCGCCCATCGGACCGCCCAGAAGGCCAAGCGCGGTGTCGAGCCGTACCGCCGTCGCGGTGCCGGTCAGGGTGGTCGCGCCCATCGGCTGAAACGCGCGCGCGATATCCAATATACCGCGGCCATAGACCGCATCGGGACCGCTCGCGCCCGCATCGCGCGCCGACTGGTAGAGCAGCTGGACGATCTGCTGCCCGGTCATGTTCGGAAAAGCCTGCGCCAGCAGCGCCACCGCACCCGCAACCTGCGGCGCGGCGAAGCTGGTCCCGCTGAGCGGATAGACGAACGTCCCGTCGGGCCGCGTCTCGTCCCGGAACGCGCCATCTTCATACACGCAGCACAGCCGCTCGCCGAGCGCCATCAGATAGGCGGACGCATAGGACCCGGCGCGATTGCTGAAATCGGCGTTCACGCCTGCTTCGGTCGCGGCGCCGACGATGACGACCAGACCGGCGCCGGCATCGCTCAACCCTTGCGAAAAACGGTCGGGATCGCCGCCGGTCGCGGTCTCGCCATCGTTCCCCGCCGACACCACGACGATCACCCCAGCGGCGGCGGCGCGCGCAACCGCGGTGCGCACACTCGCCCCCGGCGGATCGCCGCCGCCCAGCGAGATGTTGACCACGCGCGCGCCGGCGCTGACGGCGCGGTCGAGCCCGGCGGCGATCGCGCCTTCGGGAAAACGGCAGGCGCGATCGTCATTGCCGGGATCTTCGGCCGCGCAGCTTCCCGGCCGGTCGGCGCGCAGCACCAGCAGACCGGCGTCATAGGCGATGCCGAAAGTGCCGCTGTCATTCTTCGCGCCCAGCAGCACCTGCGCGACATTGGTGCCGTGGCGGCCCTCCGCCGCGATCGAACGCGTGCCCGCCACATCGGCCGACAGCGGCGATATGCGGCCGGCGAACTCGGGACTGTTCAGATCGATGCCATCGTCGATCACCGCGGCAAGAATGCCCTGCCCCGTCGCGCCGGCCTGATAGGCGGCGACGGCACCATGATAGGCGATGCCGTTCGACCGGCGCGTTTCGGCGGTGTCGAAATTGCCGGTCGGCATCGGCATCGGCGTCGGCGTCGGAACGGGAGTCGGCGTGGGAACCGGAGTCGGCGCGGGAGCCGGCGGCGGCGCAGGGGTCGGCTGAGGCGGCGTAACGCCTCCGCCCCCGCAGCCCGCAAGCGACAGCGCAAGAACAGCGGCCAGCGCCGTCCCACGCCGTACAATCGACCGGCGGTTGACGCCGCACCCCGTCACATGCGCCATCGCCCTTCCCCTGCTTGCCGCGAGAGGCGATCCTAGCGCAGCAGCCAATATCATGGCTAGCCGTCGCGGCTTGCCGAATCGCAAAGCCGATGCCGCTTGCCGCCGCGCCGCCCGCACCCTATGCCCCGCCGCGTCATGACCGTGCCGATCGACCATATCGACAGCTGGATCTTCGATCTCGACAATACGCTCTATCCGCCTGCGGCTAAGCTGTTCGACCTGATCGACGCGCGGATGGGCGCCTTCATCATGCGGCTGCTCGATGTCGACGCGGTCGAGGCGCGACGGGTGCAGAAGCAATATTTCCACGATCACGGCACGACGATGGCCGGATTGATGCGGCACCATGGCGTCGATCCGGAAGATTTTCTGGTCGATGTCCACGATATCGCCCTCGATCGGCTGGACATCGATGCGCGGCTGCGCGCGGGGCTCGAACGCCTGCCCGGTCGCCGCCTGATCTTCACCAACGCCGATGCCGATTATGCGGCGCGCGTGCTCGAGGCGCGCGGGATCGCCGATCTGTTCGACGGCATCTGCGACATACGCGTCACCGCTTACGCCCCGAAGCCGGAACCCGCCGCCTATGCCGCGATGGTCGCGCATCTGGGCGTCGATCCGGCGAAAAGCCTGTTCGTCGAGGATATGGCGCGCAACCTGACGCCCGCCAAAGCCATCGGCATGACGACCGTGTGGCTGGACAATGGCAGCGAAAGCGGCCATCGCGACCACCTGCCAAGCCATGTCGATTTCCACGCGACCGACATCGCCGACTGGCTCGACAATCTGCCTTCACCTTGGGGAATTTCATGAGCACCGACCTGCAGACGACGATCGAAGCTGCCTGGGACGCGCGCGACACGCTGGGCCTGACGACGACCGGCGCGGTGCGCGAGGCTGTCGAGACGGCACTGGCGGGCCTCGACGACGGCAGCCTTCGCGTGGCGCAGCGCGACGCGGGCGGCACCTGGCAGGTCAACCAGTGGCTCAAAAAGGCCGTGCTGCTGTCCTTCCGCCTCAACGACATGGAAATCATCGAGGGCGGCCCCGGCGGCGCGCGCTGGTGGGACAAGGTGCCGTCGAAATTCGCCGGCTGGGGCGAAAACCGATTTCGCGAGGCCGGCTTTCGCGCCGTGCCCGGATCGATCGTCCGTCACGGCGCCTTCATCAGCAAGGGCGCGGTGCTGATGCCCAGCTTCGTCAACATCGGCGCTTATGTCGGCGAAGGGTCGATGGTCGACGCCTGGGCCACCGTCGGCAGCTGCGCGCAGATCGGCGCCAACGTCCATCTGTCTGGCGGGGCGGGGATTGGCGGCGTGCTGGAACCGCTGCAGGCAGGGCCGGTGGTGATCGAGGACGGCGCCTTCATCGGCGCGCGCGCCGAGGTGGCCGAGGGCGTGATCGTGCGCGAGGGCGCGGTGCTGTCGATGGGCGTCTATCTCGGCGCATCGACCAAGATCATCGACCGCGCGACCGGCGAAGTCTTCGTCGGCGAGGTCCCTGCTTACGCGGTCGTCGTGCCCGGATCGCTGCCGGGCAAGCCGCTGCCCGACGGAACGCCGGGTCCGTCGCTCTATTGCGCCGTCATCGTCAAGCGCGTCGATGCACAGACCCGCGCGAAGACCGGGATCAACGAGCTGCTGCGCGACTGATCGCACCGGGCGACAGGCAGGGCACATCGTCGGCGGTCCAGTCGATGTCATAGGTGGCGGGCACCAGTTTGCGCGCCGGATCCGGCGCGACGTCGCCCAGCGGTTCGTAGAAGATCCAGCCCTTGCTGTTGTCGAACGCCGCGATCCGGCCGTTGTCCTGCCGCGCGCCGGGTGCGTCGACCTCTATGCTGTCGACGCGCATACCTCGGACCATCCGGATCGCCCCGTCGCGAATGTCGAATGCGCGATAGTAATTCTTGCCAAAGATGTGTGTGTCGAAACCGGGCTTGTGCGTCCAGTTCGCAGCCCGCGTCATCAACGGAAGTCGGACCGTCGTCACGTGACAATTGAATTCGGGTTTGTTGTAGAAGGGCAGATCCTGATTTTGGCCGGACGGCCGGATCCGCTTCTCGGGCGGGTTGAAGCCGCCGCCAGGCAAGGCCAGTGACCGCCCGCCGTCCGCATCCTCGTCCCAGTCGACCTCCCATGTGCCGACAATGGTCAGGGTACTTGCCGCCGCTTTCTGGTCATAGTCCAACCTGACTTCGTCGACCGTCTGCCAGGTACTGCCGACGAGTTGCTCGCGCAGCCCGGTCAACAACTGATCAGCGGTCAATCCCGACAGCTGGGCGTGTTGCTGAAGGCCGGCGATCCCGCGGGTGATGGTGGTGTTCGTCAGGCGCACCGGCACCTCGAAACCGGCGCGCGCATCGATTTCGTACAGGGTGATCTCGTCGGGCCGTTCGGCAGGACGCCATGCGCGCTTTTCCAGATCGCTGCCCCGCGCGCTGAGCGGCAGAACCCAGCGATAATCGATCACGGGGTCGGATGCGGGCGCCGCCACCGGGGGCAGCGTGCCGTCCAGCCAATATGACTTCCCATCGATCCGCGCCCGAACGAGGATATGGTCGAACAATCCCGGATTTGGCAGCCGCTCGTCGAAGCCGTCGTCATTGCCCTGATTGTTGACGACGACGGCCTCGGCCTCGATACCCAGTTCCTTGAGCAGCCCGAGCAGCAGCGCGGTCTTGCCCTTGCAGTCACCGTAACGGCGCTGCCACGTTTCGTCGGCCGTGGCAGGGGTCAGATTCCCGTTTCCCAGCCCGACATAAATATAGCGGACATCCTGTTGCACCAGTTTGAGCGCCGCTGCCGCCCGGTCGAACGGGCGGAGATGCGCGGCAGCGATCCGGCGCGCTTCGGACTTGAGCGGCGAGCCTTCCGGAATATGCGCGGCTTGCGTGAACAGGGGCGCAAAATGGCGCGACACCGCGGCCCAATTGGCAAAATCGCTGAACTCGACGAGCCGTTGCCACTGGTAACGCGCCGGGGCATCCTTCGGCGGTGTCAGCGTGGCCGGATTGTCGAACAGGAAATCGACGCTGCGCTCGCCGTTCGTCGCGACCGCCGCCATGTCCGGGGTCATCCGGACATGGGGCTTCTGCCCCTTGTCCCAGCTAAGCCCGAGGCGAAACCGGCCGGGTTGTGGGCTGGGCAAAAGGAAGAGAAGACCCGAATCATTCTTCGCCATCGTGGGGTCGTCCGACCGCGTGGTCAGACCGACCTCCAGTTCGTCGCCGACGCGAAGATCGGGGACGCGCAGCACCGCGGTCAGCACGCCATCGAGCATCGCCGCTTCGAGCTGGTCCTCGCGCCGCAATATTTCGAAGGATGCATTCCGCAGCACGTCGATCGTCGTGCCGTCGCGATGAACATTGATCATGTGCACAATGGGAGGGCCCGATGCGGGGTTCCAGGCTATCGAGATGTTGCCAAGCTGTAGCGCGTTGGAATGAAGAAGCCGCATCCGGTAGCCCAGATATTGCGCCTGTCCGCGATCGTCGAGATGCGCGACGATATCCTGCCGGCGGACGAAAAGAAGCCCGCTCGCATCGTCTGGAACCGGAAGCAATTCGGAAGGAACCGCCCAATCCGGCGTCGGTCCGTGCTGAACCTGGCTGTCTTCGGCACGTGCCGGCACGTGCGCCAGCGCGAACACCAGCAATATCCAACCCGTTGCGCGCAATTCCATGCCCCCCCTTGCTTCGTTTATACCATGTCGAATATGGGGTACGGCGCAAGACCGGATGCGGAAAAAATCTTGTGAGCGACGCTCGTCGAGGCCGATGGACCGTTGGTAGACAAGGGAGCGCAAGCTTATTATTGCGAACTATTCGCATATAACGGGCTGCATTTCCATCGCGGCGCGATTGGGGGAAGCCAGGATGGCCAGCATTTTTCGAACGTCGTTCGCGGCGATATTATCGACGTTGCCCGCATCTGTCTGCGCACAGGACATGACGGGCGACGATCCGCCGGCTGTCGCGTCGCCCGTTGCCGGCGGACAACGCTATATGCCGGCCGATTTCGCCCGCTTCGCGCCGCGCACGGCGCTCGATATGGTCGAAAAGGTGCCCGGGTTCCTGATCCTGACCGGAACCAATGGCGGTGATCGCGGCCTGGGTGCCGCAACCGAGAATGTGCTGATCGGCGGCGAACGGATCGCCAGCAAGACGACCGACGCCCGCGCCGCGCTGTCGCGCATCGCGGCCGATCAGGTCGCCTATATCGACATCGTCGATGGCGCGAGCCTGAATGTCCCCGGCCTGACCGGACAGGTCGCCAATGTCGTGCTGACCAACGGCGCGGCAGGCGGATTTCGCACCACGATCCGCTGGCAGCCGGAATGGCGCCCGCGGCTATCGGACAATTGGCTGAATGGCGAAGTGTCGACGACGGGCCGGATCGGCGGCACCGGCGTGACGTTGAGCCTGAAGAATGAAGCGACGCGGCAAGGCCATTGGGGGCCCGAGCGCGTGTTCGACGGCAACGGCGCACTGCGCTTTGTTCGCGACGAACATGCCAGCTATTCCAATGATCCGCCGCGCCTGTCCGCCGCTCTGGCGCGCACCACCGCGAACGGCAACAAGTGGAACCTCAATCTGGGCGGGCAATTGCAGCAGATCGACGAACGCGTCCGCGGCGAATCGATCCAGCCGGTCTTCGGCCGCGTCAGCGAACTGTTCACCGTCACCGAAGACGAATGGAACGTCGATGTCGGCGGCGATTATGAAATGGGGCTGGGCAAGGGACGATTGAAACTGATCGCGCTATACCGTTTCGAACACAGCCCCTTTGTCGATACGTTCATCGTCGATCGCGCGGCCGGCGGGCGCAGCGGCGAACGCTTCAGCCAGACCGCCGACGAAAGCGAATCGATCCTGCGCGGCGAATATGGCTGGCGCACGGCTGGCGGCACCGACTGGCAGGTCGCGGTCGAAGGCGCGTACAACACGCTCGACGTCGATTCCGAATTCGCGCAGCTTCAGCCGGGCGGCGGCTTCCTCCCGATCGTCTTTGGCGGCGAACGGACGAAAGTGGAAGAAAAGCGGGCCGAAGCGTCGCTGACATGGGGCCGCGCGCTCGCCGCCAACCTCACCGCCCAGTTGAACCTGGCGGCCGAATATAGCGAACTCACCTCGTCCGGACCGGGCGGGCTGACGCGCAGCTTCATCCGGCCGAAAGGAAAATTCGCCCTGGCCTGGAAGGTCGGTCCCAGAACCACGATCAACTGGTTCGTCCAGCGCCGCGTCGACCAGCTCGACTTTTTCGATTTCGCCAGTTCGGTCGATGTCGCGAACAATCAGGGGAACAGCGGAAATGGCGAACTGGTCCCGCCCGTCGTCAATCGCACGGAACTGGAACTGGTGCGCGACATGGGCCGATGGGGCAATGCGTCGATCGCCTTCGCCTATGGCTATGCACAGGATCTGGTCGATCAGATTCCGCTGTCGGCGACGACCGAAGGAAAAGGCAACCTGCCCCCGGCACATCTCTATCGCGTCACCGCCAAGGGGACGCTGCTGCTCGATCCGATCGGCTGGACGGGGGCGCGGATCAATGCCGATGTGACCTGGCGCCGCAACCGGGTGCGCGATCCGTTGACCGGCCTGTGGCGCGACCAGAGTTTCGGACAGGAGTATATCGCCGACCTCAGCCTGCGCCACGATGTTCCGGGAAGCAACTTCGCGTGGGGCGGCGGCTATTTCGACGAACGCTACAGCCCCGGCCTGCGGCTGGACGCGATCCAGCGCGAATATACCGTCGGCCCCTTCGTCACCGCCTTCGTCGAGCACAAGGATGTCGCGGGTTTCACGGTCAAGCTGTCCTACCGCAATCTGGCGGGGATGAAGGACGGCTATGACCGGACCGTTTTCGTCGACCGGCGCGACGGGCCGGTCGCCTTTTCGGAATCGCGTCGGCGCGGTTTCGGCCGCTATTTCCAGCTGACCGTGACCGGGACCATCTAGCTTCTGGACGCGGTGCTTACCGCTCGTTCAGATAATAGCGTTCGCGCGCGGTCAGGTCGTCGGCAAGATCATAGACGATCGGCTGGCCGGTCGGGATTTCAAGCCCCGTGATGTCGGCGTCCGAAATGCCCGACAGATGCTTGACCAGCGCGCGCAGGCTGTTGCCGTGCGCCGAGATCAGCACCGTCTTGCCCGCTTTCAGCTCGGGCACGATCGCGCTGTCATAATAGGGCAGGACGCGTGCGATCGTGTCCTTCAGGCTTTCGGTCGCGGGGATCGCGATGCCGGCATAGCGCGGATCGGCCGACAGGTCGTAGGGCGACCCCACATCGAGCGGCGGGGGCGGGGTGTCGAAGCTGCGGCGCCAGATCTTGACCTGATCCTCGCCATGCTTCGCCGCCGTCTCCGCCTTGTCGAGACCGGTCAGGCCGCCATAATGGCGTTCGTTGAGGCGCCAGTCCTTGGTCACGGGCAGCCACAGCCGACCCATCGCCTCCAGCGCCAGGTTGAGCGTCTTGATCGCGCGCGTTTGGACCGAGGTGAAACCGACATCGGGCGCCACGCCCTTTTCCTTCATCAGCTCGCCGGCCGCCCAGGCCTCGGCCGCGCCCTTTTCGGTCACGTCGACATCCCACCAGCCGGTGAAGCGGTTTTCCAGATTCCACTGCGACTGGCCGTGACGGATGAGAATGAGCTGAGGCATGTTCGGTCCTTCGTCCGGAGGAAATTCGCCGCCCTTTAGCGCCGCTTGTCGCCGAAGGACAACAGCCCTCTTGAAAAGGTTTCGCCTGTTACCAGATTGGCCGCATCCGGTCGCCGAAACGGGACCGGATGGCGATCGCGGCATGTGTCTGCGGTCCCTTTGCTTCGCTTTACAAGGAAGGAATGACCATGCGTAACAGCTTCGACTGGACCCCCTATCGCCGTTCGACCGTCGGTTTCGACCGATTGTTCGATTTTCTGGAAACCGGCGGTTCGGGCGCTGAAAATTATCCACCGTTCGATATCGAAAAGGTCGCCGACGACCATTTCCGCATCACCCTGGCGGTTGCCGGCTTCAAGGACGGCGAAATCGACATCACCGCCCAGCAGAACATGCTGACCGTCAGCGGCCGCAAGGCGCCGGTTGCCGAGGGTGAGGGCCGCCAACTGCTGTACAGCGGCATCGCGACGCGCGCGTTCGAGCGCCGCTTCCAGCTCGCCGATTTCGTGCGGGTGGACAAGGCCGACCTGGCCGACGGCCTGCTGACCATCGACCTGGTGCGCGAAGTGCCCGAGGCGATGAAGCCGCACAAGATCGCGATCGGCGGCGCGCAGCCGAGGGTGATCGAGGACCGGAAGGCCGCGTAACGACAGGCCGTCCACGGCGAAACATGCGGGGTCCGGAAGCCGTTTCCGGGCCCCGTTTTTCTGCCCGAAATCGCTGAGGTTAGGACCTTAGACCGCGCGCGTCATGAAACGGCTGAACGGGTCGGGCCTATAGTCGCCAAAGGGATCGCATTCCGCAAAACCATGAGCGCGGTATAGCGCCAGCGCGGGTTCGAACGCGGATCCCGATCCTGTTTCGAGACTGAGCCGGTCGAGTCCGTGGCGGCGCGCTTCGTCGATGATATGGCCGAGCATCCGCGCCGCGACGCCCTGTCGCAGAAACATTTCGGCGGTGCGCATCGACTTGATCTCGCCATGCCCCGCGCCCAGCATCTTGAGCGCGCCGCAACCCGCGAGTTCCGCGCCCCGGTGGATCGACCAGAAGGTCACGCCGCCGGCGCGCAGCCCGTCGAAATCCAGGAAATGACAGCTTCCGGCCGGCGAGTTCGCGAGCATCCCCGCGAAATGCACCTCGAGCAGCGCGCGGATCGCGGCGCCCGACAGATCGTCCTCGACGATCCGCCAGCCGTCCGCATCCGCGCTGCGCGTCACAGCATCCGGTCCAGCGTCCGCAGGCAGGCGTGGGCGAGCAGTTTCGATCGTTCGGGCGACCAGCCCTGTTCCGGGTCGGGCAGGTCGCGATTGTCCTTGAACGGCATTTCCAGCGTCATCGACACGGCGCCGAAGCGTTCGGCAAGCTGCGTCGTCGACATCGACAGATTGGCTTTGCCCGGTGCCGATGCCTGATAGCCAAGGTCGGTCTGGAAATCGGGGGTATTCGCGGCGAGCGCCTGTTCGAACGCCTTATATTTGTCCATCTGTGCGGGATCGAGCGACGGAATGCCTTCGAAACCCGCCAGGAAAACGGCCGGAATCGCTTCGTCGCCGTGCACGTCCATCGCCCAGTCGACCCCGGTTTCATCCATCGCGGCCCGCACGCACAACACTTCGGGACTGCGCTCGGCCGTCGGATTGTCCCATTCGCGATTGAGGTTCACGCCGGCGAAATTGGTCCGCAGATGGCCGCGCCGCGATCCGTCGGGATTCATGTTCGGTACGATGTGGAAACGGCATTTCTGCCGCAGCGACCGCGCATGGGGATCGGCGGGGTCGGTCAGCATTTCCAGCGCGCCTTCCATCCACCATTCGGCCATCGATTCGCCGGGATGCTGACGGGCATAGAGCCAGACCTCCGTATCGCCCGTCCCCATTTCCAGACAATCCATCGGCTGCCCTTCCAGGCTAGTGCCGAGGCAGCGATGGGTCACGCCGTCGCATGTCGCGACCGAAGACACCAAATCATGGTGGCGTTCCATCGAGTAGGGCGCGAAATAGGCGATCCACAGCACCGGGCTTTCGGCGGTGTGGCGGATCGTCAGCGTTCCGCCGCCGGCATTGGCGTCATAATCGGTGTCCAGCCGAAACCAATGTTCGCGGTCGATGCTGGCACAAGCGGCATAGCCGGTCCAGCCATCGGGATAGGCCGATGCGGCAAGTCCCGCGATCGCCAGGTCCAGCGTGTCGCCCACCGCGCAGGCGACGCGAAAATGGAACCATTGGTAGAATTCGGATTCGCGATCCTTTCGGATCGACAGATGCGCCGACGTGCCGTCGACCGAATCCACGACGATATTGCCGCTGTCGAACGCGGCGTTGATGCTGATGGTCATGGGACGCTGATAGTGCGTCCGGATTCGCCGGGGAAGTCCTTGAATAAGGCTTCGGCCAATTTCGCGGCCGCCAGCCCCGGCTGCGCCGCCGGCGCCTTTTCGGGCACGGCCGTGATCGCGCGGCCTTCCCACAGGGCCTGACCCGTGGCCGCATCGTCGATACGGACCGAGAGCTGCAGATCCTGCATCCGCCGCGATCCGCCGCCCAGATTGATCCCAAGGCCCAGACCGACGCCCGATCCATAGCTGCCCGTCGATCCGCCGACGCCGACCGAAACGGGCGAGCGACGGCCCGCGGTCTCCCGGTCGCCGCGGTCGAAACCGATGCGGACCTTCAGCGGCGCGGTCGCCCCCTGCGGCGCAGCGGCAAGTCCCTGAAGCTGAAGCTGGCGTTCCACCGCACCGCGATAGCTGTTCCATTCGAGCGACGGCTGTCCACCGCCTTCCCAGGCGGCCGCATCGCCGAGCGGCGCGACCTCGACCGTATAGCGCGTCCCGGGCGCCCAGCCCGCGACGGCATTGCCGTGAAAACGCGTCACCTCGACCGGCGGCACCGTCGTGGTGCAGCCGGCAAGGAACAGGGAGGCTGCACCGAGCAGCACGACAGGGGAACGGAGCGTCATCGCACCATCATGCGCCAGATAAAATGGCCTGGCAATGAACGGGTCGGGGAACGGTCGGGGCGCGCGACAATCGATCGGCCGCGAAAAAGGGCGGAACCCCGTCCGCCCTTTGATCACCGATAGAAGATATGGTTGTCGATTTGCGCGATCCGCGTCTTGCGCCAGCCGGGCGAGACGTAGCGGGCGTGAAAAAACAGCGCGCCGGGCGCATGATTCTTCCAGCTTCCGTCGCGCGCGATCTGGGCGATCGCGATGGCATTCGCCCATTGACGGCCTTCGCGGACCGCCGGCATGCGGCCGCCGCGCACGAAGCTGAACTGGCTTTTCTGATGAACGACGCCGCAAAGGCTCGTCGGGAAACGGCCCGAATTCGCGCGGTTGATCACGACATGCGCGACGGCGAGCTGGCCGACGAGCGATTCGCCGCGCGATTCAAAATAAACGGCCCCCGCAAGGCAGCGAAGTTCGGGATCGAGATCCGCCGGGCGCGGTGTGGCGGCGACGAGGGCGGCCAGCGATTCGGCGGTAATGGGCACATCAGGCACGCCATCGTCGATTTGATCCGCCTCCCCTTCATCAGCCGGGTCGGCCGGCGACGGGAAGGTGGGCGAAAGATCCGCCGGTTCGGCTTCGACAGGCGCAGGGGCACCGGGAAGCGTGATCGCAGGAATATTGGCATCGGCCGCCAGATCGCTGGCGAAGCCGGGTTCCGCCAGCATCAGCGTCGCGGCGGCGGTCATGCCGACAGCGGCCACGCTGGCGGCGTTGAGAATGCGACTCATATAGTCCGTCAAAAAGGCGGCTGATGAACCCAATGAACAGACGGGGGCGGGATTTCGGTCCCGAAGCCGTCTGCGGTCATCATCCGACTGCGTGTCCGAACCCTTGTATCGGATCGACGGGACAAACCCGTGCAACCCGCGGAACGACCTACGCGTTATGGAATGGCGGGCCACCTATGTTGCGCCGCACCCAAGTCAAGTTAACGCGCCCCATTCGGCGACGAGCCGTGGCGCATCTGCGATATCCAGTTCAACGATCCATAGGTCCGGGTCGGCGTTGCGACGCCGGTCGTAATAGGCGCGCCGCTCCTCATCGTCGGCCGATTCGGCCGGGCCAACGCTATCCCAGCGCGGATTTCCGTCCATCGACAGGCGACGTTCCAGCAGCGGGCCCGGGCGGCCACGATCGATACATTGAATCAACAGGACGCCCGCGTCGGCATCGCCGACCGCCAGAACGACCGCAAAGCCGCCAGCCGCTTCGGCACGGCGCATGATCAGGTCGACGAGGAAACGGCTTTTCAGCCGTGCCATGGCCGAAAAAATCCGGAAATGTCAGGCCGCGTCGCGGGCTTCGGCATCGACAAGCAGCGCATAGAGCGCCTCGTCGTTCTTCGCCCCGCGCAGCCGTTCGGCCATATCTTCGTTGCGCAGCATGCGCGACACGCCGGCAAGCGCCTTGAGATGATCCGCGCCCGCATCGAGGGGCGAGAGAAGAACGAAAAGCAGATCGACCGGCAAGCCGTCCACCGCCGCGAAATCGACCGGGCGCGCAAGTTGCAGAAACAGCCCGCGCACCCCGGTGAGATCCGCCATCTTGGCATGCGGCAGCGCGATGCCCCGGCCGAAACCCGTCGAGCCGAGCCGTTCGCGTTCGAGCAGCGCCTCGCTGACCTCGCCCGCGTCGAGGCCGAGCGAACGGCTCGCCAGATCGCCGACAAAAGGAAACAGGGCCTTTTTCGAATCGATCGGCACATGCGCCCGCACTGTCGCGGGATAGAGGAGAGAAGAAAGATTCATCGCTTTGGTCAAATCTGCATCACCGCCGGGAAGGCCTTGCAGCCGTTCCAGTTTCATCGATCACGGATCGGTTCTGGGCCCCGCCATCCCGGCTTTAGGACATCATTGGGCGCGGCCCTTAGGCCGGATGGCGAAGAAAATCCAGCCCTTATCGCGGTTCGACCCAGCCGATCGTCCCGTCGCGGCGGCGATAAACCATGTTGTGCGATCCCGTCTTGCTGTTCACGAACAGCAGCGCGTTGGTGTCGCGCAGGTCGAGCATCATCACCGCGTCGGAAACGCTGCTGTTCGGAATGTCGACCCGGGTTTCGGCGATGATCGCCGGCGCATCGCCTGCCTCATCATCGTCCGTGCCGGCATCGAAGACGGTATAGCTGGCGTTGTCGTCGATCTCGTCCATCGTCGGCAGCAGCGGGCCGGACGAACTGTTGCGATCCTTCAGGCGGCGCATATAGCGGCGCAGCTGCTTTTCGATGCGTTCGGCGGCGCCCTCGAACGCGACGTGGGCATCCTGTGCCTGGCCGTGCCCCTTCAGCACCAGACCCTGCATGACATGCGCGACGATATCGCACTGGAAACTGTCGTGCGGCCCCTTGCCGAAGGTCGCGTGGGCGCCGATCGCGCGGGAGAAATATTTGTCGGCAATCGCGTTCATCCGGTCGGACACATGCGCTTGCAGCGCTTCGCCGGTTTCGATCTGGTGACCAGAGACGCGGATTTCCATTATTCTTCTCCTTCCAGAAACGCAGCGACGGCCTGGGCCGCCGTTACGGATTATCGTGCCATAGGGGCCCGGTAAGGCCGGCCACGAATTCGGCATGACGCGCCAGCTCCGCGGGGGTTGCCGCATGCGCGCGCGGTTCGCGATAGGCGCGGGGGAATTCCACGCGAGCAGGAACGGCGGCGGCGCGCGCTGGAACGGCCGCCTCGGCCGCCAGGCCAAGACCGATCTGCCGGCCGCCGGTCATTTCGATATAGAGATGCGCCAGCAATTCGGCGTCGAGCAGCGCGCCATGCTTCACCCGGTGGCTGCGATCGATGCCGTAACGCGTACAAAGCGCATCCAGGCTGTGCTTGGCGCCGGGATGCAGCTTGCGCGCCATCTGCACGGTGCAGCACATCCGCGCCATGTCGAGCCCCGGCCGGCCGGCGCGGGCGAGTTCGGCATTGAGGAAGCCGAAATCGAACGCGGCATTATGCGCGATCATCGGCGAATCGCCCAGAAATTCGAGAATTTCATCGACGCGCGTCGCAAAGAAGGGTTTGTCCGAAAGAAACTGGATCGACAGACCGTGCACCGCCTCTGCCGCGGCCGGCATGTCGCGCTCGGGATTGAAATAGGCGTGAAAGGTGACGCCCGTTTCGCGCCGGTCGATCAATTCGACGCACCCGATTTCGACCAGCCTGTCCCCGGTCTTGGGATCGAGTCCCGTGGTTTCAGTATCAAAAATAATCTCACGCATCGAACGGATAACCTGAACCCTATCGCGCCCGGAAACAAGAGGCGATGGCGCGAATCTGGCGGTGCGTCTCGCTTTTTGGGCGGCCCGTTTCGATAATGAAATCGGCGCGCGCGCGCTTGACCCGATCGGGAACCTGCAGACGGCGAATCGCCTTCAGCTTCGCCCGCGTCATTCCGGGGCGGCGCATCACGCGCTTCGTCTGCATCCACGCCGGCGCCGAAACGACCGCGATCGCCCCCACCCGTCGCCAGCCGCCTTTTTCGAACAGGAGCGGGATGTCGAGGATTACGACATCGCGCGCCCGGTGGCGCATCAGGAACTTGTGCTGAGCCCGGGCCACGGCCGGATGAACGATGGCTTCCAGCGCGGCAAGTTCATGGCCATTTCCCAGCACATGAGCGCCCAGCTTCTGCCGATCGACGCCCTTCGCGCCCGTGGTGCCGGGAAAGCGCGCCTCGATCGCCGCGACCAGTGCCCCACCAGGACCCTGAAGCCGGTGCACCTCGGCATCGGCATCGAAGACGGGAATGCCCTCGCGCTCGAACATCGCCGCCGCGGTCGATTTTCCCATGCCGATCGAGCCGGTCAGGCCGAGGATGAAGGGCCGGCGAAGACGGGCGCCGGAATGCCGGTTGAAGCTCATGCGGTCAGCAGCGCGCGAAGCTCGTCGTCGCGGCCCTCCGGAGGGGAGCGGCCGAAGAATAATTCGAAGGCGAGCGCCGCCTGACCGATCAGCATGTCGAGCCCGTCGACGGTGCCCAGCCCACGGGCTTCGGCCGCTTTCAGAAGGCAGGTCTGGAGCGGGGCATAGACGAGGTCGTAAACGATGGCGTCGGCCGGCAACGGCGACAGGTCGATATCGAGCGGGGGTTGGCCGGTCATGCCGAGACTGCTCGCGTTGACGAGCAGGGCGGCGGGCGGCAGCGGGGTGTCGAGACCCGCCACATCGCCTTTCAGGCCGAATGTCGCGAGCAGGCCCATCGCCTTCAGCGGGCTGCGATTGAGGATCGTCACATGGCCGACGCCCGCCCTGGCGAGCGCGAACAGCACCGCGCGGGCCGCGCCGCCCGCGCCGACGACCGCGACCGGCGCGCCCGTCAGGTCGGTTTCGGCAAGCGGGGCATAGAAGCCCGCCGCGTCGGTGTTGGTGCCGATCAGGGCGCCGCCCGGTTGGCGCACGACGGTGTTCATCGCGCCGATCGTGCCGCGAATGTCGCCCGGATCATCGACGAGATCCATCACCGCGAGCTTGTGGGGTATGGTGACATTGCAGCCGCGCCAGTCGGGATCGGCGCGGCGCTGCTCGATATAGGCGGGCAGGTCGCCGGGGGTCACATGCGTGCGGCGATAATCGCCGTCGATGCCCAACGCCTGCAGCCAGAAGCCATGGATCAACGGCGATTTCGAATGAGCGATCGGATCGCCGATCACCTCTGCATAGGGTCCGGTCATTGCGGCGCCAGCCCGGTCGCGCGCAGCCAGGCGAGCAGCGACAGCATCGGCATCCCGATGATGGTCCAGGGATCGCCTTCGACCCGGTCGAACAATTGCACGCCCGCTCCCTCAATCTCGTAACAGCCCACGGTCCAGCGAATGCTGTCCCAATGGCGCGCCACATAGTCGGCGATGAAGCCATCCGACAAGGGGCGCATCCACAGCTTCGCCTCGCCAACCGCACGCCAGACGGGCGCCCCGTCGCGCGCGGCAACGGCGGCGCTGAACAGCCGGTGCCGGGTGCCCGACATCCGGCGCAGATGATCGGCCGCCGCGACCGGGCTGTCGGGCTTGGCCAGCATCGCGCCATCGTCGAGCGCCAGCGTCGAATCGGCACCGATCACCGTCACGCCGGGCAGGCGCGACGACAGCTTGATCGCCTTTGCCTCGGCGAGAGCGTCGGCGATATTGCGGGGCGACTGACCGGCGGCGACCAGCGACGCGGTGAGCGCCTCTTCATCGACATGCGCGGGCGTGGCGTCGAAATCGAGACCGGCGGCGCGCAGCATCGCGGCGCGGCCGCTGCTCTGCGAAGCAAGGATCAGCCGGCTCATGCCGTCGCCGCCGCGCGGTCCTCGACCAGCTTGATCACAGCCGCCGCGGTCTCCTCGATCGACCGGCGCGTCACGTCGATCACCGGCCAGTCATTGTCGGCAAACATGCGGCGCGCATAGGCGAGTTCCGCCTTGACGCGCTCCTCGTCGACATAGGAGGTTTCGGGCGCCTGGTTGAGCGACAGAAGCCGGTTGCGGCGGACCTGCACCAGCCGGTCGATTCCCGTGGTCAGGCCGACGACGAGCGGATGCTTCAGATGATAGAGCGCATCGGGCGGCGGCGATTCGGGCACGATGGGGATGTTCGCGGTCTTGTACCCGCGATTGGCGAGATAGATGCTGGTCGGCGTCTTTGACGTTCGGGACACGCCCGCGAGCAAGATGTCGGCGCGTTCCCAATTTTCCCAGCCGATGCCATCGTCGTGCGCGACGGTGAACTGGATCGCCTCGACACGCGCGAAATAAGCGGCGTCGAGCACATGCTGGCGGCCGGGGCGGGCCTTGGCCTGCTGACCCAGCATACGCGACAGGGCGTCAGTGACGGCATCGAGCGCCGGAACGAGCGGCAGGTTCATCGCGCCGGCACGGCGTTCCAGACTGGCGCGCAATTCGCCGTTGACCAGCGTGAAGAGGATCATCCCCGGACTGGCCTGCACCTCCGTCATGATCCGATCGAGATGCGATTCGGACCGGACCATCGGCCAGAAATGACGCACCACTTCGACATCGTCGAACTGGGCGATCGCCGCCTTGGCGATATTTTCGAGCGTTTCCCCCGTGGAATCGGATATGAGATGCAGGTGCAACCGGTCCATCGCCGCACATGGCCCGCAGCAGGCGAAAAAGGCAAGCGCCGAAGCCGCCCGGACGCACCCTGTGGATAAATCCCGGTAAAAGCACCGGGATGAAACAGGGGAGAAAAAATTGTCCCCAGCCGCGCCGATTCCATTCGGCGGCTTGTCCACAGCGAACGTTATTTATCCACAGGCTGTGAAAAAGTCGCAAATCGTCGGCGACTCCCCGCCCTTGAGCGGCGCGGCCGGAGTCAAGCTGTTGGCAAAAGCGGCGTTGCTGCCTAAAGCCGCGCTGTTCGACCGCCAACAAACCACCACAATATTTTCTATATTTCATTGATGGAAAGAAAGAGGGCGCAGGCGATGGCCGCACCGAAACGCTTGCTAGCAACGTTGCGCGGAGCGCGGCAGAACATCCCCCCGCTGTGGCTGATGCGCCAGGCGGGACGCTATCTCCCCGAATATCGCGCCTTGCGGGAAACCAAGGGTGGCTTTCTGGAGCTTTGCTACGACCCAGAGGCCGCGGCCGAGGTGACGCTGCAACCGATCCGCCGTTTCGGGTTCGATGGCGCGATCCTGTTTTCCGACATTCTGGTCATTCCGCATGCGCTGGGGCAGAATCTGTGGTTCGAGGCCGGCGAGGGTCCGCGGCTTGCGCCGCCGCTGGTCGATGCGGCTCTGGCGTCGCTCGAGGCTGCGCCCGAACGGCTCGATCCCGTCTATGCGACCGTGGCGCGCGTCGCGGCGGCACTGCCGGCCGAAACGACATTCCTGGGTTTCGCGGGCAGCCCGTGGACCGTCGCCACCTATATGATCGCCGGCGCGGGATCGAAGGACCAGGCGGCCGCGCGGCGCATGGCCTTTGCCGATCCGGCGGCTTTTCAGGCGATCGTCGATGCGATCGTCGAACTGAGCGTCACCTATCTGTCGGGGCAGATCGAACAGGGCGTGGAAGCGGTGCAATTGTTCGACAGTTGGGCGGGAAGCCTGAGCCCCGCACAATTCGAACAATGGGTGATCGCGCCCAACGCGGCGATCGCGGCGCGGCTCAAGACATTGCACCCGGACACGCCAATCATCGGTTTTCCGAAAGGGGCTGGCGGAAAACTGCCCGCCTATGCCCGCGAGACCGGGGTCGACGCCATCGGGCTCGATGAGACGGTGGACCCGGTCTGGGCGGATGCGGTGCTGCCTGCGGATATTCCCGTGCAGGGCAATCTCGACCCGCTGGCGCTGGTATCGGGCGGTGCGGCGCTCGACCGGGCGATCGACCGCATCCTTGCAGCCTTTCCGTCGCGTCCCCATATCTTCAATCTCGGCCATGGCATCGTGCCCGACACGCCGATTGCCCATGTCGAGCATCTGATCAGGCGCGTGCGAGGCGGTTAGGCGATGGCGGACTGGGCGGGTTTTCTGGGGGTGACCATGTTGTGGGTCAAGGCGGCGCATGTCATCTTCGTCATCTTTCTGATGGCGGGGCTGTTCATGATGCCGCGTTTCTTCGTTTATCATCATCAGGTGCCGCCGGGATCCGACGAAGATCGGCAATGGATCGAACGCGAAGATCGGTTGCGCCGCATCATCCTCAATCCTTCGCTGATCATCGTGTGGGTTCTGGGCCTGATGCTGGCGTTCAACAGCGGATACTGGAGCCAGGGATGGTTTCACGCCAAGCTGCTGCTCGTTCTGGGCCTTTCGGGCTATCATGGCTGGACCATCGGCTATGCGAAGAAGCTGGCGAAGGGCGAACGGCCGCTGAGCGAGAAGCGGCTGCGGATGCTGAACGAGGTTCCCGGCGTTGCCGCCGCGGTGATCGTGATCCTGGCCGTCGTCCGGCCCTTTTGAACCTTCGTTCGGGCGACAGCCGATTGACTTGATCCCGGCCGAAAGTTAGGGGCCGATCAATCCCTGTTCTTTGGGCGGCGCAATCCTTCGCGCCGAACGCTATCGCAGCGGCCGTCCCCCGGCCGGATAGGCACCGAAAGGTGCGCTGAAACGATAATTTTATCCTTATATTTCTGTTACCTGGAATCCATCCATGCATTTGAAAGAACTCAAGACGAAATCGCCCGCCCAGCTGGTCGAAATGGCCGAGGAACTGGGCGTCGAGGGAGCATCGACGCTGCGCAAGCAGGATCTGATGTTCTCCATCCTGAAGGAACTGGCCGAAGAGGGCGAGGAAATCATCGGATCGGGCACGATCGAAGTGCTGCCCGACAGTTTCGGTTTTCTGCGGTCGCCCGACGCCAATTATCTGGCGGGTCCCGACGATATCTATGTCTCGCCGAATCAGGTCCGCAAATATGGCCTGCGCACCGGCGACACGGTCGAGGGCGAAATCCGCGCGCCGAAGGACGGCGAGCGCTATTTCGCGCTGACCAAGCTGATCAGCGTCAATTTCGACAATCCGGAGGCCGTGCGCCACCGCGTCAACTTCGACAATCTGACGCCGCTCTACCCGAACCAGAAGCTGTCGCTCGACACCGTCGATCCGACGGTCAAGGACAAGTCGGCGCGGGTGATCGACCTGGTCAGCCCGCAGGGCAAGGGCCAGCGCGCGCTGATCGTCGCGCCGCCGCGTACCGGCAAGACGGTGCTGCTGCAGAATATCGCCAAGGCGATCACCGACAATCATCCCGAGGTCTATCTGATCGTCCTTTTGGTCGACGAGCGGCCCGAGGAAGTCACCGACATGCAGCGCAGCGTGAACGGCGAGGTCGTCTCCTCGACCTTCGACGAACCCGCGACGCGGCACGTCCAGGTCGCCGAAATGGTGATCGAAAAGGCGAAGCGTCTGGTCGAACATAAAAAGGATGTCGTCATCCTGCTCGATTCGATCACCCGCCTCGGCCGCGCCTACAACACCGTCGTCCCTTCGTCGGGCAAGGTGCTGACCGGCGGCGTCGACGCCAATGCGTTGCAGCGGCCGAAGCGCTTTTTCGGCGCGGCGCGAAATATCGAGGAAGGCGGATCGCTGTCGATCATCGCCACCGCGCTCATCGATACCGGCAGCCGCATGGACGAGGTGATCTTCGAGGAATTCAAGGGCACGGGCAACTCGGAAATCGTGCTCGACCGCAAGGTCGCAGACAAGCGCATCTTCCCGGCGCTCGACGTCGGCAAGTCGGGTACGCGCAAGGAAGAATTGCTGGTCGAAAAGGACAAGCTGTCGAAAATGTGGGTCCTGCGCCGCATCCTCATGCAGATGGGGACGATCGACGCGATGGAATTCCTGCTCGACAAGATCAAGGACAGCAAGACCAACGAAGATTTCTTCGATTCGATGAACCAATAAGCACGGGGCGGGTTGAGCGCATATGCTGGATTTATTGATGCAGGCGGGCGCCGCGGCGCAGAGCTTCGGCGGACCCGACGGTATGTGGGCGCATATCGTCAACGATTTTTCGAACATCACCGAGCCGGCCGCCTTTTCGGCCTTTCTGCAGGTGTTGATGATCGACATCGTGCTGGCGGGCGACAATGCAATCGTCGTCGGTGCACTCGCGGCGGGTCTCCCGGCGGATCAGCGGCGCAAGGTCATCATCATCGGTGTCCTTGCCGCGCTGGTTCTGCGCATCGCCTTCGCCCTTGTCGTCACCCAGCTGATGCAGATCGTCGGGCTGATCTTCGTCGGCGGATTGCTTTTGATCTGGGTCGCGTGGAAGATGTGGCGCGAACTGCGCGACGGCGCGCATTCGGCGGGATCGCCCGAGATTGAAGGCGATGAGCATTCGGGTCTGAAACCCGCCAAAAGTTTTGCGGCCGCGGCTTGGGCCGTGGCCGTCGCCGACGTGTCGATGAGCCTCGACAATGTGCTCGCCGTCGCGGGTGCGGCGCGCGATCATCCGGGTATCCTGATCGTCGGCCTGATCTTCGCGGTCGCGCTGATGGGCGTCGCGGCGAATATCATCGCCAAGTATATCGAGCGCTATCGCTGGATCGCCTATGTCGGGCTTGCCGTGATCCTCTATGTCGCGGTCAAGATGATCTACGAAGGCTGGATCGACCCGAGCGTCGGGATGGGCACATTGCTCGGCTGATCGATTTTGACCGTTTGTGAAAAAGCCAGCCCCGTAACGGGCTGGCTTTTTTGCATCGGCTCCCCATTTTCCGAGTATGTCCCAGCTTCACATGACCCGCGTTGCCGTCGGCTGTTCCGATTATCAGGGGCTGGAATCGCGGATTTCGACCCACGCTCGCGATGGCGAAATCCGCTTTACGACGCGCTTCAAACCGAAGCGCGCCGACGAACTGATCGGCGGCAAGTTGCATTTCATCGTGAAGCATATGCTGATCGGGCGTACCCGGATATTGCGCTTCGATGATCGCAGCGACGGGCGGGTCGACATCGTCTGTGTGGCCGCACTGGAACGCATCCACCCGCTGCCGAAGCGCGCGCATCAGGGGTGGCGTTATCTGAGCGATGCGGACGCGCCGAAGGGTACGGATGACGCGAGCGGTATCGGCGACCTGCCGCCGACGCTTTATCGCGAGCTGGCGGCGCTGAGCCTGATCTAGCCCAGATGCCGGCGTGGGCGCCCTAGCCGCGCCCGCTTTCCCCCGGCGTTCCTTCCATCGCGGCGCGAAAGCTGTCGGCGCGCGCCATCGCCCAATAGCGGGCGCTCGCTACCGATCCCGGATCGTCGAGCAGCACCCCCCGCGGAAAAAAGCTGTAGATGCGGTCGATCGAATCCGATCGTGCCGAATTGAGCCGTTCGTGCAGATGGTGCGGTCGAATCTGCCACGGGTTGTCGAGTCCCATCGCGCCGCTGATCTCCCACAGCGCCGACACGGTCGATGCCTGGAAGCGGCGCACGCGGTCGGCCTTGTCGGCCACCACCAGCCCGCGCTGGCGACCGGGATCCTGCGTTGCGACCCCCGTGGGGCACATGTCGGTGTGGCATTGGAGCGACTGGACGCAGCCAAGCGAGAACATGAAGGCGCGCGCGGCGTTCGACCAGTCGGCGCCGAGCGCGCAGTTGACCGCAAGGCCCGCGCCCGAATGAACCTTACCCGAGGCGGCGAGGCGAATTTCGTCCTTCAGCCCGCAGCCGACGAGCGCATTGCGCACGAAGATCAATCCCTCGCGGAGCGGCATGCCGATACGGTTCGAAAATTCGACCGGCGCGGCGCCGGTGCCGCCTTCTGCGCCGTCGACGACAATATAGTCGAGGCGGATGCCGGTCTCGATCATCGCCTTCATGACGGCATAGACTTCGTGCGGCTGGCCAACGCATAATTTGATGCCGACGGGCTTGCCGCCCGACAGGTCGCGCAGCCTTGCGGCCCATTCGACCAGCTCGATCGGGGTCGCGAACGCCGAATGTGCGGCCGGCGAGACGCAATCATGCCCCTCTGGAACCCCGCGCGTTTCCGCGATCTCGGCGCTGACCTTGGCGCCGGGCAGGACGCCGCCATGCCCGGGCTTCGCGCCCTGGCTCAGCTTGATCTCGACCATCTTGACCTGGTCGTCCTGCGCGCGGTCGCGGAAGCGATCGGGGTCGAAGCGACCGCTTTCGTCGCGGCAGCCGAAATAACCGCTGCCGATCTCCCAGACGATGTCGCCGCCATGGATGCGGTGATAGGGACTGAATCCGCCCTCGCCGGTGTCGTGATAGAAATGGCCGAGTTTCGCGCCAAGATTAAGCGCCTCGATGGCCTTCGCGCCAAGCGAGCCGAAACTCATCGCCGAAATATTGAGCAGCGCCGCGTCATAGGGCCGCGAACATTGCGCGGTGCCGACATGCACGCGAGCGCGCTTGTCGGTCTCGGTCACGGGCGCGATGCTGTGGCTCATCCATTCATATTCGTCCGAATAGACGTCGAGTTCGGTTCCGAATGGATGCGAATCGAGATCGCCCTTGGCCCGCGCATAGACAAGGTCGCGTTCGTTGCGCGCGAAAGGGCGCCCGTCGAGCGGGCTTTCGACGACATAGGCATAGAGAAAGGGCCGGAGTGCCTCGAACAGCCAGCGAATACGCGCGATCAGAGGGTAGTTGCGGCGCAGACTGTGATTGCGCTGCAACGCGTCGTAAATCGCGACGAGAAGAAGCGGGACCGACAGGAGCAGCGTCCACCGCGCCGGCGCCCACCACCCGGCAAGGATGATCGCCGCGACCAGGATCGGAAATGCGATCAAGCGAAGCATGGCGATGTTTCGCGATCAGCCGGCTTGCGCAGCCAGCATGGCGGCCATTTTCTCCCACACCTTGTTGATTGCTTTGAGAGGGCGAACCATAACCTTGAAATCGCTTATTTTTCCGGCGCTGTCCCAGCGAATGATGTCAACACCGTTGATCTGAATACCGTCGATATCGCTTTGAAATTCCAGCATGGCCTGGTCGCCGTCGACGATTTCGCGCAGGTAATGAAAATTCTCGCCGCCCAGAACATGGCTGGCGGCGTGAAGATAGGCGAACACCTTGTCCGCCCCTTGCTGCGGGGTGTGGACGACGGGGGAATGAAAAACCGCGTCGTCGGCGAGAAGCGCCCGCAAAGCCTTCGGATCGCCGCCGCCGGTCATATAGGCATGCCAGGCGGCGAGTCCGGGATGGCCGCTCATGCCAGATGCTCGGCAAAGAAAGCGCGGGTACGAGTGTCGGCGAGTTGTGCGCCCGCTTCATCGCGGCGGTTCCCGCTTGTTGCCGCAAAGCCATGGTCGAGCCCGTCATAATCGTGAATCGTCACGCGAGGATGCGGATCGAGCCCTTCGTGCATCCTGGCTTGCGCCTCGGGTCCGACAAGGTGATCGGCGGTCGGGACATGCAGCAGCAGCGGCCGTGCGATCGCATGGCTTTCGCCGAGCATCTGATCGATCATCACGCCATAATAGCCGACCGATGCGTCGATGTCGGTGCGCGCGGCGGTCATATAGGCAAGGCGGCCGCCGAGGCAGAAGCCCACCGCGCCGACCTTGTCCGCGCCCTGTGCCCGAGCCCAGCGGATCGCCGCTTCGATGTCCTTCACCCCGTCGTCGGCATCATATTGGCCGAAATAGCCGAAGGCTTCCTGCAATTCGGCCTCCACATCGGGATCGAGTTCGACGCCCGGTGCGAAACGCCAGAAAATGTCGGGCGCGATCGCCAGATAGCCTTGGGCGGCCCAATCGTCGCATTTCTGCCGAATGCCTGCATTTACTCCGAAAATTTCGGGAATGACGATGATTGCCCGCGACGAATCGGCATCGGGGCGCGCGACATAGGCGGGAATCTCGCCTTCATTATCGAGTGCGGCGATGGTGGTGTTCGTGGCGGACATGGGGCTCTCCTGATTTGCTTTATGCCTGACTTGCCAATCGGCGGGGAAAGCGCGAAGCTAGCGGCCATGGGGTCGCGGCTCAAGCTCGGGCTTCAGGGTTTTTGGGGTCGGAGGCGGACGGATGAAGTTCAATATAGAGATTGATTGCACACCCGAGGAGGCACGGCGCCTGTTCGGCCTTCCCGACCTGGAGCCGCTCCACGATATTTACCTCAGCCGCGTCAAGGAACTGATGGCCAAGGGCATCACCCCGGACATGGTGCAGGCCATGGTGAAGAGCTGGGTTCCGATGGGCGAGAGCGGGCTCAACCTGGTCCAGTCGCTGCTCGGACAGTTTGGCGGCGGCTTCATGGGCGCCGCGCCGAAGTCCGACGCCGAGGAGAGCGACAAGCCGCCGCGGGGGCGCAAAAGCTGACCGACGAAAGGCTGCGCGATACGATCTTCGCGCTGTCGAGCGGGATGCCGCCGGCGGCGATCGCCGTCGTGCGCGTGAGCGGTCCGGAGGCGGGCCGGGTGCTGGCGGCGCTGGCGGGGGCGGTGCCGCCGCCGCGGCGCGCCACGCTCGCCACGCTGGCAAGTCAGGATGGCGCGCCGCTCGATCGCGCGCTTGTCCTGTGGTTTCCGGGGCCGGCGACAGCGACGGGCGAGGATCTTGGGGAACTGCATCTGCATGGCGGCCGGGCCGTGGTTGCGGCGATCGAGCGGTCGCTGGCCGCCATGCCAGGACTGCGCCGCGCCGAGGCCGGGGAGTTCACGCGGCGTGCCTTTCTGAACGGGCGGATAGACCTGGCCGAAGCCGAGGGGTTGGCCGATCTGCTGGCCGCTGAAACCGAAAGCCAGCGGGTACAGGCGATGGAGATGGCCAGCGGGCATGTGTCGCGCGCCGTTGCCGCGTGGCAAGCACGGCTGCTGGGGCTGATGGCGAAAGCCGAAGCCGAGCTGAATTTTGCCGATGAGGATGATGTTGGTGAAAGCGTTGCGGGGCATCTGGCCGGGGATATGGCCGCGCTGGGTGACGACATGGCGATATGGCTCGCGCGGCCGGCGGCAGAGGTCATCGCCGACGGCCTGTCGGTCGTGATCGCCGGCCCGCCCAATGCTGGTAAATCGACCCTTATCAATGCGTTAGCAAACAGAGAGTTGGCAATCGTATCGCCAGTGGCGGGGACGACGCGCGATGTGATCGAAACGCCGCTGGCGCTGGACGGGATCGCGATGCGCTTTTCGGATACGGCCGGACTTCGCGACGAAAGCGGCGATGCGATCGAGATGGTCGGGATCGACCGGGCAAGGGCCGCGGTTGCAGCGGCGGACATTCTGCTGTGGCTGGGCCCGCCACGCGCCGCGCCGGAGCATCCGCGCGCGATCCTGATCGCCGCACAGGCCGATCGCTGGAAGGGCGATGCCGCCGCCGAAGCCGAAGCGGCGCGGTGTGACCTGATCCTGTCGGCGACGACCGGCGAAGGCATGGACAAGCTGCACGCCATGATCGTCGCCATGGCACGCACGCTGCTGCCGCGCGAGGGCGATGCGGCGCTGCGCCAGCGCCAGCGCGCGGCGCTGGGCGAAGCGCGCGACTGGCTGGCGATCGCACCCGGAACGCGCGAGGCCGGCGACCTGATCCTGATCGCCGAACGGCTCCGCCTTGCCGCAACCGCGCTCGACCGCATCACGGGGCGCGCGGGTGTCGAGGATATGCTCGACACGCTGTTCGGGCGTTTTTGCATCGGCAAGTGATGTTTCACGTGAAACATCGCCGTCCTTCAAGCCATGTGGACCGCGCGCGCCGGATAGGATAAGGGCGCCGCAATCATGCAGAACAGCAGCATATTCGATGTCATCGTCGTCGGCGGTGGGCATGCCGGGACCGAGGCCGCAGCGGCTGCGGCCCGGCTCGGCGCGCGCGTCGCGCTGGTCAGTTTCGACCCGGCGCTGATCGGCACCATGTCCTGCAACCCGGCGATCGGCGGTCTGGGCAAGGGCCATCTGATGCGCGAGGTCGATGCGCTCGATGGCTGGATGGCGCGCGCGGCCGACGCTGCGGCCATTCATTACCGGATGCTCAACGCGTCGAAGGGGGCCGCGGTTCAGGGGCCGCGTATCCAAGCCGACCGGAAATTATATCGCGCCGCGATCCAGACCATGCTCGCTGCGGAGTCGAGAATTGCGGTCGTGGTGGGCGAGGCGGCGGCCCTCCGATTCGCCGGCGATGGTGCAGTGGCGGGACTCGAACTCGCCGACGGCCAGGTGCTGGAGGCGCTCGCCGTGGTCCTTGCGACGGGCACCTTCCTTGGTGGACGCCTGTTCCGCGGAGAAGAGCGGATGGAGGGAGGGCGCATCGGCGAGGCCGGGGCCCACCGGCTGGCGGGACAGTTGCGCGCGGCGGACTTGCCGATGGCGCGGCTCAAGACGGGGACGCCACCGCGTCTCGATGGGCGGACGATCGACTGGGCCCGACTGGAAGAGCAGGCGTCCGATGGGGACGGCTGGACCTGTTCCACGTGGAACAAGGCGCGGACGGTGCCGCAGATTTTTTGTGCGATCACGCGCACCAACGCCGAATCGCACGGGGTCATTGCCGCCAATCTGGACCGATCGCCCCTGTTCACCGGAGCGATCGGCGCGGCGGGGCCGCGCTATTGCCCGTCGATCGAGGACAAGATTCACCGCTTCGCCGACCGCGACGGCCATCAAGTGTTTCTGGAGCCCGAGGGACTGGATACGCATCTGGTCTATCCCAACGGCATTTCCACCTCGCTGCCCGCCGATGTGCAGCTCGCGATGCTGCGGACGATGGAGGGGCTGGAGGCGGTCGAGATGGTCGTTCCGGGCTATGCCGTCGAATATGACCATATCGATCCGCGCGCGCTCGACCGGACATTGCAGGTGCGCGCCATACCGGGGCTGTGGTGTGCGGGCCAGATCAACGGCACGACCGGATATGAAGAAGCCGCAGCCCAGGGGCTGGTCGCGGGGGCCAATGCGGCCCTCGCGGTGCAGGGCCGCGAACCGCTCGTCCTCGACCGCGCTGAATCCTATATCGGCGTGATGGTCGACGATCTGGTGCTGCAGGGGGTTACGGAGCCATATCGTATGCTGACCGCGCGGGCGGAATATCGGTTGCGGCTGCGGGCTGATAATGCGGCGACGCGGTTGACGCCGAAAGGAATCGCGCTGGGCCTCGTAACACCGGCGACCGCCGCTTTGTTTGCGGCGCGCGAGGCGGAGCGGACGCGTGCGCGGGATCTGCTCGACGCGCCGGTTGCGACCGCCGACTATGCCGCGGCGGGCATCACGCTTCCTGGCGACGGCGCCGCGCGCAAGCGAATCGACCTGCTGCGCTATACCGATGTGACGATGGCGACGCTGACGCGACTGGCGCCCCAACTGGGCGCGATCGATCCCGCTATCCTGTCGGAAATCGCCGAGGATGCGCATTATGCGCCCTATATTGCACGGCAGGACGCCGAACTGCGCGCGCTCGCGGCGAACGAGGCGATCGCGCTCGACCCTGCGCTCGACTATGCCGCGATCGGCGGGCTATCGCGCGAAATGGTCGAGCGGCTGATGAAGGCGCGGCCTGAAACGCTGGGACAGGCGGCACGGATCGACGGGGTGACACCCGCCGCGCTGACCGCGATCATGGTGCATAGCCGGCGGCGCGCGGCTTGAGCCCGGATCTGGCGACATACGCGACTGAAGATTGAGGGGTAAGACGTGGCGATTGAATTGCTCGACGGCGAAGAGGCGGCCCGGGCATGGCTGGACGCGGCATTTGCGCCGACCGAATCGCAGTGGGCTCAGTTGGAGGCTTTCGCTGCCATGCTGATTGCCGAGAATGCGCAACAGAATTTGATCGCCGCTTCGACCATTCCAACCTTGTGGGTGCGGCATATCGCCGACAGTGCCCAATTGTTGGCGCTAGACCGCGACAATGACGGGCTCTGGATCGACTTGGGGAGCGGGCCGGGACTGCCGGGGCTGGTCGTCGCAATCCTGTGCGACCGGCCGATGTTGCTGGTCGAATCGCGCAAGCGCCGCTGCGATTTCCTGCGCGCCGTGGCGGCCGAGTTGGAGTTGGCGCATGTTGAGGTTGCCGAGGCCCCGCTGGAACGGGTCGGAACGCGGGCGGCCGCGACGATCAGCGCGCGCGCCTTTGCGCCGCTCGACCGGCTGATCGACTTGTCCACCCGTTTTTCCGCCGAAACGACGCGTTGGCTGCTGCCAAAGGGTCGAAACGCGGTTAAGGAACTGGCGTTGTTGCCCGCGGCATGGCAGAGAATGTTTCACGTGGAACAGAGCCGCACCGACGCCGACAGCCGCATATTGGTCGGCACCGGCCGTATCGGCGCAAAACAGCGAGGAAAAGGATGATCCGTATCGCCGTGGCGAACCAGAAGGGCGGGGTCGGCAAGACGACGACCGCGATCAATCTGGCAACCGCGCTGGCGGCGACGGGGTGGCGAACGCTGATCATCGACCTCGATCCGCAGGGGAATGCATCGACGGGACTCGGTATCGCGCAGGCGCAGCGCGAATTTTCGAGTTACGAGCTGCTCCGCGGCGACGCGCCGCTCGCCGAATGCGCCGTGCATACGGCGGTGCCGCGGCTCGATATCGTTCCCGCGACGGTCGATCTGTCGGGCGCCGAGATCGAACTGATCGAATATGCCGACCGGCTGCACCGGCTGGAACAGGCGTTGACGAGCGCCGAAGCAGGGCAGTGGGACATTTGTCTGATCGACTGTCCGCCGTCGCTCGGCATGTTGACGCTGAACGCGCTGATCGGCGCCGAATCGCTGATCGTGCCGCTGCAATGCGAATTTTTCGCGCTCGAGGGGCTCAGCCAACTTTTAACGACGGTCGAGCGCGTGCGCGGGCGCTTCAATCAGAAATTGTCGATCCTGGGCGTCGCGCTGACAATGTTCGATCGCCGTAACCGGCTGACCGATCAGGTGTCGGATGATGTGCGCGAGGTGTTGGGGCCGGTGGTGTTCCAAACGGTGATCCCGCGCAACGTGCGCCTGTCCGAAGCGCCGAGCCACGGGCTTCCGGCGCTGATCTACGATCATCGCTGCGCCGGGTCCGCGGCCTATATCGCGCTCGCCCGCGAATTGATCGATCGCCTTCCCGATATTCGCAAGGCCGCATAAATGTCTGAAAAAGATAAGGAAAATCCTGTTTCTGCGCCGCGCAAGCGGCCGAGCGGGTTGGGCCGGGGGTTGAACGCGCTGTTCGGGGATGCCGCCGTCGAGGCGCCGGTGCTGGCCGCGCCGGGATCGGCCGCAAAGGCGGCACCGGTATCGGGCGATTCGGTCCAGCATGTCGGCGTCGGATCGATCCGGCCGCTTCCCGGCCAGCCGCGCCGCCATTTCGACGAGGGCGCGATCGCCGAACTCGCCGAATCGATCGCGGCGCGCGGGCTGCTTCAGCCGATCATCGTGCGCCGGTCCCCCGATGGCGAGGGGTTCCAGCTTGTCGCCGGCGAACGCCGCTGGCGCGCGGCGCAGCGCGCGGGTCTGCATCATATTCCGGCGCTCGTCCGCGAACTCGACGATGCGGCGACCTATGAGATCGCGCTGGTCGAGAATATCCAGCGTCAGGACCTGAATGCAATCGAAGAGGCGAGCGCCTATCGCAAGCTGATCGAGGATTTCGGGCATGGGCAGGAGGCGCTGGCCAAGCTGGTCGGCAAGTCGCGCAGCCATGTCGCCAACCTGATGCGGCTGCTCGAACTGCCCGCGGGGGTGCAGGATCTGGTCAGCGAGGGCGCGCTGTCGATGGGGCATGCCCGCGCGCTGATCGGCGTCGAGGGGTCGGAAGCGATCGCGCGGCGGGTCGTCCGGGAAGGCCTGTCGGTTCGTGCGGTCGAGGCACTGGTGCGCGAAGGCAAGGGCGGCGGCCGCAAGGCGAGCGTCGATGCGGCGGTCGCCGCGCCGGGCGGTCGCGATCCCGATATCATGGCGGTCGAACGCCACCTGTCCGAACTGCTCGGCATCGGCGTCGCGATTCAATATGCGGGCGACGGCAAGGGGGCGCTGACGCTGAAATTCGCGTCGCTCGATCAGCTCGACATGATCTGCCAGCGTTTGTCGGGCGAGGGAATCTGACGCATCGTCGCCTGCGATCGCATTGCGCGCGCAGCGCTTAATCTGTCCCCGATCGGGCCGTTAATGACGGGATGACGATCGGCCAAATGAGCCGGTCCTGGACTCAAGTCCTTGTTTTTGCTTCCTTGCATCGTGCGGGGCGGGCCAAAGCTTTATGCGCTGTTAACCATGTTTATTGGGCAAAAGCTGAACGGGTCCGCCGTTAAAGGGGGTCGCGAATGGGGTGGGATTTCCATTCGACAAACGATTGCCTGTCGACATGTCGTCGACTGTTCAAGGGACCAAATCATATGCGCAAGTTCGGAATGAAGCGCGCCCTCGTCGGCGCCGCGATTGCTGCCATGGCCATGAATGCCTCGGCGGCGCAGGCCGCGACGGCTCAGGGCACGGCGAAGGCCAAGATTCTCCGCCAGATCACGCTCACCAACACCAGCGACCTGCAGTTTGCGACGATCATCAGCGGCGCGACGGCGTCGACGGTCGCCGTGTCGACTGCGGGCGCCGCGACCTGCGGTTCGGGCCTGACCTGCACCGGCACGACGACGGCGGCGAACTTCAACATCGCCGGCACCAGCGGCGCGGTCGTGGTGGTCGGCGGCGATTCGAACGTCACGCTCAACGGCTCGCTCGGCGGCACGATGACGGCGGCGCTCAGCTATTCGGCGACGAACGTCACGCTCAGCGCGACGGGCGGCAGCTTCCAGGTCGGCGGCACGTTGAATGTCGGCGCCAACCAGGCGTCGGGCGATTATTCGGGCACGTTCAACGTCACCGCCAACTATCAGTAATCCAGAATCAATATATCCATCGCGGGTGGGGGGATCGGTGCGCCGCCGCGGCGCGCCACCGCGAAACGAAGGCCGCCGGAGCACCAGCCTCCGGCGGCCTTTTTCGTGCCCGCGCGCCGTCCGACCACGATGGTTAGCAAAATATCAACCATGATCACTCATCAGGGAGGCGACCAACCAGCGGAGGCGTGACTAGCCCTCCGCACAGCGATTGTGGGGATCGTATCGATGTCGCGACTGTCTGGCGCGCTGCGCCTTTGCCTTGCCGCCATGGCGGCGGCTTTCGTTTCCGCCTTTCCCGTTCAGGCTGCCGGCGATTTGCTCGTCGCGCCGACGCGCGTCGTCCTGGACGGGTCGCGTGGGACCGAGGTGGTGCTCAACAATATCGGGTCCGAACCGGCGACCTATCGCATCAGCCTGGAAATCAAGCGGATGACGGCCGATGGCGGGCTCGACGAAATCGATGAGGGGGATGCGACGGCCGCCGAGCGTGCCGCGCTCGACATGATCGCTTTCAGCCCGCGGCGCGTGACCCTGCCGCCCAATCAGCCGCAGGTCATCCGCGTCGGCGTGCGTGTGCCCGAAGGAACGCCAGCGGGCGAATATCGCGCCCATATGCTGTTCCGCGCCGTGCCCGATGCGGTCGCTGCCGGTAGCGCGCCGACGGCCACAGGTGACGGCGTGTCGATCGCGCTCACCCCCATTTACGGCATCACCATCCCGGTCATCGTTCGCGTCGGCCCACTCGGCGCCGAAGCGCGGATCGGCGATGCGCGCGTGACCGAGACGCGCGATGGCCCGGCCTTCACCTTTGACCTGGCGCGTACCGGCACCCGGTCTGTCTATGGCGATATCGAGGTGACGCGGCCCGGGGTTGCCGAGCCGCTGCTGCTCGCACGCGGGATCGCGGTCTATCCCGAGGTGGGCCAGCGCACGGTGTCGCTGCGCGTGCCGCCCGAACTGGCGGCGAAGCTGAAAGGCCCGGTGCGCATCCGCTATACCGAGGACCGCGAGATCGGCGGCGGCACGATCGACGAGGCGGAACGCGTGGTGCAATAGGCCGCGCGGTCGAGACGGGCGAGAGCCAGGGCAATGACCGGCGCGAGCACCGGCGCACCGCGCCTTCGGTGGAAAGCGGCGCTGCTGGCGGTGCTTGCCCTGGCAGGACTGGCTCCTGTCGGAGCGCAAGCCTATGAAAAAAAGCCTGTTTCGCTGACATCCGACGATTGGGCGCCGCATGATGACGACAGCTGGCTGTTCGATCTGCGGTCGGGCCAGTATCGGCTGGGCGAGGGCGTTCGCGGCTATCAGACGCCGCAGGGCATCTGCGTCGATCTGGGCGACATGATCCTCGCGCTCGATCTGGCCGTGCGGATCGACAGGAAGTTGCGCCGCGCAACCGGCTGGGTGTTCGACGAGCGACGGACGCTGACGATCGACCGCGACGCGGGCGAAGTGCGCGCGGGCAGCCGCAGCTTCGCGATCGCGCCGACCGCCATCCGCGACACGGCGGCGGGCTGGTGCGTCGACCTGAATCGGCTCGGCGAGTGGATCGGCGTGCCGGTTGCGGTGGATCTGTCCAATTCGGTGCTGCGCATCGACACGGCGGACAAGCTGCCGTTCCAGCTCGCGGCCGAGCGGCGCGCGCGCGCGGCCGCGATCCGCCCGCAGGTGAGTTTCGATCTGGCGAGCCTGCCGCAAGCCGCCCGGCCCTATGAAAGCTGGGCGACGCCCTCGGTCGATGTCGTCGCTTCCGCCGGGGTCGTCAGCGACAGGCGCGGCGGATCCCATGTGCAGGCGAGGTACGAACTGTTCGCGGCGGGCGAGGTAGCGAAACAGAGTTTCGACGCGCGGCTGGCATCCGACCAGGAAGGCGTTCCCGACAGCCTGCGGTTGCGCGTTTATCGTACCGATCCGGGCGCCGACTTGCTCGGCCCGTTGCAAGCGACCCATTATGCGCTCGGCGATGTCGGGTTGCTCCCGACCGGGCTGGTGGCGCAGTCGGTGCCGGGACGGGGCGCCGTCGTGACCAATCGTCCCGTCGACCGCCCCGACGCCTTTGATCGCACCAGCTTTCGCGGCGACCTGCCCGCCGGCTGGGATGCCGAACTCTATCGCAACGGCCAGTTGCTGGCGTTCGCGAGTCCCAATGTCGACGGACGCTATGAATTTCTGGACGTCCCGTTGCAATATGGCGCCAACCGTTTCGAAGTGGTGCTGTACGGCCCGCAAGGGCAGACGCGGCGCGAAGTCCGGCAGGTGCAGGTGGGCATGGATTCGATCCCGCCCCGGCAGACCTGGTACTGGGCCGGTGTCGCCCAGGAAAATGCCGACCTGATCGAGTTTGGCGGCCAGCGGGGCGGCGCGTTCCGGCGCGGCTGGCGCGGCACGCTGGGCATCGAACGCGGGCTGGACACGCGCACGTCGGTCGCCGCCTATGCCCACAGCCTGTTGATCGAAAATGTCCGTCGCACCTATGCCGAGCTGGCGATCCGCCGGTCGATCGGACCCACCCTGCTGGAAATCGCGGGCGCGCAGGCCGACGACGGCGGCGGCGCGGCGCGGGCCAGCTGGCTTGCCGCCTTTGGCGACACCTATGTCCGTGCCGATGCGATGCGCGGCTGGGGCGGCTTCGTGTCCGATCGCTTCATCGGTAATATCAAGGGATTGTACGAAATTTCAGTCGATCAGTCGGTCAGGCTGGGCCGCACCATATTGCCCCTGCATGTCGACCTGCGGCAGATCGAACGGCGATCGGGCATCCGCAGTCTGGAGGCATCGGCGCGGGCGTCGGCAGGCTTCCGCGCGCTGAGTTTCACCGGCCAGATCGATTGGGCCCGCACCAAGGTGCCGGTCGGCCCTGATCCGCCTGATAATGTCACCGCGGCCTTGCTGGCCAATGCCCGGATCGGGCGCGTCCGCCTGCGCGGCGAGGCGCGCTTTGCGCTGTCCGGACAAAATTCCGATTCGCGCATGACGGTAATCGGAGAATGGGCCGGCAGGGCCGATGCCGAATGGCGCGCCGAGCTGGGCTATGACCGCGGGCTGGAGCGCGCGCGCGCCGGCCTGGGCTACACGCGCCGGTTCCGGGCGCTCCAGCTGTCGGGATTCGGCGAGGTGGCCAGCGACGGATCGATCGCGGCATCGCTGTCGCTCGCTTTCAGCTTCGGCCCGCGTCCGCAGGGCGGCGGCTGGCGCGTTTCCGGCGACAAGCTGGCGAGCCGCGGACAGGTGTTCGCCGATGTGTGGATGGACGACAATGGCGACGGTATCCGCCAGCCGGGCGAAGCGGCGGTCGCGGGCGTGCCGCTGACCGCCGGCAATGTGCCGGCCGATGCCGCGACCGATGCCCGCGGCGGCGCGGCGATCGACGGGCTGGAGCCTTTTCGCCCGGTGATGATCGGGATCGACACCGGCAGCCTGCCCGATCCCTATGTCCAGCCCGCGTTGCCCGGCGTCGTCGTCGTCCCGCGCCCTGGTGTCGCGACGCGCGTCGCGCTGCCGATGACCGCGGCCGGCGAGATCGAGGGGATCGCGATGCGCGACAGTGGCACCGCGATCGAGGGGATGACGTTGGAGCTGGTCGATGCCGAAGGCCGGGTGCGCGCGGCGACGCTGAGCGAGTTCGACGGTTATTTTCTGTTCGAAGGCGTACCCTATGGCCGCTACACGGTGCGGCCCGCGAAAGATGCTGCCGCGCTGCTGCGGATCGACGGCGCCTTTGCCATCGCCGCCAATCCCGGCGCGTCCGCGCCGCGCGTCCGGCTGGGGCCGCTGACGTTCAAGCCGTCGGGACGCGGCATGGCGACGGGGGGCCGTGAAGCGCGCGGCAGATTTTTCACGTCCTTTTAACGACATGCTGTTCAAATGGACCCCGCGCGGTCAGGAACGGAACAATGGAGACGCTGGAAGAAAGCAAGCCGGCCGTGGATGCGGTCGATCGCGAAATCGCGCGCGGCGTTCGGGGACTGCGCTTTTCCGCGCCGGTCGAATCGCTTTATCTTGACGAATATCTGCGCGTGCGGGCCCGAATGGTTCCGCTCTGGGCCATGCTCGGAACCGCCTTTTACCTGTTCGCCATATGGGGCGACCTGACGATGATGTCCGATGTCGCGCCGACGCTGGTCGCGCTGCGACTGGGCGTCTTCGTCCCCTATGCGGGCTTCGTGGTCTTTGCCATGCGGCGTTGGCCATCGGCGACCAGCTACGACCTGTTGGCGCTGGGAGTCGGGGTGATTGGCCTGGCGCTGCCGATGACGGCGCTGGTGGGTTCGGCCAGTGCGCACCTGTTCGTCTATCAGACCGGCAGCGTCGGGACGCTGGCCTTTTTCGCCATCGTGCTGCGGCCGCGGTTCCGCACGATCCTGACCGGCCTGGCCGCGATGGTGGCGATCCAGCTTGCGACGACCGCGCTCAACGGGCGCTTCGATCCCGTCACCTATTCGGGCATCGTCACCTTCTATCTGACGCTGGGCAGTTTTCTGGCGCTGGCGGCCTATTTCGCCGAACGGGTCGATCGGCTGAATTTCCTCAATCGCCTGCGCGGCCAGGCGTTGCAGGGCGAACTGGTCCGATTGTCGCGCCGCGATCCGATGACCGGGCTTTATAATCGCTACATGCTGCTGCGCACGCGCGACGAACTATGGGCGCCCGGAGGGGCTGACCGGAGCCTGTCGGCGGTGATGATCGATATCGATAACTTCAAACTTTACAACGATATATATGGCCATATCGATGGCGACGCCTGTATCCGCCGCGTCGCCGATACGGTGCGCGAGCAGGTCGGGGCGCGCGGGCGCGTCTTTCGATACGGCGGCGAGGAAATGCTGGTGCTGATGCCGGACGCCGCGCTGGACGAGGCGCGGGGCGTGGCGGAATCGATCCACAAGGCGATCGGCGGCCTGCATATCGCGCATCGCGGCCTGTCGCCGGACGGCCGCCTTACGGCGAGCATCGGCGTCGCATCGGCGCAGCCGGCTCAGGAGACGCTCGAAGGGCTGCTGCGCCGGGCCGATGCGGCGCTTTATGCCGCGAAGCGGGCAGGGCGGAATCGTGTTCACGTCGCCGCCTCCACTGCCGGCGACAGCGAACAGCGCGGGTCGGATGCGCGCGTGACGACCGCCTGTTAACGATTATTTAGCCATATTTGCCCACAGCGGACGCGCAATATTTGCCTGTGGGGAGTCCATTCATGTCCAATGCCAATCGGTCGGGACCGACCAGTGCCGACGTCGCCATCATCGGTGCGGGGCCAGCGGGGCTGACCGCCGCCTATCTGCTGACCAAGCAGGGGTATCGGGTGACGGTGATCGAAAAGGATCCCGTCTATGTCGGCGGCATCAGCCGCACCGTGGAACATGAAGGCTTTCGCTTCGATATCGGCGGGCATCGCTTCTTTTCGAAGGCGCAAGAGGTCGTCGATCTGTGGAACGAGATTCTGCCCGACGATTTCATCCAGCGCCCGCGCATGAGCCGCATCTATTATGAGGGCAAATTCTACAGCTATCCGCTGCGTGCCTTCGAGGCGCTGTGGAACCTCGGCATCATTCGCTCGACGCTGTGCATGGCGAGCTATGCCAAGGCGAAGCTGATGCCGAAAAAGCAGGTGCGCAGTTTCGAGGACTGGACCGTCAATCAGTTCGGGCACAAACTGTATTCGATCTTCTTCAAAACCTATACCGAAAAGGTGTGGGGGATGCCGTGCGACGAAATGTCGTCCGACTGGGCGGCGCAGCGCATCAAGGGGCTGAGCCTGGGCGCCGCGGTGCTCGACGGGCTCAAGCGCAGCCTGGGGCTGAACAAGCGTCCCAATGACGGCATGGCGACCAAGACGCTGCTCGAAACCTTCCGCTATCCGCGGCTCGGTCCCGGCATGATGTGGGACGCGGCGCGCGACAAGGTCGTCGCGGGCGGCAACCATGTGCTGATGGGCCACAGCTTCAAGCAATTGACGCAGGATCAGGTCAGCGGCCGCTGGCGCCTGACCGCGACCGGCGCGGACGGCGATGTCGTGATCGACGCGGCGCATGTGATCAGTTCGGCGCCGATGCGCGAACTGGGGGCGCGCATCCATCCGCTGCCTGCGACCGCGCTGACCGCCGCGCCGCAGCTCAAATATCGCGACTTCCTGACCGTCGCGCTGAAAATCCGGTCGGAGGACCTGTTCCCCGACAACTGGATCTACATCCACGACAGCAAGGTGAAGGTCGGCCGCGTCCAGAATTTCCGCAGCTGGTCGCCCGAAATGGTGCCCGATCCCGATCTGGCGTGCGTCGGCCTCGAATATTTCTGTTTCGAAGGCGATGGCCTGTGGTCGTCGAGCGACGACGATCTGGTCGAACTCGCCAAGCGCGAGATGGCGATCCTCGGCCTGTGCGACCCGCAGGACGTCGTTGGCGGGGCGGTGGTGCGGCAGGAAAAGGCCTATCCCGTCTATGACGATGATTATGCCGCGCATGTCGCCGCGATGCGCGAGGAGCTGGAGGCGCGCTATCCGACGCTGCATCTGGTCGGGCGCAACGGCATGCATCGCTACAACAACCAGGATCATGCGATGATGACGGCGATGCTGACGGTACGCAACATCGTTGCCGGCGCCCGCGTCTATGACATCTGGGGCGTCAACGAGGACGCCGAATATCACGAAAGCGGGAGCGAGGGCGAGCGCGCGGCGCTGGCGTCGGTGCGCGACGTGCCGGCGCGCATCGACCCGGCCGGCGTCGACAAGGCGGCGTAACGCCATGGCGGGGGGGAGCGAGGCGATGCCATCTTTCGCCGCCCGCCTGATCGCCGCGCTGCGCCGCGGCGAGCTGCGCTGGGTCAATTATCTGCTCGCGAGCGGGCTGGCGCTCGGCACCGATGCGGGGCTGTTCCTGCTGCTGCTCGACGCCGGACTGACCGCGATGGCGGCATCGGCGGTCGGTTATTGCGCGGGCATATTGGTGCACTGGCTGATTTCCAGTCGGCTGGTCTTCGCCGACGGCGCCGCGGCGCGGGGCACGGGCGAACGCCAGCGCCAGAAAATGCTGTTCGTCGGTTCGGCGGTCGTCGGGCTGGCGGTCACCACCGCCATTGTCGGCGGCACCACCGCGCTGGGGCTCGATCCCCGGCTGGCGAAGCTGGCGGCGATCGTCGTCAGTTTCCAGACGACCTATCTGCTGCGCCGCCACATCGTCTTCCGGGCCGCCGCCGCATGACGGGCGCGCCGGCGCCGACCGCGCCCGGCCTGCCGCGTTGGCTGACGCCGGTGCGCTTTGCGCTGATCGTCTGGGGCGCGATGAGCCTGATCGCGATCGCCGCGCACTGGCACGCTATTGTCGCGCTCCAGCTCAGCGACACCGACGATGCCGTGCGGATGGTGCAGGTCCGCGACCTGCTCGCGGGGCAGGGCTGGTGGGATCTGGTGCAGCACCGGATCAATCCCGTCGATGGCGGCGTGCTGATGCATTGGTCGCGTATCGTCGACGCGCCGCTGGCGCTGGGCATCGTGATCCTGAAACCGCTGGTTGGTCAGGCGCTTGCCGAACAGATCGTGATGGCCCTGTGGCCGCCGCTGCTCGGCGCCTTGCTCGCGGCCGCGATGGTGCGCGGCTATCGCGGCCTCGATGACCGGCGCATCGTCTGGGCCGCACCATTTTTCCTGATATTGTCGGGTTTTATCATCGCACAGTTTCGCCCGCTGCGCGTCGATCACCATGGCTGGCAGATATTGCTCGCAATGCTGGTCATGGGACAGGCGCTGCGTCCCGCAAGCCGGCGCGCCGGGCTGTGGGGCGGGGTCGCTGCGGCTGCGCTGCTCGCCGTATCGATCGAGGGCTTGCCGATGGCGGCGCTGTTCGCCGCGCTTGCCGCGCTGCGCTGGATTCTGTCGGGGCGCAGCGACGATGCACAGCGGCTGACGGGCTATATGACCGGCCTTGCCGGTGGTGCGCTGGCGTTCCAGTTCGCGACGCGCGGGCCGGCGGGGTTGGCGGGCACCTGGTGCGATTCGCTCTCGGCGCCTTATCTGGCGGCCTTTGCCGCCGCCGCGGGCGTGACGGCCGCGGCGGTCGCCGCGCGTCCGGCGCGGCGCCGGATTCGCGTCTTGCTGCTCGGCGGCGCGGGGCTGATCGCGGGCGCCCTGCTGGTCGGTATCGAACCGCAATGCGCGAAGGGGCCCTTCGCCTCGCTCGATCCGATCGTCGTCGATTATTGGTATCGCAGCGTTCTGGAGGGGCAGCCGCTGTGGCGCTCGACGCCGCATGATGCGATCTTCGTGCTGGTGCCCGAAATTATCGGCCTTGCCGGAACGATATTGGCGTGGCGTGCCGCGCCGACTGCCGCGGACCGCCGCGACTGGGCGACGATCCTGATCGCGCTGGCGGGGGCGAGCCTGTTGTCGCTGCTCGTGATGCGCAGCGTATCGACGGCGCATCTGTTCGCCATTCCCGGCGCCGCGTGGATCGGCCTGCGGGTGTGGGACCGCGCGCGCGCGATCGGCGCCACGCTGCCGCGTGTCGCGGCATCGGTGCTGGCCAGTCTGACGCTGCCGCTGTTCGCGAGCATCGCGGTGGCCGTCCCGCTCGGCTGGGCGGTGCCTGCCTTTCGATCCGCCGATGACGCTGCGGGCGGCAAGCCGGAACCCGAACAGCAATGTTTCGACGACGCGTCGATCGCGGCGCTGAACCGGCTGGCGCCGACGACGATTCTGGCGCCGATCGATCTTGGATCGCCGCTTCTTTTCCTGACGCCTCATAACCAGGTGGCGACAGGCCATCATCGCAACAGGGAAGCGATGGCCGATGCGATCAAAGCCTTTGTCGGCGATCCGGCGAAGGCGGAGGCGCTGGTTCGCGGCCGCGGCGCGACGTTGATTGTCGTGTGCCCCACCGCGAATGATTTTCAGCAATATCGCGAATCGCGCAAGGATTCGCTCGCGGCACGGCTTTATGATCGCAAGCCGCCCGACTGGCTGGAGCCGCTGCCGATCGCCGCGCGCAAGGGTCTGCGCGTCTGGCGGGTCAGGCCGGCCGGAAACTGAGCGCCGCGCCGTTCATGCAATAGCGTTTTCCGGTCGGCTTCGGCCCGTCGTCGAAAACATGCCCCAGGTGCCCGCCGCAGCGGCGGCAATGCACTTCGGTGCGCGCATAGCCGAGATCATGGTCGGTGCCGGTGCCCACCGCGTCCTTCAGCGGCGCCCAGAAACTGGGCCAGCCGGTGCGGCTGTCATATTTGGTGCGGCTGGAATAGAGCGGCAGAGCACAGCCCGCGCATGCATAGGCGCCGGCGCGCTTTTCCTTGTCGAGCGGGCTGGTGAAGGCGCGTTCGGTCGCCGCCTCGCGCAGCACGCGATATTGCAGCGGCGACAGGCGCTGTTTCCATTCGGCGTCGGTCAGCCGCCAGCCGGGCTGTGCCTGCGGCCGCTTGCCGGGTTTGGCGAACAGCACCGGCGCCGCGATCATCGCGCCGCCAAGGGCAAGGCCGGACAGAAGATAGCGACGTTCGATCATATCGGGACTCCTTACCCCCAATACGCGACCGGCCTGCGCCTGGTTACATCCCGCGTCAATAGCGTTCGAGTTCGACCTGCATATGGCGATAGCCGTGGACGAAGCTGGCGTGGACGCGTTCGGGTTCGGCGAGGACGTTGACGCGCAGGCGGCGCTTCTGCATTTCGGAGATCAGCGTCGTGAGCTGAAGCTCGGCGACGCGCGCGCCGACACAGCGGTGGATGCCATAGCCGAAGGCCAGGTGGCGCCGGGCATTGTCGCGATCGACGATGATGCGGTCGCCGTCCGGAAACACCTCCTCGTCGCGGTTGGCCGAGGCATACCAGAGGGCGATCTTGTCGCGCTTCTTTATCGCGTGACCGAAAAGTTCGGTGTCCTCGGTCGCGGTGCGGCGCATGTGGGCGAGCGGGGTCTGCCAGCGGATGATCTCGTGCATCGCATTCACGGCAAGTTCGTGATCGTGATTCGTTTCAAGCTTCGCGCGCTCGCCGGGAAACTGGTGCAGGCCATAGGCATAGGCCGACATCGAATTGCGCGTCGTATCGTTGCCGCCGACGATCAGCAGGATCAGATTGCCCATGAACTCCTCGTGGCTCATGTGGCTCATCGCGTCGGACTGAAGCATGATCGAGATCAGGTCGTGCCGGCCAGGATTCCGGGCTTTGTGATCCCACAACTCCTTGAACGCCGCGCCCATTTCAAAGGCGGTGGCGAGGCGGGTCTGGCGTTCCTCGACGGTGTTGAAGCTTTCGATGTCGCCCAGCGCGTCGGACCAGCGGGTGAGATTGTGGCGATCCTGCCACGGGAAATCGAACAGGATCGCAAGCATGTCGGTGGTCAGTTCGATCGACACTTTTTCGACCCAGTCGAACGGCTTGCCGACCGGCAGCGTGTCGATCAGCGCCGCGGTGCGCGTCTGGGTGTCGGCGCGCATCCGTTCGATTTCGCTGGGACCGAAGGCGGGGGCGACGGTGCGGCGTTGCGCCGTGTGCTGCGGCGGGTCCATCGCGATGAACATCGGCATCGGAATTTCGCCTTCCTGCAGATGTTCGATGCCGTCGCCCGCGACGGTGATGCCGCCATATTCCCACGACGAGGAGAAAATCTTGGGCAGCGCCTCGATATGCTGGATCGGCTTATAGGTGGTGACCGACCAATAGGGACCGAATTTCGAATCCTCGCAATAATGGATCGGCGATTCGCGGCGCAACCGGCGCATCGGTTCCTGCCAGCGATCCTCGCTCCACAGTTCGGCGCGCGACACATCGAGCGGATGGGGAATCGTGGATGTTTCGCGGATGACGGTGGCCATTGGGGCAGCTCCTCTCAGGAACGGCCGTCGGACGCGGCCGATTCCGTTTCAGACTGCCACTATTTACAGGTTTGTCAATGGCGACATGGTCACGCGCGCCTGCGCCGCGCCCAGAATTTCCAGTCGCTGCGCCCGCTCAGCACACCGGCGCGGAAGAGGCGGACCGACAGAAAGATCACCAGCGCGACCCACAGCGCCTGCCAGCCGAGCGCAAGCAGATGCGGTAGCCGCGCTTCGTCGGTCGCAGCGCGCGCCGCCATCGCCAGCGGCGAGGAGAAGGGAAAACTCTGTGCGAAGCGGGCCAGGCTGCTGCCGGGCGCGCTGGCCGCCGCGGCCGACAGGCTGAACATGCCGACCTGAAAGATCGTGATCGGCAGGCTGAGCATCTGGATTTCGCGCACCGTTCCCGCCTGCGCGCCGACGCCGAGGAACACCGCGCCGAGCAGCAGGAAGGACATGAGGAAATAGCAGAAGCCGATGGCGAGGAAGAAGGGCCAGCCGGTGGCGGGTGCATCGACGACGGGCATCGCGGCCGATCCGCCGCCGGCAGCGGCCAGCGCGGCGGGGTCGATCTGGCTCGCCGCGATCAGCCCGCCGCCAAAGGCGAGCGCGAGCCAGAAGGCGATGAACAGCACCGCGACGCCCAGCATGCCGACGAGCTTGCCGAGGAAGACGCTTTCGAGCGGCACCGCGGCGGCGAGTATCTCGATCACCTTGTTGCCCTTTTCCTCGGCAAGCGAGCTGACCGTCTGACCCGCCAGCAACAGGGTGAGCAGGAAGATGATGAACACCGCGCCGAAGCCGATCGACTGCTGCGCGGCGATGCTGGTCCCGCCGCTGGAAAGCGATTCGAACCGCGCCCGGGGCGCGGGCAGCGGTCCGGCGGTCCGGGCCCGTTCGGTTTCCGCCGCCAGCAGGGCGAGATAGCGGCCCGCGCTGCTGCCCTTTTCGCGCTCGACGATTCGCGGCGCGGCGAGCGGCCCGCTCATCACCGCATAGGTGTCGCTGCCCTTTTCGCGGGCGATCGCGACGGGGTCGGCGCTGGCCGGGGTCGCCAGTCGCACTTCGAGCATCGCGGGTTCGCGCGGCATCGCGGTCCGCAGCCGCGCATCGGCGGCGCGCAGCGTTTCGATATCTGCTGCGTCGGCGACGACGACGACGCGGCCCGCGCCGCGCGCGCTGTCGGCCAGTTGAGTCGCGCCCATCCCGCCCGCCAGCCCCATGCCGACCATGAACAGCGGCGCGAGCAGGAACAGCAGGAAGGTCGGCGTCGCGACGATCGCCAGAAAATCGCGGCGTGCGACGACGAACAGGTTGCGGATGAAGGGGGTCATGCGATGGCCTCCGCCTTGGCGTCTTCGTCTTCGGCGGCATCGCTGCTGAACCCGGCATCGACCTGCCGGACGATATGGACGAAGGCATCGTGCAGCGCCGGACGGCTGATCGACAGCCCCGCGACGCCAAGGTGGCTGGCGGTGATGCGCGCCAGCAAGGGTTCGACGTCGGCATCCTCGATCGCGAAATGCCAGTCGGTGCCGCGGGGCTGGGCATCGGCGGGAAGCAGCGCCGCGACCGCCGCGCCGTCGGCGGCGTCGCGCGGGGTGTAGCGCACCTGCATCGGGAGCAGCGCGCGGGCGTCGTCGACCGTTCCTTCGAAACGGCGCTGTGATCGGGCGATGATCGCGATACGGTCGCACAGGCGTTCGGCGTGCGCCATGACATGGGTCGAAAACAGGATCGTCGCGCCGCGTGTCCGCTCGCGCCGCACCAGCGTTTCCAGCCGTTCCTGATTGACGGGGTCGAGCCCCGAAAAAGGTTCGTCGAGGACGATCAGGTCGGGCGCGTGGACGATCGAGCCGATCAGCTGAACCATCTGCGCCATGCCCTTCGACATCTTGCGGATCTTTTCGTCGATCACGCGTTCCAGGCCGAGTTCGGCCATGAAGGTGGCGGCACGGCGCCGCCCCTCCGACCAGTCGAGCCCGCGCAGCGCGCCCATGAAGGCGATCGCTTCGCGCGCTTTCATGCCGGGATAAAGCCCGCGTTCCTCGGGCAGATAGCCGATCCGGTGGCGGACCGCCTGCGGTTTGTGTCCGCCCAGCAACCGGCTTTGGCCGCCGTCGGGATCGACGATCCCCAGCGTCATGCGGAGGCTGGTCGTCTTGCCCGCGCCGTTGGGGCCGAGCACGCCATAGATGCTGCCCGCCGGCACGCGCAGCGTGACATCGTCGACGGCGGTGAAGCCGCCATAATATTTGGTGAGGCCCGTCGCCTCGACGCTATAGTCGGTCAAATGCCGGTTCCGTCCTGCTTCGCTGCGTCCCTATGGCATGCCCCTATGACATGCGACGCGGGCTCGCGTATAGGGCGCCAATGGTTTCGGAAGCCTTGCCCGCACGCGACGTGCTCCCGCTGGAAGAACGCTTGGAATCCGTCGCACGCACGCACGGCTTCGCGGCGTTCGGCATCGCGCGCGCCGATGCGGCGCCCGAAACCGCCGCACGGCTGGACGAATGGCTGGCTGAAGGCTGTCATGGCGAGATGATCTGGATGGAAAGCCGCGCGGCGCAGCGCGGATCGCCGCACGGCCTGTGGCCCGAGGTGCGGTCGGTGATCGCGCTGGGCATGAGTTACGCCCCCGCCGCCGACCCGATGGCGCTGGCCGCGGTTCCCGACCGCGCGCGCATATCGGTCTATGCCCAGGGCGGGGACTATCATGACGTCGTCAAAAAGGCGCTGAAGGCGGTCGCGCGCTGGCTGGTGGCCGAGGCGCCCGACGCGGCGGTCAAGGTCTTCGTCGATACCGCGCCAGTGATGGAAAAGCCGCTCGCCGCCGCCGCCGGTCTCGGCTGGCAGGGCAAACATACCAATATGGTCAGCCGCGACCATGGCAGCTGGCTTTTCCTGGGCGCCATCTATACGACGCTCGACCTCGCCCCGTCGGTTCCCGGCCGCGACACCTGCGGCAGTTGCAGCGCCTGTCAGGATGTGTGTCCGACGCAGGCCTTTCCGGCGCCCTATCGCCTCGATGCGCGGCGCTGCATATCCTATCTCACCATCGAACATGCCGGGCCGATCCCGGTCGCGCTGCGCCGGGGGATCGGCAACCATGTCTATGGCTGCGATGACTGCCTGGCGGCCTGTCCGTGGAACAAGTTCGCCGACACCGCGGCGCGGCACCGCGCATTCCTGCCGCGGGCCGAGCTGGCGGCGCCGTCGCTCGGCGACCTGCTCGCGCTGGACGACGCGGATTTCCGGCGGATCTTCGCGGGATCGCCGATCAAACGCATCGGCCGCGACCGGATGGTCCGCAACGCCGCGATCGCGGCGGGCAACAGCGGCGACGGCGGTTTTCGCACGGCGCTCGAACGGCTGACGGGGGATGCGTCGCCGGTCGTCGCGGACGCGGCGGCATGGGCGCTCGCGGAACTGGCGTCGTGACGTCGCGGATTTCGTCCGTCTTGCCTTAGCGGCGCAGCGCTTCGATACAGCCCGGCACATTGGCGTCGCGGCCGTCGGGCGCACGGGCATCGACATGCGTCGCCAGCGGTTCGGCACCCTGCTTCGGCGCGTAATAATAGACGTCGATGGTACAGGCGGACCCGGCGAACTGCAGTTTGCGGCCGCCGCCTTCGGTGATGTCGAGGCGGGGCTTGCCGAACATGCGGACCGCGCTCGCGGCGTCATGGCCGATCAACATATTGTTCTGAACCGGGCGCGGGGCCGGGGATGGGGTGATGACCGGCGATGCGGACGGGTTGGCCGGGCGCGGAATGGCCGATGCGGCGCAGCCGCCGAGCAGAAGGGCCAGGCCCGCGATGACGGCCGGGCGGTGAAGATCGATCATGCTGGGTCCCTGTCCCGCAGGTGGAAAAGATGCACCGCCATAGCGGCGCTGACGATCGGCGCCAACAGATTGGCGACGGGCACCAGAAAGCTTGCGGCGGACAGCAGCCCCATCGACCAGCGCGCGCCGCGGCCGAGCGGCGGGCGGGCGGGGTGGCGCGCCTGCACCATCGCCTCGAGATCGCGGCCGAGCAGCAGCGCGTTGACGCCAAGTGCCAGCAGCACGGTGCCAACCCCGGTGACGAGCAGCAGGACATAGAATGGCAGCGCGACCAGATTGCCCGCGACCAGCCGGACCAGCGAGGCAAGCGCGAGGCGCAGGCTCTGCCGCCAGCCGACGTCCACCGCCTGTGCCGCGGCGGCGGGATAATGGCGCCCCTCGACATCGGCGACGATGGCGTCGGCGAACAGGCCGACGACCATCACCGCGACGGCGCGAAACAGCAGCCAGCTGCCGAGGACGAGCCCGAGCAGCAGCGCGACGCTGGCCAGGTCGACCGCCCCCGGATCGAGCCATTGGGTCCGGGCGAGCGCCCAGCGCGTGCCCGCGACAATCGCGGCGGCCGCCAGGATGAAGAGCAGCAGTGTCAGCGCCAGGCTTTGCAGCAACACGCGGCGGACGCGCGGGCTCGACAGATCCTTGAGCGCGAGCAGCAGGGCGTGGACGGCGCGGGCCATCGCCGGGGGATGCGCGCGGCGCCGGCTCGCGTCAAGCGCCGCGCTTGCCTTGGCGCGCCGGGGCTCCTAAGGCGCGCTCCAGCTTTTCCAACAGATACAGGATATTTCATGGCCTCCACCGCCCGTTTCGATGTCGTCGCGATCGGCAATGCGATTGTCGACGTTCTGGCCCGCGCCGACGATGCGCTGATCGACGCCGAGGGGCTGGTGAAGGGATCGATGCGGCTGATCGACGCGGCGGAGGCCGAACGCCTCTATGCCGCCATGGGTCCGGCGGTCGAAATGTCGGGCGGCAGCGCCGCGAACACGCTTGCCGGTCTCGCCGCGCTCGGCCGCCGCTGCGGCTTCATCGGACAGGTGGCGGGCGACCAGCTCGGCAAGGTGTTCACGCACGACCTGACCTCGCTCGGCGTCGCCTTCGACACCCCGGCCGCAACCGATGGCGCGCCGACCGCGCGCTGCCTGGTGCTCGTCACCCCCGACGGCCAGCGGACGATGAACACCTTTCTGGGTGCGTCGCAGAATCTGGGCCGCGAATCGCTCGACGCGGCGCTGATCGCCGCCGCCGACATCCTGTATCTCGAGGGCTATCTGTGGAACGCCGACGCCTCGCGCGCGGCGATGGCCGAGGCGATCGGCCTGGCCCGCGCCGCGGGCCGGCGCGTCGCCTTCACCCTGTCCGACACCTTCGTCGTCGCCGGCCATGGCGAGGATTTCCGGCGCATGACGGCGGCCGGCGAGATCGACATATTGTTCGCCAATGAGGCCGAACTGCTCGAACTCGCGCAGGAAGGCGATTTCGAAACCGCGCTGGCGCGCGTCGCGGCCGACGTGCCGCTGCTCGTCGTGACGCGCAGCGAAAAGGGCGCGGTCGCGGTCACCGGCGGCGAGCGCACGCAGGTTGCCGCCGAACCGATCGATGCGGTGGTCGATACGACGGGGGCGGGCGACCTGTTCGCCGCCGGCTTCCTTGCCGGACTGGCCGAGGGACGGCCGATCGCCGACTGCCTGACGATGGGCGCGGTCTGCGCGCGCGAGATCATCGCGCAGGTCGGGCCGCGGGCGCAGACCGACCTGAAGGCAAAAGTCGCCGAGCGGCTGGGATAAGCGATCAGCCGGGCGTCGCCGTCGCGCCGCCCGTGTCCTTCCGGAACAAGGCCCTGTCCTCCGGACCGAAGCCGCGCGTCCAGATCAGCCACGCATAGATGCCGAGGATCACGGGCACGCCGATCAGCAGTTCGGCCCACTCGGGCAGCTGCGTCGCGCCCCAGCCCAGCACCGCGGCGCCCGCCGTCGCCCACACCAGTGCCCAGCGCAGGCTGTTGACCGGGGTGCCCAAAATCCGCGACAGCAGCCATGCCTTGGCAACCGAGGCGAAGCCGAGCGCCAGCATGAGCGCCAGCGCGACGGCGCTGGCATAGGTGATGGGGTCGAGCCCCATCGAGCGCGCGACGAGGATCAGCGCGACGCTGAGCAGGGCTTGCAGCGCGAGAGTGATAAGGCTGATCAGCAGGTTGCGGTGGCGCGCGACATAGACGAGTGCCGCCTCGCTGACGACCGCGGTCGCGGCGACGACTTCGGCGGCGAGCAGGAACGCGAGCGCGGCGGTTCCGACGACGAATTCGGGACCGACGAGGCCCATCACCGCTTCGCCCGGAATGCCGAGCGCCAATGCGACCCCGGCCTGCGCCGCGATGATCCAGAAGCCGACCTGGCTGACCTGCGCGGCGACCGCGCCCAGACGCTTTTCGGCGAGATTGCGGGTGATGACCGGGCCCAGGATCGGTTCGAAACTGGTCTTGAGCTTCTGTGGCAGCGAAGCGACCTGCTGCGCCATATAATAGATGCCATAGATGGTCGGCGAGGTGAACTGGCCAAGGATGAACAGGTCGAGCCGGCGCGTGCCCCACTCGATCGCGTCGGCGGCGGCGAGCGGCGCGTTGCGCCGCGCCAGCCCGATCAGATGCGTGGGCTGCGGGCGCCAGACGCCGGGACCGCCATAGTGGCGGATCATCGGCCACAGCGCGGTCAGAAAGGCGCCGACCATCGCCGCCGCATAGGACAGCATCAGCCCGTCCGACGGCGAGACGAACCAGAAACCCGCCGCCGCGATGCTGATGACCCAGGGTTCGACGATCGCGCGGGCGCGCACCGTCGCGCCAATATCATAGCGATAGGCGCAGGCGGCGAGGGCGATTTCGGTCCCCGCGATCGCAAAGACGAGGAAGGCCATCGCGCGATCCGACGCGCTGATCGACCCGCTCGGGAACATGAACTGGGGAAAGAGGAACAGCACCGCCGAACCGAGCGCGGAGGCAAGGAAGGCGACGAACATGCCGTCCCACACGGTGGTGCGCGGGTCGGCGCCCGGCGCGCTGAGCTGTTCGGCGAGGCCGCGCTTCAGCCCCAGCGTCGCCAGCTGCGCCACCAGTTCGATGACGAGCACGGCAAAGGCGAAGCGGCCGACCGCTTCCGGCCCGTACCAGCGCCCGGCGAAATAAAGAAAGGGCAGCCGCGCGACGAGGCGCAGGATGAAGCCGAAGAAATTGGTCCGGCCGCCCTTGGCCAGCGCGGCCGTGTCGGCATCGCGCGACGGCGCATCGGGCGCGGTCGATTGGGGCGCGGCGGCGCTGTCCGTCTGGCTCAAGCCTCGCGCCCCTTCTGCTGCTCCCTGCCGCGCAGCCTAGCGCGGCGAACGGGGACAGGCAATCGCGGCGGTACGGTTGCGGGGCTGCGCTTCATGCGCCTTCGCGTCGGAGCGGACGGCTGAGCAGGGCCTGAACGGCGTCGGCAACGCGGATTTCCCCCGCCACCAGCCGCGCGACCGCATCGGTGATCGGCATGTCGATCGCGTCGGCGCGGGCGGCGGCGGCGATGACCGGGGCGCTGAACGCCCCTTCGGCCACGGTGCGCCGGTCGGCCATCAGTTTCGCGGCCTCCTCGCCGCGGCCGAGCCCCTGTCCCAATGCGAAATTGCGCGAATTGGACGAGGTGCAGGTCAGCACCAGATCGCCGAGCCCGGCGAGCCCGGCGAGCGTTTCCGCCTGGGCGCCGCGCGCGATTCCAAAGCGGGTCATTTCGGCGAAACCGCGGCTGATCAATGCCGCGCGCGCGTTGAGCCCCAGTCCCGCGCCGTCGACGATGCCGCAGGCGATGGCCAGGATATTCTTGACCGCCCCGCCGATTTCCGCGCCGATCATGTCGGTGGAGACATAGGGCCGGAAGTGCGGCCGCGCGAGCGCGTGGGCCAGCGCGTCGGCCAGTGCCGGGTTCGCCGCCGCCAGCGTGATGGCGGTGGGCAGGCCCGCCGCGACCTCGTGCGCGAAGGTCGGGCCCGACAGAACCGCGAGCGGCCGGTCCGGAAAAAGGCTCTCGGCAATGTCGACGGGAAAGGCAAAGCTGCCCGCTTCCATTCCCTTGCTGCAAAAGATCAGCGGCGTATCGCCCGCCGGCAGATCGGCGAGCACCGCGCGCAGGAAGGGGACGGGGACGACGATCAGCAGCGCGTCGCGATCGGCCATGTCGGCCAGATCGCCCGTTGCGGTCAGCGACGGGGACAGCACGGCATCGGGCAGGAAGACGGGATTGCGATGGTCGGCGTTGATCGCCGCAACGACATCGGCTTCGCGCGCCCACATCCGCACCGGCGCGCCGTCCGCGGCGAGCAGCTGGGCGAGCGCGGTCCCCCATGCGCCGCCGCCGACGACACCGAAGCTGCGATAGGACGTCATGCCTTCACGCGTCATGCCTTGACCCCGGCGCCGCGCACGGCTTCGGCGGCCGCGTCGAGCGGCCAGCGCGGGCGGGCCGCGGTATCGAGCGGGTCGGTCAGCCCGGCCGCGAAGCGTTCGGCGCCGGCCCAGGCGATCATCGCGCCATTGTCGGTGCACAGCCACAGCGGCGGCGCCACGAACGGCTTGTCGAACTGAGCCGCAAGGCCGGTCAGCGCCGCCCGGATCGCGCCGTTCGCCGCAACGCCGCCCGCGACGACGAAGGCGGTGGCGTCGGGACAGGCGGCCAGCGCGATGCGGCTGCGGTCGACAAGACAATCGACCACCGCCTGCTGGAACGACGCGGCGAGATCGGCGGGGTCATGGTCGCCCGACGCGGCGGCGCGGGCGACCGCGCTTTTGAGGCCTGCGAAGGAGAAATGCGGTTCCGTGCTGCCGACCAGCGGGCGCGGCAGCGGCACGGCGCGCGGGTCGCCAGCGGCCGCCAGGCGTTCGACCACCGGGCCGCCGGGATAGCCGAGACCGAGCAGCTTCGCCGTCTTGTCGAAGGCTTCGCCCGCGGCATCGTCGATCGTCGTCGCCAGGCGGCGATAATCGCCGACGCCGCGCACGAGCAGCAGCTGGCAATGGCCGCCGGAAACCAGCAACAGCAGATAGGGAAAGCCGAGATCGGGGTCGGTGAGGCGCGGGCTGAGCGCATGGCCTTCGAGATGGTTGACCGCGACCAGCGGCTTGCCCGCCGCATGGGCGAGCGCCTTGCCGGTGACGAGTCCCACCATCACCCCGCCGATCAGCCCCGGCCCCGCGGTCGCCGCGACCGCGTCGACATCGGCCAGCGTGACGCCCGCGTCGGCCAGCACCCCCGCGACCAGCGGCGCCAGCCGGTCGACATGCGCCCGCGCGGCGATTTCGGGCACCACGCCGCCAAAGGGGGCATGATCCGCCTCCTGCCCTGCGACGCGATGCGCCAGAATGCGCCGGTCGCTGCCGACAAGCGCCGCCGCGGTTTCGTCGCAGCTCGATTCGAGGCCGAGGATGAGTGACATAATCTTGCGCGTCCCTTTACCCGCCCCTTTATCGCAAGAGCAAGGGACGCTAGCAGCGGGCGCATGGCTTCGATTCCGCTTCCCACATCCGCCAATCCCCTGCGCATCGGCACGCGCGCCTCGCCATTGGCGATGGCGCAGGCGAATATGGCGGCGGCGGCGCTGATCGCGGCGCACGGCATCGCCCCCGATGCGCTGGACATCGTGCCGATGACCGCGACCGGCGACCGTATCCAGGACCGTGCGCTGGCGGAGGTCGGCGGCAAGGCCTTGTGGACGCGCGAACTGGATGCGGCGCTCGATGCCGGGACGATCGACATCGCGGTTCATTCGCTGAAGGATGTCGAAACGCTGCGCGATCCGCGCTTCGCGCTGGCGGCGATGCTCGAGCGGGCCGATCCGCGCGATCGGCTGGTCGTGCGGGACGGTATCGACGCCGAAACGATCGCCGATCTGCCGCACGGTGCGCGGCTGGGGACGAGCAGCCCGCGGCGCGCGGCGCAGGTCCGGCGATTGCGGCCCGATGTCGAAACGGTGCTGCTGCGCGGTAATGTCGCGACGCGGCTGTCGAAACTGGCGGCGGGCGATATCGATGCGACGCTGCTCGCGGCGGCGGGCCTCGACCGGCTGGGGATGCACACCGTCGGCCGGGTTCAACCCGCCGGCCTGTTGCTTCCTGCCGCATCGCAGGGGGCGATCGGGATCGAGGGCCGGTCGGACGATGCCGTCACGCTGGCGTTGCTGCGCGCGGTCGACCATGCGTCGACGCACGGCGCGGTCGCGGCGGAGCGTGCCTTCCTGGCCGCGCTGGGCGGCGATTGCCGGTCGCCGGTGGCGGCGCATGCGCGCTGGCTGGACGGCGGGCATCTGCGGCTGGATGCGGAGATTTTTTCGGCCGACGGCGCCGACCATGCCGCCGGCCATGTCATGATCGGGGGCGACGGCGATGCCGGCGACCCCATCATGATTGGACGCGACGGCGCTGCCGCCGACTTGGCGCAGCGCCTGTTGGCCGACGCCCCAGCGTCGGTGCGCCGCCTGTTCGGGGCATGACCGTCACCCGCCCGCTGATCGTCACCCGTCCCGATCCCGGCGGCACCGCCACGCTGGCGCGCGCGCGGGCGATGGGACTCGACGCGCATCATCTGCCGCTGTTCGCAGCGCGTCCGCTCGACTGGACCCCGCCCGACCCAGCCGGTTTCGATGCGCTTCTGTTGACGAGCGCGCAGGCGGTGCGGCTCGCGGGCGCCGGACTTGCCCGGTTGGCCGTGCTGCCCGTTCATGCGGTCGGCGCGGCGACCGCGCGGGCGGCGGAAGCGGCGGGGCTGACCGTCGCGGCGGTCGGCGACGGCGATGTACAATCGCTGGCGGACGGCATGGCGTCACGAAAAATCGGGCGGATCCTGTGGCTGTGCGGCCGCGACCGGACGGCCTTTGATTTCGGCGCGGCGACGGTCTGCGCGCTGCCCTGCTATGCCGTCGATGCGGTGGAGCCGCCGCCTGAATGGGACGCAAGGATCGCGTCGGACGCCGTGCTGCTCGCCCATTCGCGGCGGGCGGCATCGCGCATTGCCGACCTGACCGAAGGCCGGCGGGCCGCGCTGGCGATCGTCGCGATCAGTCCGGCGGCGCGCGGTGCTGCAGGCGATGGATGGGGCGCGATCGTCGCGGCGCCGCAGCCGACCGATGCCGCAATGCTGGCAGTGGCGCGCACTTTGTGTCACAAGGGCGCCAAATAGGGTCGTTCCGAAAGATGAATATGGCAATCGACAGCGACAAATCTGTTCGCCTGGGCGATGAAGTACAGCCCAAGGGGCCGCCCATCCGTATGCTCGCGATCGCGGGCTTCCTGCTCCTGCTGGTCGGGGTCGTCGGTGGCGGATGGGCGATGAACCGCTTGATTTCCGACAGCAATCGCGCACCCGCGACCAAGGTCGTCCAGGCCCCCGTGCCCGGCGGTACGATCGGCAGCGGCGAGAAGGCGGGCGTCGTCGACACCGCCGTCGCGGCGGCGGTCCCGGCGATGGCGATCACCCCGGTCGACGGCGCCAACGCCCTGGCGGCGCGCGTCGCCGAACTGGAAACGCGATTGTCGCGAATCACGCTGCAGGCCGAATCGGCGTCTGGCAATGCGTCGCGCGCCGAAGGGCTGCTCGTCGCTTTCGCGGTACGCCGCGCGCTCGATCGCGGCTTGTCGCTCGGCTATCTGGACGCGCAGCTTCGTCTGCGGTTCGGGGACGATCAGCCCAATGCGGTCAAGACGATCATAGATACCGCGCGCGACCCGGTGACGCTGGAACAGTTGCGCGCCGGACTGGACGCGGTGGCGCCCGAACTGGTCGGGCGCGGCGCGGAGGATGGCGGTAGCCTGTGGACCGGGTTGCGCCGCGAAATGTCCGAACTGTTCGTCGTGCGCGCCGCCGGAACCCAGTCGCCGCGGGCCTCCGCCCGGCTCGACCGTGCGCGGCGCTATGTCGCGGCGGGTCAGGTCGACATGGCGATCGGCGAGGTCGAGGCGATGCCCGGCGCGGTCGCGGCGCGCGAATGGCTGATCGACGCGCGGCGTTATAATGATGCTCGGCGCGCGCTTGACCTGATCGAGACGGCGGCGATATTGGAACCGCGCGACAGCCCCGCTGCCGCGATGGCCCGGAAAACGGCCGAACCTTCACCCTGACGCGTCGGCCCGGCACGGGTGGGCGCCCGGATTAGAAAGCCCGCTTTGCCATGGCCCTTGCCGACCCCCAGCGCATCGAGGCGCTCGACCCCTTCGATCCGCTTGGCCTCGACGGCCAGCTGTCCGACGAAGAGCGGATGATCCGCGACGCGGCCCGCGCCTATGCGACGGGCGAATTGCTGCCGCGGGTGACGTCGGCCTTCCTCGACGAACGCTTCGACCGCGAAATCATGCGCGAGATGGGCGCGCTCGGCCTGCTCGGCGCGACGATCGACCCCGAATATGGCGGCGCGGGGCTCAATTATGTCAGCTACGGCCTGATCGCGCGCGAAGTGGAACGCGTCGATTCAGGCTATCGGTCGGCTTGTTCAGTGCAGTCGAGCCTCGTGATCCATCCGATCAACGCCTATGGCAGCGAGGAGCAGAAGCGCAAATATCTGCCCGGCCTGACCTCGGGCGAACTGGTCGGCTGCTTCGGCCTGACCGAACCCGACGCGGGCAGCGATCCCGGCGGCATGCGGACCCGCGCCGAAAAGGTCGCCGGCGGTTATCGCCTGAAAGGCGCGAAGATGTGGATCACCAATTCGCCGATTTCCGACGTGTTCGTCGTCTGGGCGAAATCGGATGCGCATGACGGCGCGATTCGCGGCTTCCTGCTCGAAAAGGGCATGAAGGGCCTGTCGGCGCCGAAGATCGAGGGCAAGGTGTCCTTGCGCGCCTCGATCACCGGCGAGATCGTCATGGACGGCGTCGAGGTCGGCGAGGAGGCGTTGCTGCCGCATGTGTCGGGGCTGAAGGGGCCGTTCGGCTGTCTCAACCGCGCCCGCTACGGCATCGGCTGGGGCGCGATGGGCGCGGCGGAATTCTGTTATGAGGCGGCGCGCAACTATACGCTCGACCGCAAGCAGTTCGGGCGTCCGCTGGCCGCGAACCAGATCATACAGCTCAAGCTCGCCAATATGCTGACCGAGATCGCGCTCGGCACGCAGGCGGCGCTGCGCGTCGGGCGCCTGATCGACGAGGGGCATCTGGCCCCCGACATGATCAGTTTCCTGAAGCGCAACAATTGCGGCAAGGCGCTGGACATCGCGCGGGTCGCGCGCGACATGCACGGCGGCAACGGCATTTCGGCCGACTATCATGTCATCCGCCATGCGGTGAACCTGGAAACGGTGAACACCTATGAAGGCACGCATGACGTCCATGCCCTGATCCTCGGCCGTGCGATCACGGGTCTGTCGGCCTTTGCCTGAACCGCTGCCCGAACCGCTCCCAAGACCGCTCGCCGCGATCCGCGTCGTCGAACTGGCGCGGGTTCTGGCGGGGCCGTGGTGCGGGCAATTGCTCGCCGACCTTGGCGCCGACGTGGTCAAGGTCGAACGGCCGGGCGTCGGCGACGATACGCGCAGCTGGGGGCCGCCCTTCATCGAAGGCGCGGCGGGCGAGAATCTGGGCGCGGCCTATTATCACAGCGCCAATCGCGGCAAGCGCGGCGTCGCGATCGATATCGCGACGCCGGCGGGACAGGCGGCGGTGCGCGCGCTGCTCGCCGATGCCGATGTCGTCATCGAAAATTACAAGGTGGGCGGGCTCGCCAAATATGGTCTCGACCCCGCGACGCTGCGCGCCGCCTTCCCGCGCCTGATCGTCTGTTCGATTACCGGCTTCGGTCAGACCGGCCCCTATGCCTCCCGCGCGGGCTATGACTTCATCATTCAGGCGATGGGCGGCGCGATGTCGCTGACCGGCGAACCCGATGGCGCTCCCCAGAAAGCGGGCATCGCCTATGCCGATATTTTCACCGGCATGTATGCGACCGTCGCGATCCTCGCCGCGCTGCGGCGGCGCGACGCCACGGGTGCCGGCGCCCATATCGACATGGCGCTGCTCGATTGCCAGGTCGGCGTGCTCGCCAATCAGGCGGCCAATTATCTTGCCAGCGGGGTCGCGCCGAAGCGCATGGGCAACGGCCACGCCAATGTCGTGCCCTATCAGGCGTTCGCGACCGCCGACGGCCAGCTGGTGATCGCGGTCGGCAACGATGGCCAGTTCCGCAAGCTGTGCGCGATTCTGGGTGAGCCCGGCTGGGCCGAAGACCCCCGCTTTGCGACCAACGCCGCGCGGCTCGCGAATCGCGCGGCGCTCATTCCGCTGCTTGCCGCCAGGATCGCGACGTGGCCGGCGCAGCCGCTGTCGCTCGCGCTCGAAGACGAAGGCGTACCGGCCGGACCGATCAACGACCTTGCCGGCGTTTTCGCCGATCCGCAGGTGATCGCACGCGGCATGCGCTTTCGGCCCGATGGGGCTTTCGTCGACGGGCTGGCGAGTCCGATCGTCATCGACGGCGAACGCATGGCGGCGCCGGGCGGCGCTCCGCCGTTGCAGGGCTGATTCGCTCCGCCGTCCGCGGTCGCGGCGCAAAAAGGGGCGCCGCATCGGGCGCCCCTTTTCGTTTTGGCGGGGATGGCCGGGTCAGAATTTGACCGTGCCGGTGACGAAGACCTGCCGCGGATTGCCGTAGAAGACCGTCGCGACCCCTTCGCGGCCGAGCGTCGGGGTCGGCCGACCGTTGGTGCCGATGATCGGCTGGCCGGTCGCCGGGTTGGTGGCGAGGAACTGGTATCCCGACGTCTTATACTGCTTGTCCAGAATGTTCTTGCCATAGACGCCGATGGAATAATGATCGCCGCCGAAATGATAGACGAGGCTGGCGTCCCATAGCGCATAGCCCTTCTGGTCCAGATAGGGGCTGGGATATTCGAACTGCTGCGTCTTGCTGCGGTACGAAACGGTGGTCGAGAAATTGATGTCGCCGTCGCCGACGGGCACCAGTGCGCCAAGCGTTCCCGAAGCGGTCCAGCTGGGCGTGTTCTGGATGTCGGTGATGTCGGAGACGTCGGTGCCGAGCGCGCCGATGAAGCTGTCATATTGCGCGTCGATATAGCCGAGCGTGCCCGCAAAGCTCATCCGCGATCCGGCGCCCGCGAAGTCGCGGGCAAAGCGCGCGGTCGTCTCCAGCTCGACGCCCTTGAAGGTCGCTGCGGCGGCGTTGGTGGTGACGCCGGAGAAGCCTTCGAAGATTCCGTCGTTGTTCGCGTCGATGCCGACCGATCCCGGAATCTGGACATTCTTGTAATCGGCATAGAAGCCGGTCAGTGCGAAGGTCACATCGCCGCCGGCGGCCGCGCCCTTGATCCCGACTTCGTAGCTGTCGACCTCTTCGGGTTCGAAGAGGAAGAAATCGTAAATCTCGCCATAGCTGAACAGCCCGTCGCGGTTGACGTCGATCGCCGGCGCGTTGGCACTGCCGCGCGGGTCGAAGCCGCCGCCCTTGAAACCCTGCGAATAGGAGGCATAGACCATAAGATCGTCGCTGACGTCATAGGAGAGCGAGGCGCGCGGGGTGAATTTCTTGAACCGCGCCTTGCCGTCGAAATTGGTGATCGGCGCGCCCAGCGGAATACCGATGCCGCCGAATTCGGGATCGGCGCCGAGCAGGCGGTTTTGCTTGAAGACGAAGCTGTTGCGGTTGTCGACGGTGTAGCGGCCGCCCGCCGACAGGTGGAGGCGATCGGTGATGTCGAAGGTGAAATCACCGAACACCGACCAGGTGTCGGTACGCACGTCGCCGATCGTCTGCTGCGCGAAGCCCGGAAGGCTGAGCAGGGCGCCCGTGGTCGCGAGCAGGACGTCGAACTTGGTATAGGCCTTGGCGTCGAGATAGTAGAAGCCGACCAGGCCGTGCAGCCGGTCGCTGTCGTAGAGGAGCTGGAATTCCTGGCTCAGCTGTTCGTTGCGATAGACGGCGGGAACGTCGACATCGACCGCGGGCAGCGCGTCGAAATCGATCGGCGTATAGCTGGTGTCCTTGCGCCAGGCGCTGATCGAACGGAGCGTCAGATTGTCGGTCAGTTCGGCCGTGACGTTCAGCGCCAGGCCCCATGCCTTGATATCCTGTTTCGGATCGTTGAGCCCCGCGCGCGTGTCATAGACGTCGTCCAGCACCGGCGCGCCGGATAGCAGGCCGGGAATCAGGCGATGGCCGTTGCGTGGGTCCGACTTGTCGCGGGTATAGTCGCCGGAAAGGCGGATCAGCACCGGCTGGTCATAGCCGCCGAATTCCAGCGTGCCGCGGCCCGCCCACACGTCCTTGTTGTAATTTTCGAGGCCGGGGATCGTCAGATTGTCGCCGAAGCCGCCGCGCGACAGGCGCGCCACCGACCCGCCGATGCGCAGCATGTCCGTCAACGGCGCGCTGGCGGTCAGCACGCCTTCGGCCTGATCATAGGTGCCATAGGTCGCGCGCGCCTTCAGGCTGAAGTCCTGCGGCAGCATCCTGGTGACATATTTGACCGCGCCGCCGATCGTGTTGCGGCCGTACAGCGTGCCCTGCGGCCCGCGCAGCACCTCGATCCGCTCGACGTCGTAGATGTCGAGCACGGCGGCCTGCGGGCGGTTCAGATAGACATCGTCGAGATAGATGCCGACGCCCGCCTCGAACCCGGGAACCGGATCCTGCTGGCCGACGCCGCGAATGAAGGCGCTGAGCGTCGAGTTGGTCCCGCGCGAGGTTTCCAGCGTCGTGTTCGGGGTGATGTTGCCGATGTCGGTCAGGTCGAGCGCGCCGCGCGCCTCGAGCGCATCGCCCGAAAAGGCGCTGACCGCGACCGGCACGTCCATCAACCGTTCGTCGCGGCGGCGGGCGGTCACGATGATCTCGCCGTCGCCGGTATCGGCGGACACGCCTTCATCCGCTGCATCCTGTGCGAAGGCGGCGGGGGTGACGGCGAGCATGGAAAGCGCGCTGGTGGCGAAGACGGCGCGGCGCAGCCGGCGGGCGAAAGGACGCATGATCAACTCTCCCATAGGCGGGCGGCCGGTTGCCGCCCTGTTATGAATTGTTGGGCCTGGTGCTTGCCAAGCCGCGCTTCGTCCAATAATGAAAGGTGAACCAAGTTTCAACTTGGAAGTTTGCCCGGTTGCTTTTTTGCTTGCCACTGGCGCCGGAATGCCACGATGGACCGGATCGGGCAGTGGGCCGGCGGGTCGGCGGCAGGAAGAGCCGGACGGGTTGGGGAGACGGAAGACAGCATGGATCAACCGCGATCATCGACGGATGCCGACGGCGAAGGCGGCGCGGCGCGCGACAAGACCCCGCGGACCGAACGCGGCCGTCGGACGCTGCGCAAGCTGCTCGACGCGGCGGCGGTCGAATTCGGCGAGCGCGGCTTCCACGACGCGTCGATCAGCGGGATCACCCGTCGCGCCGGCACCGCGCTGGGCAGTTTCTACACCTATTTCGATTCGAAAGAGGAAATCTTTCAGGCGCTCGTCCGCTATATGAGCGAACAGCTCCGCGATCATGTGACCCCGCGCGTCCAGGCGGCGGCGGACGCGATTGCGGCGGAACATATCGGTCTTGAATCCTATCTGGGCTTCGTGCGCGACCATAAGGAAATCTATCGCATCATCGACGAGGCCGAGTTCGTCGATTACGCCAGCTATCGCCGCCATTATGAAACGACGGTCGAGCGCATCCGCCAGCGGCTTGCCGCGGGAGTCGCGCGCGGCGACATCCGTCCCGACGCGGACGAGGTACACGCGTGGGCAATCGCGGGCATGAACGTGTTTCTCGGGATGCGCTACGGCCTGTGGGACGCCGACAGCGACATTGCGGCGATCGCGGGCGCCGCCAACGACCTGCTCGCGAACGGGCTCGCCAAGCGGGATTGAGGGGCGGCGTCAGCGCCCGCGCGAGATCAGGAAAATCGCATGTTCCGCGCGCCAGGTCGCGGCGGCGTCGCTCGTCGGCTTGTCGCCCGACAGATACCAGGCCCGCTCGACCCCGATGCCCTTCTCGCGCACCAGGTCGCGAAAGTCGCTGACCGTCACATGGTGAATGTTCGGCGTTTCATACCAGGCGACGGGCAGCAGCCGGGTCACCGGCATCCGCCCGCCCCACAAGAGCGCCAGCCGGATGCGCCAATGCGCGAAATTGGGAAAGCTGACGAAGGCGCGCGGCGCGATGCGCAGCAGTTCGTCGATAACCCGGTCGGGCCGGTGCGACGTCTGCAGGGTCTGCGACAGGATCGCGATGTCGAAACTGTCGTCGGGATAATCGGCGATGTCGCGTTCCGCGTCGCCCTGAACCACTGCAAGGCCGCGCTCCATCGCGGCGGCGACATTGGCCGGATCGATTTCCAGTCCGCGCACGTCGGTCTGTTTCGTTTCGCGCAGCGCCGCCATCAGCGTTCCGTCGCCGCAGCCGATGTCGAGCACCCGCGCGCCGACCGGCACCTGCGCCGCGATCAGCGCCAGGTCGGGACGAAGCGACGGAGCGTTCATCGGCCCGCCTCGATAAAGCCGGCGATCAGCCGCCACATTTCGGGCGAATCGAGCAGAAAGGCGTCGTGGCCGAAGGGACTCGACAGTTCGACGAAGCTGGCCTGCGCCCCGGCGCCGTGCAGCGCCTGGACGATCCGGCGCGATTCGGACGTCGGATACAGCCAGTCGGAATCGAAGCTGACCAGCCCGAATCGCACCGGCGAATGGCGAAAGGCATCGGCCAACCGCCCGCCATGGGGGTCGGCCAGATCGAAATAATCCATCGCCCGGGTGATATAGAGGTAGGAATTGGCGTCGAACCGATCGACGAAGCTGATCCCCTGATGCCGCAGATAGGATTCGATCTGGAAATCGGCCTCGAAGCCGAAGGTCTTGGCCTCGCGGTCCTGCAACTGGCGGCCGAATTTTTCCGTCAGCCCGGCTTCGGACAAATAGGTGATATGGGCGGCCATGCGCGCGACCGACAGCCCCTTTACCGGAACCCGGCCGCTCGCATAATAATCGCCGCCCTGCCAGTCGGGGTCGGCCATGATCGCCTGCCGCCCGACTTCGTGGAAGGCGATATTCTGGGCCGAATGGCGCGCCGCCGATGCAATGATCATGGCGCGGTCGACGCGGTGCGGATATTGGGCGGCCCAGGCCAGCGCCTGCATCCCGCCCATCGATCCGCCGATGACGGCGTGCAGCCGATCGATGCCGAGCGCGTCGAGCAGCATGGCCTGCGCGCGCACCATGTCGCCGATCGTCACCACCGGAAAGCGCATCGCAAAGGCCTGGCCGGTCGCCGGATCGATGCTGGCCGGACCGATCGACCCCAGGCAGCTGCCGATGACATTGGCACAGATGACATGATAGCGATCGGTATCGATCACCCCGCCGGGACGGACTACCTTGCTCCACCAGCCCGGTTTGCCGGTCACGGGATGCGTCGACGCCACATATTGGTCCATCGTCAGCGCGTGGCATATCAATATGGCATTGTCGCGCGCGGCGTTGAGCGGGCCATAGGATTCAAAGGCGATCGTCGGTTTCGCGAGTTCCGCCCCGCTGTCGAGGACAAGCGGCGAATCGAGTTCGATATGATTGTGCCGGTCGGATTGCAGACGGGTCGCCATGATGCGCGGGGCTAGGCGGGCGGGCGGGGCCTGTCAACGTGCTGGACTTGGGCCGTCCAGCCGCTAAACGGCGCGCCATGACCGACACGATCCAGACCCTGACGCCCAAGCCGTGGATCAGCGGCATCGCGCCCTATGTTCCCGGCAAATCGGCGGGGGCGGATGGGCGCCCGCTGATCAAGCTCAGCGCCAATGAGAACCCGCTGGGCACCGGGGAAAAGGCGCGCGCGGCGTTCCGCGCGGCGCAGGCCGACGCCGACGCCCTGTCGCGCTATCCCGACCCCGGCGCCGCGGCGCTGCGCGAGGCGATCGCGGTGAAATATGGCCTCGATCCCGCGCGCGTGATCTGTGGCAACGGGTCGGACGAGCTGCTGCATCTGGCGGCGGGCACCTATGCCGGACCGGGCGACGAGATATTATATGTCCGCTATGGCTTCGCGGTGTACGAGATCGCCGCGCGGCGCGTCGGCGCGATCCCGGTCGAAGCCGACGACCGCGACTATGCGACCGATGTCGACGCGCTGCTCGCCGCCGTGACGGACCGGACGCGCGTCGTCTATCTCGCCAATCCGAACAATCCCACCGGGACGCTGGCGAGCCGGGCGGATGTCGCGCGGCTCCATGCCGGCCTGCCGCAGAATATCCTGTTCGTCATCGATCAGGCCTATGCCGAATATCTGGAACCGCATGAGGATGATCACGGGCTGGACCTGGCGAAGACCGCGCCCAATGTCTTTGTCACGCGCACCTTTTCGAAGATTCACGGCCTTGCCGCCGAACGGATCGGCTGGGGCTATGCGTCGGCCGATGTGATTTCGGCGCTGCACCGTATCCGCCTGCCGTTCAACGTCACGCGCGCGGGCCAGGCGGCCGCCGCCGCCGCGCTCGCAGACGATGACTTCGTGACGTCGAGCCGCGCGCACAACGCCGAATGGCGCGCTTGGCTGGCGGGCGAACTGCAGGCGCTCGGCAACCATGGCGTCCGCGTCGTGCCGTCGGCGACCAATTTCCTGCTCGTCCTGTTCGAAGGAAAGGTCGATGCGGAGACCGTCTATAACCGGCTGATGGAGACGGGCTATATCGTTCGCTGGCTGCCGGGGCAGGGCATTCCCCAGGCGCTGCGCATGACGATCGGCACCGCCGACGAAACACGCGGCCTGGCGGCGGCGATCCGCGCCGCGCTCACCGCCTGATGCCCGTCGACCGGATCGCCATCGTCGGGCTCGGCCTGATCGGATCGTCGATCGCGCGCGCGGTGGCGGCGCGGCTGCCCGGCGTTGCCGTGACGGGCCATGACGCCAGCGCGGCGGTCCGCGACGAGGCGCGGGCGCTCGGCCTGTGCGGCGCTATCGCCGACGACGTCGCCGATGCGGTGGCCGGCGCCGATCTGGTCATACTCGCCGTGCCGGTGGGGCGCATGGGCGATGCCGCCGCGGCGATGGCGCCGGGCCTGAAGGCGGATGCGATCATTTCGGATGTCGGCTCGTCCAAGGCGGGCGTCGGCGCGGCGCTGCGCGCGGCGCTGCCGCATCATGCCGTCATTCCCGCGCATCCGGTGGCGGGGACCGAAAACAGCGGGCCCGGCGCAGGCTTCGCGACGCTGTTCGACGGACGCTGGTGCATCGTGACCCCGCCCGCGGACGCGCGGCCCGATGCGGTGGCGGCACTGACCGTCTTTTGGGAAGCGCTAGGCGCAAAGGTCGAGACGATGGGCGCCGAACATCATGATCTGGTGCTGGCGATGACCAGTCATTTGCCGCACCTGATCGCCTACACCATCGTTGGCACCGCCAGCGAGCTGGAGGAGGTGACCGAGGGCGAGGTCATCAAATATTCGGCGGGCGGCTTTCGCGACTTCACGCGCATCGCGGCGAGCGATCCCGTGATGTGGCGTGACGTTTTTCTGGCGAACAAGGATGCGGTGCTGACGACGCTGCAACGCTTCAACGAGGATCTGACCTCGCTGCAACAGGCGATCCGCCGCGGCGACGGCGACAAGCTGGAAGACTGGTTCACGCGCACGCGGGCGATCCGCCGGTCGATCATCGAACAGGGGCAGGATGATGCCGCGCCCGATTTCGGGCGCAAGCACTGATCGTCCCTGACAGGCACGCTGCCCCGGCCGTTATTGGTCCGACAGCAACGCCTCGGGCGGATTCAGCGCGTTGATCGCGCGCCATACGCGTTCTTCGGCCTCTTCGCGCGCCAGCCCCGCGGGAATCGTCTCGCCGATTCGGTAGGTGATGGTGCCGGGCCATTTGACCCAGCGGTGCGGCGGATAGGCGATGCCGCTGTCGACCGCGACCGGGATCACCGGCACGCCGAGCAGGCGATAGACGCCCGCGAAGCCCGCGCGCAGCGTCGGCGCCTGTCCGTGCGGCACGCGCGTACCCTCCGCGAACAGGACGAGCGGGCGGCCGGCCGCCAGCGCGGCCTTCGCGGCGTTCAGCATCGCGCGCATCGCCTTGCCCCCGCCGTCGCGGTCGACGGGGATCAGGCCATAGAAACGCGCCGCCTGCCCCCAGACGGGGATGGAGAACAGCTCCTCCTTTGCGAATACGGCGGGCCATTGGAACAGCATCGGCTGTTCGATCGTCTCGAACGCCGATTCATGCTTGAAGACATAAAGCACCGGCGTGTCGGGCATGGCGCCGTCGACGACGACGCGGTGGCCGAGCACGAAGCGGCAGATCAGCCGGTGCCACCGCGCCCAGAGGCGAACGAACCAGCGGGTGGCGTGATGCGATATCGGCAGCGATATGATCGCACCGATCGAGCATATGCTGCTCATCAGCACGAACAGCAGCCAGAACAGGATCGAGCGGATCAGGGCGATCATATACCGCATCGCTGTCACAGGCCCAGAACGCCGCCGGCCAGCCCCGCCAGATATTTGTGATATTCGCGAAACAGCGTGGCGAAACTGGGCTGGCTGCGCACCGCGTCGGGCAGGATCGTCACCTTGTCGTCCATCGCCCGCGACAGTTCATATTCGGCGCGGCGCATGTGCCAGTCGGTGGTGACCAGCCGGATGCTCTTGTAGTTGCGCCGCGCAACCCAGGTCGCGACCTCGGTCGCGTTCGACCGCGTATCTTCGGCCTCGAACCCCAGCGCGATGCAACAGTCGAACAATTGTTCGGGGCGCTTATATTCGGCGGCGAGTTCGCGCGGCTTCACGGCCCGCGCGACGCCGCTGATCAGCACGCGTTCGGCTTGCTTGTCTTCCAGAAGTTCGAGCGCGCGGTCGATGCGGCCGGGACCGCCGGTCAGCACGACGATCGCGTCGGTGTGCTGCGGCGGCGCCGGCATCGGCGGCAACAGGGCGAACCAGGCGAAACCCAGCACCCATGCAAGGAACAGGAGAGAAAGCAGGCGTTTGATCATAGAATCTTCTTGAGCGCCGCAAGCAGCGTCTGGCGCGCCGTCAGGGCTGCCAGCGCGATAGCCAATAGCGGCAGCGCCAGCAAGAGCAGCCAGCCGCCGGGTCCCAGCGATGCCGTTGCCGCCAGCCCGGCGGTCACGCCCGACCATTGCCAGCCGATCAGCAGCAGGATCGCCGCGGCGACCACGCTTCCCAACGCGATGCCATAGGCGGTGTCGATGGCGATGCGGCGCTGGAACAGCCGCGTGATCTGGCGGTCGGTCGCGCCGATCAGGTGCAGCATCTCGATCGTCGCATAATGTGTGCCGAGCGCGGCGCGGGCGGTCATGATCACGACCGCCCCGCTCGCCGCGATCATCAGCAGGACGAGCGTTCCCGCCACCCAGGCGAGCGAGCGGATCAGCCGCGCGACGGGCGCCAGCCATTCGGCGTGCGGAATGATCCGCGCGCCCGGTGCCTCGGCAGCGACCAGCGCGCGCAGCTGGCGCATATGACCGGCGCGGTCGGCGCCGACGAAATCGATGTCAACCAGGGCGGGCAGCGGCAGCGATTGCAGCACCGGGTCGTCGCCGTCGGCGCTGCCGAACCATTGACCAAGCGTCGCCTGCAGTTCCGCCTGTTCGACCGCGCGCGCCGACAGGACAAAGGGCTGCGCGGCGGCGCGGCGGCGCAGCGCGGCGGCTTGTTCGGCGCGGGTCACGGGGTTGGCGGTGACGATCTGCACCGTGACGCGCCCGGCAATGGCGGTGCCGATCGCATCTGCCGATCGGGTCAGGCCGACCCCCGCCGCGGCGGCAAGCAGCGTCAGCATCATCAGGATCGCGATCACCCACGGGGTCGGCCCCGACAGGCGGCGGTCGGGCAGCAGGCGCCGGTGCTGGACAGGAACGCGCGGGATGATCATCGGCGGGCCATTGGCGTCACGAGCGGTTCGGCGGATAGCGCAGCGCGCCGGTGGGATCGGACAGGCGTCCCCGTTCCAGCCGCATCATCTGGGCATTTTCGATGCGGCTGATCAGGTGGATGTCGTGCGTCGCGACGACGACCGTGGTGCCAAGGCGATTGAGCGCCTCGAACAGGCCGAGAAGGCGCATCGCCATGTCGGGATCGACGTTGCCGGTCGGTTCGTCGGCGACCAGCAGCTGCGGGCGGGCGATGACGGCGCGCGCGATCGCCACCCGCTGCTGTTCGCCGCCCGACAGCGTCGGCGGAAAGGCGTGGGCGCGTTCGCTGAGGCCGATCCAGCTCAGCATTTCGCCGACCGGGCCGGCCAGATCCTCTTCGCCGACCCCCGCGATCCGCAGCGGCAGCGCGATATTGTCGCGCGCCGACAGGTGCGGGATCAGCCGGAAATCCTGGAAAACCACGCCGATCCTGCGGCGAAATCCGGGCAGTCGGGCGCGCGGCATGGTGACCAGATCCTCCCCGAAAAGGCGGATCAGACCGCGGCTCGGCCGCTGCGCGAGATAGAGCATCTTGAGCAGCGACGTCTTGCCCGCGCCCGATGCGCCGGTCAGGAAATAGAAGCTGCCCGGTTGAAGGTTGAAACTGACGTCGGACAGGATTTCGGCATCGGGGCCATAGCGCAGGCCGACGCCGTCGAATTCCACCATCGCGCCGCCGCCGCGCCCGGACGCCGCGCCCGTCATGACGCCACCGAAGCGCGTTTTCGCGCCGCTGCCGAACAGCGGAAAATGGGGAGCCTGTCGCTCATGGCGATGGCTGTTGCACGGCTGCCGGGCGACGACAAGCGCGAAGCGCGACGCGGCGCTTGCAACGCTGCGAATCAGCGTGTCTAGAGGGGAAGCCATGATCCTTGCCTGTCCGTCCTGCCGCACCCGCTATGTCGTTCCCGATACGGCGATCGGACCGACCGGCCGAACCGTGCGCTGCGCCAATTGCCGCCACAGCTGGTTCCAGGAACCGGCGACAAGCGCCCCGGCGGCGGATGCCGTGACCGAAGCGGCCCCGGCCCCCGCTCCGCCCAGCCAGCCCGCGCCGCGTGACGCCGCGGCGGTATCGCCATCGCCATCGCCGCCGGCGTCTGCGGCCGCCCCGCCGATCCCGCAACCGGCACCGCCGCCACCGCACGCCTTTGCGGTGCCAGAACCGGTGCCCCGCGACGCGCCCGCCGTCGCTGATGCGCCGCTGCCGTTCCGCCGGCCGCGCCGCAACCCGGCAAAGCGCTGGACGTGGATCGCCGCCGGCGCGGCGATGCTGATGGTCGCGGCGACCGGCGCGCTCTACTGGTTCGGTCTGCCCAGCTGGGCGCAGGGGTTGGGCCTGGCGGGAATGGCGAACGAGCCGGATCTGGTGATCGAACTGCCCCCCAATCAGGATCATCGCGAACTCGCCGACGGCACCATCTATTTCGCGGCGTCGGGCGTCATCATCAACCCGACCGACCGCGAACAGCGCGTGCCGCCGATTCTGGCCGAATTGCGCGATGCGCAGGGGACGATCGTCTACAGCTGGACGATCAAGCCGCCGGTCCGGACGCTGCCGCCCAATGAAAAAGTCAATTTCAGCGAGGCGAAGCTCGACATCCCGCGCCGCGCGACCCAGTTGACGGTCAGCTGGGCGATGCCGAAGGGTTGAGCCCGCTTCCCACGACGTGACGTCACGCCGTCACATCATCAAAGGGACAGCATCATAGGGACAGCGCGGCGGCCAGCGACAGGGCAAAGCTGGTCAGCGTCGCGACGATGATCGGCGCGAAGCTCCGCCAGCCCTGGTCCAGCAACAGATGCAGCCGCGCCTTCATCGCCGTCGCGACGATTGCCAGCAGCAGCAGCGCCTGCGCGGCGATGCCTGCACCCGATTGAACCGGCGCGGGCAGGACGATCAGCGAATTGATCGCGACCAGCGCCAGAAAGCCCAGGATGAACCAGGGCAGACGCAGCGGAATGCGGCGGCGATCCTCGGTCGCCGCGCCCTGCCGCGCCAGCCACAGCGCGGCGAGCATCAGCATCGGCGCGAGCAGCGCAACGCGCGTCAGCTTGACAATGGTCGCGACTTCGCCTGCGGGCTGCGAAAAGGAAAAGCCGCCGCCGATCGCCTGCGCGACGTCATGAACCGACGCGCCGATCAGGAAGCCGGCCTGGGCGTCCGACAGGTCCAGCTCGGCGGCCAGGACGGGGTACAGGGTCATGGCCAGCGCACTCGCGACGGTGATCCCGACCAGCGTCAGCGTGAAGCGCGCCTGATCGACCCGCCGCTCGCCGATCAGCGACCACAGCGCCAGCGCGGCCGACGCGCCGCAGATCGCGGTGGCGCCGCCAGCGAGCAGCGCGGCATGGCGGTCCTGCCCGAACAGGCGCGCGCTGGCGACGGTCACGACGATCACCGCGACCATGATGCCGACGAGCAGGGCAAAGGGCAGCGGGCCGAGGTCGGCAAGCTGCGCCGCGGTGATGCGCGCGCCGACCAGCACGATGCCGATGCGCAGGGCCGTCTGCGACATCAGGTCCAGCCCCGCATGGGTGCGCGCGTCCTGCGACAGAAAGGACAGGGCCAGCCCGATCAGCAGCCCCATCAGCACCAGTGGCGCGCCATAATGGTCGGCGATCCATGCCGCGGCGAGCGCGGCGATCCCGGTGACGAGCACCCCCGGCGCAAAATCGCGCAGCCGCCGCCGCGCCGGGCGCACCGCCTCGAGCTGCATTTCGCCGTATAGATCGGCCGCCATCGGCCATTCGCGCGGCGGCGCCGTCATCCGTCATGCTCCCCGTCACCCGCACCGCGGTGCGGCTTCGCACATCTGCGCCCGGCGGTCGATAGACCATTGCTGGCGCCGTCCGCACTTGCTAGAGGCCCGTTCACCCAGCACCCATAGCTCAGCTGGATAGAGCGCTGCCCTCCGAAGGCAGAGGTCAGAGGTTCGAATCCTCTTGGGTGCGCCATCTTCTTCCCGTTGCCATGCATCCTGTCAGGGGCAGCGGCCGAGTCCCCGCCCATGGACGGCGCGGCCGGGGGTGGCGCCGGTCGGTTCGCCATCCTTCAGCGCCGCGACCCCGTTGACGAAGACATCGCGCACGCCGACCGCATATTGATGCGGCTTTTCGAAGGTCGCGCGGTCGGCGATCGTCGCGGGGTCGAAGATCACGACATCGGCATAATAGCCGGGCTTCAGCGCCCCGCGCTCCGCCAGCCCCAGGGTCGTCGCGGGCAGGGTGGTCAGGCGATAGACCGCCTGTTCGAGCGAAATCAGCTTTTCGTCGCGGACATAGCGGCCGAGCAGCCGCGCGAAATTGCCATAGGTCCGGGGATGCGCGCCCGATTTCAGGAACACGCCTTCCGCCGATTGCGACGCCGCATCGGACCCGAAGCTCATCCACGGAAGCTGGACCTGACGGCGGACATTGTCCTCGGACATCAGGAAATAGACGGTGCCGACCCGCGATCCGTCCTCGATCACCAGGTCCATCGCGGTTTCTTCGGGCGATTTGCCGCGCATCGCCGCGACTTCGGCCAGCGTCTTGCCGGTCAGCGGCTTCAGCGCGTCATTCTTGAATCCCGACAGGATCATCTTGTCGGCGCCCGCCCCGAAATAGAGATTTTCCCAGTCGTCGCCCGCCGTCTGCATCTCGGTCGCGACGCGGGCGCGGATCGCGGGGTCCTTCAGCCGCTCGATCCATTGTTCCAGCCCGCCCGCCTGGACCCAGGTCGGCATCGCGGCGTCCAGCCCGGTCGCCCCGGCGGTATAGGTGTACATGTCGGTGGTGATCCGCAGCCCTTCGGCGCGCGCATCCTCGATCTTCTTCACGATCGCGTCGAGCTTGCCCCAATTGCCGCGCCCGGCCATCTTCAGATGATAGATTTCGGCCGGCGCGCCCGATCGGCGCGCGATGTCGATCAGCTCGTCGACCGCCTCCTCGATCCGGTCGCCTTCGGACCGCATATGGCTGATGTACATGCCGCCGCATTTGGCCGCTTCGCCGGTCAGCGCGACCAGTTCGTCGGTTTCGGCATAGGATCCGGGCGCATAGATGAGCGAGCTGCCGACGCCGAGTGCGCCCTCGTTCATTGCCTGCCGGACCAGCGCGCGCATCCGGTCCAGCTGTTCGGGCGTCGGATCGACATCGCCTTCGCCCAGTTCGTGGACGCGCACCGTGGCGGCACCGACGAAGCTCGCGACATTGGCGGCGATGCCGCGCTTTTCGAGATAGGCGAGATAGTCGCCCAGCGTGCTCCATTCGATCGGATATCGGATGTCGCCCTGCCGTTCGGTTTCCTGCGCCTTCATCGTCGCGTTGATCGGGCCCATCGACCAGCCTTCGCCCATCACCTCCAGCGTCACGCCCTGGCGGATGTCGCTCTGGCTGCGCGGATCGGCGATCAGCGATTCGGTCGCCCAGCTCAGCATGTTGATAAAGCCGGGGGCCACCGCCATGCCCTGGGCGGACACCTCCCTGGTCGCATCCCCCTCGACCTTGCCGACCGCGACGATGCGGTCGCCCTTGATCGCCACATCGCCGGTGACCGGCGGCTTGCCCGATCCGTCGTACAGCGTGCCGCCGCGGATCACCAGGTCATAGGCGGGGTCCGCCGCGCCCGCCGCCGCCGACGTCGACAGCAGCAGCGCGATGACAGGGATGGCGAAGGTCTGGCGTGCGGTCATCGGTCTGTTCCTCTTTGTTCGGCCATGCGGTGTCTCAGCCGTGCAGACTCATCAGCGAATCCATCAGCCCGTCGTCGGCGCTGGAACAGACGCCAAGCACCAGCGCCTCTTCGAAACCGTCGGCGACGACATAGGCGTGGCCCATCGACGAATCGATGTAGATGCCCTGCCCGACATCCAGCGTGACCGGATCGTAGAATTCGCTGTGCACCTCGATCCGTCCTTCCAGCACATAGATGAACTCCTCGCCCTGATGATGGACGAGTTCGCCGAACTCGCTCGCGCTGTGGGCGCGGATGCGGGTCAGGATCGGGATCATCCGCTTCTGGCGCAGGTCGGTGCAGAGGTAATGATAATCATAATTGTCGGTGGTGACGCGCGCCGCTCGGTCGATCTCGGCAATGCTGCGCCGGCCGGTGACGCGCGGCGCGGCGTCTTCCTCCTCCTCGGCGAACAGGTCCGACATGCGAATCTGAAGCCGCTGGCTAAGCTGTTGCAGCTTGTCGTAGCTCAGCGTCAGCCGGTCATGCTCGACCTTCGACAGAGTCGACACGGGAATGCCCGACCTGGCGCTCATCTCCTTGAGCGTCCAGCCCTTTCGCGAACGAATGCCCCGCATCACGGCGCCCAGCGTGGGCGGACTCGACCGATCCGCCATCAGTTTTTCCATTCCGCGTTTGACAATTTTCTAATCAGGATCATTATGTCCCCATTGGGCCATTGGGTTTCGGTCCTTGGTAAGGGGTCGCGCGTCGCGCCGCAAGGGCCAGTCGGTGCGCCAGTGAAAAGGGGAAGCAGATGCGTTTCATCCGCAAATTGGGGATCGCGCTGGCGGCATTGGCCGCCGTGCCGCTCGCCGCACAGGGGCCGGTCGCGCAGATCGCCGCGAAAAAGGCCGAGGTGGCGCCGCTTCCCGCAGCCAAGTCGGTCGAGACCGCAACGCTGACGCCCCCCGATGTCGAGGCGTTCCTCGACGGCTTCCTGCCCTATGCCCTCGAACATGGCCGCATCCCGGGCGCGGTCGTCGTCGTGGTGAAGGATGGCGCGGTCGTGCTCGAAAAGGGATATGGCTTTGCCGATGTCGCGAAGCGCAAGCCGGTCGATCCCGAAACGACGCTGTTCCGGCCGGGGTCGGTGTCCAAGCTGCTGACCTGGACCGCGGTGATGCAGCAGGTCGAGGCGGGCAAGATCGATCTCGACAAGGATGTGAACGCCTATCTCGATTTCCGGATTCCGCCCTTTGCCGGCAAGCCCATCACGATGCGCAACATCATGACGCACACGGCGGGTTTCGAGGAATCGGTCCGCTATCTGATCAGCAGCAACCCGAAGGCGGCGATGTCGCTGAAGCAGCAGATGCCGCTGGCGCTGCCGCAGCGGGTTTTCGCGCCCGGGACGACGCCGGCCTATTCCAACTATGCCACCGCCCTTGCGGGCTATATCGTCGAACGCGTCAGCGGCGAGCCGTTCGATGCCTATATCGAAAATCACGTCTTCCAGCCGCTCGGCATGACGCAGGCCAGTTTTCGCCAGCCTTTGCCCGCGCGGCTCGCGGGCGACATGTCGAACGGCTACCCCGACGTCACGCAAAAACCGAAGCCATTTGAAATGGTCATTCCCGGACCGGCGGGCAGCCTGTCGGCAAGCGGGGCGGATATGGGCAAGTTCATGATCGCGCACCTGAACGACGGCGCCGGGCTGCTGAAGCCCGAAACCGCCCGGATGATGCATGATTACAAGGCGCCCGGCGTCGGGCCGCTGAACAGCATGGCGCTCGGCTTCTACGAACAATGGGTCAACGGTCACCGCGCGATCGCGCATGGCGGCGACACCGTCTGGTTCCACAGCTACCTGTGGCTGTTCCCCGATGCCGACGTCGGCGTCTTCGTCTCGATGAACAGCGCCGGCAAGGACGGGGCGGCGGGCGCGATCCGTAGCGCGCTGTTCCACAAATTCGCCGATCGCTATCTGCCCGGCACCGAAACGCCGGGGGCGGTCGATGAGAAGACGGCGCGCGAACATGCGCGGATGATGGTCGGCCATTATGTCAGCAGCCGCGGCTCCTTCACCAATTTCCTGAGCCTGCTGGGGCTGCTCGGCCAGCCGACGATCACGCTGACCGAAGCAGGCAAGCTCAGCTTCCCCGCGCTCGACGGGCTCAGCGCCGCGGCGCGCGACTGGGTCGAGGTCGCACCCTTCGTGTGGCGCGACACGAACAGCGGCGAACGCCTCGCCGCCGAGGTGAAGGATGGCCGTATCGTGCGCTTCAGCGTCGATCCCGCATCGCCTTTCATGGTGTTCGAACCCGCCCCGGCGTCGACCAATGCGGCGTGGCTGCTGCCGGCGTTGATGGCCGCGCTCGCGATCACGCTGCTCGCGGCGCTGGCCTGGCCGGTGCGGGCGCTGGTCCGCCGCCGTTTCAAGGCGGAGTTCGCGCTCGCGGGGACGCCGCTGCGGGCTTATCGCCTGTCGCGCGTCTTCGCCTGGCTCGCGCTCGCCGCCGTCGCCGGATGGCTTGGGCTGATCGCGGCTTTCTCGGCCGACATCGGCAGCCTGGGGGGTCCGCTCGACTGGCTGATTCACCTGCTCCGCATCCTGACGCCGCTCGCCGCCTTCGGCCTGTTCGCGGCGGCCGGCTGGCACCTGTGGCTCAGCTTCCGGGGCAAGCGCCAATGGACGATGACGCTGGGAGCCGCCCTACTGCTGCTCGCCGCCGCCATCCTCGTCTGGGTGACGCTGGTCTTCCACCTCTATGGCTTCGGGATGGTCTATTGATGGCGACCACTTCCAAGCGGGAATTGACGCTCGACCTGCGGGTCGAGCGTTTTCCCTATCACCAGCCGTTCCGCATTTCGGGCCATATATTCACCGAAACCGCGCTGCTGGTCGCCCAATTGTCGGACGGCAGGCATGTCGGGCGCGGCGAAGGTGCCGGGGTTTATTATCTGGGCGACGACATCGACCATATGGTCGCCGAGGCATCGCGGGTGCGCGATGCGATCGAGCGGGGCGCGACCCGCGCGGAGCTTCAGCATCTGCTGCCGCCGGGGGGGGCGCGCAACGCGCTGGACTGCGCCTATTGGGATCTGGAAGCGAAGCGGACCGGGCGGCCGGTGTGGGCGCTGGCCGAACTGGCGCCGCCCCAGGCACTGCGCTCGACGCTGACGCTGGGCGCCGATGCGCCCGATGCGATGGCGCGCGCGGCGCTGGCGATCGACCCGGATGCGCCGGTCAAGGTCAAGCTGACCGGCGATCTGGCCGACGATATTGCGCGGATCGGCGCGATCCGGGCCGCGCGTCCGGACGCGTGGATCGGCGTCGACGCAAACCAGGGCTATGATCGCGGGACCTTGCCGGACCTTCTGCCCGCCCTGCTCGATGCCGGCGTGGCGCAACTGGAACAACCGCTGCGGCGCGGGCGCGAGGCCGATCTTGACGGGATGAAACGCCCGCTGCCTTTCGTCGCGGACGAAAGCGCGCTGTCGCTGGCCGATACCGCTTCGCTCGTCGGCCGCTTCGACGTCGTCAACATCAAGCTCGATAAATGCGGCGGCCTGACCGAAGGGCTCGCGATCGCGCGGCAGGCGAAGAAGTTGGGGCTCGACGTGATGGTCGGCAACATGATGGGGACCAGCCTGTCGATGGCGCCCTCCTATCTGGTCGGACAGCTTTGCGACATCGTCGATCTCGACGGCCCGACCTTCCTGGCGCGCGACCGATCGCCCGGCGTCGAATATCGCGGCGGGAGGATTCATTGCGGCCCGGAAATTTGGGGTTCATGACATTTTGATGTCCTAAACAGGTTGACAATTTTCTGATTAGGACAATAGTTGCCTGACTAAAGCTTTTATGAAGTGGAGACCGGAGTGACGGCGTCATTCCCCATGACGCGCCGCGCGATTATCGCGGGCGCGGTCGGGACAGCCTTGTCCGCGCCGATGGTGGGCCGCGGCGCCTATGCCTTCGCGGCGGCGCCGGGGCGCACCTATTCGCGCCGCGCGCTCGACCTGGTGGCCTCCTCGCTCGTCATCGACATGCTGGCGCCGCTCAAGATCACCATGGCGCCCGACTATGTCGCCCACCGGCTGACCGATGCCGAGGCGGAGGAGTTCCGGGCCAGCGGCATCACCGGCTTTCACAACGCCTTCGGCCTCGGCGGGCCCGATGCAAAGGCGCGGGCGATGGAATATATGGCCGGCTGGCAGGGCTTCGCGGGCCGCAACAGCCATGTCTTCACGCTGGTCGACGGTGTCGCCGATCTCGACCGGGCCAAGGCCGACGGGAAATGCGCCGTCATCATGGGTATCCAGAATGCCGAGCATTTCGAGACGGTCGAGGATGTCGCGCTGTTCCGCCGCCTCGGCCTGCGCTGCGCCCAGCTGACCTACAACAGCCAGAACCGGATCGGGTCGGGCAGCACCGACCGCGTCGACGGCGGGGTCAGCGATTATGGCGCCGCGATCATCGCCGAAATGGAAAAGCAGATGATGCTGGTCGACGTCTCGCACTGTGGCGACCGGACGACGCTGGACGCCATTGCCATCGCGAAGGGGCCGATCGCGATTACCCACAGCAATGCCCGCGCGCTGGTCGATCATCCGCGCGTCAAGACCGACGAGGCGATTCTGGCGCTCGCGGCGAAGGGCGGGGTGATGGGGATTACCGGGGTGCGCATGTTCGTGCGCGCGGCCGACCCGACCCATGTCGGCCACATGGCCGATCATATCGATCATGTCGCGAAGCTGGTCGGGGTCGAGCATGTCGGCATCGGGTCCGACGCCGACCTCAACGGCTACGACGACATGGCGCCCGACGAATATGCGCTGCTGAAAGCCGGCTACAAGGACAGCTACGCCTTTCGCGACAAGGTCGACATCGACGGGTTCGACCATCCGCTCAAGACCCTCGATCTCGCCGAGGAACTCATTCGGAGAAACTATTCGAACGACAACATCCGGGCCGTGCTCGGTGGCAATTTCCGCCGCCTGCTCGCCCAAGTCTGGGGGTAAGACGATGAACAAGGGATTTTTGGTAACCGGCAGCCTGCTCGCGATCATGGTCGCGATGCCGGCACAGGCGCAGGACGCCGCCGCGGTGGAAAGCGCGGGCGAGATCGTCGTCACCGCGCAGAAGCGCGTCCAGAACGTCCAGGACGTGCCGATCTCGATCGCGGTCGTCAGCGGCGAGGATCTGCAGCAGCAGGGCTCGGCTTCGCTGGTCGACTATGCCGGCTATGTTCCCGGAATGAACGTCAGCAGCGGCGGCACACCGGGGCAGTCGACGATCACGCTGCGCGGTGTCGCGCCGCTCAATTCCAGTCAGACCGTCGGCGTCTATCTGGACGATGCGCCGGTCGGGTCGAGCGCGCTTTACAATCGCGCGGGATCCTTCACCATCGACCTGATGCCCTATGATCTGGAACGGATCGAGGTTCTGAAGGGGCCGCAGGGCACGCTCTATGGCGCCAGCTCGATCGGCGGCCTCGTCAAATATGTGACGGTTCAACCCGACACGCGCGCCTTCAAGGTGCGCGCCGGGGTCGAAGGCTTCACGATCAAGGACGCGGGTCAACTCGGCTGGGGCGCGCAGGCGATGGTCAATGTGCCGATCGTCGAGGACAAGCTGGCGGTTTCGGGCAGCTTTGCCTGGCGCGGCACGCCGGGCTGGGTCGACAGCGTCAACAACGGCGCGCTGACCGACCAGAACCGCTACGAACAGCGCGGCGGGCGCGCCGCCCTGCTGTGGCAGCCGACGCCCGAACTCAGCGTCAAGCTGGCCGGCATCTGGCAATCGCTCGATTCGGACGGCAATGGTCTCTACGCCGCCGATCTGACCGGCACGCGCCTTGGCAACGGCCGCTCCTACAATAATTATGTCCCCGAATCCTATGACATCGACCTCGATTATTATTCGGCGACGATCGATTATGATTTCGGCGCGGCGACGCTGACGTCGGCCACCACCTACAGCAAGACGCAAAGCCGCCAGGTGCAGGATTCCAGCTATGCATTCGGCGTTCTGTTCCCGCTGCTGACCGGCGGCGCGATCGATCCCGGCATCACGCCCTTCGCCCTCGACCTCGGCCTCAAGAAATGGACGCAGGAGCTTCGTCTCGCGTCGGCCAGCGGTGGGCGTTTCGAATGGCTGATCGGGGGCTTCTACACCGACGAGGAGACAAGCAATTCCCAGCTTGTCCGCTCGTTCGACATGGCCGGCAACCCGATCGCGCCGCTCGATCCGCTGGCGATCGTCGGCTTGCCCGCGACCTACAAGGAATATGCGGTCTTCGGCAACGCGACCTTCAAGTTCAGCGAGCAGTTCGAGATCACCGGCGGCCTGCGCTGGGCGCGCAACGAACAGACGTTCACCCAGATCAGCGAGGGCGCGATCGTGCCGACCGCCAATGATCCGGGCGAATCGTCCGAAAGCGTCTGGACCTTTTCGGTCAGCCCGCAATTTCACATCACCCCCGACGCGATGCTCTATGCCCGCGTCGCGACCGGCTATCGGCCGGGCGGTCCCAACGTCACGCTGCCCAATGTGCCGCCCAGCGTCGATGCCGACCGTATGACCAACTATGAAGTGGGGCTGAAGGCCGATTTTGCCGATCGCATGATCACCGTCGATGCCGCCTTCTTCTGGATGGACTGGTCCGATATCCAGGTCACGCGCGCCTTTGGCGGGGTGTCGGGCGGCGCCAACGGCGGCAAGGCGACGAGCAAGGGGTTCGAGGGCAGTCTGGCGCTGCGCCCGGTTCCGGGCCTCACGATCAGCGCCACGGGCAGCTATACCGATGCGACGCTGAGCGAGGATGTGCCCGAAATCGGCGGCGCCGACGGCGATCGCCTGCCCGCGGTGCCGAAGTTCAGCGGCGCCTTGCGCGCCGATTATGAATTCGCCCTCGGCGCGACGACACGCGGCAGCTTCGGCGCGGGCATCCGCCACGCCAGCAGCCGCCTGTCGCTGGTCGAAAGCGATCCGCTGACGGCGCGGGCGAAACCCTATACGTCGGTCGATCTCAACGCGTCCGTCACCTTCGACGATCATTGGACATTGCGGGCCTATGCGCGCAACCTGTTCGACAACAAGGGCGAGATGGGCCGGTCGACGATGACCGACGGGCTCAACCAGCCCAGCTTCCTCTCGATCTCGCCCCTGCAACCGCGCACGGTCGGGGTCGCGGTCGACATGGCTTTCTGAACGGAACGGAATTGGACAAGATGAACGCGCCCATCGGCAGGTTGTCGGACAGCCTGACCCTGCCGCAGCCCTATCTGCTTTTCCTCGGCGACACGACCGAGGCGGGCTATGCGAAGACCGCCTTCGGGCTTGCCGACTGGGCGGCCGACCGCTGCGTCGGCGAAGTGGCGGTCGCCGGCTGCACCGTCAGCACCGGCCTGCCGCGCCTGTCCCCCGCCGAAGCGCACGCGGCGGGTGCCCGGTCGCTGGTCATCGGTGTCGCCAATCAGGGCGGGATCATCGGCGATTCCTGGGTCGCGGTGCTCGTCGAGGCGATGGAGGCGGGGCTCGACATCATCAGCGGGCTGCACACCCGCCTGACCGGCGTCCCGGCGCTGGTCGAAGCGGCGCGGCGCACGGGGCGGCGGCTGATCGACGTCCGCACCCCGCCGCCGTCGATCCCGATCGGCACCGGCCGCAAGCGCAGCGGCAAGCGGCTGCTCACCGTCGGCACCGACTGCGCGCTGGGCAAGAAATATACCGCGCTGGCGCTGCACCGGGCTTTCGTGGCGCGCGGCATCGATGCCGATTTCCGCGCGACGGGGCAGACCGGCATCATGATCGCGGGCGGCGGCATCCCGATGGACGCCGTCGTGTCGGATTTCGAGGCGGGCGCGGCCGAAATGCTGAGCCCCGATGCCGCGCCGGACCATTGGGACCTGATCGAAGGCCAGGGGTCGATCTTCAACCCCGCCTATGCCGCGGTATCGATGGGGCTGCTCCACGGCAGCCAGCCAGACATATTCGTCGTCTGCCACGACCCGGCGCGCAAGGTGATCCTGGGCATGGAAAGTTTCGCGCTGCCCAGCATCGAGGAGGTGATCGACCTGACGATCCGCCTCGGCAGCCGGACCAATCCGGCGATCCGCTGCGGCGGGATCAGCCTCAACACGTCGAGCTATGACGGGGATGCCGCCGAGGCGCTGATGGCGACCGAGCGCAAGCGCCTCGGCCTGCCCGTCGCCGACCCGATCCGCGGCGGTGCGCCCTTTGATGCACTGGTCGAGAATATCCTCGCATGAGCGCGCGCGCGCCGGACGGTGGGTCGAGCTGGTTCCAGCGCTTCCTGTTGCCCGGTTTCGCGCTGAAGGCCGTCATCATCGGCGGGGGCTATGCCACGGGCCGCGAACTGGCCGAATATTTCATACCCTCCGGTCCCTGGGGCGGGCTGGCGGCGATGCTGCTGGCGACCGCGATCTGGAGCATCGTCGCCGCGCTGACCTTCGCGCTGGCGCGTAAGCTGGGCGCCTATGACTATCGCACCTTTTTCCAGGGGCTGCTGGGTCCGGGATGGGTCGCGTTCGAGGCGGCCTATCTGATTTTCGTGGTCCTTATCCTGGCGGTGTTCGGCGCGGCAGCCGGGGCGATCGGGACGGCGACGTTCGACTGGCCGCTGTGGGCGGGATCGCTGTTGCTGGCGGTGTCGATCATCGCGGTAACGTCATTCGGCACCGGGGTCGTCGAGCGATTGTTTCAATATGCCTCGATCCTGATCTACACGATCTACGCCCTTTTCATCATCCTTGCGCTGGTGCGCTTCGGCGGGCTGATCGAACGGGGTTTTGCCGCTGCCCCCCCGCCATCGGCGGGCTGGGTGGCGGGGGGCATCACCTACGCCAGCTATAATATCGTCGGCGCCGCCGTGATCCTGCCGATATTGCGGCACCTGACCAGCCAGCGCGACGCGGTCGTTGCCGGGCTCATCGCGGGGCCGCTTTCGATGCTGCCGGCGATCCTCTTCTTCGTCGCGATGATCGCTTTCTATCCCGCGATCGGCGCCGAAACGCTGCCGTCGGATTTCCTGCTGCGCCAGATGGCCGTCCCCGGCTTCCAGATCCTGTTCCAGCTGATGATTTTCGCCGCGCTGCTCGAAAGCGGGGTCGGCGCGATCCACGCGATCAACGAGCGATTGTCCGGCGTGGTGGAGGCCCGCGGCCGTGCCCCCCTGTCCACCGCGGCGCGCGCGCTGATCGGTGCGCTGATCCTTGCGGGCTGCATGGTCGTGGCGGGGCGTGTCGGCCTGGTCGACCTGATCGCCAGCGGATACCGCTTTCTTGCCTGGCTGTTCCTCGCCGTCTTCGTGCTTCCGCTCGTCACGATCGGGACATGGCGGCTGTTCGCACGCCCCGCCGCTGCCCCATGGGAGACCCGGTTATGAAATCCGTGAAATCCGTTCGCCTGCTGGCCCTGTCGCTGATGCTGTCGGCGTCGGCCCCGGCCTGGGCCGATCCGCCCGCCGACATCGTCGAAAGCGTCGAGGCACTGCGCCGGACGGTCGGCGCGCCCGGCGTATCGATCGCGATCGTCGAGGACGGCAAGACGACGCTGTCGCGGGGCTGGGGGGTGCGCAAGCTGGGGGAAGGCGCGCCCGTCGATGCCCAAACCATCTTCCAGACCGGATCGACCGGCAAGGCGATGACCGCCGCCGCGCTCGCCGTGCTCGTCGACGAGGGCAGGATCGCGTGGGACGATCCGGTCATCAAGCATATGCCCTGGTTCCGCATGTATGATCCCTGGGTCACGCGCGAGATCACCATCCGCGACCTGCTGGTCCACCGCAGCGGGCTGGGGCTGGGGCAGGGCGACCTGATGTTCGTGCCGCGCACCCATCTGACGCGCAGGCAGACCGTCGAACGCGTCGCTTACCTCAAGCCCAAGACGAGTTTTCGCTCCGCCTATGCCTATGACAATATCCTCTATGCCGTCGCGGGCCAGTTGATCGAAGAGGTCACGGGACAGACATGGGAGGATTTCATCCGCGCGCGCATCCTGCGTGCCGGCGGCATGACGAACGCGACCAGCGACAGCGAGGAGCGTTTCGCTGTCCCGAACCGGTCGTGGCCGCATGCGCGCCTGTCGGGGCCGTTGCGCGGCCTGGGCCCGCAGCAGGCGCTGGACGAACGCGACGAACTGGGCCGCAACGGCGCGCCCGCGGGCGGGCTGGCGCTCAGCGCCGACGACATGGCGGCGTGGCTGAAGATCCAGCTCGCGCACGGCGCGCTGCCCGACGGCCGGCGCCTGTTCAGCGAAAAACAGGCGGCCGAAATGTGGGCGCCGGTCACGCCGATGCCGATCACGCAATTGCCCGACGCGCTGAAGCCCGCGCAGCCGAACCAGCAGGCCTATGCGCTCGGCTGGCAGGTGCAGGATTTTCGCGGCCATCGCATCATCCAGCACAGCGGCGGCGTTTTCGGTTCGATCACGCGCGTCGTGATCATTCCCGACCGAAATGTCGCCTTCGCGATCATGATGAACAGCGAGGACAGCGGGATGCTGCTGGGCCTCACCTATGATTTGATCGACCATTATCTGGACCAGCCCGACCATGGCTGGATCGACAAATGGGAGGATTGGTATCAATCGCGGCTTGCGGGCGGCGTCGAATATCTGAAACAGGCGAAGGCCTCGCCGGCGAAGGTCGGCCCGTCGCTCAAATCGGCCGGCTATGCCGGACGCTATCGCGATCCCTGGTATGGCGACGTGGTGATCGCCGATGGACCGAAGGGGCTGACCATCGACTTCGCCTCGACCCCGCGCATGGCGGGCCGGCTGAAGCATTGGCAGTATGACAGCTTCGTCACCGATTTCGACGATCCCGCGATCGAGCCCGCCTATGTCACCTTCGCGCTCGATGCCGATGGCAAGGTGACGGGCGTGACGATGAAGCCGGTCAGCCTGATCGCCGATTTCAGCTGGGACTATCAGGATCTCGACCTCAAGCCCGTGGAGGACAGGAAGTGAAGCGCATCGCCATTCTGCTCGCCGCCACGGCGCTTTCGGTCTGTTCGGCGGTGGGCGACAGGCCGCCGGTCGCGACGGCGCCGCTGCACAGCCGGATGCTGGTCCTCGACACCCATCTCGACACGCCGCTGCATTTCGAACGGCAGGGGTGGCACTTCGCCGATCGTCACGATCCGGCGACCGACCTGGTCCAGCTCGACATTCCGCGGATGCGGGACGGCGATCTCGATGGCGGCTTCTTTGCCATCTACACCGAACAGGGTCCGCTGACGGCGGCGGGCTATGCCGCGGCGCTGGCGCACGCGCAAAGGCGGTCTGACCTGATCGACCGGATGGTCGAACAAAATGGCGCGGTGATCGGCGCCGCGCGCACGGCCGACGATGCGCGGCGGCTGACCCGCGCGGGCAAGCTGGTGGCCTTCAAGTCGATGGAGAACAGCTACCCGCTGGGCGAGGACATCGCGCTGCTCAAGGAATTTTACGACAAGGGGCTGCGGCTGGCGGGGCCGGTGCACGGCGCCAACAACCAGTTCGCCGACAGCGCCACCGACAAGCCGCGCTGGAACGGCCTCAGCCCGCTCGGCAAGCGATGGGTGGCCGAAATGAACCGGCTGGGCATCGTCATCGATGCGAGCCATTCGTCCGACGCGGCGTTCGATCAGATGCTCGAGCTGTCGAAATATCCGATCCTGCTGTCGCACTCCAGCCTGCGGTCGGCGCACGATCATCCGCGCAATCTGGATGAGGGGCGGCTGAAGGCGCTGGCGGCGAAGGGCGGCGCGATGTGCGTTTCGACCATCTTCCTGTCGGAGATGAACATGACGCCGGCGCGCGCGAAGCTGTTCGGCGATTATGAACGGATCGGCGAATTGACGCCCGAGGCGCAGGCCGAGCTCACGCGCCATTGGCGCGAACTCGACCAGAGCGAGCCGATGTGGGCGGCCGATTTCGACGCCTATATGGCCATGGTCCTGCGCGCGATCGAGGTGGCGGGCGTCGACCATATCTGTTTCGGCGCCGACTGGGACGGCGGCGGCGGCCTGACGGGTATCGCGGATATTTCGGCGCTGCCCAAAGTCACCGAGCGGCTGAAGGTGGCGGGCTATTCGGACGCCGACATCGAAAAGATGTGGAGCGGCAATATCCTGCGCATTCTGGCGGCACAGGGAAAATAGTCAGGCCGCCGCCGCGCGTTCCGTCGCCAGGTCGACCGACAGCACGGCGACGATTTCGCGCAGCTTCGCCGCGATAACGGCGGCGCGATCGTCCGCGATGTCGGCAACGGTCAGTTCGATGCGCATATGCCGGCGCAGCATCCGCATCCGCATGGCCGACGGGATCAGCGCGCGCTGTGCGAAGAAACCGGCGATACGGGGCAGCGATTGCGGGTCGGCCAGCGCATCGATGCGGAACAGGTGCATCAGGCCGCGACCCGTTCCGCGCCCGCGATGACCTCTTCGGCCATCTCGTCGGCAACGACGGCGGGCGATCGCCCTTCGGCGGCGGCACGGCCCAGCAGCGCGGCAACGCGCGGCGCGATCGCCGAAACGCGGGCCTCGACGCTCGCCTCGTCCTCGCCCAGATATTCGGCGGAGACGCTGATGATCCCCCCCGCGTTGACGACATAGTCGGGCGCATAGGCGATCCCGCGATCCATCAACATCCCGGCGACCCCCGCATCGGCAAGCTGGTTGTTCGCCGCGCCGCAAACCAGCCTGACCTTCATGCGCCGCACGCTGTCGGCGCTCAGCGCGCCGCCGAGCGCGCAGGGGGCAAATATATCGGCCTCGACGCCGGCGATTTCGTCGCTGTCGACGACGCGGGCGTCGTGGATGGCGCGCAGCCGGTCGCGGCGCGTGGGGTTCGGATCGGCGATCACCAGCCGCGCCCCCGCGCCGGCCAGGCGGCGGCACAGGTCGGCGCCGACATTGCCGGTACCCTGAACCGCGACCGTCAGGCCCGCCAGGTCGCTTCCCAGGGCAAAGCGCGCCGCCGCCTGCATCGCCTCGAACACGCCCTTGGCGGTCCATGGCGACGGGTCGCCCCCGGCGCGGCCCTCGGTCGGCGGCAAGCCCGCGACATGCCGCGAAACCGTCGCCACCTCCTGCATGTCGGCGACCGACGTCCCGACATCCTCGGCCGTGACATAGGCTCCCTTCAATTGCTCGACGGCGCGGCCGAACGCGCGAAACAGCGCGACCCGGTCGAAATCGCCGGCGGGACGCCGCAGCACCGCCTTGGCGCCGCCCAGGGGCAGCCCCGCCAACGCATTCTTGTAGCTCATGCCTTCGGCCAGCCGGACGGCGTCGGCGAGCGCATGGTCGAGATCGGGATAGTCCCACAGGCGGCAGCCGCCGGCACCGGGCCCCAGGGCCGTCGAATGAATCGCGATCACCCCGTCGAGCCCGCTGCTCAGATCATAGAGGCGCACGCATTCGAGCGGGGGAAGAAGGCGGGTGGGACGCGAAACCATCGGATGTCTCCTGTTGGACGATGACCCGATCATCGCAGGTGCGGGCGGAGAAAACTTGCTCGATTTTTCGCCGATAATGCCGGGATTGGGGTTTGATTGACCCGATAATATCCATTATCGGGATGATATGACCGAACTCGACCCATTTGAGATAAGGATTCTCCGCGAGTTGCAGCGCGATGCCAGTCAGACCACGGCGGAGATCGCCGAACGCGTCGGCCTGTCGGTGTCGCCATGCTGGCGCCGTATCGACCGGCTGGAGCGCGACGGCTATATTCGCGGCCGGGTCGCGCTCGTCGACCGGCGACGGGTCGGGCTCAACGCCCATGTTTTCGCGCAGGTGAAGCTGAACGCGCACGGCCGCGCGAATCTTGACGAGTTCAGTGCCGCCATCCACGGTTTTCCCGAAGTGCTGGAGGCCTATGTCCTGATGGGGTCGATGGATTTCATGCTGCGCATCGTCGCCAGGGATATCGACGCCTATGAACGCTTCTTCTTCGAACGGCTGAGCAAATTGCCCGGCATTCAGGAAATCAATTCCACCGTGGCGCTGTCCGAAATCAAGGCGACGACCGAACTGCCGCTCGGCTGACCTGCATCGGTCGACGCGCGGCGATCCGGCTTTTTGCCGCTCTTTGCATTCGTAATCAATGCGGCCGATACTGCCCCCGCGCGGCGCCTGCGGGCTGGCGGCGACCGGCTGTCTCGCACGGCGGAATCGGCCGGTGTGCGGGCGGTCGGCCTGACCGGACCGGCCGGCGGCCGCGGCCTGCGCCGGCGAGGACGCGGTTCGGCGGGCACCCCATTTTGGGGCGCGCGCGGCACCGGCTGCGTTGACAGAGAGAACGTTATCAATTAGGTGAACGTTCACATCGAACATGCCGTCACCAGAGCGGCTGAATGGGAGGGATATCGGATGCAGGCTTCGCACAGGCATTGGCTCGCCGGCTTCATGGCCGGAACGTCGGCATTGGCGCTGGTCGGAACGGCTCCGGCGGCGTTCGCGCAGGATGCGCCCGCCAGCGGCGACGAAGGCGACGAGATCGTCGTCACCGGCATCCGCGCCAGCCTTGAATCCGCGACCGCGATCAAGCGCAACGCCCAGGGCGTGGTCGATGCCATTTCGTCCGAAGACATCGGAAAATTCCCCGACACCAACCTCGCCGAATCGCTCCAGCGCATCACCGGGGTTTCGATCGACCGCAACAATGGCGAAGGGGCGCTGGTGACCGTTCGCGGTTTTGGTCCCGAATTCAATCTTGTAACGCTGAACGGGCGCCAGATGCCGACCGCGTTCATCGGCGATGGCGCCAGCCCGCCCGCATCGCGATCATTCGACTTCGCCAATCTGGCGTCGGAAGGCGTTGCGGGCGTCGAAGTCTACAAGAGCGGCCGGGCGACGGTCGAATCGGGCGGGATCGGTTCTACGGTCAATATCCGCACGCCGCGCCCGCTGGACAAGCCGGGCATGTACGGCAGCCTGTCGGTCAAGGGCGTCTATGACAGCTCGCGCAACAACGGCAATCCGGTCACCCCGGAAATTTCGGGTATCTTCAGCACGACGCTGGCCGATGATCGGGTCGGCATCCTGATCACCGGCTCCTACCAGAAGCGCAAATCGAGCGAGAACAAGGCAATCGCCGGCTGGCGCGACGGCTATCTTGGCAACGAGAACAACTGGGGTTCCCTGGCGCAGCCGGGTGATCCGCGTGCCGGCAATATCACCAACCGTCCCGGCCCCGACGATGTCTATCAGGTGCCACAGAACGCGTCCTATGACCTCAACGACATCGACCGCGAACGGATCAATGGCCAGGCGGTGCTGCAATTCCGCCCCGTCGACGGGCTGACCGCGACGCTCGACTACACCTATTCGCGCAACACGGTGCGGACGCGCAACAGCAATGTCGGCATCTGGTTCAACCATGAAAACACGTCGAGCGCGTGGACCGACGGCCCGGTCGCGGGTCCGATCTTCTATTCGGAAGTCTTTCCCGCGCCCCCGGCGCCGCCGAGCACGACTGAGCTTAATGGCGGCAAGGACCTGTCCTACAGCGGAAGCCTGAGCGAAAACCGGTCCGAGAACCGGTCGATCGGCTTCAACCTGAACTGGCAGGGCGCCGACGGCGTCACCGTCACCCTCGACGCGCATCATTCGATCGCGGAGGTGAAGCCCGTCAACCGCTTCGGGTCGAGCATGTCGATCGGCAATGCGATCTTCGGCGTGCGCAACCAGACGATCAATTTCGAAAACGACCTGCCCGTCATCTCATTTGACATGTATCCGGGCATCGATCCGCTCGACAGATCGCTGATCCAGTCGACGGGCAACGCATTCCGCACCGCGTATTTCCGCGACGAGATCAACCAGATCCAGCTTCAGGGCAATTACGACCATGAAGGCGGTTTCCTCGACGGCATCGATTTCGGCGTCTCGCTGGTCGAAAACAAGGTGCGCTCGGCCTATGGCTTCATTCAGAACGACACCTGGGGCGGTGCCGGTCCGGCGTCGGATATTCCCGACGATATTTTCGAGCTGGAAACGCTGCCCGACAAATTCCCCGGCCTTGCGCAGCCCGGAATGATCCCGAGTTTCTACACCTTCGATTTTGAGCGCATGGCCGACCTGATCGAAGGTCTGTACGGCACCTGCAGCAGTCCGCAGACCGGGTCGCAGGCGGTGCCCGGCACCTGCATCGCCAATTATGATACCGACCGCCGCATCCGCGAAATCACGCTGGCGCCCTATGTTCAGGTCGCGACCAAGTTCGACCTGTTCGACAATCCGGCGCATTTCGTGGCGGGGGTCCGGTACGAACGGACCGACGTGTCGTCGGCGGCGCTGGTTCCGGTGCCCATCGACACGCGCTGGGTCGGCGACAATGAATTCAACATCGTCTATTCGGGCGACAGCAGCTTTACCCGTTTCAAGGGGTCATACGACAACTGGCTGCCGGCGTTCGACTTCGACATGTCGCCGACCGAAGACATCAAGCTGCGCGCGTCCTACAGCCACACGATCACGCGGTCGGACTATGGCAATTTGCAGGGCGGACGGACGCTGGAATCGCTGTTCCGCGTCGGCGGAGGCGTCGGCGCCCAGGGCAATCCGGGCCTGATCCCCTATAAATCGAAGAATGTCGATCTGTCGGCCGAATGGTATTATGCGCCGGCCAGCTATGTGTCCGTGGGCTGGTTCCACAAGGATGTCAGCAATTTCATCTCGACCACCCGGGTCGATTCCGAAGCGTTCGGATTGACGACGCCGGTCGACGGCCCTCGCTGGAATGCGGCCGTCGCGGCGCTGGGCCAGACCGCGACCGTCGCCCAGATTCGCCAATATATCTTCGCCAATTTCCCCGACACGGTGACGATCGCCGGCGGCGGGCCGGGCACCTATGTCGGTGTCATCAACAGCGCGCCGGGCGACCCGCTGCTCAATTTCGAAATCACCACCCCGATCAACAGCGCCCAGACGGCGTCGCTGAACGGGTGGGAATTCGCGGTCCAGCACGCCTTCTGGGACACCGGATTCGGCGTCATCCTGAACTATACGATCGTCAACGGCGACGCGACCTACGACAATGCCCAGCCGTCGTCGGTGGCGCAATTCGCGCTGACCGGCCTCAGCGACAGCGCCAATGCCGTCGCCTATTATGACAAGAACGGCCTGCAGGCGCGGGTTGCCTGGAACTGGCGGGACAAATATCTGACGCGCACCGGACCCAATCCCTTCTATGTCGAGGATTATTGGCAGATCGATGCCAGCGCCAGCTATGAGTTCATTCCCGGATTCACCGCCTTCGTCGAAGCGATCAACCTGACCGGCGAAGGGCGGCGCGAGCATTTGCGCAGCTCGAACAATGTGACCTTCGTGTCGCCCGGCTACGCCCGCTATGCGGCCGGGGTGCGGTTCAACTTCTGATCACGGGCCCTTCCCGGTCGCAGGAGAGCCGCGCCTTCCCCCCGGGCGCGGCTCTTTTGCGTGACGGACGCCGGTCCGCGCTTTAGGAACGTTCCCAATGACAAGCGATAGGGAGAGGATGGCGATCCGGCAGGACGGGCAACCGGCCGCATCGCGTCCCCGTACCGCGCCGCGAACGGGACCAGACCAACGGAAAGCCACGGTTCGATGACTCAGCACGCCGCCCTCGACAACAGCATGCACCGCGACCTTCGCGTTCGCACCGATGCCGGTGCGGATTTGGGCGACGGGGTCATGGCGACGCTGACCGTGCCGGACGAGTTTCGCAGCGTGCAGGGTCATTTTCCGATCCTCTTCCGCCGCGACAACGGGCAGGCGCCATTCTTCGCCGTCGCCCTGCTGGGGTTTGAAAATGGCGAGAATCTCTTCCTGGGCGAAGGGCGGTGGGATGCCGGCTATCGGCCCCTGTCGCTGGCGGTCCAGCCCTTCCTGATCGGCCGGCCCGCTGGCGGCGACGGGCCGGGGCAGGTGCATATCGATCTGGCGCACCCGCGCATCGTGGCGGGGAATGCGCCGGATGGTGAAGGCACGCGCTTGTTCGATGCCAATGGTCTTGCGTCGCCTTTCCTCGACGAGATGGCCGGCCGGCTCGGGGCGCTCGATACGGGCTATCGCGGCAGCGGGGCCTTTTTCGACGCGCTCGCCGACCATGACCTGCTCGAACCCTTCAGTCTGGAAATCACGCTCGATGACGGATCGGTCAATTCGCTCGTCGGCTTTCACATCATCGACGAGGAACGGCTGCGCGGGCTCGGTCTCGGCGCGCTTGGCGCGCTGCATGCGGCGGGGCACCTGATGCCGATCTTCATGGCGCTCGCGTCGCTGTCGCAGATCGCGAAACTCGTCGAGCGGAAGAATCGCAGGATTGCCGGTGGCTGACAGGGGCGGCCCGATTTACGACCGGCTCGCGGCCGTGCCGGAACGCGCGTGGGAGGCCGGGGCATCGCTCGACGCGTTGCTGGCCGACGCGCGCGCGCCCTTCGTGCTGCGGGGCCTCGTCGCCGACTGGCCGCTTGTCGCGGCGGGCCGGGAATCGGCGCGCGCGGCTCGGCGCTATCTGCTGGACCGCGCCCGCGACCGCCCTTTCACCGTATCGCTCGGTCCGCCGGGGCATGACGGGCGCTTCTTCTACGATGCCGCTATGGAGATGAATTTCCGCACCGGAACCGGCAGGCTCGCGGATATTTTCGCCGGGCTGGACACCGCCGAGGAGCGCGACGAGGCGCGTGCCGTCTATCTCGGCTCGGTGGACATGAAGGGTTATTTCGAGGGGCTCAGCGAGGCGAACCGCGTCGACCTCGCCGGCCGCGATCCGATCGAGAGCATCTGGATCGGAACGCGCACGCGCATTGCCGCGCATAACGACTTTCCCGATAATCTCGCTTGCTGCGCGGCGGGACGGCGACGCTTTACGCTGTTCCCGCCGGACCAGTTCCGCAACCTTTATCTGGGGCCGATCGACAATACCCCCGCCGGGCGCGCGATCAGCATGGTCGATTTCGCCGATCCCGACCTTGCCGCGCACCCGCGCTTCGCCGACGCGATGGCCGCGGGGCAGACCGCCACGCTGGAACCCGGCGATGCGATCTTCATCCCGTCGATGTGGTGGCACCATGTCGAGGGGCTCGCTGCGTTCAACATTCTGGTCAACTATTGGTGGCGCGGCACCCCCGCCTGGCTCGGCCAGCCGCAACTGGCGCTGAACCACGCGATCCTGGCGATCCGCGACTTGCCCGACGCCGACAAGGCGATGTGGCGCGACCTGTTCGATCATTATGTGTTCGATGCCGGGCCCGAGGTGACGGATCATATTCCCGAAGCGGGGCGCAGCATCCTTGCGCCCCTGACTCCCGAAAGCGCGGGGCGCCTGCGCGCCTTCTTGTTGAGGATGATGAGCCGATGAACGAAGCAGGGCAGACCCGCCGCGTGGTGATCGCGGGCGGCGGCACCGCGGGCTGGATGATGGCGGCGGCGATCGCGCGCACGATGGGGCCGACGATCGACCTGACGCTGGTCGAATCCGAAGCGATCGGCACCATCGGTGTCGGCGAATCGACCATCCCGCCGCTGGTCAATTTCAACCGCGTGCTCGGCATTCCCGAACCCGATTTCATGCGCGCGGCGCAGGCGACGTTCAAGCTGGGCATCTTGTTCGACAACTGGAAATATGACGGACACAGCTATTTCCACAGCTTCGGGCTCAGCGGAAAGGATCATTGGTCGGCGGGTTTCCAGCATTTCTGGCTGGCGGCGCGCGCCAAGGGCTATCCGCACAGCTATGACGATTATTGCCTGGAACTGGTCGCGGCGATGCAGGGCAAGTTCGCGCATCTGCCCGAAGACCGGATGAACTATGCCTATCACGTCGATGCGACGCTGTATGGGCGCTATCTGCGCACGCTGGCCGAAGCGGCGGGCGCGACGCGGGTCGAAGGGCGGATCGAGCAGGTCGAGCTTGACGGCGAGAGCGGCCATATCGCCGCGCTGCGGCTCGACGGCGACCGGCGGATCGCCGGCGACATGTTCGTCGATTGCACGGGCTTTCGTGGTCTGCTCATCGACGGGGCGCTGCACGCCGGGTATGAAGACTGGTCGCACTGGCTGCCCAACGACAGCGCGATCGCGGTCCAGTCGAAGCATCTGGGACCGCCGATGCCCTATACCCAGGCGATCGCGCATGATGCGGGCTGGCAGTGGCGGATCCCGCTGCAACACCGGATGGGCGCGGGCATCGTCTATGCCAGCGGCTATCTGTCGCGCGATGAGGCCTATGACCGGCTGCTGTCGAGCGTCGGCGAGCCGCTGATCGAGCCGTTCGACATCAAATTCAAGGGCGGCGTGCGGCGCCGACAATGGTATCGCAACTGCGTCGCCGTCGGCCTGTCGGGCGGTTTCGTCGAGCCGCTGGAGGCGACGACGGTGCACCTGATCCAGCGCGCGGTGCTGCGCTTCATCCGCCTGATGCCCAACGGCCGCGTCAGCGAACGCGATGCGATCGAGTTCAACGAGCAACAGCGGCAGGATATCGAACAGATCCGCGATTTCGTGATCCTGCACTATAAGGCGACGCAGCGCCGCGACAGTCCCTTTTGGCGCCACGTCGCCCACATGCCGGTGCCCGACAGCCTGCAGCAGAAGATAGAACTGTTCCGCGAAACCGGCCGCACCTTTCGCAAGAATGAGGAATTGTTCGCCGAAAACAGCTGGGTGCAGGTGATGATGGGACAGGGGGTCGATCCCGCGACCTGGCATCCGATCGCCGAACGGATGACGGACGATGAACGCGACCGCTTCATGGCGGGCTTGCGCGAATCGGTCGCGCGGACCGCTGCGACATTGCCCGACCATCACGCCTATGTCGCGCGCTACTGCGGCGCGCCGGAGCCCCGGGCCGCATGAGCGCGCTGGCCGCGCTGCTGCTGTCGGCGGGCGCTGCCGTCAACGCGCCGCCCGCGGCGGAATGGCGGCTCGTCTGGTCGGACGAGTTCGACGGGCCGGCGATCGACCGGACCAAATGGGATTATGACGTCGATTGCTGGGGCGGCGGCAATGACGAGCGGCAATGCTATACCGACCGGGCGGACAATGCGGCGATCGTCGATGGCAAGCTGGTCATCACCGCGATCCGCGAGGATTCGACGGGCCCCGCCTTTCCGCCGGCGCAGCGCGGCGACCCGGACAAGGCCGGCGCGGTCGCGACAAAGCCCTTCCGTTCGGCCCGCCTCGTCACGCGCGGCAAGGCGGCATGGACCTATGGCAAGGTCGAGGTGCGCGCACGGCTGCCGCAGGGGCAGGGGACGTGGCCCGCGATCTGGATGCTGCCGGAGGCCGGAGCCTATGGCGGCTGGGCGGCATCGGGCGAAATCGACATATTGGAGGCGGTGAACCTCGGCGTGCCGTGCGATGCCTGCGCGGGCGGGGTCGAAAACCGCATCCTCGGCACGCTTCATTTCGGCGGCGTCTGGCCGGACAATGCGCACAAGGGCAGCGAGACGGCCCTGCCCGGATCGCTCGATGATTTTCACGTCTTCGGCATCGTCTGGAAGAAGGGGGAGATCGTCTGGACGGTCGACGGCAAACCCTATGCGACGCAGCGGGCGGGCGACTGGCACACGTCCGGGTCGGACGATCCGGCGGCGCCGTTCGACCGGCCCTTTCACCTGCTCCTGAATCTCGCGATCGGCGGCGGATTGGCCGAAGGACGCGGCGCCGGCGGTGTCGATATGGCAGGTTATCCGAAGAAGATGGAGATCGACTGGGTTCGCGTCTGGCAATGCGGCGATGCCGCGGCTAGCACGGGCCCGTGCAGTGAAACGGGGGACCAGCGGGACTGATGGGGCGTCGGCGGCAGTCGGTGACGATCAAGCATGTGGCGGCCGACGCGGGCGTGTCGCTGCAAACGGTCAGCCGTGTCATCAACAACGAGCCCAATGTCCGCGCCGAAATGAAGCAGCGGGTGCAGGCGTCGATCGACAAGCTGGGCTATGTTCCCTCGATCGCCGCCCAGCGGATGAGCGGGTCGCGCTCCTATCTGATCCTCGCGATCAACGACCGCGAACGCACGATCGCCGACTGGAAGGCGCGGCAGGGCACCGACTGGGTCGATCAGATGCTGTTCGGCGGCATGCTGAAATGCGCCGAATATGGCTATCGGATGATTTTCGAACTGGTCGATACGCACAGCGACCATGTCGAACGCGAACTGCGCGCGACGATCGCGGCGCTGCAGCCCGACGGCGTGATCCTGACCCCGCCGCACTCGGACAATCCGCTGATCGTCAACCTGCTGCATGGTCAGAAAATCCCCTTTGCGCGCATCGGTTCGCACGGCGGCGACGCCGGGATCGCGCTGACGATGGATGACGAAGGGTCGGCGGCGCGCGCGACGCGGCACCTGTTGGACCTTGGCCATCGGCGCATCGGCTTCATCTCGGGATCGGTCGAATATGACCTCAGCCACTGGCGCATCGACGGCTGGCGGGCGGAAATGACGGCGGCCGGGCTTGCGACCGACGGCCTGCTGGCCGAAGGTGATTTCAGCTATGCGTCGGGCGATGCCGCGGCGCGGCGCCTGCTCGGCGGCGCGAATCCGCCGAGCGCGATCATCGCGAGCAACGACCAGATGTCGCTCGCGACGCTGGAGGTCGCGCGCGAACTGGGGCTGGCGGTCCCGGGCGACCTGTCGCTCGTCAGTTTCGACAACACGCCGATCGTTCATTTCAGCCAGCCGCCGCTGACGGCGGTGGATCAGCCGGTGTCGGCGACGGTCGCGCGCGCGGTCGAACTGATCATCGCGGCGCAGCGCGGCGAGAAACGGCCCGAGGCGCCGACGGTCGTCAGCGGCAGCCTGATCGAGCGTGCCTCCACGGCGCCCCATGCCGGATGAACGGGCGCCGCCGCGCCGTCAGTCGATGCCTTTTCTTTTGCTCTACGCGCTGGCCGCGGCGGGCGGGGCGATCGCCTATGTTCCGTTCCTGACGCTGTTGCTGCCCGCGCGCATGGCGGAGCTGGCGGGCGACGCCGATGTCCGCTGGCTCGGCTATCTCACCTTCTTCGGCGCTCTCGCTGCCAGCGCCGGCGGCATCGTCTTCGGCTGGCTCAGCGATCGCTCGCGGACACGCCGCCCCTGGATTGCGGCCGGCCTCGTCCTGACGACGGCCCTGCTTTGCGCGATGCCGCTGGCGGGACATGTGCGGGACCTGCTCATTCTGATCATCCTGTGGCAGCTCGCGCTCAACATGATCCTGGGGCCGCTGTCGGCCTGGGCCGGCGATGTCGTGCCCGACGCGCAAAAAGGGCTGCTCGGCGGTCTCCTCGCCTTTTCGCCGGCGCTCGGCGCGTGGTCGGGGGCGCTCGTCACGCTGCTCAATCCGGGCGGTTTCGAACCGCGGCTGATCGCGATTTCAATGCTGGTGCTGCTGGCGCTGACGCCGGTGCTGCTGTTCGGCCGTCCGCGCGCTTTTCCGGAACTGATGCGGTCCGATGGAACGCCGGCGCGGCGGATCGCGAAACCCGCCGCGCGCATGTGGCTGGCGCGGCTGCTGGTCCAGATCGCGGAGGCGGCGCTGTTCGCCTATCTCTATTTCTGGTTCCGGTCGATCGATCCGGCGATGAGCGACCATGAAAAGGCGGGATTGTTCGGCATCGCGCTGACGGTCGCGGTGCCGGTCGCGTTGCTTGCGGGCCGCTGGGCCGACCGGAGCGACCGTCCGTTCGCGCCGCTGGTCGTCACGGGGGTCGTGACCGTCGGCGGGCTGCTCGCCATGGCGCTGGCGGCGGACCCGGCGTCGGCGAAGATGGCCTATCTGGCCTTCGGCGTCGCGACGACGGCCTTTCTCGCGCTTCATTCGGGCCAGACGTTGCGGGTGCTGCCGCGCGCCGACCGGCGCGGGCGCGATCTCGGCATCTTCAATCTGGCCAATACATCGCCGTCGCTGATCATGCCCTGGCTGACGCTGTCGCTTGTCCCGGGCTTCGGCTTCGATGCGCTTTTCTTGCTGCTGGCCCTGCTGACGAGCGGCGCGGTGCTGCTCCTCGCGACGATGCCGCGCCGGGCCTGATTCCCGCGGGCAATGGCGCTTGCTTTCCGGCAGGCGCTGTGCGAAGAGATTTTGATAACGTTCACATAAATCGGGATGGGAGAGACATGCAGCGACGGGCGATAGCAATGGCTGCCGCAATGCTCGTGACGGGCAGCGCCGGGATGGCGATGGCGCAGGCGGCCGATCCGGCGTCGGCAACGGTCCACCCAGCCCTCTGGCCCGCCGCCAAAAGCCCTGCTGCGATCACCGATGCCGCGACCGAAGCGCGCATCGACGCGCTGATCGCGCGCATGACGGTCGAACAGAAGGTCGGCCAGCTTATCCAGGCCGATATCAGCACGATCACGCCCAGGGATCTGGAAACCTATCCGCTGGGTTCGATCCTGGCGGGCGGCAACAGCGGCCCGGGCGGCAACGAGCGCGCGAGCGCCGCCGACTGGGCCAGGCTGGTCGGCGAATTTCGCGCGACCTCGCTGCGTCCGCAGGCGAACGGCATCGCGATCCCGATCATCTTCGGCGTCGATGCGGTGCATGGGCACAACAACCTGCCCGGTGCGACGCTGTTTCCGCACAATATCGGCCTTGGCGCCGCGCGCGATCCCGACCTGATCCAGCGGATCGGCGCCGTCACCGCCGCCGAAATCGCGGGCAGCGGCATCGAATGGACCTTCGCGCCGACGCTCGCCGTGCCGCAGGACATGCGCTGGGGCCGCACCTATGAAGGCTATGCCGCCGATCCGAAACTGGTCGCCGATTATGCCAGGGCGATGGTGATCGGGCTGCAGGGGCCGCTGGTCGCGGGGCGCTCGCTCGATGCCACCCATGTCGCCGCGACGGCCAAGCATTTCCTGGCCGACGGCGGCACGCTGGAGGGCCGCGATCAGGGCGATGCACCGATCGGCGAGGCCGAACTGGTGGCGAAACATGCGCTCGGTTATCCGGCCGCCATCGATGCCGGCGCGCTGACCGTCATGGCCAGTTTCTCGAGCTGGAACGGGATCAAGAACCACGGCAACAAGGGGCTGCTGACCGACGCGCTCAAGGATAAGATGGGCTTTGCCGGCTTCGTCGTCGGCGACTGGAACGGCCACGGCCAGGTCGCGGGTTGCAGCGTCACCGATTGCGCCCCGTCGATCAATGCCGGCCTCGACATGTTCATGGCGCCCGACAGCTGGAAGGGCCTCTATGAAACCACCGTCGCGCAGGTGAAGGATGGCACGATCGCGCCCGCGCGCCTCGACGATGCGGTGCGCCGTATCCTGCGCGTCAAATATAAGCTCGGCCTGTTCGCCGAGGGTCATGTCGACCGCAGCCGGGTCAAGGCGCTGGGCACGCCCCAGCATCTGGCTGTCGCGCGCGAGGCGGTCGCCAAATCGCTGGTGCTGCTGAAAAATAACGGCTCTCTCCTGCCGATCCGGCCCGGCGCGCGGGTACTCGTCACCGGCCCGGGGGCGAACGACATGGCGATGCAGTCGGGCGGCTGGACGATCAGCTGGCAGGGCACCGACGTAACTCGCGACGATTTTCCGAACGGGCAGACGATCTGGGAAGCGATGAACAAGGCGGTGCGCGATGCGGGCGGCATCGCGACGCTGTCCGATGATGGCGCGTACAAGGAAAAGCCCGACGTTGCGCTCGTCGTGTTCGGCGAGCATCCCTATGCCGAGTTTCAGGGCGATGTGCCGACGCTGGATTATCAGCCCGCCGAGGCAAAGGATCTCGCGCTGCTCAAGACCTTGAAGACGGCGCGCATTCCCGTCGTCGCGGTCTTCCTGTCCGGCCGGCCGATGTTCGTCAATCCGGAGATCAACGCCGCCGATGCCTTTGTCGCGGCCTGGCTGCCGGGGTCGCAGGGCGCGGGTCTGGCCGATGTGCTCGTCGCCGGAAAGGATGGACGGGCGCCGCGCGATTTCACGGGCAAGCTGCCCTTCGCCTGGCCCGCCGACGCGCGTTCGCCGATCGAAAAGCCGCAGTTCGATGTCGGCTATGGCCTGACCTATGCCGACCAGCGCCGCGTTCCGACGCTCTCCGAAAAGCCGGGGATCGACATTGCGAGCATCCTGAACGTCGAAAATTTCTTTTCGGGCGGCCGGGCGCGGTCGCCGTGGACGCTGTCGATCACCGACGCCGGTGGCTCGCGGCAGGTCGAATCGGGCGCGATCGACAGCAGCTATGGCCTGCTCAAGACGCGATCGGTCGATGTCGCGGCGCAGGAAGACGGCAAGAGCTTCGCCTGGACCGGGCCGGCAAGCCTCCGCCTGTCGGGGCCGAATGCCGACATGACGCGGCAATTGAACAACAGCTTCGCGCTCCGGATCGACTGGCGCATCGACACGGCGGGATCGGGTCCGGCGACGCTGTCGTTCGGCGCCGCGACCGTCGATCTGGCCGCGCGCATCGCGGCCGCGCCGGTGGGGACGGTCGAGACGGTGAAGATTCCCCTGCGCTGCTTCGCCGACGCGGGCGCCGATCTGGCGCGCGTCGATGCGCCGCTGGCCATTGGCGGCGACGCCGGACTGGCGTTGACGCTGGTTGGCGCGCGGATCGAGGCGGTGGGCGAAAATCTGGAATGCCCGCCCGCGGCGAAATAAGAGATACCGTCGACAGCGGACCGACGACAGCATAGGGGAGAGACGCGATGGCTTTGGCGCCGGAAATCAGTTCGAGCAGCGATCCGGTGGCGGTCGAGGGCGGGGGCGCGCACGTCGATGCGCCCGAACTGCGGCTGTTCGTCATGGGTCTGTTCTTCATCTTCGGCGGGATCACGTCGCTGAACGACGTGATCATTCCGAAGCTGAAGGAATTGTTCACACTGAACTACACCCAGGCGATGCTGGTGCAGTTCTGTTTCTTCACCGCCTATCTGCTGATCGGCATTCCCGGCGCCAAGCTGGTGAAACGCATCGGCTATATGCGCGGCGCGGTCGCGGGGCTGCTGACGATGCTTGTCGGCTGCCTGCTGTTCATCCCGGCGTCGCAGACCGCGACATACGGCCTGTTCCTCTTCGCCCTGTTCATACTCGCCAGCGGCGTCGTGATCGTGCAGGTCGTCGCCAATCCGCTGATCTCGCTGCTCGGCAAGCCGGAGACCGCGCACAGCCGCCTGACCTTTGCCCAGGCCTTCAACTCCTTCGGGACATTCCTGTTTCCGCTGGTCGGCGCCGGCCTGATCCTCGGATCGTTGAAGGATGTGACGGCGGCGGATCTGTCGGGGCCCGCGCTCGACGCGTACCGCGTCGCAGAAAGCCAGGCCATCGTCCACGGCTATCTGGGCATCGCGGCGGCGCTGGCGGTGGTGGCGGCGGCGGTATGGCTGTTCCGCAATCGGCTGCACGGCGAACGGCACGAGGCGAGCAGCGGCCTTGCCGGCTTCGACCTGCTCCGGCGCCCGCGCTTCCGCTTCGGCGCGCTGTGCATTTTCCTCTACGTCGGCGCGGAAGTGTCGATCGGGTCGCTGATCATCAACTATCTGGCGCTCGATCGGGTGCTGGGCCAGCCCGAATCGGCCATCGGCTGGATGGTCGCGCTCTATTGGGGCGGCGCGATGATCGGCCGCTTCATCGGATCGGGCCTGATGTATCTGGGCGTCAGCCCCGGCAAGCTGCTCGCGGGGGTCGCGATCGGCGCGATCGCGTTGATCCTGATATCGGCGAACAGCACCGGCGCCGTCGCGGCCTATTCGCTGCTCGGTATCGGGTTGATGAACGCGATCATGTTCCCGACGATCTTCAGTCTGGCGAGTGAAAAGCTGGGCAGCCGCGCCGCCGACGGATCGGGGATCATCAATATCGCGATCTTCGGCGGCGCCGTGGTCCCGCTGGCGACAGGGGCGCTTGCCGACATGACGGGCAGCCTCGCTCTCGCGCTGCTCCTGCCCGCCGCCTGCTATGCTGTGATCGCGGGCTTCGGCTATTATGCGCGGCGTCCCGCCGCCTGAACGGCGGCTAGCGGTTTAGGATCAGGAAAGGCGGCGCACGGCTCCGATCGCGCCTGTCCTCTGGACTTTCAACGCGCAAGATATATATACCGACCGTTATGGAACAGACTCTGGCTCCAGCGCCCAAGGGGCGCCCGCGCGAATTTTGTGTCGATCAGGCTCTGGCTGCGGCGCTGCATGTCTTTTGGGCCAAGGGTTATGACGGCGCGTCGATGACCGACCTGACCGAAGCGATGGGGATCACCAAGCCCAGCCTTTATGCGGCCTTCGGCAACAAGGAGGCGCTGTTTCACAAGGCGCTCGACCTGTATGAACAGGAAAAGCTGGAATATGCGCGCGCCGCGCTGGCGCAGCCGACGGCGCGCCAGGTTGCCGAACATTATCTGCGCGGCGCGATCGACGTCCACTGCGGCGCCGACGACCCCAAGGGCTGCATGGGCCTGATCAGTTCGCTGGCGTGCAGTCCCGAAGCCGAATCGATCAAGGCCGACGTGGTGCGCCGCCGCGCGTCGTCGCAGGGCGCGCTGGTCGAACGGTTCGAACAGGCGCGTCGCGAAGGCGATCTGCCCGCGCACATCGACCCGGAAGGGCTGACCAGCCTGCTCTATGCCGTCTTGCAGGGAATCACGGTTCAGGCCGGCGCCGGCGCGTCGCGGGGCGAGCTGGAACGGCTGGTGGACACCAGTCTCGCGCTCTGGCCCAGTGCCTGACCGGGCACCATCCGATTTTTTATAACGGGCGGTATAAAAGTCCTTGACGGGGTGCTGATGTGGGTTATATACCGCTCAGTACAGAAGGGGCGGGGCTTGGGCCCGCCGCAATCGAGCAAAGGGAAAGCCGATGCGCCAGCGACTTTGTCCCCGGGCCTGACCGCCTAGACCATTCCTGATTCCGTCGAACAATCGGGCGCGCCGTCGTTGCGGCGCGTGCGGGTCCGTTCGGCCTGATTTCTCCCCCTCGCCGGGCACGATCGTCCCCGGGGCCTGGCCCCGTCGTGCCCGGCGTCCCTCCCGTTCGGAGTTCGACCCATGGCCTATCTTGCCGTCAACGAGGCGCTTGGCGTCTCCCTTCTCCCCCGGCTCGCCCCCGCCGGGGTTCCCGCAGCGCCGACGGCCGTGCCCGCCGGCTTTTCGGCGCTGGAATGGTCGGTCGTGGCGCTCGCGCGTCACGACCGGCCATCAAGCCTTCGCGAACCAGGCCGGCTGGCCCGGTTTCTGGGGGCGCTGTTCGGCGACCCCTTCAACCGCCGCCTTGCCGACACGCGGCTGGAAGCGCTGCGCCGCATGGCGGTGCTGACCTGGCACCACAGCTTTGCCGTGCCGCAGCGCGAAATCGCCGCCTTTCTGAGCGCGGGATACAGCACCGATCATTATGAACTGCTGGGCAAGCATGTCGCGCATGCGCATGTCGCCCGCCTCTTCCGAAAGTAGCCCTTCCATGAACATGCTCTCCCCGATCCGGGGCGAGGACGCGGCAAAGACCGCGCCCGCCCCGGAAACCCCCGGTCGCCGCTGGCGCCGCCCCGCCCAGATCGGCATCCCGCTCGCGCTGTTGCTGGCGGCGGGCTATGGCTTCGCGCAGCGCGACAATCCGGCGGTCGCCGCGGCGCCGCTGCCGGTCGTCACCGTTGCCGCGCCGCTGGCGCGCGACATCACCGAATGGGACGATTATGTCGGCCGCTTCGAGGCGAGCCGATCGGTCGAGGTGCGCCCCCGCGTTTCGGGCGAACTCGTCGGCATCCACTTCACCGACGGCCAGATCGTCCGCAAGGGCCAATTGCTCTTCACGATCGATCCGCGCCCCTTCGCGGCGGCGCTGGCGGAAGCGCGGGCCCAGGCCGCCAGCGCGCGCAGCGATCTGGAACTGGCGCGCGCCAATCTTGCCCGCGCGGGACGCCTTGCCGCAGACGATGCGGTCTCGCAAAGCGACCTGGACGAATTGAATGCCCGCGCCCGGGCGGCTTCGGCGGCGCTCGCCGCGGCCGACGCGCGGGTGCGCTCGCGCGCGCTCGACGTCGAATTCACACAGGTTCGCGCGCCGATCGGCGGCCGTATTTCGGACCGCCGCGTCGATGCCGGCAATCTGGTCGCGGCGGGCGAGGGGGCGGGCAGCAGCCTGCTCACCACGATCAACGCGCTAGACCCGATCTACTTCAGCTTCAACGGCTCGGAAGGGCTGTTCCTGAAGGCGAAGCGCGCGCAGGCGGACGGCACCACGCCCGCGACCGTCGAAGTCCGATTGCAGGATGAACGCGATTACAGCCGCACCGGCACGCTCGACTTCACCGACAATGGCATCGATCCGCGTTCGGGCACGATCCGCGGCCGCGCCGTCATCGCCAACCCCGACCTGTTCCTGTCGCCCGGCATGTTCGGCAATATGCGGCTGGCGAGCGGCGGCAAGGAACGGGCGCTGCTCGTCCCCGACGCGGCGGTCCAGACCGATCAGGCGCGCAAGATCCTGCTCGTCGTCGGCAGGACCGGCGATGTCGCGGCCAAGGAGGTGACGCTGGGTCCCGTCGTCGACGGCCTGCGCGTGATCCGGTCGGGGATCGCGCCCGGCGACCGCGTCGTGATCGCCGGCACGCAGTTCGCCATGCCGGGCACGAAAGTCCAGCCCAAGGCGGGCCGTATCCAGCCGAGCGCGTCCGAAACCGCGCCGCCGGGCAATGCGCTGATCGGCGAGGCGACCTTCGCCCGCTGACCAGCGCCCTCCCGCTCGTCCGCGGGCGGGCAAACCCATAAAGTCTCAACGATCCTCCAAGCAGGGGAGCCTGTCATGCGCCGTCTTTCGCGCTTCTTCATCACGCGGCCGATCTTTGCCGCCGTCATCTCGGTCGTCATCACGCTGATCGGCGCCATCGCCTATTGGTCGCTGCCCGTCGCGCAATATCCCGACATCGTTCCGCCGACCGTGACCGTCACCGCCAGCTATCCCGGCGCGTCGGCCGAAACCGTCGCCGAAACGGTGGCGGCGCCGATCGAGCAGGAAATCAACGGCGTCGACAACATGCTGTATCAGTCGAGCCAGTCGACCGGCGACGGGGTGGTCACGATCACCGTGACCTTCCGCATCGGCACCGACCTCGATGCCGCGCAGGTGCTGGTGCAGAATCGCGTCGCGATCGCGGTGCCGCGTCTGCCGCAGGAGGTGCAGCGGCTGGGCGTCGTCACGCGCAAGACATCCCCCGACTTCCTGACCGTCGTCAATCTGGTGTCCCCCGACGGGTCGCTCGATCGCGGCTATCTGTCCAACTATGCGCTGACCCAGCTTCGCGACCGGCTGAGCCGGATCGACGGCGTCGGCGACGTGCGCCTGTTCGGCAACCGCGACTATGCGATGCGCGTGTGGATCGACCCCAGCCGCGCCGCCGCGCTCGACCTGACGGCGGGGGAGATCGTCGCGGCGCTGCGCGCGCAGAATGTCCAGGTCGCGGCGGGTTCGCTCGGCCAGCCGCCCTATGCGAGCGGCGAGGCCTATCAGCTCAGCGTCGAGACGCAGGGCCGCCTGGTCGATCCGCAGCAATTTGCGGAGGTCGTGATCCGCACCGACGCCGACGGCCGCCAGGTCCGCGTCGCCGATGTCGCGCGCGTCGAACTGGGCGCGTCGGATTATAACAGCAACACCTATCTCTCGGGCGATCCGACGGTCATCCTCGCCGTGTTCCAGCGTCCGGGATCGAACGCGCTGGCGGCCGCCAAGGCGGTCGAGGCGGAGATGGAGGCGGCGGCCAGGGCCTTTCCCAAGGGCCTGGAATATCGTGTCATCTACAATCCGACCAAGTTCATCGAACAGTCGATCGACGCGGTGATGTCGACGCTGGTCGAAGCGATGCTGCTCGTCGTCATCGTGATCCTCGTCTTCCTGCAGAAATGGCGCGCCGCGATCATCCCGATCGTCGCCATCCCGATCTCGCTCGTCGGCACTTTCGCGGTCCTCGCCGCCTTCGGCTTCAGCCTCAACAACCTCTCGCTCTTCGGACTGGTGCTGGCGATCGGGATCGTCGTCGACGACGCGATCGTCGTCGTCGAAAATGTCGAACGCAATCTGGAACGCGGCCTGTCGGCGCTGGACGCGGCGAAAACCTCGATGGACGAAGTGTCGGGCGCGCTCGTCGCGATCGTGCTCGTGCTCTGCGCGGTTTTCGTGCCGACCCTGTTCCTGACCGGCCTGTCGGGTGCCTTCTATCAACAATTCGCGGTGACGATCGCAACGGCGACGGTCATCTCGCTGATCGTGTCGCTGACGCTGTCGCCCGCACTCGCCGCGATCCTGCTCAAGCCGCATGCCGGTCCCGCCAACCCCTCGTGCCTGCGCCGGCTCGCGGGCCGGGCGGGCGACGCCTTCAACCGCGCGTTCGAACGGATGGCCGATGGCTATGCCGCGATCACGGCGCGGCTGGTGCGCCGGCCGAAGCGGATGATGGCAACCTATGGCGGCCTGATCGCCGCGACGGCGGGATTGTTCTGGGCGACGCCGACGGGCTTCATCCCGGCACAGGACCAGGGCTATTTCCTCGCCGTCGTCCAGCTTCCGCCGGGCGCTTCGGTCGAACGCACCGATGCGGCGCTGCGCAAGGTCGCGGACCGCATCCTGCCGATCGACGGCATATTGGGGTCGGTGATGCTCGCCGGCTTCGACGGGCCGTCGCAGACGCTCGCCCCCAATGCCGCCGCCGCCTATTTCCCGCTCAAGAGCTTCGAGGAGCGCGCCGGGCTGGACATCAGCTTCGACGAGATCATGGAACGCGCGCGCGCGAACACCGCCGACATTACGGAGGCGCGCGTCGTGATCATCCCGCCGCCGCTGATCCAGGGGATCGGTTCGGCGGGCGGATACCGCCTGATGGTGCAGGACCGCGGCGGCCACGGCTATCAGAAGCTGGCCGAGGAGTCGGGCAAGCTGATCGGCCGGGCGAACGAGACCGAAGGGCTGGCTCAGGTCTTCACCTTCTTCGACACCGGCTCTCCGCGCGTCTATGCCGACATCGACCGCGCCAAGGCGAATCTGCTCGGCGTGCCGCCCGAACGCGTGTTCGAAACGCTGCAGGTCTATCTGGGATCGGCCTTCGTCAATGATTTCAACCTGCTTGGCCGGACTTACCGGGTGACGGCGCAGGCCGATGCGCCGTTCCGCCGGACCGTGGCCGACATCGCCAATCTCCAGACGCGATCGAACAGCGGCGAGATGGTGCCGATCGGATCGGTCGCGACCTTCCAGGACAAGGCGGGACCGTATCGCGTCGTGCGCTACAACCTCTATCCCGCGGTCGAGATCGACGGCGATACCGCACCGGGCTATTCGTCGGGCGCGTCGCTGACCACGATGGAGAAGCTGGCGGACGAGGCGCTGCCCGCGGGCTATGGCACCGAATGGACCGGCATCGCCTATCAGCAGAAGGCGGCGGGCAGCACCGCGGCCATCGTCTTCACGCTGGCGGTCGTGTTCGTCTTCCTCGTGCTCGCCGCGCAATATGAAAGCCTGACGCTGCCGCTGTCGATCGTGCTGATCGTGCCGATGTGCCTGTTCGCGGCGATGGTCGGCGTGAATATGCGCGGGATGGACAATAATGTCCTGACCCAGATCGGGCTGGTGGTGCTGATCGCGCTTGCGGCCAAGAACGCCATCCTGATCGTCGAATTCGCCAGGCAGGCGGAGGAGCAGGACGGACTGTCGCCGCTGGAAGCGGCCGTCCGCGCGGCCCGCGACCGTTTGCGCCCGATCCTGATGACCAGCTTCGCCTTCATCCTCGGTGCGGTTCCGCTCCTGATCGCGAGCGGTGCGGGCGCGGAACTGCGGCAGGCGCTGGGCACGGCGGTCTTCTTCGGGATGATCGGCGTCACGGCCTTCGGCCTGCTTTTCACCCCCACCTTCTATGTCGTCTGCCGCGCGCTCGGCGACCGCATCGCCCGCTGGCGCGGGCGGGGCGCATCGCCAGAGCCCGCGTTGCAGCCGGCCGAATAAGGACATGTCGATGCGTATCATTCTTGCTTCCGTCTCCGCGCTGGCGCTTGCCGCCTGCGCGGCCGGGCCGGACTTCGTCGCGCCTGTTCCCTCCGCCACGGCGTCCGGCCCTTTCCTGTCGGTCCGCGACGGGGTGACCAGCACGGCGCCCGCCGACGCGCAGTGGTGGCGCCTCTATGACGACCCCGTGCTCGATGGGCTGGTCGCCGACGCGCTTGCGGCGAACACCGACGTCCGTGTCGCGGTCGCGCGCATCGCGCGGGCGCGCGCGGCGCTGCGCGGTGCGCGCGGCGACCGGCTGCCCCAGACCGGCATCGGCGCCGGCGCGACCTATGGCCGCGCCGCCGAAGGACAGGTGCCGCCGGGCGCCGATCGCGAAGGCTGGCAGGTCGATGCCGGACTGACGGTGGGATATGAAGTCGATCTGTTCGGCCGGGTGTCGCGGGGGGTCGAGGCGGCGCGGGGCGATCTCGCCGCCGCCGAAGCCGATGCCGAAGCGGTTCGGGTGACGGTGGCGGCCGAGACGGCGCGCGCCTATGCCGATGCGGCCTCGTCCGCCGAGCGGCTGGTGGTCGCCCGGCGGATCGTGACATTGCTGGACCAATCGGTCGCGATCACCGCGCGGCGGGCCGAGGTCGGCCTGACGACCCGGCTCGATACGGCGCGGATCGCGGCGCTGCGGGATCAGCGCCGGGCCGATATTCCGGCGATCGCCGCGACGCGCGACGGGGCGCTGTTCCGTCTGGCGACGCTGACCGGCCGGACCCCGGCGGAACTGCCCGCGATCGCCGCCGAGCGGCAGACGACATTGCGGCTCGCGCGGCCGATTCCGGTCGGCGACGGAGCCGAATTGCTCGCGCGGCGCCCCGATGTCGCCGCGGCGGAGCGGCGCCTTGCCGCGGCGACCGCGCGCATCGGCGTCGCGACCGCCGACCTTTATCCGCGGATCACGCTGGGCGGTGAAATCGGCCAGACCAGCGGCGGGCTCGGCGATCTGTTCGGCGGCGGGCCGCTGCGCTGGCTGCTCGGGCCGCTGATCAACTGGACCTTCGGCAATCAGGAAGCCGCGCGCAGCCGCATCGCCGGGGCGGAGGCCGATACCCAGGCGGCGCTGGCCGAATTCGACGGCACGGTCCTGCGCGCGCTGGAGGAGACCGAGACGGCGCTGTCCGCCTATGCCCATCTGCTCGACCGACGCGCCGCGCTTCAGTCGGCGCGGAGCGAGGCGGCGACGGCGGTTCGCATCACCCGTGCGCAGCAGCGCGAGGGCCAGATCGACGGGCTGCAGGCGCTCGATGCCGAACGCAGCTTCGCGGAGGCGGAGGCCGACCTCGCACTCGCCGACGCGCGGATCACCAGTGCACAGGTCGACCTGTTCCGCGCGCTCGGCGGTCGCTGGTCGAAGGGATGAGGGTGTTGATCGGATGGGCCGCCGGGGCGGCGGAGACGTTCTTTGCATTGCTCCGCGGCTCGTAAAACCAGGCTTTTCGGTTGTTTGGTAAAGGGGCAATTTACCTATGAGTCACCGTGATTCACCTCCCCCCTTGCCTTGATTTCGACTCGTGATGCTCTATGCCCGTGCGTGTGCAGGGTGACCCAGACAATTACATCAGTCTCCTTTCGGCCGCGCAGATTGAAACGCTGCGGCATGTTTTCGAGCACAAAAATTCCAAGCAAATCGCGCGCATCATGGGGGTTTCACCCCATACCGTCGACGAACGCGTCCGACGCGTTCTAAAAAAATTAAATGTTTCCAACAGGATAGAGGCGGCGCGTATTTTGGCGATTCACGGTGTCTTCGACAATGTTACTCCTTATCAGCCGTTGACATATCAATTGATCGACCTAGGCGGCGATGATCCGCCCGCCGATGCCGGAGCGGGGCAAAGTTCGTTTCGGCGGGTCTTCGACATCGGCTCGCCTTTTCCAACCGCGTCCCAGCCGGCCAACCGGCATGGGTTGATGGAAAGGATCATCTGGCCGATCCTGATCGCGGTGGCGACCATATTGGCCTTTTCCGCCCTTTATTCGATCCTTGTCGGACTTGGACGTGTTTTGAGTTGAATGCTTGCGGGGGGGAATCCGCCGGCATTCCTTTTCAAAGGACCAAGACCATGCTGAACGAACGACTGATTGCGGCCCGCAAGATCGCGGCCGACCTTCATGAAGCCGAACATGCCATCGACGAAGCGATGATCCGCATCGCCCAGCTGGCGGCGACGCTGCCCGCCGCGCGCCGCGAAACCAATATGTCGGCGATCGTCGGCCAGGAAGCGATGGCGAAGGTCGCCCATGCGCTGGCGGCCGCAGGCGATGTGCGGCAATTGCTCACCGACGCGCATCAGGCGCTGAGCGTGACGCAAAAGCAGGTTGGTCTCGGCACGCGGATGTTCGGTGCGGGCGTCAAGCCGCCGGCGAGCGCGACGCTGGACGAAGCGGTCGGCGCCGAAATCGTGTCGATCGCCAAGGCGTCCTAAAGGATAGTCGCGGGATCCGATGTGGACGGTTGCGACCTATTATGCGGTTCTGCTGCTGACAGTGGCCGTCGCGATGCTTCGCGGCGGACCGCTGGAACGCTGGGCGGCCTATACCGCGCTGATCGCGTCCGTCTGCACCACGGTCCTGGCACCTGCTCCGGAATGGACCAACATTGAAGCCACTATCTTCATCATCGACATCGTCGCTCTGGCGAGTTTCTGGTGCATTGCCCTGAAAACAAAGCGTTTCTGGCCCTACTGGATCACCGGCTGGCAATTGATCGCGATTTTCGGGCACGTCCAGAAACTGATGTTTTCGGAGATATTGGCGCAACCCTATGCGTTGCTGTCCATGTATATTTCCTACCCGATCCTGTTCGTCATCCTGTACGCATCAGGCTCGGCCAAACGGAGCGGTGATGCACCGGCGTGACGCGTGTCGCGCCCCTGGGGTTTCATTGCATGCAGCAGTTTTCGAATAAGGAAATCGCCGATCTCAAGACGCGGATCGACCAGATCCACGAGATGCTGGCGATGCGCGGCGGCGAAGACCCCGGTCCGGCGGGCGAGGGGGCCGGCCTGACCGCAGGCGCGGCGGGCAGCCAGCTGGCCAGCCAGCTGTCGCTCAGCATCCAGACGCGCCGCATTCGCAAAAGCCATTTCGGCGGCGCGCCGGTGTCGGGACCGACGTGGGACATGATGCTCGACCTGATGCTCGCGTCGACCCACGGCCGCACGCTCAGCGCCAGCGACCTTGCCACCGGCGCCGGCGTCCCGCTTTCGTCCGGGCTCCGGATGATCGGCGCGCTCGAAGAATCGGGTCTCGCGGCGCGCAGCATCGATGAACGCGACCGCCGCCGCTCGCTCGTCCGGCTGACCGATCGCGGCGTCGAACGCATGGCCAGCTATTTCGAAAAGATCGGCAGCGCCTGGCAGGCATCCGCCGCGCGCTGATCGCCGCGGTCGGCCCACGGACGGCGGCGCCCTCCCGGCCGATCGGGCCCTAATCGGTCATATCGCGCATCATCCGGTCGATTTTCGCCATCGCCTCGCGCTTGATCTGGCAGATACGCGCAGCGCTGACGTCGATGGTCTGGCCGATCTCATGCAGATTGAGCTCCTCGAAGAAATACAGTTGCAGCACCATCTGCTCGCGCGGCGCCAGCCGCCCGATGCACAGCCGCAGCGCGCCAAGCAGGTCCGCCTGTTCGCAGGCATCGTCGGCGGTCATCCGGTCGTCGGCGAACAGAAAGGTGCCGTTTTCGACCAGCTCGTCGAGCGAGGCGGAACGGCCGTGCGTCGCATTGCGTTCGAGCGCGAAATAATCCTCGGCCGACATCTCCATCGCCTCGGCCATTTCCGTCGCGGTCGCGGCGCGCATCAACTGCTGTTCCAGCCGGCCGCGCACCGCCTGCAATCGTTTCGCCGCGGCCATCGCCGACCGGCCGACATCGGCCTCGCGGCGCAGCTGGTCGATCATCGCGCCGCGGATTCGCGTCGTGGCATATGTCGAAAAGGCAAAGCCGCGTTCCTCATAATGCTGGCTCGCCTCGACCAGCGCGATCAGCCCCGTCTGGATCAGGTCGTCGAGTTCGCTGGTGCGCGACACGCGGGAAAACACCTGCCACGCGATCTTGCGTACCAGCGGCGCATATTCCTCGACCAGCGCCTCGACGCTGTCCGCATAGGCGTGCGGGCGATGCGCGCGCGCGGCGGAAAACTGCTCGGCGGGCTCAACCTTCATGATGCTCGTCCTTCATTATATCGTCTTCGCCAGCGGTCAGGCGCGGCACGTCGGCGCCGATCGTCGCGACGATTTCGGTCGCCTTGTTCGCCGGAATCTCGAGGTAGGAGATGACGGCGACGTCGGGGAATGTCGCGCGCGCCAGCCGCGACAGGGCGGCGCGGCAGATGGGGGAGGCAACGAGCGCGAAGCTGCGCGTCGACAGCAACAGGGGCTCGACCGCCTGGCCGACCTGCTCGACGATCTTCATCGCCATGCCATGTTCGAACGGCCATTCGGCGCCCGGATTGGCGCGCACCGCCTGGTTCAGCAGCACCTCTATGTCGGGCGTAAAGGTCACGACGGGCAGCGGCATCCGGCTGGGCACGATCGTCTGGATGATCAGCGCGCCGATGCGCTGGCGCACAGACTCGACCAGATCGGCGTCGCTGACCTGTTGGCCCGCCATCGCGACCATCGCTTCGGCGATCTTGCGAAAATCGCGCAGCGGCACGCGCTCGACCAGCAGCGCCTTGCACAGCGCCGCGATGCGCGGCAGCGGATAGCCGCCCGGCGACAGATTCTGCGCCAGTTGCGGATAATGCGCTTTCAGATTGTCGATCAGCGCCTGGGCATCGTCCAGGCCGAACAGGTCCGACGCCGACGCGATGATGCTGTTGTTGAGGTGGGTGGCGACCACCGTGGCGGGATCGACCACCGTATAGCCCGCCGCGATCGCATCATTCTGCGCCGCTTTCGGAATCCACAGCGCGTCGAGGCCGAAGGTCGGGTCCTTGCACGGCCGGCCCGACACCTTGGTGACGAGATCGCCCGAATCGAGCGCGAGCATTTCGCCAGGGAACACCTCGTCCTCGCCGACGATGACGCCCGCGACCGAGATGCGATAGACATTGCCGGGCAGCGACAGGTCGTCGCTGACCTTGACCGGCGGAATGACGAAACCCAGTTCCTTCGACAACTGGCGGCGAATGCCGGTAATGCGGCCCATCAGCGGCGCGCCCTTGCGCTCGTCGACCAGCGCCACCAGCGCATAGCCGATTTCCAGCTGGCACGGCCCGACATCGCTGACATCGGCCCAGTCGATATGGTGCGGGTCGGCCGGCGGCGCCGCCGGTTCGGGCAGGTCGGCGGCGGCCGCGGCGGCGCGCTTCATCTGCCACCCTATCGCAAAGGCGATGGCGGACGCCGGCAGGATCAGCATCTGCGGCATCGCCGGGACCAGGCCAAGGGCGAACAATATGCCGCCGACCGCCATCCAGATGGCGGGCGAGGCGAACTGGCTGGCGATCTGGCCCGACAGGTCGAAGGGCGAGGAGACGCGGGTGACGATCGCCGCCGCCGCGATGGACAGCAGCAGGGCCGGGATTTGCGCGACCAGCGCATCGCCGATGGCCAGCGTGACATAGGTCGCGCCGGCTTCGGAAAAGCTCAGGCCATGGTTCGACATGCCCAGGATCAGCCCGCCGATGATGTTGACGAACAGGATCAGCAGGCCGGCGACCGCGTCGCCCTTCACGAATTTCGACGCGCCGTCCATCGACCCATAGAAATCGGCTTCGGTCGCCACTTCCTGGCGCCGGGCCTTGGCTTCGTCGGGGGTCAGCAGGCCGGCGTTCAGATCGGCGTCGATCGCCATCTGCTTGCCCGGCAGGGCGTCGAGCGTGAAGCGCGCGGACACTTCGGACACGCGGCCCGCGCCTTTCGTGATGACGACCAGATTGATGATCATCAGGACGAAGAAGACGAACAGGCCGACGACATAGTCGCCGCCGATCAGCACCTTGCCGAACGCCTCGATCACATTGCCGGCGGCGTGGGTCCCTTCATGCCCCTGCACCAGCACGACGCGTGTCGAGGCGACGTTGAGCGCGAGACGGAACAGGGTCGCCAGCAGCAATACGGTCGGGAAAGCCGAAAAATCGAGGGGTTTCGACGCCTGCAAGGCGACCATCAGGATCAGCAGGCTGACCATGATGTTGAGGATGAAGCTCATGTCGAGGATCAGCGGCGATACCGGGATCACCATCAGCGCGACGAGGATCAGCATCGCCGCGGGCAGCGCGGACGCGCCGGCGATGCGCCCGGCATTCTGCGCGGAAAAGGCGGGGCTCACTGGCTACCCCCCGACAGGGAGGCAAGCCGGCGATAGGCATCGGCGGCGAACCCCATCGACAATTTTCGCGGCATGGGCTGGATATCCATCATCGGGAGCGGCGGACGGCCGCCGGTGGGCGCGCCGCTGAAACTGGAGGCGGTCGCCTGCCAGCCGCTCGTCGGCGCCATCTTCACATTTTCGATCTTGCCGCCGTCTTCCAGCTTGGCGCGGAAGCGGTCGCGGATTTCGGCCAGGCTGCGCATGCTGCCGTCGGCGGCATAGAAGACCGATCGGTTCGCGGCGGCGGCTTCGGGCATCATCGGCGCGCCGGGCTGGCCGGGGTCGGCGTCGAGCGCCGACAGAAATTTCACCGCGCCGGCGCTGCCCAGAAAATGCGCGAGATACAGGTCGACGGGCTCCGCGCTACGGCCGATCCGGCTTTCCAGATAGTCGCGATTGTCGGCGGTCAACGCACCGGCCATCGACGCGGCGGCGGCCGGATCGTCGCGCAATCCCAATATCTGGTCGCGCAGCATCGGGTCGGCCACGGTCAGGCGGCCCGATGCATCGCGGCCGATCGCATCGGCCGCCCAGCCCAGGCCATGATCGGCGCCGTGACGGCGCAGCGTCGCGAGCCACGTCTGGCGCGTGAATTGATAGAGGCCGCGGGCCGAGGATGTCGGGGCCTGTGCGGTGGGATTGAAGCGGCTTTCGACGCGCGCGACATCGACCAGATAGTCGAAGTCGATGCCGGTTCGGGCCGACGCGCTCTGCACCGCGTCCAGGACGGGCGCGGCGACACGGGTCGGGCTGGCAGGCGTGTTGATCGCATTCATTGCTTTGGTTCCGCTGTTTCAGCAGACCAGAAGCAATCCCTGTGCCAAATTCAAAATTTCAGAGAAAATTGCTCTATATTAATATGTTAGAGCCAGGCTTCCGCCGTGTCCGCCGCGGATCGCGTGGGTCTTGTCAATCCTCTGACGTGTCCAGTCCTTCAGGATATTGACGCGGATCGCGGCGGCTTCGAGCTGCGCCAGCGTGCGCGTGACGATCATGCGGGCGCGCTGTTCGCTGCCGACCGGGATCGGGGCGCCGCGGAACAGGATCACCGCCGTCGCCAGTTCTTCGGTCGCCGCGATGATCGCGCCGGCGTCATGGCCGTCGAGGGCGCCGACCAGCGTGTCGAGCTTTGTCTGGACATCGTCGAGCTGCACCAGCATCACGCGGCTCCGGCCCGGTGGAAATCTACGATCGCGCGGGCGATGGTGTCGGGATTGACGGCATAATCGCCGTTGGCGATGGCGGCGCGCAGCGTGGCGACGCGTCCGGCGTCGACCGGCGGCGTCTGGCCCGCCAGCTCCGCCGTCAGGCCGAGCAGCCGGCCGGCCGGCAGCGTTTCGGCCGGGCCGCGCGACGCCGCGGGGGCGGCAAGCGCCGGGCCACCGTCGCTCGCGATCTTGCGCAAGGGCGCGGCGCGGACAATGCCGCCAACCTGCATCCCTATCTTGCCGTCACCCGACATCGCTGCCTCCATATGCGGCCTGTCCGGAAAAGCGGCAGGCCCGTTCGAAGAGCTTTAACGGCCGGTGTGGGCGGCGATTAAGCGGACGCGTGAAAAAGATGAAGAAAAGACAAAGAAAGACCCGGCGGCGTCGGTTTTCCGACGCCGCCGGGCCAGGGCGGATGGGGAAGGGGGGCGGATGGGGAAAGGCGTGCGGGCTCAGTGGGTCAGGCGCGCGCGGCCGGGGCCCGTGACGGTGGCGCTCAGCGGGCTTTTGGCGTCGTTGCCGCGCAGCGCGATCGTTTCGCCGACGCGGCCATCCTGCGTCGCGACGGCGGTGTAGTTCACCGAATAGCTGTCGGTTTCGATGGTGACGCGGACATTGTCGCCGCGGCGGATCACCGGCGCCGATGCGGGCGCGGCGAAGCTTGCGGCGACCGGCCCGGCGCCCGCGGGCGCCGTCATCGGCACCCGCAGGCGCCAGCCGAGCGAGGCACAGCGCACCGCCAGCGTCTGGGCGTCGATCGGTGTGATCGATGCCTGTTCGGGACAGCGCGCAAGCTTGATGCGGCGGTCGATCGGGGTCGCCGTCCGCCCCATCGCATTGGCCACCATCGCGGTCAGCACATCGATGGCCTGCCAATCTTCATGGGCGGTTTGCGCGGCGGCAGGCGCCGCGGCGGCGATCAGCGCGGCGGCGCTAAGGGCGGCTGTCGGTCGAATCATGATCCATCTCCTTCGGTCCCAAATGGTCGCCCGCCGATAAGCAGGAAGCGTGCCAGTCGCCCTTTCCCGCGGGGTTGGGACGTCCGTCGGACGGTCACGTCAATCTTTTGACGATCGTCGCCGGCCCGATCGCTGGCGGCTATATCATGACAATCATCATATTGAAATTCAATGATAAATTAAGTTTGGCACGGCGGTTGCATATCGGCTCGCGTGTTTTTCGCCTGTCCGGTCGACCCGATCGGGCGGCAGCGGAAGAAGGGATGACGTGATGGCAACGGAAAAGCTTTTCGGCCTGCATGCGACGGCGCTTCAGCTTCGCAGCCAGCGCATGATGATGCTCGCCTCGAACATCGCCAATGCCGCGACGCCGGGTTACAAGGCGCGCGACCTCGACTTCGACAAGGCACTGGAACTGGCGCAGAATGGCGGCTCGACCGATGGCGCGATTTCCTATCGCGTGCCGGTACAGGCGTCGCTCGACGGCAACACCGTCGAAATGGCGACCGAACAGACCGCCTATGCGGAAAATGCGCTCGCCTATCGCTCCAGCCTCTCCTTCCTCAACGGCCGCATCAACACGCTGACGCGCGCCCTGAAGGGAGAATGACCATGAGCAGCGGCTTTTCGATCTTCGACATCAGCGGGCGCGCCATGTCGGCGCAGCTGGTGCGGATGAACACCACCGCGTCGAACCTGGCCAATGCCGGCACCGTGTCGGGCACCGAGGCCGGCGCCTTCCGCTCGATGAAGCCGGTGTTCCGCACCGTGATGGACGATCATGGCCGCGCGACGGTCGCCGTCGACCAGGTCACGACGGGCAAGATGGCGCCGTCGAAACGGCACGACCCCAACAACCCGCTCGCCGATGCGGAGGGCAATGTGTGGGAAGCCGCGGTCGATAGCGCCGCCGAACTGGTCGAGATGGTCGAGACCGCGCGCCAGTATCAGAACAATGTCCAGGTCCTTGAAACCGCCAAGGGCCTGATCAACGAAACCCTGCGGTTGGGACAATAAGCCATGGCAACCTCCCCCATCAACGGCAGCACGGTGCCGCTCGTTCCGCAGAACAGCGGCATGCAGCTCGGGCAGACCGATTTCCTGCGCCTGATGACGGCCCAGCTCGCGCAGCAGGACCCGTTCAACCCGGTCGACAACCAGCAGATGGTCGCGCAGATGGCGCAGTTTTCCAGCCTCGCGGGCGTCACCGAAACCAATCAGACGCTGCAGCTGATCTCTCAGCAGCTCAAGGCGCAGACCGATCTGCTCGAGGAAATCCGGGCGGCCGGCACGGCCGCGCCGACCAACGACACCACCACGCAGGAAGGATAAGACCATGTCATTCTACACGTCGCTTTCGGGCCTGAAGGGCGCCCAGACCGATATGTCGGTCATTTCGAACAACATCGCCAACGCGGGCTCGACCGGCTTCAAGCGCAGCACGGCGCAGTTCGGCGACCTGTTCGCTTCGTCGCCGACCCAGTCGACGAAGATGATCGCGGGCCAGGGCCAGCGGCTGCTCGGCATTTCGCAGCAGTTCACGCAGGGCACGCTGGAAGCGAGCGAAAAGACGCTCGACCTGGCGATCGCTGGTGAAGGCCTGTTCATCGTCAAGGGCGAACCGCCGCGCGAGCAGGTCAGCTATACGCGGGCCGGCGCGTTCAGCGTGACCGCCGATCGCGAAGTCGTCGACACCACGGGCGCGAAGCTGCAGCTGCTGCCCGTCGACGCCAATGGCGAAGTCACCGACCGCACGCTCGGCGGCGCCTTCGACATGGTGCTGCCGACGGGCGCGCCGTCGGATCCGACCGCCGCGCTCGTCAACGTCTCGGTCGGTCTCGACGGTCTCGTCACCGCGACCTTCGCCAATGGCGAAGCGCAGATGGTCGGCAAGGTCGCGATGGCGACCTTCCCCGCGATGGAAGGGCTGCGGCCGATCGGCGACGCGCATTGGCAGTCGACGGGCGACAGCGGCCCGCCGACGATCGATGCCGCGACCAACGGACCGATGGGCACGATCCGGTCGGGCGCGCTCGAACGCTCCAACGTCGACATTACCGAAGAACTGGTGATGCTGATCGCGGCGCAGCGCAATTTCCAGGCGAATGCCAAGGCGATCGAGGGCGCGTCGACGCTGACCCAGACCGTCATGAACATGCGCACCTGATACGCGATTAGCCGCCTGCCGGGAGTATCCAGATGGACCGCCTCATCTATACCAGCCTTACCGCGATGCGGGGCAGCCAGTCCCGGCAGACGGCGATCGCCAACAATCTGGCGAACGTCAACACGCCCGGCTTTCGCGCCGACATGGCCGAAGCGCAGTCGCTCTGGCTGCAGGGTTCGGGTCTCGACGCACGGGCGATGTCGTCGGAAGAGGTGGTCGGCGCCGACATGCGCGCCGGCACCGTCACCGCGACGGGCCGCGACCTCGACATCGCGATGGCGGGCGATGCCCTGCTCGTCGTTCAGGCGAAGGATGGCGAAGAGGCCTATACGCGGCGCGGCGACCTTCAGGTTTCCGCGGCGGGCTTGCTCACCACCGGCGACGGCCTGCCCGTCCAGGGGACGCAGGGTCCGATGACCATCCCGCCCGCCGATTCGATCAAGATCGACAGCGAGGGCCGGGTTTGGGTCGTGCCGCAGGGCGGCGATCCGGAAAATCCGCAGGAAGTCGACCGCCTCCGGCTGGCGACCCCGGCGGGATCGGATATCGTCAAGGGCCTCGACGGCGTCTTCCGCGTCCGGGACGGCGGCATCCTGCCCGACGATCCCGAAGCGCGGCTGATCACCCGGTCGATCGAGGGATCGAATGTCGCGGCGACGACGGCCCTGGTCGAAATGATCGAGGCAAGCCGCAGCTGGGATACGCAAATCAAGATGATCAGCGACGTGCGCGACATGGACAGCGCGACCGCCAACCTGATGCAGCTTCCCCGATAAGGAGATTATGAGATGAGCTTCGGTGCCTTGCACGTCGCGCGGACCGGTCTGGATGCCCAGGGCTTCCGGATGCAGGTGATCGCGAACAACCTCGCCAACGTCAACACGACCGGCTTCAAGCGCGACCGCGCGAGCTTCGAAACGCTGAGCTATCAGATGATGACCGCGCCGGGCGCGCCCTCGTCGGCGGAAAACCGCTATGCGACGGGCCTGAACCTCGGCACCGGCGTTGCCCTGGCCGGCACCGCGCGCATCGATACGCAGGGCAGCTTCGCGGCGACGGGCAATTCGCTCGACATGGCGATCGACGGCGCCGGCTATTTTCAGGTCCAGCTTCCCGACGGGCGGCTCGGCTACACGCGCGCCGGCAACTTCAGCCGCTCGCCGGAAGGAACGATCGTGACGAGCGACGGCAAGCCGCTCGAACCGCAAATCCAGATCCCCGAGGATGCGAGCAGCGTGTCGATCGGCACCGACGGCACCGTGTCGGCGATGATCCCGGGCCAGAGCGAGGCGACCGAACTCGGTCGGATCGAGATCGCGCGCTTCGCCAACCCGGCGGGACTGCAGGCGATCGGCGACAATATGCTGGTCGAAACCGCCGCTTCGGGCGCGCCGCTGGTCGGCGCGGCGGGCGAGGAAGGCCGCGGCTCGCTGCGCGGCGGCATGCTCGAAGGATCGAACGTCAATGTCGTCGAGGAACTGGTCGACATGATCGAGACGCAACGCGCCTATGAGGTCAACAGCAAGATGATCCAGGCCACGGACGAGATGATGCGCAATGCTGCCCAAACGCTCTAAACTGCTGCTGCTCGCGTTCGCTTTCGCGCCGGTTTCGGCGTCGGCGAAGGACAAGCTGCCGCCCGATGCCTTTGCGGTCACGATGCCGGCACCGATGCCGCCGCCGCCCGCGAACGGCTCGATCTTCCAGGGGGGCTATGTTCCGCTCACCTCGGGGGGCCGTGCGGGCGCCGTTGGCGACATCATCACCATCCAGCTCGTCGAACGCACCGCCGCGACCAAAAGCAATGCGGCCGGGACGCAGCGCGACGGCAATATCGGCCTGACGCCGCCGACCACCGGCCCGCTGTCGCTGTTCAACCCCAGCGATGTCGCGATGGGCGGCGGCCAGCAGTTCACCGGCAAGGGCAGCGCGTCGCAGTCGAACGCGCTGACCGGCGAGGTCAGCGTCACGATCGCCGCCGTCTATCCCAACGGCACCATGCTGGTGCGGGGCGAAAAGCTGCTGACGCTCAATCGCGGCGACGAACGCGTCCAGATTTCGGGCATCGTCCGCGCGATCGACATCAGCCCCGACAACCGCGTCCTGTCGACGCGGGTCGCCAATGCGACGATCCGCTATTTCGGCAAGGGCGAGATCGCCCGCGCCAGCAAGCAGGGCTGGCTCCAACGTTTCTTCTCGATCATCAGCCCGTTCTGACGTCCAACAAGGGGATTTCCCGTGACCAAGCGTCCCTTCCTCCTCGCCCTGTTCCTGCTCCTGATGGCGGGCTTCGGCTTCGCCGCGCCCGCGCAGGCGGAACGCATCAAGGATATGGGCCAGTTTCAGGGTCTGCGCGCGAACCAGCTGACCGGCTATGGCATCGTCGTCGGCCTTGCCGGCACGGGCGACGACAGCCTCGATTATTCGACGCTGGGTATGCGGGGCACGGTGTCGCGCTTCGGCCTGACGCTGCCGCCCGGGGTGAACCCGTCGCTCAAGAATGCGGCGGCGGTGATGATCACCGCCGAACTGCCGCCCTTTGCCAAGCCCGGCCAGCGGCTCGACGTGACGGTATCGGCGATCGGCAAGGCCAAGAGCCTGCGCGGCGGCACGCTGGTGCTCGCGCCGCTTTACGGGGCCGATGGCCAGATTTACGCGATGGTCCAGGGCAATCTGGTCATCGGCGGCCTGGGCGTCGATGCCGCTGACGGATCGAAACTGACGGTCAATGTGCCGTCGAGCGGCCGGATCGCCGGCGGCGCGACGGTCGAACGCGCGGTCGATACCGGCTTCACGACCAGCGACTGGTTGACCTTCAACCTGCACCAGTTCGATGCGACCAACGCGAAACGCGTTGCCGATGCGATCAACGCGGCGATGCCGGGCAGCGCGTCGATGGTCGATGGCGCCAGCATCGCGATTCGCGCCGGCGGCAATGGCGACGACCGGATGCGGCTGATCTCGCGGGTCGAGAATCTGACCATCCAGCGCGCCGAACCGCCCGCCCGCGTCATCGTCAACGCCCGCACCGGCACCGTGGTCATCAACGGCGCGGTCCGCGTCGGAACCGCGGCCGTGACGCAGGGCAAGCTCAGCGTGTCGGTCAAGGAATCGCCGATGGTCGTTCAGCCCGCGCCGTTCAGCCGCGGCCAGACCGCGATCGAACCGTCGAGCGAGATCGACATCCAGCAGGATTATCGTCCGGCGATGATCGCGGGTCCGACCGCCTCGCTCGCCGAACTGGTCGATTCGATCAATCGCATGGGCGTGCCCCCCGGCGACCTTGTCGCCATCCTCGAGGCGCTGAGCCAGGCCGGCGCGCTCACAGCCGAACTGGTGATCATATGACGACGCCTCTCTCTTCCATCGGCGCCGCGGCGGCGCCCGCCGCCGGCGGCGGCGGCGACGGCGGCTTGCGCAAGGCGGCCGAGGCTTTCGAAGCGGTCATCCTGCGCCAGTTGCTGGCGTCGATGCGGCAGGCGAAGCTCGGCGACGATATTTTCGGATCGAGCGCGACCGACAATTTCCGCGAAATGGCCGACGCCCGGACGGCGGACAGCCTTGCCGCGATGCGCCGGTTCGGCATCGCCGACATGGTCGAACAGCAGTTTAGCAGCCGGCTCGACACCCCCGGCGGAGGCGTCCAGTGAGCGACCTGTTCGGCATCGGGGCGAGCGGGCTTCGCGCCTATTCGCGCGCGCTGGCGACGATCGGCGACAATATCGCCAACGCCCAGACCCCCGGCTATGCGCGGCGTTCGCTGCGCTTGCAGGATGTTCAGGCGGCCAGCAACATGACGCTTTATCAGGGCGCGGTGCGGCCCGGCGGCGTCGAGATCAAGGGGCTCAGCCGCTCGGTCGACGTCTGGTTGATCGAGGATTCGCGCCTGTCGACGGGCAATGCCGACCGCGCGGCAACGCGCCTCGACTGGATGAACCGCGTCGAAGGCGCGCTCAGCGATGAAACCAACGGCATCGCCACCGGCCTCACCAAATTGTTCACGACCGCCGACCTGCTCACCGCCGACCCGTCGAACCCGACGCTGCGCGCACAGTTCCTGCAGGCGGCGGACGATGTCGCGACGGGTTTTCGCACCGCCGCCGGCCGCCTGTCCGACATGGCCGACGGCGTCGAGGGCGCGGCGTCGGCCGAGGTCGATCGGTTCAACACCGACCTGGCCGCGCTGGAAGAAATCAACATCGGGTTGCGCAAGGCGCGGCCGGGGTCGAGCAACGAGGCGAGCCTGCTGGACGAACGCGACCGCCTGCTCGACCGATTGTCGGGGCAGGCCGGGGTCAGTGCGACCTTCGACGATCGCGGCGTCGCGACGCTGCGCGTGACCGCGACCGGCGATACACTGGTCGGCGGCGGGGTCGTCACCCCGATTGCCGTCACCGCGGCGCCCGACGGCCGGCTGAATTTCACGGTGGGCGGCGCCCCCCTCGCCAACGCGACGGGATCGCTCGCGGGGCTTGCCGAAGCGGCCGACCATATCGCCGATCAGCGCGCCGGGCTGGACACGATGGCGACCCAGTTCGCGAACCAGCTCAACGCCGCGCATCAGGCCGGCGTCGACGGCAACGGCAATCCGGGCGCGGCCCTGTTCACCGGCGCCGGCGCCGCCACCTTGACGGTTGCGCCGCTGACCACCGGACAGGTGGCGGCGGCAACCGCGACGAGCAGCAACGGCAATATGCTGGCGATCGGCGCGATGCGCGGGGCGAACGATCCGGAAACCATCTGGTCGGCGCATCTCGCGACGCAGGCGCAGGCGACCGCATCGGCGCGCGCGCAGGATGCGGCGGCGACGGTGCGCGCCGATGCGGCATCCGCCGCGCGCGGCGCGGTCAGCGAAGTCGACCTCGACACCGAGGCGGCCGACCTGCTGCGCTTTCAGCAGGCCTATTCCGCGGCGGCGCGCACGATCCAGGTCGCGCGCGAGGCGATGCAGACGCTGCTCAGTTCGATCTAGAGAAAGGCACGGGCCATGATCAATGCCGTGGGAAATCGCATGACCCGCGAAATCGGTCGTCAGCAACGGCTGGCGGACCAGCTGGAACGCACCCAGATTCAGATATCGACCGGCAAGAAGCTGCAGCGCATGTCCGACGACGCCGTCGCGGCGCGCCGCATCGCGACGATCGGCAAGACGCAGGCCAGCATGGAAAGCTGGGCCGCGAACATCAATTCGGCGACCGCGCTCGCGTCGCAGGCGGACGGCGTGCTGAAGGCCGCGAGCAGCCTGATGACGCGCGCGCGCGAGTTGACCGTCGCGGCGGCGAGCGATGGCATGAGCCCCACCGACCGGGCGACGGTCGCGGCGGAAATCAGCGCCATCGCCGACGAACTCGATGCGCTGGCCGTGACGCGCGACGCGAATGGCGAACCCTTGTTTGCATCGGGCGCGGCGCGCGTCATGCGCTTCGATTCCGACGTCAGCTTCGCCCCCGTTCCCTCGGCCGCCGATGTCTTCGTGTCGGGCGGCAATGCGCTGTCGACCGGGCTGCGCGACGCGGCGGCGGCCGTGGCGGCGAGCGACCGCGCCGGCATGGATGCCGCGCTGGTGACGCTGGGCAACAGCATCGCGCATGTCGCCGACGCCAACGCGTCGCTCGGCCTGTCGCTGGGCCGGCTGGAGCGCGTGGGCGACGCGCTGGCGGGGCGCGGCATCGCGCTGGCCGACGAACGGTCGATGGTCGAGGATACCGACCTGTCTGTGGCGATCGCGCAGCTCAACGCCCAGGATCTGACGCTCGGCGCCGCGCAGGCGGCCTTCGCCAAGATCAATCGCCAGACTTTATTCGATCTTTTGTAACGCCGCGGCTCAAAGTTCCGGCGGCGCTGCCGTTAAGCATAAAGACGTCCCCGACTTGACCGGGCCCGAACAGACCGGGCTGGCCGCCCGAATGGAGTTGATCGCGCATGTTTCCCGTTATCGGCATCGTCGTACTGATCCTGCTGGTGTTCGGGGGTTTTGCGCTGACCGGCGGCAATCTTGGCCCCGTCATGCACGCCCTGCCGCACGAAATGCTGATCATCGGCGGCGCCGCCGTCGGGTCGCTGATCATCGGCAATTCGGGCAAGGATCTGAAGGCGCTGGGCGGGGGGCTCGCCAAGGTGTTCAAGGGGCCGCAATATAACAAGCAGGACTATCTCGACGTGATCCTGCTCGTCTCCACCCTGATGAAGACGATGCGGACCGAAGGGCCGGTCGCGGTCGAACCGCATATCGAGGACCCCAAAAGCTCGCCGCTGTTTCAGCAATATCCCAAGCTTCTGAAGGACGACACGCTGGTCCATCTGATCTGCGACACGCTGCGCCTGGTCGTCGTGTCGTCGGGCACGCTCGACCCCCATGCGGTCGAAGAGGTGATGGACAATGCGGTCAAGAGCCACCACCATCACGCGATCAAGCCCGCCGACGGGCTTCAGAATCTGGCCGATGCCCTGCCGGCGCTCGGCATCGTCGCCGCCGTGCTGGGCGTGGTGAAGACGATGGGGTCGATCGACAAGCCGCCGGAAGTGCTGGGCGGCATGATCGGGTCGGCGCTGGTCGGAACCTTCCTGGGCGTGTTGCTCGCCTATGGGCTGGTCGGCCCGTTCGCCACGCGCGCGAAGACGGTGATCGAAAGCGACGCCGCCATCTATCATACGGTGAAGCAGCTCATCATCGCCTCGCTCCACGGTCATCCGCAGCCGTTGGTGATCGAGGCGGCCCGTTCGGGCGTCGATCATGCCAACCAGCCGACCTTTGCCGAGGTGTTTGACGGAATGCGCGGTCGCTGATGGCGGCGCGTCCCAATACCCCGGTCCGCCCGATCATCGTCAAGAAGGTGATCGAGGGCGGGCATGGCGGGCACCACGGCGGTGCGTGGAAGGTTGCCTATGCCGACTTCGTGACCGCGATGATGGCCTTCTTTCTGCTGATGTGGCTGCTCGGCGCGACGACCGAGAAGCAGCGCAAGGCGCTGGCCGACTATTTCGCGCCGACGATCGTCCAGACCAAGGAAGGCAGCGCCGGGTCAAACGGCCTGTTCGGCGGCGATTCGATCGTGTCGGCGGACGATTATCCGCATCGCGCCGGCCAGACGGGGACGCGGTCGATCACCATCCCGCGCGACGTCGTCGGCGGGCCGAAGGAATCGTCGGGACGCGAGACCGAGCGCGAGAAGTTCAAGAAGCTCGCCAAATCGCTGATGGAACAGGTGCGCGCGCGCGGCGACCTGCGCCGCCTGGCGCCGAACATGCGCTTCACCGAAACGCGCGAGGGGCTGCGGATCGACGTGGTCGAGGATGCCGATTTTTCGATGTTCGCGCTCGGCACCGGCCAGCTGACCCCCGATGGTGCCAAGCTGCTGCGCGAAATCGCGTCGATGCTGAACGACGTCGACAACCAGTTGATGATCCGCGGCCATACCGATGCCGCGCCCTGGTCGGCGAAGGCGGGCACCAACAATTGGCGCCTGTCGATCGACCGGGCGGAGGTGACGCGCAACTATTTCGAGTTCCGCGGCGTCCCGGCCAAACGCTTCGCGCGCATCGAAGGGGTCGCCGATCGCGAGCCCTATGTGGCGTCGAATCCCTATGATCCGCGCAATCGCCGTATCTCGATCACGCTGGGCTGGGGCAGCGGCACCGGGGATTAGTGCCAATCTGGCAGCGTTGACAATGGTTAAGAACGCAATTGCGGGGCGATTGCTGCCAATATGGCAATAACCATTTGTTTTCAATGGCTTATGGCCATTCGGATAATCTTTTGTTTACCATTTTCGTCAATTTCTGGGTCCATCGAAAGGGCGCCGATTTGGGGGGCGCGGTGGAGACCGAAGATGACCGTGGGGCAGAACAAGGGGAATAATGGCGCGCTCGAGGCGCTGATCATCGGCAGCAGCCCGGCGGTAACGCAGCTGCGCGAGATGATCCGCCGGATCGCCCGTTCGCAGGCTTCCGTCATGTTGTGCGGCCCGTCGGGGTCGGGCAAGGAACTGGTCGCCCGCGCCATCCACGACGAGGGCGCCCGCGCCGGCAAGGCCTTTTCCGCCATCAACTGCGGCGCGATCCCCGGCGAACTCATCGAATCCGAACTGTTCGGCCATGAAAAGGGCAGCTTCACCGGCGCCCATGCCCGCCGCATCGGCCATTTCGAGGCGAGCGAAGGCGGCACATTGTTTCTCGACGAAATCGGCGACATGCGTTTCGACATGCAGGTCAAGCTGCTGCGCGTGCTCGAAGACCGGACGATCGTCCGCGTCGGCAGCAGCGACATGCGCCCCGTCGACGTCCGGGTGATTTCGGCGACGCATCAGGACCTGGGCGCCGCGATCGCCGACGGCCGGTTCCGCGAGGATCTGTTCTTCCGCCTCGGCGTCGTCGTGCTCCAGGTGCCCAGCCTGGCGAGCCGCATCGAGGACATTCCGGCGCTGATCCGCCATTTCCAGCGCAAGATGCCGGCGGAGGCCAAATGCCGCTATGACGATGCCGCGCTGGCGGTTCTGATGCGCCACAGCTGGCCGGGCAATGTCCGCGAACTGCGCAACTTCGTCGAACGCGCCAGCGTGCTGCACGCCGGCGAGACGCTGGGCGCGGCCGATGTCGCGATGCTGCTGAACCCGACGATGGCCTTCGCGCCGCGACAGGAGGCCGTTCCCGCCGCCGCGGACCCGGTCTCGGTCGATTTCGCCGCGGCCGCCGCCGCCGCCGGACCGGCCGCCAAGACGCCCGCACCGGGCCGTCCGATCGACCTCAAGCGCGAGATCGAGACGATCGAGCTCGAACAGATTCACAATGCCCTCGACCTGGCCGACGGCATTATTTCGGAAGCCGCGCGCCTGCTGACGCTGAAGCGTACGACGCTGATCGAAAAGATGCGAAAATATGGTGTTCAGCAACAGGCCGCCTGACCGGCGCCTAATCGGCTGACGCCGCGAGTTTCAGCACCCCGCTGAAAAAAGGGGGCTCTGGTCCGCCCCTTCCCAACGACCCGGTCGCCCGTCCCCACCTGGGCGGCCGGGTCATCCCCTTTCGCCCGATGGCCCGCCGCCTCAGCGCAATTGCCGCCAGGCGGCGCTGACCGTTTCGATACCGTCCAGCAGTTCGCCGAGCGCCGCCTCGTCATTGGCGGCCACCGCATCGTCCAGCTTGCGCCGCATACTGCGATAGACGCGCGACAGGGCGGTCGCGACGTCGCCCCCGGCATCGCGGTCGAGCCCCGCGTCGAGGCCGATCAGGATCGCCCGCGCGCGGTGCGCCGGTTCGGTCGCCGAAATGCGTTGACCCTGGCGGATCATCGCGGCGAGGACGCCGATCGCGGTCTCCAGCTCGTCATACAGCATCGTGACCAGTTCGACCGGGTCGGCCGCCGCCGCGCGGCTTTCATGCTGCAAGCGGCGATAGAGTCCGGTCGCCCGGACGGTGGAGGCGGTGGGTGGCACGTCGAACGCCCTTATCTGCTGTTCTGGTTGTTCCACAGCTCGATCTGCTGTTCGAGATAGGCCTGCGTCGCCTGAAAGGCCGCCAGCCGCGTGTCGAGCGTGCTGTATTGTTTCTGCAGCCGCGCCTTATAGGCCGCCTCGCGTTCCTCGATCTTTTCCAGTTGCTCGCTCAGCGTCTTCTGCCGCGCATCGAGCGACTTGGTGACCTGATCGAGCACGCCGCCCGACCCGACCGCCTTGTCGCGCAGCGCGTCGAGCGCGCCCGCGATGCCGGGATCGGACACGGCGGTGTGCGTCGCGTCGCGCCGCGGATTGAACAGCGCCTCGACCGCGCCGGCGTCGGCCGCCAGCGCCTTGTCCAGCTTGGCGGTGTCGAGGGTGAGCAGCCCCTCCTTGTTCGTGTAGATGCCGATGTCGGACAGCTTGTTGATGCTGCCGTGGCTGGTGATGACCTTGCTGACGAGCGCGCTCAGGTCCTTGTCCAGCTGGCGCAGCGAAGTGGCCGATCCCGACGTCGTGGTCGCCGACGCCAGGCTTTGCTTGAGCTGGTTATAGACGTCGACGAAGTCCTTGACCGTTTGGCGGATCATGTCGAGCGGCCGGCTGGCGCCGATGTCGACGGGTTCGCCGGGGGCGGCCTTCTTCAGCGTCAGCGACATGCCCGGCACGATGTCGTCGATGATGTTCGCCGGGCGGCTGAACGCCACGCCATCGATAGTGAATTCGGCGTTGGTCGCGCTCTGGCCCAGCGTCATCGCGCCGCCGGAACCGTAGGTGAAATTGGACAGGCCCGGATCCGCGCCGGCATCGGCGGACAGGGTGAAGCCATTGGCTGCGCCCGTCGCGCCTTTCAGGATCAGGCGGTGTCCGCCCTCGTCGGCAATGAGCGACGCGGTGACGCCGCTGCCGCTGGCATTGATCGCCGCCGCCAGCCCGTCGAGGCTGTTGTTGCCGCTGTCGATCGTGATCGTATGCGCCGTGCCGCCGACGGTCAGCGTCATCGTGCCGGTCCCGATCGCGGCGGTCTTGTCGGCGACGATGTCCGAAAAGCTGGTCTGGCCGCGGGCAAGCTGCGAAACGGTGATCGTCGCCGCAAAACTGTCGGCCGACAGGCCCGATCGCGCCGTCGCGCTCAATATGCTCTCGTTCGATACCGTCGGCGTACTGCGCAGCGTGCCGTCGGCCACCATCTGCTCCAACGCGTTGGCAAAGCCTTCCAGGTCCGACTTGGCCTGCGCGACGGCGCTGATCCGGGCCTGATTCTGCTGCGCCATCGTCGTGATGCGGGCGACCTTGGGCTCGCGCGACGCATTCGACAGATCGGTGACGAGCTGGTTGATGTCGAGCCCCGATCCGATGCCGAGGCTGTTGGCGATTGAACTGACCATGGCTTCATCCTTCGGCTCTCTTAACGGCCGGCGGGATCGAAGTTTAAGCGTCAGCCTTCCCGGCGACCGTCGGCGGCGAAACGGTGCGTCGCGGGGACGTCGATCGCGGGCGGCATCAATCCTTCGGCGGCGGCGCGTTCGAGCTGGAAGACGAAGGCCAGCACGGTCGCCACCGCGACGAACAATTCCTCCGGAATGGGCCGGCCGGCGCGCGCGGTAAAATAAATGGCGCGGGTCAGCTGGGGATATTCCAGGATCGGGACATCGGCGGTGCGCGCCAGTTCGCGGATCGACAGCGCCACGTCGCCGCGCCCGCGCGCGACGACGACCGGCGCCGCGTCGGCGCCGGGGCGATAGCGCAGCGCGACGGAAAAATGCGTCGGATTGGTCAGGATCACCGTCGCCTCCGACACCGCCTTGCGCGCCGATCCGCTCATGATCTCGTGCTGGCGGCGGCGCTGCGCCTGTTTCAATTCGGGCGCGCCGTCCGACTGGCGCATTTCCTCCTTCACCTCCTGCTTGGTCATCATCAGCTGCTTGTTGCGCTGAAACCATTGCGACGGCACGTCGATCAGCGCGATGACGACCAGCCCGCCCGCCATCGCCAGCATCGATTTGCCGATCGCCGTGCCGGCAAGGCCGATCGCGGCGTTGAGGTCGGTCGACGCCATCGTCATGATCGCGGGCAGGTTGATCGCGACCATCCAATATCCGATCGTGCCGAGCAGCAGCACCTTGGCGAGCGACTTGAGCAATTCCATCGCGCCTTGCAGGCCGAACATGCGCTTCAGCCCGTTCATCGGATTGATGCGATTGCCCTTGAACTGCAGCGCCTTGCCCCGCCAGCCGAGCGAACCGAGCATGGCGGGCGCGGCGACGCTGGCGACCAGCGCCAGCGCGAACAGGCTGGAAAGCGGCAGCAATATCTCGGCGCCGCCGCGCAGCACCGCCTCGCCCGGGGCGAAATCGGACACGTCGGCGGCGCTCAGCGTCAGTCCGCGTCGCATCAGGTCGCTGGCGGACTGGACCAGCCAGCCGCCGGCCGCGAACAGCCACCCCGCACCGGCCAGCATCATCAACGCGGTCGCCAGTTCGCGCGACATCAGCACATTGCCTTCGCGTGCCGCGTCGGCGCGCTTCTTCAGCGTCGGCTGTTCGGTTTTCTGGTCCTTGTCGGGCTGGCTTGCCATGGCTCAGCCCGCCGCGATGGTGCGCGCCATGTCGAGCGCGTCGGACAGAAAGCGGGCGATCGCCTCGGCCATTGCGGGGGTGGCGACGCCCAGCAGGATCAGCCCGGCGAGCAGCGTCGCGGGCAGGCCGACCGCGAACAGGTTCATCGCCGGCGCCGACCGGCCTATGACGCCCATGATCATCTGGACCAGCACCAGCACGAAGCCGACCGGCAGCGCGATCGTCAGCCCGGCGGCGAACATCAGGCTGCCGAAGCGCAGGATGCCGCCGATCGTCTCGAACGAGGGAAAGGCATTGCCCGGCGGCAGCGCGTCATAGCTGTCGACGATAATTCCGATCAGCAGCAGGTGGCCGTCGGCGGCCAGGAACAGCGCGGTTGCCAGCATCGACAGGAACTGGCCGACCGCCGAACTGACGCCGCCGGTCATCGGATCGACCAGCGAGGCAAAGCCCAGGCCCATCGTGTTGCTGATCGCCTCGCCCGCCAGCAGCGCGGCGGCGAGTCCCATCTGGAGCACGAAGCCGATCGACAGGCCGATCATCACCTCGCCGATGATCAGCAGGAAGCCGGGCCAGGACACGATCCCCGCCTCGGGAAGCTGGATGCCCGACGCCGCGACCGCGGGAACGCCGACCGCCAGCGCGATGACCAGGCGCAGCTGCACGGGCACGTTCGCCGCGCCGAACACCGGCGCGGCGATAAAGGCCGCCCCCGGCCGGATCATCGCGAGCATCCACAGCTGGAGCATCGCCTCGACATTGGGAATGCTGGCGGGGATCATGCCCGGACGCTAGCGGACCAGGGCCGGAATCTGGGCGAAGATGTCGCGCGTATAATCGGTAAGCAGCACCAGGATGCTGCTGCCGAAGATGGCGAGGCAAATGGCGGTGATGATCAGCTTGGGGACGAAGCTGAGCGTCTGTTCGTTGATCGACGTCGCGGCCTGCACCATGCCGAGCAGGACGCCGACGACCAGGATGGGGATCAGGATCGGGGCGGCGGCAAGGGCGAGAATCCACAGCGACTGCTGCGCGACCCCGACGAAATAATCGGCCTCCATCCTCTATGTCCCGAAAGAAGAGGCGAGCGAGCCCATGGTCAGCGCCCAACCATCGACGAGGACGAACAGCAACAGCTTGAACGGCATCGACACGATCACCGGCGACAGCATCATCATGCCCAGCGACATCAGCGACGATGCCACGATCAGGTCGATGATCAGGAACGGCAGAAAGATCAAAAAGCCGATCTGGAACGCGGTTTTCAGCTCGCTGGTGACGAAAGCGGGCAGCAGGATCGAAAAGGGCACATCCGCCGGGCGCGCATAGTCGGGCGCCTTGGCGATCTTGGCGAACATCATCAGGTCGGACTTGCGCGTCTGCTTCATCATGAAGCCGTGCAGCGCATCGCCCGACCGCACCACCGCCTCGCCGATGTCGATCTGTTCCTGGCCATAGGGTTCGACCGCGACGCGGTTGATCTCGCTGATCACCGGCTGCATCACGAACAGCGACAGGAACAGGCTGAGCCCCACCAGCACCTGGTTCGGCGGCGTCTGTTGCAGGCCCAGCGCATGGCGCAGGATCGACAGCACGATGATGATGCGGGTGAAGCTGGTCATCATCAGCAGCAGCGACGGCAGCACCGTCAGCAGGCTCATCAGGACCAGGATCTGCAGCGACAGCGACAGCGGGCGGCCATTGCCGCCGATCTCGGCCACCGCGCGATTCAGCCCGTCGGTCGTCTGCGCCAGCGCGGCCGGCGCCGCGAGCGCGAGGGCGATGCCCCCGGCGATCGCGGCGCGGCGCAGCCAGCGCGCGGTGCGCGGGTCAGTCGACATGAAAGTCGCCCTCGCCATTGTCGGCGATGCGGGTGATGCCGTTGCGCGACACCGCCAGCAGGATCTGCTGTCCGGCGAATTCGACCACCGCGAGTTTCGATCCCGGTCCCAGCGGCAGGACGCCGACCATCTCGACGGGGCGCGCCTGCTTGGCGCCGCCGGCCAGCGGCATCCCCATCTGCACGCGCTTCCACAGCCAGATGCTGCCCCAGGCCATGGCGCCGACCAGCGGCAGCAGGATCAGCAGGCGCAGGATATATTCGAACATCATTTCCTCCGGTCGAGACCGGCAAGGCCGCGCTCGGGGGCGACGACCTCGGCCACTTGAATGCCGTAACGGCCTTCGATGCTGACGATCTCGCCCTTCGCGATCAGCGTGCCGTTGGCATAGATGTCGAGCAGGTCGGTCGCCGCGCGATCGAGTTCGATCACGCTGCCGTCGGACAGGTTGAGCAGGTCGGCGAGCGACATCGACGTCGACCCGACCTCCACCGACACGCGCAGCGAAACGCCGGCGAGCAGGTCGAAATTGCGGGCGCCGGCAATATCCTTGCCCTCGCGCCGGTCGCGGGCGACGCCCGCCGAAACATCGCTGAGATCAGTCATGGTCGGGTCCTTCTTCGATATGTTCGATCATGATGGCGGCGTTGCCATTGGCTTCGCCGATGCTGCCGAGCGCGAACAGCCGTCCGGCGACGGTCACCGGCACGCTGCGCGGCATGTTGATGGGAATGATGTCGCCGACTTCGAGCGACAGCAGCTTGATCAGGCTGATTTCGGGGCGCGCGAGCACCGATCGCACCGGCATCCGCACTTCGCGCAGGCTGGCGTTCAGCGCCGACGCCCAGGCGACGTCGGCGGGCGTCGCCTCGCGCGCTTCGGGGGCGGGTTCGGCGCCGCCGATGCCGCGCAGCGCGGCCAGCGGATAGGCGCACAGGATCGCGTGGCCGTCGAAGGGCGCGCCGCGCAGCGTGAAGCGCTGGACATGCAGATCGTCGTCGGCGCGCACCGCCGCCAGCCGGGCGGCTTCGGTGGTGACGCAGTCGAGTTCGGGTTCGATCGGCATCGTGTCGCGCCACGCCGTGGCAAGCTGCATCGCCATGTCGCGGCCGAGGCGCGCGGCGAAGCGATCCTCGGCGTCGGTCAGTTCCTCGCGCTCGGCGGGGATCTGGCCCTTGCCGCCATAGAAGATGTCGACGAGTTGCAGCACCAGCGTGCGCGGTGCGGCGATCAGCACCGGCCCTTTCAGCGGCGGCGCATGATAGCGCCAGAAAATCGCGGGCGAGGCCGCCCGGCACCATTCGGAAAAACGGATCTGTTCGGCAGGCGCGCGTTCGACCTGGATCGTCGGCGCGCCGAGCGCGCGGACGAGTTCGCGCAGCGAGCGCGCGAATCGATTGCCCATCGCGTCGAGCGCCGGAAAGGCATAGCCGCCTTCCGACTTGCGCAGCAGCAGCGACGCCTTGGCGTCATCGCCGCCCGCACCCGCGCCCGCGGGGTCCGTTGTTTCCGGATCGAGCGTCACTGGATCACCAGGCTCGTGAAATAGACATTGTCGATACCCCCAAATCCTTCCTTGTCGCGCAGCACATCGTTGATCGCGGCGGTCAGTTGACGCTGAAGCCGCTGTTTCCCCTGCGATGTGGAGAGCAAAGCCGGATCCTGTTCGGCAAGCACCATAAGCACGACCGAGCGGATAGGCACCGCCTGTCGTTTGATATTATTGATAACCTTGCCGTCATAGAAGGTCGAAAGGCTGATACCGACCTGCAGGAAGCCCGACCCGTCGGCCAGGTTCGTCGTGAAGGCCTGCTCGATCGGATAGTATGTGATTTCATATTTGCGCGGGTCGATCTTGAAGCGGTCGTTGGGCACCGACACGGTCCCGACCTTCGGCGGCGCCTCGCCGCCTTCGCCTTCGGCGGCGGCTTCGGACGCGCTTTCGTTGCGGACGACCAGCTTGGGATAATTATCCTCCGGCTTCGGCGGATGGCTGGCCAGCCCGCCGCCCAGATAAATGCCCGCGCCGGTGCCCGCGCCGATCAGGGTCGTCGCACCAATGCCGAATATCAGCAGCTTCTTCATCTTGCCGCCCTTCTTGGGCGTATCCTCGCTCTTGTCCTTGCTCATCGTCTGGCCCTTTCCTGTCAGGCGAAGCGGTTGCGGCGGCCGTCGGCACGGTCCGCCGGTCGGTCGTCGTCGCGCGGCTCGGCGCGTTCGGTTGCGGTTTCGATCAGGTGCGCGGCATCGCCGTCATGCGCGCCGGTGCCGCGTCCCTGTCCCTGTTGCTGCCGACCGGCTTCGGCGGGCGTATGGCTGACTTCGGCATTGGCGACGCGCACCCCCTGCTGGCGCAGATCCTCGACCAGCCGGCCCTGCGCGGCGGTGACGATCGTCGCCGTCGCCTCGTGCTGGGTCTCCATCTTCAGCGAGATGCCCTCGTCGCCCTGCCGCATCGCGACGTCCAGCCGGCCGAGGTGGCGCGGCATCAGGCGAAAGCTGATGTCGCCCCTGTCGCTCTTGGTCGCGGCGATGTCGGACGCAAGCTGTTCGATCCAGGCATCGTCGCTCGTCATGTCGAGCATTCGTTCGGCGACCGGCGCCGGGCGCGCGCTGTCGGCGATCCCGGCGGCGGCGGGCGCGGCCGGCTGCGCGAACAGGATTGTCATGGCTGCCGCATTGTCGCCGGCCGGACGACCGGCTTTCGGCTCGCCGGCGGCGAGGGCGGGCATCGGCGCGCCCGCATCGCGGAGGGCAGCGGGAGCCGTTGTCGCCGGGCGCGCCTCGCCGGGGGGCGCAGCCTCCCGATCCGATGGCGCGGCGGCGATGGTGCCCGCCGATCGTGCGGGGGCTGCGCGGCGATCGGGTGCGGCATCGGCGCTTGCGGCGCGCGGGCCGGCCGCAACGGGCAGCGGCACCGCGCCGCTGGCTGCGGCCTGTTCGGCCGGGGCGGCGACGGCGGCATCCCCTGCGGCGGGCGCGACCGGGGCGGTCGGGGCCGCCGGCGGCGCGGTGGCCGCATCGCTGTCTTCGGGGTCGCCATCGCTCGTCTCGGCGGCCGCGCCGGCGGCGACGACAGGCGCGGCGGCGCGCGCGGGGGTTCCGGGCTTGGCAAAGCCGCTGGCCGCCGCGATCAGAAGGTTGGCGGCGGTCGCCGCGTCCTCAGGTATGGCCGCTGGGGGCCCCGGGTCTGCCGCGGGCATGTCTCCGGCATCGGCGCCGGTGTCGGCAATGGCGGGGGCGACGGGCGCGCCATGGAACGCGGCGGCCGGCATCGGCGGCGTCGCGGCGGCCGGCTTGCCGCCCATGCTGCCGTCCCGGAGGACGGCGAATTCCGGCGGCAGGGCGTCGCCCGTGGGTAGCGCGGGCTCTTCGGCCGTGCCGGGCAGCGCGGCGAACAGGCGCTCGAAGCCGCCGCCGTCGGCTTTCGCCGGTCCCGCGACGCCCAGCGCGGCGAGGATCGCCGCGGGGCCGCCCGATGCGCCGTTCTGAGGCAGCGTGGGCATCATGCCGGTTCGGCTTCCTCAGCCTCCGACCGGCGGCTGCGTTCATAAAGGCGGGTCGCCGATTCTTCCTTGACCATCGCGCTCTGCGCCAGCGCGCCCATATGATCGCGATGCGCGCTGGCATGGCTCAGCGGGGCGACCAGATTGTCCTTGGCGACGTCCAGCCGCATGCCGAGTTCGCCGATCGTGTTCAGCGCGCGGCCCGCGACCGCACCCTTCGCGACCGCCAGGTCGGCGCGCAGCGTTTCGAGCCGCTTCGCCAGTTCGACGAGGCTCGCCAGCTCGCCATTGGCGCGCGCCAGATTGGCCTCCGCCATCTGATGTTCGACGGTGCGCACGCGAATGATGCGTTTACGGCGTGCGGTGCGAGCATTCATGCAGAAAATCCTTCGATAAGTGACTGGCGGGATGTGGTGAAATCGACCTGCGCGCCGGCGGATTGCGACACGAAGGCCAGCATGTCGGCGCGCCGCGCGATGGCGGTGTCGAGAATGGCGTCGTTGCCGGCGACATAGGCGCCCATCAGCATCAGGTCGCGATTCTCTTCATAGGCGGACCAGAGCTGGCGAAAGCGCGCGGCGGCGGCGGCATGGTCGCCATCGACCGAATCAACCATCGTGCGCGACAGCGACCGGGCGACGTCGATCGCGGGATAGACGCCCTGTTCGGCGAGCTGGCGCGACAGGATGATGTGACCGTCGACGATCGCGCGGGCGCTGTCGACGACCGGATCGTCGATGTCGCCGCCGTCGGCGAGCACGGTGTAGAGCGCGGTGATCGATCCGCCGGTTTCGCGGTCGCTGCCCGCGCGTTCGACGAGCGAGGGGATCAGCGCGAACACCGAGGGGGGATAGCCCTTCATCGTCGGCGGTTCGCCCAGCGTCAGGCCGATCTCGCGCTGCGCGTGGGCGACGCGGGTCAGGCTGTCGATCAGCAACAGGACCTTCTTGCCTTCCTGGCGGAAGGCTTCGGCAATGGCGGTCGCGCGCATCGCGGCGCGCAGCCGGAGCAGCGGCGGGTGGTCGGCAGGAACCGCGACCACGACCGATTTCTTGCGCACCGCGGGCGGCAGTTTGGTTTCGACGAAATCGCTGACTTCGCGGCTGCGTTCGCCGATCAGGCCGACGACGATCACGTCGCATTCGGTGCCGGCGATCATCTGGCCCATCAGCACCGACTTGCCGACGCCCGACCCGGCGATGATGGCGACGCGCTGGCCTTCGCCGACGGTCAGCAGGCCGTTGACGGCGCGCACGCCCATGTCGAGCGGCCGGGTGACGCGCCCGCGGCGCAGCGGATTGACCTTGCGCCCGGCGAGCGGCCATTGAAAGGGCGACTTGACCGGCGGGCGGCCGTCGAGCGGCTGGCCCTGCGCGTCGATGATCCGACCGAGCAGCGCCTTGCCGACGGCGACCATGCTGCTGGCGCCATGCGGTTCGACCGGCGCGCCGGTGACGAGCGGCTGGTTGGTGTCGAAGGGCAGGACCAGGCTGCGATGGCCGCGAAAGCCGACGACCTCGCCGTTTACATAGTCCTGGTTGGCCGACTTGATGCGCACGTTACTGCCCAGCGGCAGCGGAAAGCCCGCGACTTCCAGCATGATCCCTTCATGCGCGACCAGCGTGCCGATGCGGCGCGGGGACGCGTGAGTCAGGTCGACGGGGGCCAGCAGCTGCTGCGCGGTCATGGCGATGCGGCGGCTCATGCCACCGCCCCCTGGCTGCCCAGCGCGGCGCGCAGTTCGTCGAGATAGACGGCCCGGCCATGCTCGATCCAGCCGGTCGAGGTTTCGATGCGGACGGTGCCGCGCGGCATGGCCGGGTCGGCCTCGATCGGAAGATGAATGTCGCCGTCCGCCAGCAGCACCGCGTCGGCCGGGTTCACCCACAGCGTCCGGGCCTTGTCGGCCTCGGCGACCATGGCGGCGGCGACGCTGGCCTGTTCCGTCAGCCACGCGGCATCGATCGGGGCGCTTTCGACGATCTGCCGGACCAGCCGTTCGACCGTCTCGGCGATCAGCTGCGCCAGTTCCTCGCTCGGTTCGTCCTGCAACGCTTCGGCGCCGGCGACCAGTGCAAGCAGTTGCTGGCGCTCGACGGCAAAGGCCGATTCGGCCAGCCGCTGACCCTCGGCCAGTCCCAGCGCAAAGGGATCATCGGCGGGCGGCGGCGCGTCGGGTTCGGCGGCCGGGCGTTCGACGTCGCGCGGCGCGGCGCCGAAATGCAGCGGGCGAAAGCCGCCGGGCCGCGCCATCGCGGTCGCCAGCGCGATGGGCGCGCGGCCGGTTGCAAAGCCGGTTTCGATGCTGGCGTCAGACATAATCGTCGCCCGCCCCGGCGATCATGATCTCGCCCGATGCGGCCATCTGGCGCACGACCTGCATGATCGCCTTTTGCGCGTCGTCGACATCGACGCGCTTGACCATCGTCATTTCGGCCATTTCGTCGCGGATCGTTTCCGACGCGCGCTTCGACATGGTGGCGAGGCAGCGGTCGATCATGTCGGCGTCGGTGCCCTTCAGCGCGACGGCCAGCTGTGCCGCGTCGACCGAACGCAGCACCGTGCCGAGGCTGCGGGCGTCCAGATCGCGCAGATTTTCAAAGATGAACATTTCTTCCTCGATCATCTGGGCGAGCAGCTTGTCATGCTTCTTCAGGGTCCGGATCGTGCGTTCCGAAAGCTGCTTCGGCATCTTTTTCATGATCTTGGCGACATCGCTCGGCCCGCCGATCGGCTGCTTCGCGACGCGCTGCCCGCCGACATTGGCGGCGGCGAGCACCGCTTCCAGATCCTCGATCGCGGCGGCCGGGACGGCGGTCAGCATCGCGGCGCGCAGCATCAGGTCGGCCTGCAGCATTTCATCGAGCGATTCGAGCGCCCGCGCGGCGACGTCGGGGACCAGCACCGACAGGATCAGCGCGCCGACCTGCGGATGTTCGCCGGCCAGCAGGCTGCCGATCGCGTCGATGTCCATCCAGCGCAGCATTTCGAGCGACGCGGCGCTCGACTGCGGCGCGACGGCGGCCAGGATATTGTCGGCCCGGACATTGCCGACCGCCTGGTGAATGACGGTGCGGATTCGCGTGTCGGCGCCGACCGCCAGCGCGCTGACGCTGCGGCTTTGCATCACGAACTGGTCGAGCGCCTGCCCGATCTGCACCTCGCTGGCATTCGCCGTGTCGAACATCGACTTGGCAAGCTGGCGCACCTCTTCGGCGTCGAGCTGTTTCAGGATCGTCGCGGCTTCGTCTTCGTCCAGCAGCATCAGCAGGATGGCGGCGGCCGATGCACCCTCCAGCACGGGGCGGGTGGCGACCGGCGGCGCGACGGTGTCGGCTTCGTCAGGCACGGGCGCCCTCCTGCATCAGATGGCGGACGACCAGTGCGGCGCGGGCCGAATCCTGGCGGACGAAGGCGCGGACCAGATTGGCGCGCGCTTCGTAGCTGGGGGCGGCCTCGATCATCTCCAGCGTGATCTCGGCCCCGGGCGATGTTCCGGGGGCGTCGAGCGCGGCGCGATTGTCGGTGGCGGCGAGCAACGACTGTTCGATGTCGGCATCGCGCTGGGCGCGCGCCGCCGCGCGTTCCTTGGCGGCGCGGATCAGCGGGCGTCCGATGAACAGGAAGGCCAGCAGCGCGGCCAGTATCGCCCCGACCTGCTTGATCAGCGGCAGGAACCAGGGCTGGTCGTAGAAGGCGGGCGTGACGTCCTCGACCTTGGCGAAGGGGCGCTGGCTGATCGCGACCAGATCGCCGCGCGCGGCATCGAAGCCGACGGCGCCTTTGACCAGGCTGTCGATCTTGGTCAGGTCCGCCTGGGTCAGCGCCTTCTGGCCCTGATTCAGCGCGACGGCGACCGAAATGCGGCGCAGCCGGCCCTGCGGCTGGTGCGTGACCGAAATCTCGCGCCCGACCTCGTAAGCGCGGGCCGAATTTTCGTTGCTCTGCGTCGACGGCGATCCGGCGGGAACGGGCTCGGGCGCGTTGGCGGCGACGGTCGTCGCCTGCGGCGGCTGGTTCGACAGCGCGCCGGGGATGCCGACCGCGGGTGCATTCTGGCCGCTGGTCGACCGGGTGATCTGTTCGCTGCGCAGCGCGCGGTCGTTTTCGGGGAAGCTTTCGCGCGTCGCCTGGCTTTCCGACATGTCGACGTCGGCATGAACCTCGACCGTGTAATTGCCGGCGCCCAGCATCGGGCCGAGCAGCGTTTCCAGCGCGCGGCGGAACCGGTCTTCCATCTGCATCTGGAGCTGAAACGCCTTCATGTCGCTCGACGTCGCGCCATCGGACAACAGCGCGCCGCGCTGGTCGATGACCGACACCTGCTCGGCGTTCATGCCGGGGACGGACGATGCGACGAGGAAGCGGATCGCCTGCACCTGTCCTTCGGACAGCGACCGGCCGTTCTGCAACGTCAGCATCACGGACGCCGTCGCCGGCTTGTCTTCGCGCACGAACAGGCTGGGTTCGGCGGCGGCGATATGGACGCGCGCGGTCCGCACCGCGTCGATCGCCTCGATCGTGCGGGCCAGGTCCGCCTCGCGCGCGCCGCGCAGCGTTTCGCCCTCGATCGCGCGGCTCGACCCCATCGGCAGCGCGGCAAGCATGGAATCGCCGCTCGGCTGGGCTTTGGGCAGGCCCTGTCCAGCCAGTGCGATGCGCGCCTGATGCACCTTGTCGGCATCGACGGTCAGCGCCCCGGTGGTCGGATCGATCGTGTGCGCGATGCCCGACGATTGCAGCGCGTCGGCGACGGCCGCCTTGTCGGTGTCGTCCATGCCCGCGAACAATTGCGTCTGCGGCGCCGACTGGGTCAGGAAATAGGCCATGGCCGCCAGGCCGATGGCGGTCGTGGTCGCAATGGCGGGCAGCGCGCGCTGCACCGCCGGCTGGCGGATGAATTGCTGAACGGGCGCAAAGCGATGGCCCATGACCGGCACGGGCAGGCGGTTTGCGGGTTCGCTCACGGGGGTCAGGATCTGGGTTTCGGCCATGAGGGGTTACACCGGCATGTTCATGATGTCGCGATAGGCGGACAACAGCTTGTTGCGGACCTGCAGCGTGGTTTCGAAGCCGAGCGACGCCTTCTGCCGTTCGATCATCACGCTGACGATGTCGTGCGTGTCGCCGCGTTCATAGGCTTCGCTGAGCGCGCCGGCCTTTGCCTGCTGGGCATTGACCTGTTGCAGCGCCGCCGAAATCGCGGCGCCGAAATCGGGCGTGCCCGATGCGTCGTCGGCCGCGCCGATACCGCCGCGTCCGGAGGCGCGCTGCAGCGCCTGATTCTGATTGAGGATCGAACTGCGCATCTGGAGCAGCCGGCTCGGGTCAATCGTGCTCATCGTCTTTCATCCGTCCTGGCCGTGCCGCCGATCGCCGCACGCCAAAGAGTAATGCAAAGGATGTGCCAAAAATAAATATTGTTCTATTTCAGATGGATAATCCTGAACCGCGGATGGTTTACGCGAGCTTCGGCATTTTTTTGACGCGCCGGTTTAATCCGCCGCCGCCGCTGCCGTTACTGCTTTGCGTGACCGCTCGCCGAGCCATCACGTCACGGGAATGGCCATCGGGGCCGGAAAGGAACATTATGACTGTCATCAACACCAATGTGAGCGCGCTTCGCGCCCAGAACAGCTCGCGTGTTGCGGGCCGCATGCAGTCGCAGGCCATGGAACGCCTGTCGAGCGGCAAGCGCATCAACAGCGCCAAGGACGACGCCGCCGGTCTCGCCATCGCAACCCGCATGGAAGCCAGCGCGCGCGGCCTGAACGTCGCGATCCGCAACGCCAACGACGGCATTTCGCTGGCGCAGACCGCGGAAAGCGCCGCCGGCAGCATCTCGAACATCCTCGTTCGCATGCGTGAACTGGCGATGCAGGCGACGACCGGCACGCTCGGCGAAGACGATCGTTCGGCGATCCAGACCGAAGTCGATGCCCTGATTTCGCAGATCGGCGACATCACCGGCCGCACGACCTTCAACAAGAACAACCTGCTCGACGGCACCGGCGGTGCGGACGGCGACGGCGTGTTCAAGATCCAGACCGGCCTCAACGACGCCGAAACGGTCGACATCACGATCGCCGACCTGACCGCCGAAACGCTGGGCGTCGACGCGCTCGACTTCAGCGATCCGGCCGATGCCTCGGCGGCGCTGGAAACGCTCGACACGGCGATCCAGACGGTCGCGACCGAACGCGCCAACCTGGGTGCGCAGCAGAACCGCCTGGAAGTGGCTATCGATAATTTGACGTCGAGTGTCACGAATCTGGCGGACTCGAAGTCGCGCATCGAAGACGCCGACTTCTCGGCCGAATCGACGAACCTCGCCGCCGCGCAGATTCTGTCGCAGGCATCGACCGCGATGCTCGCCCAGGCGAACCAGAGCCAGCAGGGCGTGCTGAACCTGCTGCGCTAAGCGCCGCGACACGACGCAAACATTCAGGCCATATTTGGTTGGTCCCTTTAATGGCCTGAACCGATGCCCCGGCTCCCCACAGCCGGGGCATCTTCTTTTGTGGCGTTTCGGCCCCGCCGAAACGGCTGCCGTTCCAGTCCGTTTCGCCGCCCAGCCTCCCGACGCGCTATCCTGCGGGGAGGCTGGGCAGGGGAGCGGGCTGGAACCGTCCCCGGCGTCAGCCGGAAAACGCCCTAATGAAAATCCCGCGATCGGGGCAGGATGCGGACGTTGCGGGGATGGCCGTGCCGCTGGGCATGGCCGTCCTGCGAACGGCCGCGCGGAATCTGCGGATGCTTCACTTCGTCGGCGCGGCAGACATCGGGGTCGAAATGGCGGCCTTCGCCCAGTCGGTCGAGCATGTCCGTCCGGTCGACGATCCGCGTCGCCATCAGGTGGATGACGCCTTCCTTGCTCCGCTGCACCTCGCCCTCGGCCAGCATCAGCCGCGACGCCATGACGGCGCGGCGATAGCGTTCGAAATGCCGCGCCCACAGCAGGATGTTCACGACGCCGCCTTCATCCTCCAGCGTGATGAAGATCGCATTGCCCTTGCCGGGGCGCTGGCGGATCAGCACGACGCCGGCGGCGCGGACGACCGATCCGTTTTTCGCGGCGGCGACCCCGGCCGCGCTCAGCACGCCTTCGCGGTCGAAATCGCGGCGCAGGAACGCCATCGGATGCCCCTTCAACGACAGGCGCGTCGTCTGATAGTCGGTCAGCACCTGCTGGACCGCCGGGGTCGGCGGCAGCGCCGCGTCTTCTTCAGGCCCCAGTTCATTCGCTTCGGCCGCGCCGAACAGGGGCAGCACCCCCTGTCGCACCCGCCGCGCATCCCACAGCGCCGGTCGCCGGTCGAGCCCCATCGACCGGCACGCATCGGCATCGGCGAGCAGGCGCAGCGCCCGCGACGGCAGGGCCGCGCGCCGCGCAAGCTCCTCGACCGATGCAAAGGGCGCGGTGCGTGCATCGGCGATCTGCGCCGCCCATGCCTCGCGAAACCCGTCGACCTGCCGAAAGCCCAGCCGCAGCGCGAGGCTGCCGTCGCTACGCCGCTCCAGGCTGTTATCCCAATCGCTCCTGTTCACATCGACCGCCCGCACCTCCACCCCATGCTCCTGCGCATCGCGCACAAGCTGCGCGGGGGCGTAAAAGCCCATCGGCTGCGAATTGAGCAGGCCGCAGGTAAAGACGGCGGGGTGGTAATGCTTGATCCATGACGAAACATAGACCAGCCGCGCAAAGGACTGGGCATGGCTTTCGGGAAAACCATAGCTGCCGAACCCCTCGATCTGCTTGAAGCAGCGTTCGGCGAAATCCCGTTCGTAGCCGCGCCGCACCATCCCGCCGATCATCTTGTCGCGGAAATTCTCGATTGTCCCGACATTGCGAAAGGTCGCCATCGCGCGGCGCAGCCCGTTCGCTTCCTCTGGGGTAAAGCCAGCCGCGACGATGGCGAGCTTCATCGCCTGTTCCTGAAACAAGGGAACGCCATAGGTGTCGCCCAAAACATCCTCCAGTTCGTCATGCGGATGCGGGTGAGCAGGGGAGGGATATTCTACTTTTTCTTCTTTGTTCCGCCTGCGCAGATAGGGATGCACCATGTCACCTTCGATCGGGCCAGGTCTCACGATCGCGACCTGAACGACCAGATCGTAAAATTTCTTCGGTCTCAATCGAGGCAGCATGTTGATCTGAGCCCGGCTTTCGACCTGAAAGACACCGATGCTGTCGCCCTTGCAAAGCATTGCGTAAACGGCGGGGTCCTTGGAATCGATGTCGAGTTCCAGAGTATGGTCGCCCAACCCATGCTGCCGCATCAGGTCGTAGCATTTGCGGATGCAGGTCAGCATGCCGAGCGCCAGCACATCGACCTTCATCAGTCCGAGCGCGTCGATGTCGTCCTTGTCCCATTCGATGAAGGTCCGATCCTCCATCGCGGCATTGTGAATCGGCACCAGTTCGTCGAGCCGCCCTTCGGTCAGGACGAAACCGCCGACATGTTGCGACAGGTGGCGCGGCGCCTTGAGCAATTCCGTAACGAAGCGGTGCAGCCGTTCGATTTCGCCATTGTGCGGATTGAGCCCGGCTTCGATCAGCCGCTCGACGGGGACTTCGTCGCCCCAGCTTCCCCAACTGGTGTCGGCGAGCCGCGCGGTGACATCCTCGCTGAAACCCAGCGCCTTGCCGACCTCGCGGATCGTGCTGCGCGGGCGGTAGTGGATGACGGTCGCGGCGATTGCGGCGCGATCGCGCGTGTAGCGGTCATAGATATATTGGATGACTTCCTCGCGCCGCTCATGCTCGAAATCGACATCGATGTCGGGGGGCTCGTCGCGTTCGGCCGATACGAAGCGCGAGAAAAGAAGTTTGTGCTCTATCGGATCGACCGACGTCACGCCGAGCAGGAAGCAGACGATCGAATTGGCGGCCGATCCGCGACCCTGGCACAGAATCGGCGGATCGCGCGTGCGGGCGTAGCGGACGAGATCATGGACGGTGAGGAAATAATAGACGTAGCGCCGCTTCCTGATCAGCCGCAGTTCGTCGGCGATCAGCTTGCGAACCTTGGGCGGCAGGGGGGTCTTGTAACGCTCTTCGGCCGCCGTCTTTACCAGATGATGGAGATAATTGAACGGCTTCCAGCCCGGTGGCACCGGCTCGTGCGGATATTCGTAACGCAGGTCGTCGAGGCGAAAACCGATGCGGGCGAGCAGGGTCGTGCTTGCTTCGACCGCTTTGGGATGATGCGCGAAGAGCCTTCGCATTTCGGCCGGCGGTTTCAGATGGCGTTCGGCATTGGCGCGCAGTTTTTTGCCCGCTTTCTGGACGGTGGTGCCTTCGCGGATGCAGGTGATGATGTCGTGCAGCGGGCGCTGCGCGGCGGTTGCATAAAGGGCGTCGTTGGTCGCGAGCAGGGGGGTGTTCGTTGCCGCCGACACATGCCGCAGTTCGGCGAACCGCCGCGCGTCGGCGCCCGATCGCGGCATCGTCGCCGCCAGCCATACCGATTTCGGGCGTGCGCGCTTGAGCCTATGGAGCAGGGCTTCGTCACCCTGCATCGCGATCAGCAACAGGTCGTCGCAATGATCGAGCAGATCTTCGAGATGGAGGATACAGTCGCCTTTCTCCGCGCGCAGGTTGCCGATCGACAAAAGGCGGGTCAGGCGGCCCCAGCCGCGGCGGCTGACCGGATAGGCGACGATGTCGGGCGTGCCGTCGGCGAAGACGAGCCTTGCCCCGACCGCCAGCCGGAAACCTTCGACCATCGCGGGCTGCTTGACCTGCAACTCCTTCAGAAAGGCCCACGCCCGCACCACGCCCGCGACGCTGTTGCGGTCGGCGATGCCGATGCCCGTCATGCCGAGGGCGATGGCCTCCTTCACCATGTCGGCGGGGTGGGAGGCGCCGCGCAGGAAGCTGTAGTTGGTCGCGGCGACCAGTTCGGCGAAACCGGGATCGTTCATGCGAACAGCCCGTGAATATACCAGCGCGGGCCCGGCTTTTCGTCATAGAGGCCGTGGCGGAACAGCCAGTAACGGCGGCCCTGCGCATCCTCGACGCGGTAATAGTCGCGGGTCAGGCCGCGATTGTCGCGGCGGCGCCACCATTCGGCGGCGATGCGTTCGGGGCCTTCATAACGGCGCACGGCATGGACGGTGCGCCGCCAGCGGAAACGGTGCGGCGGGCCGTCGGGCACTTCGGCGATCACCTCGATCGGCTGCGGCGGGTCGAACAGGTGAAAGGGGCGCGTCGGCGGCTCGCCGGGCTGCGGCGGGTCCCAGGCGGCGGGCGGCGGCGCATCGATCGCCGGCAGTTCGAGCTGCGCCTGTTCGGGGATGTGCGTGTCGGCGGGACGATAGGCACGAACGCGGGTGCGGCCGAGCCGCGTCGCCAGCCGGTCGGTCAGTTCGGCCATCGCCGCTTCGCGCACCGTGCCCCCTTCGAGCCGGAGCTGGCTGGCGCCCAGATCCTCCAGCCGCGGCACGGCAAGGCGCAGCATGTCGAACCCGAAACCGGGGTCGATCGGGTCGCGCAGCGTGTCGATGCGTTCGGCGAACAGGCGCATGACCAACGCGGCATCGCGGGTCGGGGCGCCGGTTTCGATCGCGATCATCCGGGCGATGCCGTCGCTGCGAAAGAAGGTCGCGCGAAATTGGCGCCCGCCCTTGCCGCGCTCGCGCAGGGCCCCGGCGGCCTCGTCCGTCAGTTCGCCCAGAGTGCGGACGGCGTGGGCGGTGCTGGCGATCGGTTCGGCGAAGCGGCGTTCGGCGACGACGGGCGGCAGGGCGATGCGCGGCTCGATCGGGCTGGCCGCATCGCCGAGCAGGCGGCGCAGCGCATGGACGGCGCCGGCGCCGAAGCGCGCGGCGAGATTGGCGAGCGGCCGGCTGGCCAGGTCGCCGATCGTGCGCAGCCCCGCCCGGGTAAGCGCCAGCGTCGCTTCCGCGTCGAGGCCCAGCGCCGCGACGGGCAGGCGGCGGACCGCCGCCGCTTCGTCGGGCGCGGGCGGTCCGGGGTGACGCGCCAGCGCCCGCGCGGCGTCGGCGGTTCCGGCAAAAGCGTGGCGCAGCGTCAACCCCAGCCGGTCGAACCGCATCTCGATATCGGCGGCCAGTTCCTGCTCGCCGCCGAACAGATGCTCGCATCCCGCGATGTCGAGGATCAGCCCGTCGGGCGGGTCGAGCGCGACGAGGGGCGTGTACCGCTGGCACCCCAGCGCCAGCCGGTCGAGCCAGGCCGCGTCGGCGACGGGGTCGTGGACCATGCTGATCAGATCGGGGACGCGCGCGCGGGCATCGGCCAGCGGCATTCCGGGGGTCAGCCCCAGGGCCGCCGCCGCCCGGTCGACGCTGGCGATGCACAGCGCGCCGCGCTGCTTTTCGGCCAGGACGAACGGGGCGTCAGGCGGCCGCGGCGCCGTGCGGTTCAGCCGCTCGGCGGGCATCCAGGGGAAGAAGATCGCCAGATAGCGCCGCGTCGCCAAAGCCATTTTGGTCATGCTTCCAATCCAGTCGCCAGCGGCCGCCGGCGGCGCCCGCGCGCCAGCGCAGCAGTTCGAGGTCGAAACGGGGCACCCCCGGCGCATCGGCTTCCAGCGCGCGCGACGGGGCGGCGGCGACGCGCCAGCGCGTTTCGGCGATGCTCGGCGACGGGGCGGCGTTCAGGCGCAGCACGAGCAGCGTCGTCCCCGCGTCGCGCGCGCCCAGCGCGAGCCGGCGTCCGGCGGTCAGGTCGAGCAGCGGAAAAGCGCCCCAGCTTTCGACGATCACCGCCGCCGATCCGGCGCATCGCGCGGCGTCATTGGCGCAGGCGAGCAGCATCTTCGGATCGGGGGTTTCGACGAGCAGGAGACGGCCGGGGTCGCCGCCCAGTTCGGCGATGCCGGGCGCATAGATATGGCCGGCGCGCCGCGCGGCATCGACGGTGCGTATCCACACCAGCGGCGCCTTGCCGGGGACACGCAGCGCGAGCAGCGCGGCAAAGGCGGCGGCGCTGGTGGCGTCGAGCGCATCGTCGGCGAAAAATTCATGCAGATGCCCGGTTGCGAGCCCGCCGCCAAGCGCCCCATCGAAGGACGCATGGCCGCTTGCCAGCCGGCCTTCTGCCCGGCGGCTTTCAGGGCCGCTGGCGGCCAGCCGGGATATGCGTTGGCGCAGCCCGGCGAGTTGGGAAGACGACTCGCGCATATTTGTTCCTGATATGTTCTATTAGTGCGCGAGCCGGGGCGATTGTCAAGAAAGAGTCAGCGAAAGATTGATGCCGCCGCAGTGCCCCCGGCACCCATTCTCCGGCCGAAGCATGGCCCCGGATCATGTCCGGGGTGACGACGATGGAGGTCAGGGCGCGGCAGAACCCGCGCTGCTGTCGCCGCCCAGCGTCTGGAACAGCGCGATTCGCGTGCTGACCAGCAGGAGCCGGGTCGTGATCTCGCTGCGCCGGGCGGCATAGAGGCTGCGCTGCGCGTCGAGGCTGGACAGGAAGCTGTCGACCCCGCCGCGATAGCGCGCTTCGGTCAGCGTCGCGGTATCGGCGGCGGCCTCGCTGTTCGCGGCGGCGGCGCGGACGCGCTCGGCGATCGTGCCCTGCACCGCCAGGGCGTCGGCGACTTCGCGAAAGGCGGTCTGGATCGCCCCTTCATAGCCGGCGAGCGCCGCGTCGCGCTGCGCTTCGCTGACCGCGACGCCGGCACGGCGGCCACCCGCGTCGAACAGGGTCAGGCCGGCATCGCCGCCCGCCGACCAGCTGAACGATCCGCTGTCGAACAGGCTGGACAGCGCGTCGCTGGCAAAGCCGAGCAGCCCGGTCAGCGAAATCGTCGGGAACAGCCGCGCGCGCGCGGCGCCGATATCGGCATTGGCGGCGCGCAGGCGATATTCGGCCTCGATCACGTCGGGGCGGCGCAGCAGGATTTGCGAGCTGACCCCGGCGGGCGCCGCGGCGACGGTGGGCGTTACGTCGGCAAGGCTGGCGGGCAGCAGCGCGGGATCGACATCGCCGCCGGCCAGCAGGCGGATCAGATTTTCATCCTGCGCCAGCAAGGTCTTTTGCTGCGCGATCGCATCCTCGGCCGTCGCCAATATCTGTTCGGCCTGGCGCAGATCGGTGCGTGGGGCGACGCCGCCGTCGAGCCGCGCTCTGGTCAGGCGGACGCTCTCCCGCGCATTGACGGCGGTATCTTCGGCGATGCGCAGCAGGTCGCGGTCGGCGCCGACCGCGGCCCAGGCATTGGCAAGGTCGGCGATCAGCGCCAGCCGCACCGTGCGCGATGCCGCCTCGGTCGCGAGCGCGCTGTTGCGGTCGGATTCGGCGGCATTGGCGAGGCGGCCGAACAGGTCGAGTTCGAAGGCGGTGACGCCGCCGCGCAGCGAAAAGTCGGCGCTTCCCCCGCCGCTTCCCACTCCGCCGCCGCCCGAATCCGAATAGCCCGCCCCGGCGCTGATCCCGATTTCGGGAAATTGCCCGGCGCGGCTGACGCGCGCCTGCGCGCGCGCGGCGGCGACATTGGCATAGGCGACGCGCAGGTCGCGATTGTTCGTCAGCGCCTGTTCGATCAGCGACTGGAGCCGCGGATCGGTGAAAATCTCGCGCCAGGACAGGATCGGCAGCGCCGCCTCGCTCTGCAACAGATAGGCGTCGCCCACCGGCCAGCTTAGCGGCACCGGCGGCGCGGGCAGCACCGTCTTGGGCGCCAGCGAACAGCCCGCGAGCAGCAGCGGTCCGGCCAGCAGCAGGGGCAGGGCGCGCGTCATGCGGGCACCTGTGTGCCGTCGTCGCCGCGCTTGCCGAACCGCCGCCGCGCCGCTGCGACGCCCTCGCGCACTCCGCGCCGGACGAGCACGAAGAAGAGGGGGATGAAGAACAGCGCGAGCAGCGTCGCGGTCAACATGCCGCCGATCACCGACGTGCCGATCGCGACGCGGCTGTTGGCGCCGGCGCCGGTCGCGATCGCCAGCGGAATCACGCCGAAGATGAAGGCGAAGCTGGTCATCAGGATCGGACGCAGACGGATGCGTGCCGCCTCCAGCGCCGCTTCGATCACGCGTTTGCCCTTGCGCTCTTCCTGTTCGGCGAACTCGATCATCAGGATCGCGTTTTTCGCCGCCAGCCCCATCGTCGTCAGGAGGCCGATCTGCAGATAGACGTCATTCTCCAGCCCGCGCAGCGTCACCGCCAGCACCGCGCCGACCAGGCCGAGCGGAATGACGAGCAGCACCGCGACCGGGATCGACCAGCTTTCGTAAAGCGCGGCCAGGCACAGGAAAACGACGAGCAGCGACAGGCCATAGAGCAAGGGCGCCTGTCCCGACGACAGCCGTTCCTGATAGGAGGAGCCCGACCAGGCGACGCTGGTGCCCGGTATCTCGCCCGACATGCGCTCCATTTCGTCCATCGCCTCGCCCGAACTGGTGCCGGAAGCGGGCTGGCCGGAGATTTCGAAGGCGGGCACGCCCTGAAAGCGCGAGGTCGTCGCGGGCGTCGTCGACCAGCCGATCGTCGCGAAGGCAGAAAAGGGCGACATGCCGCCATCGGCCGACCGCACATACCATTGCGACAGATCCTCGGGCCGGGCGCGATAGGGGGCGTCGCCCTGGACATAGACGCGCTTGACGCGGCCTTCGTCGATGAAGTCGTTGACATAGCGGCCGCCCCAGGCGGTCGACAGCGTGGTGTTCACATCGCTGTTGCTGAGGCCATAGGCGGTCAGGCGCTGGGTATCGACGTCGATCTTCAGCGTCGCGACGTCGGGCAGGTCGCCCAGCCGCACCGACGTCAGTTTCGGGTTGGCGTTGGCCATGTCGAGCAGCCGGTCGCGGGCCGCGGCGAATTCCTCGCGGGTCAGCCCGCCGCGATTCTGGAACTGCATGGTGAAACCCGACGTGTCGCCGAGACCGCGGACCGCGCCGGGCACCAGCGCGAAAATCTGGGCGTCGCGGATGCCCGACAGCGCCTTGCGCGTCCGGTCGGCGATCGCGTCGGCGGTATTGTCCTGGCCCGGCCGATCGTCCCAATTGACCAGATTGATGAACCCCTGTCCGGTATTCTGTCCCGATGCGCCGCCGCCGCCGCCGCCGGCATTGATGAACAGCGAATCGATATTCGCCTTCTCCGCGTCGAGCAGATAGTCCTCGATCGCATTGCGCACCGCCAGCGTGCGTTCCTGGGTGGCGCCGGCGGGCAGCCGGAACTGGATCTGGACGCGCCCCTGATCCTCGCCGGGCAGGAAGCCGCCGGGCAAGCGAAAGAACAGGACCGCGAGCAGGACGAGGATCAGGGCATAGAGGCCCAGAAAGCGCCATTTGCGATCGACGACGGCGCTGACGCTGCGGACATAGCTTTCGGTCGTGCGGTCGAAACGGTCGTTGAACCAGATTTTCGCCTTTTCCAGTGCGGCGGCGGCACGCGGGAAGCGCCCCGGCGGCGCTTCGCCATGCCGCTTGCGCTTGAGCAGGGTGGAGGTCAGCGCCGGGCTGAGGATCAGCGCGACCAGCACCGACAGGGCCATCGCCGAAACGATCGTGACCGAGAATTGCCGATAGATGACCCCGGTCGAACCGCCGAAAAAGGCCATGGGCAGGAAGACCGCCGACAGCACCAGCCCGATCGCGATCAACGCGACCTGCAATTCCTTCATCGACAGCACGGTCGCCTCATAGGGCGTCATGTCGGGATTTTCCTCCATCAGCCGCTCGACATTCTCGACGACGACGATCGCATCGTCGACGAGCAGGCCGATCGCGAGGACGAGGCCGAACAGCGTCAGCGTGTTGATCGTGAACCCGGCGAGGTAGAAGATGGCGAAGGTGCCGAGCAGCACCACCGGCACCGCGATCGCGGGGATCAGCGTCGCCCGCCAGCTTTGCAGAAAGACGAACATGACGATGATGACCAGGATGATCGCCTCGAACAGCGCCTTCTGCACCTCGCTCACCGACAGGCGGATAAAGGTGGTCGTGTCGTTGATATAGGCATATTCCACCCCGTCGGGCAGATTCTGCGCCAGTTCTTCCATGCGCGCCTTGACGCGTTCGACGGTGGCCAGCGCATCGGCGCCGGGGGACAGCGAAACCGCCAGGCCGGCGCTGGGGTTGCGGTTGAGCCGCCCCACCGAACTGTAATTTTCGGCGCCGATCTCGACCCGCGCGACGTCCTTGATCCGCACCGCCGACCCGTCGGGCAGCGTCTTCAGCACGATATTTTCGAACTGCTCGGGCGTTTGCAGGCGCGACTGGGCGGTGACGGTGGCGGTCAGCATCTGCCCCTGCGGCGCGGGCAGGCCGCCGACCTCGCCCGCCGCGACCTCGCTGTTCTGCGCGCTGATCGCCGAAACGACATCGCCGGGCATCAGCGATACCGCGGCCAGCCGCTGCGGGTTCAGCCAGATGCGCATCGCGTGCGGCGATCCGTAGACATTGACGTCGCCGACGCCCTCGACGCGCGACAGCGGGTCCTGGATATTGGTGGTCAGATAATCGGATACGTCATAGTTCGACCGGGTGCGCGTCGTGTCATAGACGCTGACGATCAACAGCGTGTCCGAATTCGACTTGCTGACCCGCACGCCCTGCGCCTGCACCTGTTGCGGCAGGCGCGAGATCGCGGTCTCGATCTTGTTCTGGACCTGCACCTGCGCGATGTCGGGGTCGGTGCCCTTGGCGAAAATGGCGGTAATGCTTGCCTGCCCGCGCGAACTGGATTGCGAACTGAAATAGAGCAGGCCGTCGATACCGGTCAGCTGCTGCTCCAGCACCTGCGTGACGCTGTTCTCGATCGTTTCGGCGGATGCGCCGGGATAGCTGGCGCGGATATTGACCTGGGCCGGGGCGATATCCGGATATTGTTCGATCGGCAGCGCGCGCAGCGCCCCCAGCCCGGCGAGCATGACGATGATCGCCAGCACCCAGGCAAAGATCGGCCGATTGATGAAGATCTGGGACATCGGCGGCTATTGATCCCCGGCCGCGCCCTTGGCGGCGGGGGATGGCTCTGCTGGCCGGCTGCCCGTCTCCTGCCGGCTGGATGCGGGGACGGGGCGGATCGCGGCCCCCTGGCGCAGATTGCCGATGCCCTGGGTGATGATCCGGTCGCCCGCCGCCAGTCCGCCGGTCACGACCCAGTTTGCGCCGACCACCCGTTCGGCCGTCACCTTGCGCCGCACCGCCTTGTCGTCCTTGCTCACCAGATAGACGAACGCCGATCCGTCGAAATCGCGCTGCAACGCGGGCTGCGGCACCAGGATCGCGCTGGGATTGATCGCCTGATCGAAAAGGGCGGTCACGAACATGCCGGGCAGCAGCAACCCCTTCGGATTGGGAAAGCGCGCGCGCAGCGTCACCGTTCCGGTCGCTTCATTGACCGTCATCTCGGAAAATTCGACCGTTCCGGCGAACCCATAATCGCTGCCGTCTTCCAGCCGCAGCCGCACTGACGTGCTGCCCGGCCGCGACCCGCCGCTGTCGAGCGACAGGCGCAGCCTTGTCAGCTCGGCGCTGGACTGCTGCATATCGACGTAAATGGGGTCGATCCGCTGGATCAGAGCCAGCGGGTCCTGCTGGCTGGCGCTGACCAATGCGCCGGGGGTCGCCAGGCTGCGGCCGATCCGGCCGCTGATCGGGGCGGTGATCGTCGCAAAGCGCAGGTTGATGCGCGCAGTTTCCAGCGCCGCGCCATTCTGGGCCACCGCCGCGCGCGCCATGCGCGCCTGTGCCAGCGCGTCGGTATAATCCTGTTCGGCGACCGCCTGCATCTTGGCCAGCGGTTCCAGCCGCCGTGCGCGTTCGTCCGCCGCCGTCGCGCTGGCGCGCGCGCTGGCCAGATTGGCGGCCGCCTGATCGACCGCCGCTTGATAGAGGCTCGCGTCAATCTGGAACAACGGCTGTCCCGCCCGCACCGCGCTGCCTTCGGTGAACAGGCGGCGGCGGATCAGCCCCGTGACCTGCGGACGCACCTCGCTGGTTTCGAAGGCGACGGTCCGCCCCCCCAATTCGGTGGAAACCGGCACGGCTTCGGTCCTGGCGACGACAAAGCCGGCCTGCGGCGCGGCGCGGCCCTCGCCGCCCTCGTCCTTGTTGGCGCAGGCGCCCAGCGACAGGGTGGCGGCGCACAGGGCTCCGGCAAGGAGCGGCGACCTTTTGACCAGCATAAGCGATTAATCTCGTCGTTCCGGCCGCGGCGATGCGGCGATACACAGGCTATAGCAGGGCTATTCAACCGATCGACAGGGACCATGCAAGCGGTTTCAAAGCTTTGCGACAAAGTGCGACAATTTCGTTGCGCCCGTAACGACCCGGCTTTTCGGGCCGGCGCCGTCGAGGTCGCGGCCCCCGCCGCACCCGCGCCCGGAACGGACCAGGCGCCCGTTCAGGCGGGAACCAGCATGCCCCGCGCATCGCGCACTTCGGCATCCAGCCAGTCGATGAAGGCGCGGATACGCGGCTGCGGCGCGACGTCGCGATGCAGCGCCAGCCAGAAGGCGCGGGCGATGACCTGATCGGGCCGGGCGCGGACCAGCGCCGAATCGCCGGCGGCCAGAAAGCAGGGCAGCACGCCGACCCCCGCGCCGCCCGCGATCATCCGCCGCTGTGCCAGGATCGACGAGGATCGTATCGTCGCGCGCAAGCCGGGCTCGATCTCGCCCAGATAGTCGAGTTCGGGGGCATAGAGGATGTCGGGCATATAGCCGATGATCGGGATGCCGGCGCGCGACAGCGTCGTCGTCGCCACCGCCTCCTGCCAGTCGGGCCGGTCGGCGGGGGCATAAAGGCCCAGGCTGTAATCCGACAGCTTGCGCGTGATCAGCGGGCCCTTGCGCGGCCGCGCCAGCAGCACCGCCATATCGGCTTCGCGCCGCGACGGATTGAGGAAGCCCGACGACGCCACCAGGTCGATCTCCAGTTCCGGATGCGCGGCGACGAAGCGGTGCAGGCGCGGCGCGATGAAGCTGTTGCCGAACCCTTCCGACACGCTGATCCTGAGCTGTCCCGACAGCGCCGGCCCGCCTTCGCGCGCCGAATGGATGCGCGCCGCCGCCGCCGCCATCGCCTCGGCATGGGGCATGAGCGCGCGGCCCGCCGCGGTCAGCACAAAGCCGGTCGGCGCGCGTTCGAACAAGGTCTGACCCAGCGCCGTTTCCAGCGCGCTGACATGGCGGCTGACCGTCGTCGCATCGACGTGCAGCGCCGCGCCGGCGCGCGCCAGCGTGCCGTGGCGCGCGACGAACAGGAAATATTGCAGCTTGTCCCAATCCATGACCTGCAAATATGCAGTATAGCCCTGCAAGTCTATCCCTTGCAATCGGGTCGCGATTGGCGTCATTCGGCTCCGGCTCTTCAAGGGAGAATCCTGACCCATGCGACAGATTGATCATCATATCGCCGGCGGCGCCGGCGGCAGCGGCCGTTTCGCCGACATCCTCGACCCCAATAATGGCGGGGTGCAGGCGCAGGTCGCGCTCGGCGACCGGGCCATCCTCGACCGCGCCGTGGCGGCGGCCCGGAAGGCGCAGCCCGGCTGGGCCGCGACGAACCCGCAGCGCCGGGCGCGCGTGATGTTCGAATTCAAGCGCCTTGTCGAAGCGAACATGAACCAGCTCGCCGAAATGCTGTCGGCCGAACATGGCAAGGTGATCGCCGATTCGAAGGGCGACATCCAGCGCGGGCTGGAAGTCATCGAATTCTGCTGCGGCATCCCGCATGTGATGAAGGGCGAATATACGCAGGGCGCGGGGCCGGGCATCGACGTCTATTCGATGCGCCAGCCGGTCGGCATCGGCGCGGGCATCACGCCCTTCAACTTTCCGGCGATGATCCCGCTGTGGATGGGCGGCGTCGCGACCGCGGTCGGCAATGCCTTCATCCTGAAGCCCAGCGAGCGCGATCCCAGCGTGCCGGTGCGCCTGTCGGAACTGTTTCTGGAGGCGGGAATGCCCGAGGGGATTTTCCAGACCGTCCATGGCGACAAGGAAATGGTCGACGCGATCCTCGACCATCCCGACATCGGCGCGGTCAGCTTCGTCGGCTCATCCGACATCGCCCATTATGTCTACAACCGCGGCGTTTCGAACGGAAAGCGGGTGCAGGCGATGGGCGGGGCGAAGAACCACGGCATCGTCATGCCCGACGCCGATCTGGACCAGGTCGTCAATGATTTGACCGGCGCCGCCTTCGGTTCGGCGGGCGAACGCTGCATGGCGCTGCCCGTCGTGGTGCCCGTCGGCGAGGATACGGCGAACCGTCTGCGCGAAAAGCTGATCCCCGCGATCGAGGCGCTGCGCGTCGGCGTGTCGACCGATGCCGATGCCCATTACGGTCCGGTGGTCACACAGGCGCACAAGGACAAGGTCGAAGGCTGGATCGCCAAATGCGCCGACGAGGGCGCCGAACTGGTGATCGACGGCCGCGGCTTCACGCTGCAGGGGCATGAACAGGGCTTCTTCGTCGGCCCGACCTTGTTCGACCATGTCACCACCGACATGGAAAGCTACAAGGAGGAAATTTTCGGGCCGGTGCTCCAGATCGTCCGCGCCCCCGATTTCGAAACCGCGCTCGAACTGCCGTCGAAGCACCAATATGGCAATGGCGTCGCGATCTTCACGCGCAATGGCCACGCCGCCCGCGAATTCGCCGCGCGCGTCAATGTCGGCATGGTCGGCATCAACGTCCCGATCCCGGTCCCGGTCGCCTATCATACGTTCGGCGGCTGGAAGCGGTCGGCGTTCGGCGACACCAACCAGCACGGCATGGAAGGCGTGAAGTTCTGGACCAAGGTCAAGACGATCACCGCGCGCTGGCCCGACGGTTCGCCCGACGGGGGCAACGCTTTCGTCATCCCGACGATGGGCTGACGCGGCAACCGCTTTGCCCGTTGGAACATTTCTCCTTCGAAGGAGAAGGATGATGATGCGATGGACGATGCCCGCGGCGATGCTGCTGCTCGCGGCCTGCGGCGGCGGAACGGAGGATCAGCGCACCGCCGAAGCCGACGCGCCGGTAACGCCGTCGGTGCCGGAGGCGGCGCCCGCCACGCCGGCCCCGGCGCAGGAGGGTGCGCCGCCTCCCGACTATGTCGCCGACCCGTCGATCGCGCCCCCCGCCGCGGCCGAGGCGGGGGTGGGGCAGGGCAGCGCGACCATTCCGGCGGCGATCCGGGGCCGCTGGGGTCTCGTCGCCGCCGACTGCACGTCGACGAAGGGCGATGCGAAGGGCTTGTTGACGATCGGGCCTGCGGACCTGCGCTTCTATGAATCGCACGGGGTATTGGCGCGCATCCGCGAACGCGACGCGGCGCGAATCGTCGCCGATTACAAGTTCAGCGGCGAAGGCATGACGTGGGACCGGCTGATGCAGCTGACGACCGAAAACGGCGGCAGGACGCTGGTTCGCCGCGACTATGGCGAGGGTGCCGAAGGCGGCCCGTTGCGCTATAGCCGCTGTGCCTGATGGCTGAAGGAAAGGGAGACCCGAATATGGATATGCGCCTTCTTGCAATCGCCGCCGTGCTGCCCCTCGCCGCCTGTTCGGCGGACAAGGAACCCGTCGAATCGACGCCGCCGCCGCCCGCCGAAATGACCTGCAACGCCGATGGCGGCGCATCCTTCGTCGGCCAGACCGCGACGCCGGACTTGGGCGGCGCGATCGTCAAGGCGACGGGCGCGCGCACCCTGCGCTGGGGCCCGCCCCGGTCGGCGATGACGATGGATTACCGGCAGGACCGGGTGAATGTGATGTACGACGATGCGTACAAGATCACCCAGGTCACCTGTGGCTGACAGCGCCGCGATGGTCGATGGGCGCCGCCGCCATAGCTCCGCCTCGCCCTTCGAACCGCTCTACGGCTACAGCCGCGCGGTTCGGGTGGGCGACCGGATCGACGTCGCGGGCTGCGCGCCGATCGAACCCGACGGGACGTCGACCCCCGGCGATGCGGGGGTACAGGCGGCACGCTGCATCGCGATCATCGGCGAGGCGCTGGCGGCGCTCGGCGGCAGCTACGCCGATGTCGTGCGCACGCGCATGTACATCACCGACCCTGCCGACGCCGATCTGGTCGGGCGCGCGCATGGATCGGCATTCAAAAATGTGCGTCCGGCATCGACGATGCTGGTTGTGCCCGCACTGATCCGCCCCGAATGGAAAGTCGAAATCGAAGCCGAAGCCCTTATCGAGAAGTGACCATGACCGACCAGTTCCAGCTTACCGACGACCAGCTCGCCATTCAGGACATGGCGCGCAAATTCACCGCCGACCGCATCACGCCTTTCGCGGGCGAGTGGGACGAGACCCATCATTATCCCGTCGACGTGTGGAAGGCGGCGGGCGAGCTTGGTTTCGGGGCGATCTATGTCGCGGAAGAATCGGGCGGTATCGGGCTCGGCCGGCTGGAGGCGGCCTTGATCATGGAAGCGATGGCCTATGGCTGCCCCGCGACCAGCGCCTATGTCTCGATCCACAATATGGCGACCTGGATGATCGATCGCTTCGGCGGGACGGAGATCAAGGCGCGCTTCCTGCCCGACCTTGTCAGCATGGCGAAGATCGCCAGCTATTGCCTGACCGAGCCGGGGTCGGGCTCGGACGCCGCGGCGCTGAAGACGAGCGCGAAAAAGGACGGCGACCATTATGTGCTGAACGGCACGAAACAGTTCATCTCGGGCGCGGGCGTCAACGACATCTATGTGTGCATGGTCCGCACCGGCGAGGAAAAGTCGAAGGGGATCAGCTGCCTCGTCGTCGAAAAGGACACGCCGGGCCTCAGTTTCGGCGCGCCTGAGAAAAAGCTCGGCTGGAACGCCTCGCCCACCGCGCAGGTGATCTTCGAGGATTGCCGCGTGCCGGCCGAAAATCTCGTCGGGGCCGAAGGCGACGGCTTCCGCTTCGCGATGGCGGGGCTCGACGGCGGCCGGCTCAACATCGGCGCCTGCTCGCTCGGCGGCGCGCAGCGTTGTCTTGACGAGGCGATCGCCTACGCCAAGGACCGTCAGCAGTTCGGCCAGCCGATCGCCGATTTCCAGAACACCCAGTTCACGCTCGCCGACATGGCGACCGATCTGGAAGCCTCGCGCGCGCTGCTCTATCTCGCCGCGGCAAAGGTCACGGCGGGCGCCCCCGACAAGTCGCGCTTCTCGGCGATGGCAAAGCGGCTGGCGACCGACAATGGCAGCCGGATCGTCAACGACGCGCTGCAATTGTTCGGCGGCTACGGCTATTTGAAGGATTATCCGATCGAACGCTTCTGGCGCGACCTGCGCGTCCATTCGATCCTCGAAGGCACCAATCAGGTGATGCGAATGATCGTGGGAAGGGACCTGCTGCGCCAATGACCGAAGACATCCTCATTTCGGCCGACGGCCATGTCGGCCGCCTGTCGCTCAATCGGCCCAAGGCGATCCACGCGCTGAATTTGCCCATGTGCAAAGCGATGATCGAGGCGCTGCTCGCGTGGCGCGACGATACCGCCATCGACGCCGTCATCATCGATCATCATGACGGCCGCGGCTTCTGCGCCGGCGGCGACATCCGCATGCTGGCGGAAAGCGGGGCGAAGGACGGCAAGGAGGCGCGGCTGTTCTTTCACACCGAATACCGCCTCAACCATCTGCTCTTCACCTACCCCAAGCCCGTCGTCGCCTTCATGGACGGCATCACCATGGGCGGCGGGGTCGGCATTTCGCAGCCCGCGCAATATCGCGTCGCCACCGAACATACCCGCTTCGCCATGCCCGAAACGGGGATCGGCCTGTTTCCCGATGTCGGCGGCGGCTGGTATCTGCCGCGGCTGGAAGGCCGGGTCGGCGTTTATCTGGCGCTGACCGGCGCGCGGCTCGACGGGGCGGAATGCCTGGCGCTCGGCCTTGCGACCCATTATCTGCCCGCCGAACGGCTGGCCGAGGCGAAAGCGCGCATCGCGGCGCACCCCGACCGCATCGGCGGCATCCTGGGCGAATTGTCGATCACCGCGCCGCCGGCCGGCATCGCGCAGCATCTGGGCCGCATCGACCGCCTGTTCGCCAGCGACGCCTATGAGGATATTCTCGCCGCGCTCGAGGCCGACGACAGCGATTGGGCGTCGAAGGAACTGGCGGCGCTGCGCACCAAATCGCCGCAGACGTGCAAGGTCGCGCTTCGCCAACTGCGCGAAGGGGCCGCGATGCACGATTTCGCCGCCCAGATGATGCAGGAATATGCGATCGGCAGCCGCGTCGTGGCGATGCACGATTTCATCGAGGGCGTCCGCGCGCTCATCGTCGACAAGGACAACAGCCCGAAATGGGACCCGCCGACGCCGGAAGCGGTCACCGACGACTGGATCGACGCGATCTTCGCGCCCCTGCCCGACAAGGAAAAATGGACCCCGCTCACCTAAGCTCGTCACCCCGGACTTGATCCGGGGTCCACTCAGGCATTGCTGGAATGGATGCCGGATGCAGTCCGGCATGACGATTGATTGGAGAATTTGAGAATGACCTACGAAACCCTCCTCGTCGAACAGCGCGGCGCCGTCACGCTGGTGACATTGAACCGCCCGCAGGCGCTGAACGCCCTGAACTCGGGCGTCCTCGACGAGTTGATCGCGGCCTTTGCGGCGTTCGAGGCCGACGACGGCCAACGCTGCGCCGTCCTCACCGGATCGGGCGACAAGGCCTTTGCCGCGGGCGCCGACATCAAGGAAATGGCCGACAAGCCGGCCGCCGATTTCTATCTGGAAGATTTCTTTTCCAAATGGACGAGCGACTTCGTGAAGAAGGTTCGCAAACCTTGGATCGCGGCGGTCAACGGCTTCGCGCTCGGCGGCGGCTGCGAACTCGCCATGATGGCCGATTTCATCGTCGCTAGCGACAAGGCGCGCTTCGGCCAGCCCGAAATCAAGCTGGGCGTTGCGCCGGGCATGGGCGGGTCGCAGCGGCTGACCCGCGCGGTCGGCAAGGCGAAGGCGATGGAAATGTGCCTGACCGGCCGGATGATGGACGCCGAAGAAGCCGAACGCGCCGGCCTCGTCGCGCGTGTCGTCCAGCATGAAAATCTGGTCGAGGAAGCGGTGAAGACTGCGACGCTGATCGCGTCGATGCCGCCGATGGCCGCGATGGTGAACAAGGACATGGTCAACGCCGCCTTCGAAACGTCGCTCGATCAGGGGCTGCTCTACGAACGCCGCCTGTTCCAGATCCTCGCCGCGACCGAGGACAAGGCCGAGGGCATGGCCGCTTTCATCGAAAAGCGCGACGGCGTGTGGAAGGGGCGGTGATCGCCGGCCTGATTTCGCTGGCCATCGGGGCTGTCGTTCTGTCGGTCGGATGGAATCACTGGCGATACCGCAAACAGGAGACGCTCAACCTTCTGGAAGCGGCTATTCTGCGATCGACCGGCGAAGCGCCGTTGCCGCTGACGAAGCTCGATTGGTTTCTCAAAAATCTTCAGGCCGTCCTCGGGTTCATTCTTGGACCTCTCTTCATTCTCGCGGGGGTAGCCATCATTCTGGGTGAATTGGAACTGCTATGAAAATCGCCTTTATCGGACTCGGCAACATGGGCGGCGGCATGGCCGCGAACCTCGCGAAGGCGGGACATGACGTCCGCGCCTTCGACCTCAGCGAGGAGGCGCTGGCGCGCGCCGTGGAGGCGGGCTGCACTCGCGCCGCGTCGGCGGCCGAAGCGGTGACCGGCGCTGAAGCGGTGGTGACGATGCTGCCCGCGGGCAAGCATGTCGCGTCGGTCTACGAAAGCGACGTCTTCCCCAACGCCGCGCCCGGCACCCTGCTGCTCGACTGTTCGACCATCGACGTCGCGACCGCGCGCGCCAATATCGCGGCGGCGACGGCGAAGGGCCTCGTCGCGGTCGATGCGCCGGTCTCGGGCGGCATCGCCGCCGCCAATGCGGGCACGCTGACCTTCATGGTCGGCGGCACCGGCGACGGCTTCGCGCGCGCCGAACCGATCCTCGCGAAAATGGGCAAGGCGGTGATCCACGCCGGCGACGCGGGCGCCGGACAAGGCGCGAAGATCTGCAACAACATGTTGCTCGGCGCCTCGATGGTCGCGACCTGCGAAACGCTGGCGCTCGCGCAGAAGCTCGGGCTCGACCCCCAGAAATTCTTCGACATCGCCAGCGTCTCGTCGGGCCAGTGCTGGTCGTTGACCTCTTATGCACCGCTTCCCGGCGTCGGTCCGGCGACCCCCGCCGACAATGGCTACCAGGGCGGCTTCGCAGCGGCGCTGATGCTCAAGGATTTGCGCCTCGCGATGGAGGCGGCGGCCAGCGTCGACGCCGATGTGCCGATGGGGACGAAGGCGCGCGAGCTGTACGAGGCGTTCGTCGAGGCCGACAGGGACGGCCGCGATTTTTCGGCGATCATCCAGACGCTGCAAGGCTGATCGTCGCCTATAGGATGGGGAGTAGACATTGCTACCCCAACCTTCGTCATCCCGGACTTGATCCGGGATCCATTCCCGCGACGTTGGAAGAGTGGATCCCGGATCAAGTCCGGGATGACGACAGAATGAATATCGGCTTGAGGCCGAAACCTGCGGCCGCGGTTTGACCGATCGTTTCAGTAAAAATCCGCCGTCTCGCCACCGTCGCGGCGTTCGGTCCGGTGCAACTGCGTCGGCGCCTTGCGCTCGCCGGTCCGCACCTCGGTCCGGTCGCCGACCCGCCGCATCTCGGCGGGCGCCAAAATCCGCGCGCGCGCCACGGCGACAGCCGTCGCCTGGGGTGCCGTCGCGGGCGCGGTGGCTGGCGCGCTGCCGGCGAGCAAAAGGACGGCGAGGGCGGACATGGCGTTCATGCTCCGCCCTAACGACAGGTCTTGCCATCACTTTAACCCTGAATCGCAAGATTCCGGTCGTACCTGCGGCGGTGGGAGGTCAAAAGAAAGGCCGCTTGCCCCGCACCGGGACAGGCGGCCTGATCTTTGTAAACGGCGAAGGGTCTAGAACCCCGACTTGGCGTCCGCCTTTTCCTTCAGCAGCGGCGCGACGGTAAAGCCGTGGCGTTCCAGCGCCGCGGCGATCTTGTCGGTGCCTTCCAGTCCCGCCCAGAACATCGGGCCGCCGCGATAGACCGGCCAACCATAGCCATAGATCCACACGACATCGATGTCGGACGCGCGCTGCGCCTTGCCTTCGGACAGGATCAGCGCGCCTTCGTTGACCATCGGATACAGGGTGCGTTCGATGATCTCCTGATCGGTGATGTCGCGCTTTTCGACGCCCGCTTTCTGACGGAATTGTTCGATGATCTCGGCGACGCGGGGGCTTTCCGACGGATTGCGCTTTTCGTCATAATCGTAAAAGCCCGCCTGCTTCTTCTGGCCCCAGCGGCCCTCGGCGCACAGCGCGTCGCGGATGCTTTCGATGCGGTTCGGGTCGCGGTGCCAGCCGATGTCGACACCCGCCAGATCGCTCATCTGGAACGGGCCCATCGGCATCCCGAAATCGACATGGACCTTGTCGACCTGTGCCGGGGTCGCGCCTTCCATCAGCAGCTTCATCGCTTCCAGCTGGCGCGGCTTCAGCATGCGGTTGCCGATGAAGCCGTCGCACACGCCCGCGACGACCGCGACCTTGCCGATTTTCTTGCCCGTGGCCATGGCGGTCGCCAGCACGTCGGGCGCGGTCTTGTCGCCGCGCACGACTTCCAGCAGCTTCATGACGTTGGCGGGCGAGAAGAAATGCATGCCGACGACATCGCTGGGGCGGCTCGTCGCCGTCGCGATCTCGTCGACGTCAAGATAGCTGGTGTTCGACGCCAGGATCGCGCCGGGCTTGGCGATCGCATCGAGCTTGCCGAAAATCTCTTTCTTGACGCCCATATCCTCATAGACCGCCTCGATGATCAGGTCGCAGTCGGCCAGGTCTTCCAGCTTCAGCGTCGGGGTCAGCAGGCCCATCATCTGGTCGACCTGTTCGGGCTTGAAGCGGCCCTTGGCGGCGCTGGCGTCATAATTTTTGCGGATCACGCCGACGCCGCGATCGAGCGCCTCCTGGGCCGTTTCGACGATCGTGACGGGGATGCCTTTCTGCAGGAAGTTCATGCTGATGCCGCCGCCCATCGTGCCGGCGCCGATCACGCCGACCTTTTTGATGTCGCGCAGCTTGGTGTCCTTGGGCAGCCCGTCGATCTTCGCCGCCTGACGCTCGGCGAAAAAGATGTGGCGCTGCGCCGCCGACTGGCTGCCGAACATCAGCTTCACGAACTGCTCGCGCTCGAAGGCCAGCCCCTCTTCAAAGGGCAGGCGGGTCGCCGCCTCGACGCAGGCCAGGTTGGCGTAAGGGGCCTCGAACCCGCGCCAGCGCCTGGCGTTCTGGGTCTTGAGCTGTTCGATCACCGAAACATCGCCAAAGACGTCGCGGTTGCGCGTCGGGCGCGGGCCGTCGGCGATCTTCGCGCGGGCAAAGGCGATCGCGTCGGCGGCCAGGCTGTCCTCGCCCGCCAGTTCGTCGACCAGCCCCATCGCCTTCGCCTTGGGTGCGGGGACGGGATCGCCGGTCGAGGTCATCGTCGCGGCGGCTTCGACCCCGACGACACGCGGCAGGCGCTGGGTGCCCCCGGCGCCGGGCAGCAGGCCCAGCTTGACTTCGGGCACGCCCAGTTTCGCCGACGGGACGGCGATGCGGTAATGGCAGACCAGCGCGGTCTCCAGCCCGCCGCCGAGCGCGGTGCCGTGGATCGCGGCGACGACCGGCTTGCCCGCCAGTTCGATGCTGTTCAGCACCGCGTTGAAATCGGGACCGCGCGGGGGCTTGCCGAATTCGCTGATGTCGGCGCCGGCGATGAAGGTGCCGCCGTCGCAGCGCAGGACGATCGCCTTGACGCCATCGTCGGCCAGCGCGGCGGCGAACTGATCCTCCAGCCCCTGGCGCACGTGCCAGGACAGCGCGTTCACCGGCGGGTTGTTGACGATGATGACGGCGACGTCGCCGTCTTTTTCAAGACGGACGGAAACGGGGGTTTCATCGGACATGGGAGAACTCCTTTAAACTGAAAGCTGTTCAGAAAAGTGTGTGTCCCCGCGGAGGCGGGGACCCATCACCGGACGGTGCCAGATTGAACCAAAGGGAGATGGGCCCCCGCCTTCGCGGGGGTACACAAACAAAAGCTTGTTGAAGATCGTCATGGTCTCAGTCGTCGATCGCCGCGTGGACGAGCGTCTTGACCTCGCGGCGCACGGGATAGGTGGAGGAGGGCATGAGCTGGGTCATGAACACCATGCAGATTTCCTCGACCGGATCGACGAAGAAGCCGGTCGAGAACATGCCGCCCCAGTAAAAGTCGCCCGCCGATCCCGGAATGCCGGCGGCCGCCGGATCGAGCGTGACGGCAAAGCCCAGGCCGAAGCCGACGCCGGCATTTTCATCTTCGGAAAAGATGCCGACGCTGTGCCGGGTCAGGTCGCCGCCGCCGACCAGATGGTTCGACGTCATCAGGTCCAGCGTCTTGCGGCTGACGATCCGCGTGCCGTCCAGCTTGCCGCCGCCCAGCAGCATCAGGCAAAAACGGTGATAATCGGCCAGCGTCGAGACGAGCCCGCCGCCGCCCGAATGAAAGCTGCGCTCCTTGGCCCAGCGGCTGCGCTCGCCGCTGTCGAACGGCTGCATCTTGTCCCGGGGGTGAAAGGCATAGCAGTCAGTCAGGCGGTGCTGCTGCGCCGCGGGCACCTGAAACCCCGTATCGGTCATGCCGAGCGGGCCGAACAGGCGCTCCTGCAACACCTGCGCAAACGCTTTTCCCTCGATCCGTTCGATCACCGCGCCAAGGACGTCGGTCGCCATCGAATAATTCCAATGTGCGCCGGGATCGAACTGAAGCGGGATTTTGGCAAGCCCCTCGATGAAGCTGTCCATCGTGTAATCGGCGTCGAAATCGTCGATCCGCGCCTTGCGGTACGCCGCATCGACCGGCGTGCGCTCCTGAAAGCCATAGGTCAGGCCGGCGGTGTGGCGCAGCAGGTCGACCATGCGGATCGGCTGCGCCGCCGGGCGCGTCAGAAAGGGGACGTTGCCGCCGCCCGCGACGAAGACGCCGGTGTCGCGAAACTCCGGACAATATTTCACCAGCGGGTCGGACAGCGCGACCTTGCCTTCCTCGACCAGCATCATGAAGGCGATGCTGGTGATCGGCTTGGTCATGCTGGCGATACGAAAGATCGCATCCTCCTTCAGCGCCTGGCCCGGCCGCGCGTCGCCGATGCACGACAGGTGCGCGATCTCCCCGCGCCGCGAAACGAGCGTCGCGGCGTGGGGCAGGCGGCCGCTGTCCACATATTTGGCGGCGAGGAAGGCGGGAATGCGGTCCAGCCGCCGGGAGTCGAAGCCGTGGGTCATGATTGTAGCCGATCTTGCAGCGCGGCGGCCGAAACAAGATAATTCCTGCTTCCCCGGCGTCGCGGGGAGGCACGGCCTGTATCGGATCGCATCATTCCGCAGCCATCCTCAGTGCGATGTCTGGCCAAGCAACTGGCGCGTCACCGGGTGCGAGCTGGTCAGGCCGCCATCGACCGCGATCGCCTGTCCGTTGACATAGCTCGCCTGATCGCTGGCCAGAAACAGCGCGACATTCGCCAGTTCTTCCGGCTGCGCGGCGCGGCGCAGCGGATTGAGCTGCCCCAGCTTGTGCGTAACCTCCTTGGCCTTGGCGTAATCGAAGGTCGGCTTGGTCATCCCCGTTTCGGTCAGGCCGGGGCAGACGGCGTTGACGCGCACGCCGCTGGTCGACAATTGCTGGGCCGCCACTTTGGCGAGGTTGATGACGCCCGCCTTCGACGCCGAATAGGCGCCGGGGCCGGCGCCCGAGTTCAGCCCCGCGACGCTGGCGGTCAGGACGATCGCGCCGCCGCGGCCCTGATCGACCATTGCCTTGCCGGCATGTTTCACCATCAGCGCCGGACCGATCAGGTTGACGCGCAGGGTTTCGGCCCAGGCGGCCGGATCGAAGTCGAAAATGCCGCCCATGTCGCCGATGATCCCGGCGTTGGCAAAGGCGATGTCGAGCCCGCCATAGCTGTCCTTCGCCGTGGCGACGAGCTTCGCGACGTCGTCCTCGACGCCCGCGTCGATTTCCAGCGCGACGGCTTCGCCGCCCGCCGCCTTCACCATGTCGGCCGTTTCATGCACCGCCGCCGTCTTGTCGCCGATGACCAGCTTCGCGCCCTCGGCGGCGAAGCGCAGCGCGCTCGCCCGGCCGATCCCCGATCCGGCGCCCGTGATAATCGCGATCTTGCCGTCCAATGCGCCCATCATGCGCCTCCCGAAATCGTGGCTCCGCCATCGCACACGATGGTCTGGCCGGTGGTGAAAGCCCCCGCCTTGCTGGCAAGGAAGACCGCGGCACCCGCGATCTCGTGCGGTTCGCCGATGCGCTTCAGCGTCGAAGCGGCGGTCGATCGTTTCAGCGTCTCCGGGTCCTCCCACAGCGCGCGCGCCATGTCGGTGCGGATCAGGCCGGGCGCGATGCAATTGACGCGCACGCCCCGCGGCCCGAACTCGACCGAAAAATTGCGCGCCATCTGCATGTCGGCGGCCTTGGAAATGCAATAGGCGCCGATGATCGGCGATCCCTTGAGCCCGCCGATCGAACTGACGATCGTGATCGACCCTTCGCCGCGTTCCAGCATTTCGGGCGCGACCATCGTTATCAGCCAGTGGTTGGACAGGATATTATTGTCCATGATCTTGCGGAACTGGTCGTCGGCGATGCCCAGCCCCGGCCCGTAATAGGGGTTCGACGCGGCGTTGCAGATCAGCGCCGTGATCTTGCCGAAGGCGCGGCGGGTTTCGTCGACCAGATGCTGCAAATTTTCTTTCGACGAAATGTTCGCGGCGACAGCGATCGCGGTTCCCGCGCCGAAACGCGCGTTGATCTCGGCCGCCGCGGCGTCGCAGGCATCCTGCTTGCGGCTGGAAATGACGACTTTGGCGCCTTGCTCCGCCATCGCCTCGGCCGTCGCCTTGCCGATGCCGCGCGACGATCCGGTGATCAGCACGATCTGGCCGGTCATGTCGAACAGGCTCATGCGCCGGCTTTCCTTGCAAAGTGCCACGCCTGCTCGGCGAGCGGCAGGACGCGTTCGGACATGTCCTTCGCATGGCTCGACGACGCGGTGCCATCGATGACGCGCTTCTTGATGCCCTGCATGATTCCGGCGAGGCGGAAGAAATTATAGGCGAAGTACCAGTTCATGTCGGGCACGCTGTCGCGGCCGGTCGCCGCGCAATAGCGTTCGACCACCTCCTCCAGTTCGGGAATGCCGAGGGCGGCGCGGTCGATGTCCATCACGCCCGACCGTCCGCCGTTTTCCGTCACCCACGCCATCGCGACATAGGTGAAATCGGCGAGCGGATCGCCCAGCGTCGACAATTCCCAGTCGAGCACGGCCAGCACCTCGGGCCGGTCCTTGGCCCAGATCATGTTGTCGATCCGGTAATCGCCGTGCACGACGCTGGTGCGCGTCTGTTCGGGCAGGGTCGCGGGCAGCCAGGCGATCAGCCGCTCCATCTCGTCCATCGTCTCGGTTTCGGACAGGCGGTATTGCTTGGTCCAGCGGTCGACCTGGCGCCCGAAATAATTGCCCGGCTTGCCGAAATCCGAAAGCCCCGCCGCATCGACATCGACGTTGTGCAAAGCCGCGAGCGTGTCGATCATCGCGAAATAGGTCGCGCGGCGATTGTCCGGCGTCGATCCGGGCATCGATCCGTCCCAGATGGTGTGGCCGTCGACCATGCCCATCACATAGAACCAGCTGCCGACGACATCCTCGTCGGTGCACAGCCCATATTGGCGCGCAACCGGAAAGCCCATCCGGTGGAGCCCGGCCTGCACCTTATATTCGCGGTCGACTGCATGGGCGGACGGCAGCAGCGGGCCGAAGGGCTTGCGCCGTAGCACATAATTGCCGGATGGCGCCGATATCTTGTAGGTCGGGTTCGACTGGCCGCCCGCGAATTTGCTCTGCGTCAGCGGCCCTTCGAACCCCTCGACATGGGCGTTCATCCACGCCGTCAGCTTCGCTTCGTCGAGGACGTCGGAGCCTTCGGGCGCGACAGTGCCCGAAAACAGCGTTTGTGCGTCGATGCTCATTGATCGAACACGATCACCGACCGCGCGGCATCGCCTTTCTTCATCTTGTCGAATCCTTCGTTGATCTGGTCCAGCGGTATCGTTTCCGCGACGATGCTGTCGAGGTCGAGCAGCCCGCGCAGGTAAAAATCGACGAGGCGCGGGATATCGACGGGGAAGCGGTTGCCGCCCATGATCGCACCCTGCAATTTCTTGCCCGAGAGCAGGTCCATCGCGCCCAGCCCGACTTTTTCGCTCAGCGGCATCATGCCCAGGATGGTCGCGGTGCCGCCGCGGCGCAGCGAGGCGACGGCCAGGCTGGCCGACGCCGGGCGTCCGACCGCCTCGATCGCATGATCGACCCCGCCCTTGGTCAGTTCGACGATCTGTTTCGCGGCATCGTCGGCCAGCGCGTCGACGACGTCGGTCGCGCCCAGCTTCTTCGCCAGTTCGCGTTTCTCGGGCACCGGGTCGGCGGCGATGATCCGCCCGGCGCCGGCGATCTTCGCGGCATTGATCGTCGCCAGCCCCACGCCGCCGCAGCCGACGACTGCGACCGTCTCGCCCGGCGTCACCTTGCACGCGTTAAAGATCGTTCCGGCCCCTGTCGTCACGGCGCAGCCGATGACCGCCGCGCGGTCGAGCGGCATGTCGGGGTTGATCGCGACGCACGCATGTTCATGGACCAGCATCACTTCGGAAAAGGCGCTGAGGTTCAGCATCTGGCCCACCGGCGATCCGTCGGGGCGGGTGATGCGCGGCGCCGATCCGGCGGGCCGGCGCGTGTCGCCGCCCATGCACAGCGACATGCGGCCCGTGACGCAATATTCGCAGTGGCCGCAAAAGGCGGACAGGCAGGTGACGACCGCATCGCCCGGCTTGACGGTGCGGACCTCGCTGCCGACCGCCTCGACGATTCCGGCCGCCTCGTGCCCCGGTATCGCGGGCAGCGGATGCGGATAGGCGCCGTCGATGAAATGCAGGTCCGAATGGCACAGGCCGCACGCCGCGGTGCGGATGCGCACCTCGTGCGGGCCGGGCTTGTCGACGACGATGTCTTCGATCGACAGCGGCTTGCCGGGCTCGATCAGGATTGCGGCTTTGGTCATTGGGAACGGCAACCTTTCGCATTTTTGCGGGGCGAAACCCGCTTTTCCATTTCCGTCTTTGCGAGGCGGAGCGAAGCAATCGCCAGTTCGGATCGCGGCACAAGGCCGATGGCCGGGGATTGCTTCGTCGCTTCGCTCCTCGCAATGACGATATTCGGCTTCGATCGATGCGCCTTAACGCGAAACCCCGACGTCGCCCGACGAGAAGCCGGGATCGGCCGCCTCGCTGTGTTTGGCGAATTCGATGCGGGCGATCGCGCGTTCGTGGACTTCGTCGGGACCGTCGGCCAGACGGAGCGTGCGCTGGTGGGCATAGGCCTTGGCCAGCCCGAAATCCTCCGACACGCCCGCGCCGCCATGCGCCTGAATCGCATCGTCGATGATCTGCAGCGCCATGTTCGGCGCCTGTACCTTGATCATCGCGATTTCGGCGGCGGCTGTCTTGTTGCCGACCTTGTCCATCATGTCGGCGGCCTTCAGGCACAGCAGGCGCGTCATTTCAATGTCGATGCGCGCCCGCGCCAGGCGATGCTCCCAAATGCTGTATTCGGCGACCTTCTTGCCAAAGGCGACGCGCGACTGAAGCCGCTTCGCCATCTTGGCGATCGCTTCCTCGGCCACGCCGATCGTGCGCATGCAATGGTGGATACGGCCCGGGCCAAGGCGGCCCTGCGCGATCTCGAACCCGCGGCCCTCGCCCAGCAGCATCGCTTCCTCGGCGTTGACGCGCACGTCCTTCAGTTCGATTTCCATATGGCCGTGCGGGGCGTCGTCATAACCGAAGACGGGCAGGTGGCGCAGGATGTTCACCCCGGGGGCGTTCAGCGGCATCAGCACCATCGACTGCTGCGCGTGGCGCTTGGCGGCGAAATCGGTCTTGCCCATGACGATCGCCACTTCGCAGCGCGGGTCGCCGGCCCCTGACGACCACCATTTGGTGCCGTTGATGACATAATCGTCGCCATCGCGTTCGATGCGGGTCTCGATGTTCGTCGCGTCGGACGATGCGACGCGCGGTTCGGTCATCAGAAAGGCGGACCGAATCTCGCCGTTCATCAGCCGGCCGAGATATTTGTCCTTCTGTGCGCGCGTCCCGTAACGGTGGAACACCTCCATATTGCCGGTATCGGGCGCCGAGCAGTTGAACACCTCGCTCGCAAAGCCGACGCGGCCCATTTCCTCGGCGCACAGCGCATATTCGAGGTTGGTCAGGCCCGGGCCTTCGAATTCGAACGTTTCGTCGACATGGTGGTGTGCGGCGCTGCGCGGCGGCATGAACAGGTTCCAGATGCCGGCATCCTTCGCCTCGGCCTTCAGATCCTCGACGATCTGGATGACTTTCCAGCGGTCTCCCGCCCTGTCCTGCTCGTCATAGGTCGGCACGGCGGGGCGAACCTTGCGCTCGATGAAGTCGCGCACGCGGTCGCGCCAATAGACCTGCCGGTCGGTCAGATCGAAATCCATCTCAGCATCCTTTCCCTTTACGTTCGCGTAAGCCCTTGGACCGATTCGATCCTCTTTGCCAAGCCCTGCGCCTATAAAATTACAGCTTCCGTTACGGATGCGCACCTGTTGCATCGGGTTCGGCCCGCGCCGCATCGTCCAGCATCGCCAATCGGGCTTCGTGATCGGCGCGCGAGATCGGGAACCGGCGCATCACCGCCAGCCCGATCGCGCCGATCGCCAATATGGCGAGCATATAGCCGAGCGCCAGCTTGCCGAGCACCGCGTCGCCGACGTCGCCCGGCGTCGCATTGGCCGGAAAGGCCGCAAAGGACAGGATCAATCCGGCGACGAAGATGCCGATGCCGGTGGCGCATTTCTGCATGAAGAAATATCCGGCGAAGAACAGGCCTTCGGACCGCCGGCCGGTTTCGCTCTGCGACGCCTCGACGACGTCGGCCATCATCGACGAGGACAGGATCATCAGGATGATGGAAAATGTATTGCCGACAAAGACGAAGGCGAACATCGCGGCGACGCTGGGTTTGCCGGGCAGGCCGGGAAAGACGCCCATCATCCAGGTGAAATAGAGGCCGCTGTTGATCGTCAGCGCGATGGCGCCCGCCAGGATCGCCGCGTCGCGCTTGCCCATCCGCGACGCAAGCGGCGCCACCAGCACGAAGGCGGCGATCATCGTCCCGAACAGCATCAGCACATAGGCGACCATCTCGCCCTGCGTCAGCTGCCAGAAGAAGCCGAGCAGATAATTGGTCAGCGAAAAGGTGATCCCCTGGTTCACGAATCCGAACAGCGCGGCGCAGGTCAGCCACAGGAAGGCCCGGTTCGACAGCGTATCGCGCATGTCGCGCAGGATATGGCGAAGGTTCGCCGGGGGCGGGACGTCGTCGACGTTCGACACCGCGATCCGCCGATGCTGGCCCATCGCCGAAATCACCACCGCGCCGAGCATGATCAGCGCGCCGGTCAGCGCATAGGGGAAATAGCCGCCGGGATCGACCAGCCCCTTGGGCCCGCCGAAAAACACGCCATAGGCCAGGATCAGGATCACCAGCCCGCCGCCCCAGCCGAACAGGAAGCGATAGCGCATCACGGCGGTGCGCTCGTCGTAATCGGCGGTCAGTTCGGGGACGATCGCCACCGACGGCACCTCGCACATCGACACCAGCGTGCGCACAACGATCGCGAATCCGATCAGCCAGGCGATCGTCGCCGCGTCGCTCATCTCGGGCGGGCTCCACAGCAGCATCCACGCAAAGGCGAGCGGCACCGGCGCGGCATAGAGCCAGGGCAGGCGGCGGCCCCATCGGCTGCGCGTGCGATCGGTCAGTTCGCCGATGACCGGATCGATGAACGCGTCGAAAACCAGCGCGACCATGATCGCGATGCCGACGATGCCGGCATCCAGCCCGACGACCTGATTGTAGAAGAGCAGAAGAAAGGTCGAAAACCCATTCTCCTTGACGCCATAGGCCAGGCTGCCGAGCCCGTGCATGAATTTCAGCCGGACCGGCAATCTGTCCGCGCGCGCCGCGGGGGCGGCGGCGTTCACGCGGGCGTCCCGGCGCTTGCGGCCTCCTCCATCGCGGTCAGGGCGTCGAACAGGCCGGGCGCTTCGGGATCCCAGGCATGGCGCTGGCCGATCGTCAGCCCGCCGTCGACCAGCATGTGGGTGCCGGTCATGAAGGCGGATTCCGCGCTCGCCAGATAGGCGACCGCATTGGCGATATCCTCGGGCTCGCCGCCGCGCGCGACCGGCTGGGCCTGGGCGCTCATGCCGGCGATGATCGCCTTCGCCGCCGCCTTGCTTTCGTCGGGCACGTCCAGCGCCGCGGTGAAGATGTTGGTGTTGATGAAGCCGGGGCAGATCGCGTTCACGCGGATGCCATATCGTGCTAGGTCGGTCGCGGCGATCTTGCTGAGGTGCAGAACGCCCGCCTTCGCGACCGCATAGGCGATCGGGGAATATCCCGCGCCCAGCGCCGCGACGCTCGCGGTGTTGATGATGCTGGCGCCGGCCCGGCCCTTCATGTGCGGGGCGGCATAGCGGATGCCCATCGCGACCGATTTCAGCACCAGGTCCATCGTGCGGTCCCACCCTTCGGGGCTGATCTCGTCGATCGGCGCGCGGTCGCCCGCGGCGGCGGCATTGTTGAAGACGATGTCGATGCCGCCGGCCTTTTGCGCGGCGGCGTTCATCAGCGCCTCGATGTCGGCGGGCTGCGTCACGTCGCATCGCACGAAATCGATCTTGCCGTTCGAACGTTCGGCCAGCGCGCGTCCGCCCGCCTCGTCGATGTCGGCGGCGAAGACATGGGCGCCTTCTCCGGCCAGTTTCAGGACGGCGGCTTTGCCGATGCCCGATGCCGCGCCGGTGACCACGGCGACCTTGCCTGCGAATCGCATACCTTTGCTCCCGTTTTCTTTTGCGACCCAGCTTAGGGCTGGGGAAGGCGGCGTCAACGTGCGCCGATTCGACGTTACGGCGCCGTAACGGCAGGTTGGCCGGTCCAAGTTGACGCTTGCGTAAAGTACGCGAATCCCCCTAATTTGCGAAGCAGAAGAGGAGCCTGTAAAGATGAGCGATCTGGACGCTTTCCGCGCCGACATACGCGTGTGGCTGGAAGCCAATTGTCCCCCCGAAATGCGCGAACCCATCCGCGACGAGGACGATGTCTGCTGGGGCGGGCGCAAATTTCAGTTCAAGAACGCGGCGCAGAAGCTGTGGCTCGATCGCTGCGTCGAAAAGGGCTATACCGTGCCCGACTGGCCGAAAGCCTATGGCGGCGCGGGCATGTCGGCGGAAGAGGCGAAAATCTTTCGGCAGGAAATGAAGCGCCTGGGCGCGCGCTCGCCGCTCGACAGCTTCGGCATCTGGATGCTCGGCCCCGCGCTGCTGAAATTCGGCACCGAAGAGCAGAAGGTCCATTATCTGGGTCAGATCGCGCGCGGCGAAATCCGCTGGTGCCAGGGCTATAGCGAGCCGGGGGCGGGCAGCGATCTTGTTTCGCTCCAGACGTTCGGTGAAGACAAAGGCGATCATTGGGTCGTCAACGGATCGAAGATCTGGACCAGCTATGCCGACAAGGCGGACTGGATCTTCTGCCTCGTCCGCACCGACAAGGCGAACAAGTATCAGGGCATCACCTTCATGCTCTTCGACATGGAGAGCAAGGGCGTCACGACCAAGCCGATCCTGCTGATCAGCGGCAATTCGCCCTTCTGCGAAACCTTCTTCGACGATGTCGAGGTGCCGAAGACGCAGTTCGTCGGCGAAATCAACCGCGGCTGGGACGTCGCCAAATATCTGCTCGGCCACGAACGCGAGATGATCTCGGGCGGCGGCGCGGGCGGCGACATGGTCAGCGTCGGGGCGCTGTTCGCGAAATCGCTGGGCAGGAACGACCATGGCGAACTCGACGACCCGATCCTGCGCGCCGAAATGGCGGCATTCGACACCGACGTCTTTGCCTATCGCGCGATGGGCGAGCGTTTCATGGACATGTGGAAGACCGGCCGCGCCCATCCGGCCAGCTCGAACATGATGAAATATGTCGGGACCGAACTCAACAAGCGCCGCCACGAACTCGTCATGGCGGGCGGCGGCAGCGACGCGCTCGAATGGGACAGCGAGGAAACCAAGGGCGGCGCGCGCCCGCGCGCGTGGCTCCGGACCAAGGCCAATTCGATCGAAGGCGGCACGAGCGAAGTCATGCTCAACGTCATCGCCAAGCGCATCCTCGATTTGCCCGGGGCGTAAGAACAAGCCCTCTCCTTCAGGGGAGGGCAGCGAGACTTGCCAGCTTGCTGGCCTAGGCGCAGCGGGTGGGGGCCATCGGTCTTACGCTACGCTGCGAGCGCCCACCGGCGTTGGGTGGATCAGCCCCCGGCTGATCCAGGTCATGCCGGGGGCATGACCGACCCAACACCCCCCTTCCCTGAAGGGGAGGGGCTAAGGAGACAGACATGCCGCTCTATCACAATGACGACCAGGCGATGCTCAAGGACAGCGTCGCGCCCTTCGTGGCCGAACAGGCCTCCGTCTCGCATCTCCGCAAGCTGCGCGATACGGCCGACGCGACGGGCTTCTCGCGCGACCTGTGGGCACAGTTCACCGAAATGGGCCTGCCCGGAATGCTGGTGCCCGAGGCGCATGGCGGGCTCGGCATGGGGCATATGGAGGCGGGCATCGTGCTCGAGGAAATCGGCCGCAACCTGACCCCGTCGCCCTTCCTCGCGACCAGCGTCGGCGCGGTCGCCGCGCTCGCCAAGGCGGGCGGCACGCAGGCGGGCCGCTGGCTCCCCGCCATTGCTTCTGGAGAGGCGGTTATCGCGCTCGCGATCGATGAGGGCGCCAGGCACCGTCCCGACCGTATCGCGACGACCGCGACACGCGCCGGCAACGGCTTCCGTCTCGACGGCAGGAAGAGCTTCGTGCTTCACGGCCATGTCGCCGACATGAGCATCGTCGCGGCAAAGACCGATGGCGGCATCACCCTCTTCGCGGTGCCGAAGGATGCCAAGGGCCTGACCGCCGATCCGCGCCGCCTTGTGGACAGCAGCCTCGCCAGCCATGTCACGCTCGACGGCGTCGAGGTCGATGCCGATGCGGTGATCGGCGAGGTCGATGCCGGCGGCGAGATTCTCGACGCGCTGCTTGCCGCGACGCGTACCGGCGCGGCCGCCGAAATGGTCGGCGTCGGACAGGGGGCGATGGACATGACCGTCACCTATCTCAAGGAACGCAAGCAGTTCGGCAAGCTGATCGGCGAGTTTCAGGGGCTCCAGCACCGCGCCGCGCATCTCTATGGCGAGATGGAAGTCGCGCGCGCCGCGGTGATGAAGGCGCAGCAGCTCTTGGACGAGGGTAGCGAGGGCGCGAAGCTGATGGTCTCGGTCGCCAAGGCCAAGGCCGGCCGCGCCGCCAACCTCGCCGTGCGCGAAGGCGTGCAGATGCACGGCGGCATCGGCATGACCGACGAATATGACATCGGCCTCTATATGAAGCGCGACCGCGCGCTGGCCGAATTTATGGGCGATGTGCATTATCACATCGACCAGGTCGCGCGGATGAACGGCTACTGATCTGATTACGCCCTCCTCTTCAGGGGAGGGCAGCGAGACTTGGCGGCTTGCCGCCTGGTCGCAGCGGGTGGGGGCCAGAGGCCTTACGCTACGCCGCGAGCCCCACCCAAACCCTCCCCTAAAGGGGAGGGGCTCAAAGGAGCCTATATTATGAACCTCAATGACATGTTCGGCCTCGACGGCCGCATCGCGCTCGTCACCGGCGGATCGCGCGGCATCGGCAAGATGATCGTCGAAGGCTATCTCGCCGCGGGCTGCGCGCGCGTCTATATCTCGGCGCGCAAGACGGCACAGATCGAGGAAGCCGTCGCCGATTTCGAAACGCGCTATCCGGGCCGGGTCATCGGCCTGCCGGTCGATTTGGCGACCGTCGAAGGCTGCCGCGCGCTGGCGAAGGAACTGGAAGCGCGCGAGGAGCGTCTCGACATCCTCGTCAACAATGCCGGCGCCGCGTGGGGCGAACCGTTCGAAGGCTTTCCCGAGGCGGGCTGGGACAAGGTGATGGACATCAACGTCAAATCGCCCTTCTTTCTGACGCAGGCGCTGCACGGACTGCTCAAGGCCGCGGGCACTGCGGCGCGCCCGGCGAAAGTCATCAACATCGGCTCGATCGACGGACTGCGCCTCAATCCGTGGGAAACCTACAGCTACCACGCATCGAAGGCGGCGATCCTCTACCTCACCAAACGGGTCGCGGCGCGGCTGGTGACCGACAATATCATCGTCACCGCGATCGCGCCCGGCGCCTTCCAGTCGGAGATGAACAAGGCGGCGCGCGATCATGGCGATGCGGTCGCGGAAAAGATTCCCGTGAAGCGTATCGGTGTGCCCGAAGACATGGCGGGCGCCGCGATCTTCCTGGCGTCGAAGGCGGGCGACTATGTCGTGGGCGAAACCATCGCGGTCGACGGCGGGCTCGTCCATGCCGATATGAAGACCAGCATCGACGCCTGATCCAACCTTCCGTCCATCGTCACCCCGGATCCAGTCCGGGGTGACGAAAGAGGAGGTTTGACTCCGCCGACTTTCATGGTGTATTATACAACTAATGCACCAAGGAGATTGTCGATGCGCCTGGCTTTCCTGATTCCCCCGATGATGCTCCTCGCTGCCTGTGGGCAGAAGGAGCAGCAGGAGCATCCGGAAATCTCGATCAACGCCGGCGACGAGAAGGGCGGCGTCCAGATCACGACGAACAAGGACGGCAGCGGCCGGCTCAAGATCGGCGGCGACGGCACCGCGATCGACATGACGATTCCCGATTTCGTCGACCTCGACATCGGCAGCGATTTCGACATCGACGGGGTCACGCTCTATCCGGGCAGCAAGGTCACCAGCGTCCAGGTCGATGACAACAGGAAGATCACCGGCCGCACCGCGACGGTCAAGCTCGGCTTCACCTCTCCGGCGGCGCCGGCGAAGGCGTCCGAATGGATGGCGTCCGAATTTGCCAGGAAGGGCGTCAAGATCACCCGCGCGGGCGATGCGCTTTCCGGTACGGACGCCGACGGCGACGATTTTACGATCCGCTTCGCGCCCGATGCCGCGGCCACGAAGGGCGAGGTGCTGATCGTTTCCAAATAGGCGGCGCTGCATCGTCATGGCGCGGCGCGCCGCGACGCAGCCCTATGCCGTTATCGGCCTTGCAAGGGGGTGACGGCCGGAGACGGCTTCGCTTCGCGCGCCATGATGACGTCGGAACGCTAGCCGCTGTTGCGCAGCGCCGTCGCGATCGCGTTGATCGTCAGCTGGATGCCCTCGGCGATGCGCGGGTCGGTTTCGCCCGCGCGGTGGCGCTTCATCAGTTCGATCTGCAGCAGGTTGAGCGGCTCTATATAGGGCAGCCGCAGCCGGATCGACGCTTCCAGCTTGGGGTTCTTTTCCAGCAGTCGCGACTGGCCCGTGATCGTCAGCAACCCGTCGTGCGCGCGGTGCCAGCCGTCGCGGATCGCCGCAAAGATCGCGTCATGGCCGGCGACATCCTCGGCCAGCGCGGCATAGCGCGCCGCGATGCCGATGTCCGATTTGGCGAGGACCATTTCCATATTGCCCAGCAGGGCCGCGAAAAAGGGCCAGGCTTGCGCCATGTCGGCCAGCAGGGCGGGGTCGTCGAACCCCGCGAACGCCTCGCCCGCCCCGTACCAGCCGGGCAGCATGGTGCGCGCCTGCGCCCAGCTGAACACCCAGGGGATGGCGCGCAGATCCTCGATCGCGGTCGATTTGGTGCGGCTTGACGGGCGCGACCCGATCTTCAGCCCGGCGATCTCGGCGATCGGCGTCATCGCGCGAAAGAAATCCCGGAACGCCGGCGTGTCGTAAACCAGCCCGCGATAGGCGGCGAAGGCGGTGTCGGACAAACGGCCCATCGCCGCGGCGAACCGCGCCCGGTCGGCATCCTTCGCGGCTTCGGGCTCCAGACTGGCGAGCAGGCTGGCCGACACCATCGCCTCCAGATTGGTCGCCGCGCTGTCGGCGGTGCCATATTTGGCGGCGATCACCTCGCCCTGTTCGGTGATGCGGATGCGGCCCTGCACCGTGCCGGCGGGCTGGGCGCGGATCGCGGCAAAGGCGCTGCCGCCGCCGCGCCCGACCGCGCCGCCCCGGCCGTGGAACAATTGCATCGCCGTGCCCGCCTGCGCGAACACCGGGGTCAGCGCCGCCGATGCCTGATGCAGCCCCCAGGTGGAGGTCAGATAGCCGCCGTCCTTGTTCGAATCGGAATAGCCGATCATCACTTCCTGATGCCCGCGCGCCGCCACCTGCGGCGCGATTTCGGGCAGCGCGAAATAGGCGGCCATGATCGCGGGCGCATCGTCCAGATCGGCGATGGTCTCGAACAAGGGCACGACCATCAGATGGTCGCTGCCCCCCGCCGACCACAGCCCGGCCTCGCGCGCCAGAACATGGACTTCCAGCAGGTCGGACAGGCTTTCGGCCTTGCTGATGATCCACTGGCAGATCGCCTCCGCGCCCAGCCGCGCCCGGATCGCGGCGGCGGCATGGGCGATCGCCAGTTCGCCCGCCGTCTCGTCGCTCCATCGGTGCCACGGGGCGGCGAGCGGGCGATTCACGGCAAGCTCGCGGCGCAGCAGCGCGACGCGCGCCGCCTCGTCCAGCGCCAGATAGTCGTTCTCGACCCCGGACGCCTTCAGCAGTTCGGCCAGCACGCGTTCGTGCACCGCGCTGTTCTGGCGCATGTCGAGCGTCGCGAGGTGGAAACCGAACACTTCGACGGCGCGGATCAGGCGGCCCAGCGCGCCGATGCCGGCCAGCTGGCCTTCGCCGCTCGCCTCCAGCCCGTCGGCCAGCGTGACCAGGTCGCGGCGGAAGTCTGCGGGCGCGGCATAGGCGTCGCCGGGCAGCGCCGACGGGCGCGGCGCCGGCCGGCCGGCGATCGCGGCATAGGTCGCGGTCAGCCGGGCATAAATGCCCGACAGCGCGCGGCGATAGGGTTCGTCGCTGCGGCTCGGCGCATCGTCGCCGCTCGCCGCCGCCAGCGCCTCGACCGCTTCGGGCACGGGGGCGAGCGATGACGACACCGACAGTTCGGCGCCCAGCGCGTGCACCGCGTCGCAATAATGGCCCAGCACTGCGGCGGCGTTGCGCCCGCTCGCCATTTCCAGCGTCTCCGCCGTGACGAAGGGATTGCCGTCGCGATCGCCGCCGATCCAGCTTCCCACGCGCAGGAAGGGTGCGGGACGGCGTCCCAGTTCGGCCTCCCAGCGCGCATAGAGTTTGGGCACCACCGGCAGGAAGACGTCGCGCAGATAGGTCAGCGCATTGTCGATCTCGTCCGCCACGAACAGTTTTTCGGTGCGCAGCGGCCGCGTCTGCCACAACAGCACGATCTGCCGCCGGATCGCATCCTCGACGATGTCGCCCTCGGGCGTTTCGACGGCGCCCGCATCGCGCAGCCGCATCAGTTCGGCGACGCGGTTCTTGTGGTCCAGCACCGACTTTCGCCGCACTTCGGTCGGGTGCGCGGTCAGCACCGGCGCGATCAGCGCGGCCTCCATCAGCTTGGCCACGGCGTCCGCATCGATGCCGTCCGCCGCCAGCTTGGCCAGCGCCGCGGCGACCGTCGCCTCGGGCTCGGCGGCGACGCCCTGCCGGTCCTCGGCCAGATTGGCGAGCATCGAAAACAGCATGAAACCGCGCACGAAGGCGACGGTGTCGTCCAGGCTCAGCGCGTCGAGCCCCGGATCGATCGCCTCCGCCTCCGCGATGCCGCGATGCCGGTCGACGCTCGACGATCTGATATATTCGGTCTGCCGGAACAGCTTTTCGCCGCCATAGGCGCGGATCACATCGCCCAGGATGCGCCCGAGATAGCGGATGTCGGGATTCTGGCTGATCTGGATCGGTGGGCCCATCGGGGCAGCTTGCTGCACCTGCGAAGGCGCAGCGTCAAGCGGCGCATAGCTATGCCGGTTCGGATCAGCGCGTCCGGACGAGCGTCAGCGTTCCCATATCGACCGTCGAAGCGTCGCCGAACGCCACGCTGTGGCGCGTGTCGGTGATGAACATCAACGTGCCGTCGGCGTCGGTGATGCGCGCCGCCACCGCATAGCTGCGGCGCGGATCGATGTCGCCGCGATCGATCGTCAGGGTAAAGGCAAAGGGCACCTGCCGGCCCGCCGCGTCGAACGTCTCGCTGGCCAGCGTGCGCGCGGGCGCGTCGGCCAGGCTGACATCGTCCAGCCGCACCTCGACCCGCGCGGTGGGCGGCAGCGCCATGCGTTCGCGATAGGTGACGCTGCCGCTGACCGCGACCGTCCGTTCGGCGCCGGGCGTCGTCGCGCAGGCGGCGAGGGTCAGAGCAAGCGGAATGGCGGCGGCAAAACGGAGCATTGGTTTATCCTTACAACAATAAGCGGTGTACTCCCGCGCAGGCGGGGAAACTGTGGCGCGTTCGTGCCGTCAGCCGCCTATCCTTCCAGCTCAACGTCCCAATAGAGCCAGTCGATCCAGCTTTCGTGCAGATAATTCGGCGGGAAGCAGCGGCCGCTGTCCTGCAACTGCCAGTTCGTCGGGCGCCAGGGCTGCTGGTGCAGCGGCATATGCGCCTGCTGCGGCGTCCGCCCGCCTTTTTTCAGGTTGCAGGGGGCACAGGCGGTCGCGACATTTTCCCAGCTCGTGCGCCCGCCCAGCCGGCGCGGCACGACATGGTCGAAGGTCAGGTCCTTGCCCGATCCGCAATATTGGCACGCGAAACGGTCGCGCAGGAACAGGTTGAAGCGCGTGAAGGCCGGATATTGCGACGGCTTCACATATTGCCTGAGCGCGATCACGCTGGGGATCGGCATCGACCGCGTCGGCGAATGGATTTCGCGCTCGTAATTTTCGACGATCGTCACCCGGTCGAGGAATACCGCCTTGACCGCGGTCTGCCACGGCCACAGGCTCAGCGGGTAATAGCTCAGCGGTGTATAATCGGCGTTGAGGACGAGGGCCGGACAGGAATCGGGATGCCGGGCAAGATCGGGATGAAACATGGCTGTGTAACGCTGCCCCCTTTGCTGCTCGGGATGGCGCGCCACTGCCGTCCGTGCGTGACACCGTCATTACATGCCGCATCTGAATCTGACGTCAAGGGGGCAAGTGCCGCAAGATATGGAATGATTCGCTTTGGCACGCCACAGCATCTGGATTCGGGATTGCGGTCCGCCGCCGACCCATGCTGACCCGCTTCGCACCCAGCCCGACGGGCGACCTGCATCTGGGGCACGCCTATAGCGCGGTGGCGGCGCATCGCGCGGCGCGCGCGGCCGGGGGCGGCTTTCGTATCCGCATCGACGATATCGACGGCAGCCGGTCGCGCGAGGCCCATGTCGCCGCCGCGCTGGCCGATCTTGCGTGGCTCGGGCTCGACTGGGACGGCGATCCGGTGCGCCAGTCGGACCGGCTGGACAGCTATGCCGCCGCGCTCGACGATCTTCGCGCCCGCGCGCTCGTCTATCCCTGCTTCTGCACGCGCGCCGACATCGCCGCCAGCCTTGCCGCGCCGCACGGGGCGCCCCAGGTTTCGGCCGGGTCCGTCTACCCCGGCACCTGCCGCGGTCTGTCGCCGGCGGAGCGCGAACGCCGCTTGCCGGGCGAGGCACATTGCTGGCGACTCGACATGGCGCGCGCGGTCGCGGCGACCGGCGATCTCGATTGGGAGGAGGAGGGGCAGGGGTCTCGCCCCGCCGACAGCCGGGCGCATGGCGATGTCGTGCTGGCGCGCAAGGATGCGCCCGCCAGCTATCATCTCGCCAGCACGCTCGACGATGCCGCCATGGGGGTGACGCATGTCGTTCGCGGCGCCGACCTGATCGCGTCGACCGATGTGCACCGGCTGCTGCAGGCGCTGCTCGGCCTGCCGGTTCCGCTCTATCGGCATCACGGCCTTGTCTGCGGGCCCGACGGCCGCCGGCTCGCCAAGCGCGATGCCGCCGCGTCGCTGGCGTCGCTGCGCGATGCCGGCATCGACGGGCGCGCGCTGGCCGCCGATCTGGCGGCGGGGCGGCTTCCCACTGGATATTCGCTGCAAAAGGCCTAGAAGGGCGCGCATGGAAATCCTGCTTGTCCTTGCGGTCGTCGTTGCGGCCGGTTTCGTGCTCTTCTCGCTCGCGCGGGGGCTTTTCTATTTCTCGCAAGGCCACCGCGCCGCGATCGAGGGCAAGGCCGAGGAAAATCAGCTGATGCAGAACCGGATGATGATGGCCCGCGTCAAATGGCAGGCGATCACGATCATCCTGCTCGTGCTGATCGGCCTGCTCGCGGCGGGCAGTTGAGTCGTTTGAACGGCCGGTGCCGAACGCTGCGGGGCACATAGGATGGTCAAGCTCAACAAAATCTACACCCGCACCGGCGACGACGGCACCACCGGCCTGGTCGACGGGTCGCGCATTGCCAAGTCGGACGCGCTGATGGCGGCGATCGGCGATGTCGACGAAGCGAACAGCGCCATCGGCGTCGCCGTCGCGGCGCTGGACGGCGGCGGCGACGCGGCGGCGATGCTCGCGCGTATCCAGAATGAATTGTTCGACCTTGGCGCCGATCTCGCGACCCCGCCCGACATCCAGTTCGGTTTCGGCCCGCACGACATGGCGCTGCGCATCGTTCCCGGCCAGATCGCCCGGCTGGAGGATGAGATCGACGGCATGAACGACACGCTCGATCCGCTCAAAAGCTTCATCCTGCCCGGCGGCACCGAAGCGGCGGCGCGCCTGCACCTGGCACGCGCCATCGCGCGCCGCGCCGAACGGGCGGCGGTGGCGGCGAACGCGACGCGCGACCTCAATCCGCTCGCGCTCAACTATCTCAACCGCCTGTCGGACCATCTGTTCGTGATGACGCGGCACATCAACGCGGCGGCGGGCGGCGACATATTGTGGAAACCCGGCGCGACGCGCTGAGCCACACGACAAGAAATCCGGTCTTTGCCGGCCGGATGTCGACCATGAAATCTGGTCGCCCCTAACTAGATCGCGACTATTCCGTCGGCATCCCGCGCCCCGTTTCGTCATTGCGAGGAGCGGAGCGACGAAGCAATCTCCAGCGACAAGGCAGGCCCGGCATGACGGCGAACAGCATGACGAGGAAATGATCTTGTTCCCCTAACGTTCTGGACAATCCGCCGCCGCGTAACCATAATCGGACGGGCCGCGAAACCGAATCACCTCCCCGGGGATTGTCGTCCTATGGCCAGCCGCACCGATGCTTCGACCCGCGCCGACCCGATCGAGGCGCTCACCCGCCGCTTCTCGGCGACCCGGCGGCTGTCGCTCGATCTGGCCGCCCCCCTGTCCGATGCTGATGCCAGCGCCCAGTCGATGCCCGATGCCTCGCCCGCGAAATGGCATCTGGCCCATACGACCTGGTTTTTCGAAACCTTCGTGCTGCGCGATCATGTTCCGGGCTATCGCGCCTTCGACGATCGCTACGCCTATCTGTTCAACAGCTATTATGAGGCGGAAGGGCCGCGCCATGCCCGGCCGCACCGCGGCCTGCTGACCCGGCCGTCGCTCGATGCGGTCCGCGTGTGGCGCGCGCATGTCGATGCGGCGGTGCAGACCGCGCTTCCCGATTTGACCCCGGCGGCGCTGGCGCTCGTCGAACTCGGCATCCATCACGAACAACAGCATCAGGAATTGCTGCTCACCGACATCAAGCATCTCTTTGCGCACAATCCGCTCGGTCCGGCGATGTGGGAAACAGCAATCGCGAGTGAAGTTGCGCAGTTTTCCGCCATGAAATGGGTGCCGGGTGCCGCCGGCGTCGCCGCCGCCGGCCATGCGGGGGAAGGCTTCGCCTTCGATTGCGAGGGCCCCCGCCACGACGTGCTGCTCGCCCCCCATGCGCTCGCCAGCCGGCCGGTGACGAACGGCGAATGGCGTCAGTTCATCGACGACGGCGGCTATCATACCGCGTCGCTGTGGCTCAGCGACGGCTGGGCCTGGGTTCAGGCGGACGACATCGCCGCGCCCGCCTATTGGCGCGACGGGCGGCTTTTTACCCTGGCGGGATGGCGGGATATCGATCCTGCCGCGCCGGTCACCCATATCAGCTTTTTCGAAGCCGACGCCTTTGCGACCTGGGCCGGCGCCCGCCTGCCCACCGAACAGGAATGGGAAGCGGCGGCGGCGGGGCTCGATCCGTGCGGCGGCGATCAGCTCGACGCCGCGGGCCCGGTGCAACCCGGCGCGGCGGGCGGCGACACCGATTTGCAACAGATGTTCGGCAGCGTGTGGGAATGGACCGGCAGCGCCTATCGCCCCTATCCCGGCTTTCGCGCCGCGCCCGGCGCGGTCGGCGAATATAATGGCAAGTTCATGAACGGACAGTTCGTCCTGCGCGGGGGCAGCTGTGCGACGCCGCGCGGCCATGTCCGCGCCTCCTACCGCAATTTCTTCTACCCCCACCAGCGCTGGCAATTCACCGGCGTCCGGCTCGCCAAGGATATCTAGACATGGGTGTTGTTCGCCAATTGCGGCAGGTCGATGCCGACCCTGCCGGTATCGACCTGGCGTTTCGTGCCGACGTTCACGCCGGCCTGTCGGAACCGCAAAAGGCGATTCCGGCGCGCTGGTTCTACGACGCGACGGGGTCGGCCCTGTTCGAAGATATCACCGCGCTTCCCGAATATTATCCGACGCGCAGCGAAACCGGCCTTTTGAAACGCCATGCGGGGGCGCTGGCCGCCGCGATCGGCCCCGGCCGCGCGGTGGTCGAACTGGGGTCGGGCAGCTCGGCCAAGACGCCGCTGCTGCTCGATGCCATCGCGCCCGCCGCTTATGTTCCGGTTGACATCTCGGGCGATTTCCTGCGCGACAGCGCGCGGGCGCTCTCGGCGCGCCTTCCCGGCCTGCCGGTCTATCCGGTCGAGGCCGATTTCACCCAGCGCGTCGCCCTGCCGCGCGAAATCGCCGACCTGCCGAAGCTCGGCTTCTTTCCCGGATCGACGATCGGCAATATGGTGGCGCACACCGCGGTCGACCTGCTCCGCACCTGGCGCCGCGCTCTGGGCGACGGATCGATGCTGCTGATCGGTATCGACCGGATCAAGGATATCGGCGTGCTGACACGCGCCTATGACGATCCCGCCGGGGTGACGGCGGCGTTCAACCTCAACCTGCTCGAACGCATCAACCGCGAACTGGACGGGACGATCCCGGTCGAAAATTTCACCCATCGCGCGGTGTGGGACGATGTCCATGCGCGCATCGAAATGCATCTTGTCGCGGCGTGCGACATGGATTTCACCGTCGACGGCCGCCGCTATCATATGGCCGGGGGGGAAACGATCCACAGCGAAAACAGCCATAAATACGGGCCGCGCGACGCCAATCTGTTGCTTCTCGCGGGGGGCTGGACGCCGCTCGCGACCTGGGACGACGCCGATCCCGCCTTTGCCCTGATCCTGGCCGAAGCGACCGCCCATCGATCCGCCCCTTGACGGAGCCCCGCCAGGCCGTAGGGGCACGGGGCAGGGTTTCCAGCGAAAGGGCATAATATGATCGTCGGCGTTATCGGGGCAGGGCAAATGGGTGCGGGCATCGCCCAGGTTTCGGCCGGCGCCGGCCATGACGTGCTGTTGTCGGACGTCGACATCGCGCGTGCCGAAGCGGGCAAGGCGGGGATCGCAAAGGCGCTCGGCCGGCTCGTGTCGAAGGACAAGATGACGCAGGCGGACGCCGACGCGCTGCTGGGGCGCATCGCGCCCGTCGCCGACCATGCCGCCTTCGCGCCCGCCGATCTGGTGATCGAGGCGGCGACCGAGCGCGAGGAAATCAAGCGTGCGATCTTCGCCAGCGTCGGCGCGCACCTGTCGCAAACCGCGATCCTCGCGTCGAACACCAGTTCGATCCCGATCACGCGTCTGGCCCAGGCGGCGCCCGATCCGGCGCGTTTCATCGGCGTCCATTTCTTCAATCCGGTGCCGGTCATGGGCCTGATCGAGTTGATCCGCGGTCTTGCGACCAGCGACGACACGCTGCGCACGGTCGAGGCCTATGGCCGCGGGCTCGGCAAGCAAATCGTTCACGCCAACGACGCGCCGGGTTTCATCGTCAACCGCGTGCTGATGCCGCTGATCAATGAAGCGATCTTCGCGCTGGGCGAAGGCGTCGCGACGATGCAGGATATCGACGCCGGGTGCCGGCTCGGCCTCAACCATCCGATGGGGCCGATCACGCTTGCCGATTTCATCGGCCTCGACACCTGTCTCGAAATTATCCGCGTGCTGCAAAGCGGCACCGGCGATCCCAAATTCCGCCCCGCGCCGCTGCTCGTCCAATATGTCGAGGCGGGCTGGGTCGGGAAGAAGGCCGGCCGCGGCTTCTACGATTGGACGGGGCCGGAGCCCGTCCCGACGCGTTGAGCCGCAAGCCGGTGCGGTAGCCGCTGCGATAAAACAGGGCTGGACGAAAGGGCGGGCCGGTGCGACGGTTCGGCCGGGTCGCTCCAAATGGTTATCGGGGGCATCATGGCAGGATATTGTAGGCGCCTGGCGGCGGCATTGGGCCTGGCGCTGGCAATGATCGGAACCTCCACCGCTTCGGCGCAGCCGGTCAGCATCAAGAATCCTGCGGCGTTCGTCGCGACGCTGAAGGCGATGGGATATGCGCCCGGCCCCCTGACCAATGTCGAGACCGCGCCCGAAGTCATTGTCCAGATCGGCGGATTCGGATCGACGCTGCGCCTGGCCGGGTGCGATGCGGGGACGAACTGCGACTATATGACGTTGATCCTCTCGTTCAACGATGTGGTGAACCCGCCCATGCACTGGGTGCAGGAGATGAACGACGAATTCGACTTGCTGCGCGTCGGGATCAACGAAAATGGCCAGCTTTACTTGTTCGGCGCCTATGTGGTCGAGGGTCTGCCGCAGAGCGAGCTCCGGCGCATTTTCGATTATTGGTCCGCCGACACCGCCGCCGTGGGACAGGAAGCGGTCGAGGGCGGCTACGCGACGAAAAAATAGCCGCCGACCGGCGGGAGCGGAATGAAGCGGCGCGCGTTGTTCCTGTCGGACCCATCGGGATTTGGCGCGAAAGGATAAGGTCATGCACAGGACCATGCTGCACAAGATCGGACTTGCCGGATTGGCGGGAAGCGCGCTGCTGATCGCGCCCGTCGTTCAGGCGCAAAAAGGCTCCCCGGAACAGTCGACGGTCAAGGAAACGGCGGATTCGGTGACCGAACCGTTCGACGGCAAGGAGGTGCCGGACAAGCTGCTCGCGATTCAGGACGATCCCTATTCGCTGGCCGGCATGGGAAAATGCGCCGCGATCATCGGCGAGGTGAATGAACTCAACACCGTGCTCGGCCCCGACGTCAATGAACAGGTCGACAAGAGTCTGGCCAAGAAGCGCGAACAGACCGCTGGCCGTGTCGCCGGAACGGTGGCGGGATCGCTCATCCCCTTCGGCGGCCTGATCGGCGAGGTGACGGGCGCCAATGCCGAACGCCGCCGTTATGCGGAGGCGGTCTATGCCGGCACCGTGCGCCGCGGCTTCCTGAAAGGCGTCGGGCGCGAACGCGGCTGCAAGGCGCCGGCCCGGCCCTGATCCGGCCCTAGCGCGGAACGACGACCTGGCGGCAGCTTTCGGGCGCGCTTCTCGCGGCGGTGTTCCACACCGCTTCCGGCCCTTTGGTGTGGAGCCGCCAGCCGGCGCGATTTTCATAGGCCGCGCCGCTCGCTGCCGGCGTCTGCCGCAAAGCCTGCGCGCGGCCGCCGTTGACGCCGACCAATGCCCGGTCGCCGACGAAATCGACCTTCAGCCGTGTGCCGCGCTCGCATTCATAATAGGTGCTGATGCCCGGCCCGCCGACGCTTGCGCAACCGGCGAGCGCGAGCGGCACGACGACGCCCAGCGCCATGGTGCGGATTTTCATACCGTCTCTCCCCGTCAATAACCCGACCGAACGCACAGCACATCGGCCAGATAGACGCGGCGCGACACCGTCTCCATATGCTCGCGCGCCGACCCGTTCCAGCCGATCGACCGGCACCAGTTGTCCGCCGTCCGCGCCGCGCAGCTGGCGGTCGCCGACCCGCTGGCACAGGCCAGGACGCGCCGTCCGCCCGTCGCCGGCTGTGTGTGAAATTCGGCAAAGTTACCGCGCGCGACCTGGTCGTTCGCGGGCGGTTCCGGGTCCCACCCGCCGCCGTTTCCGCCGGCCGGCCGGATCGACTGGACCGCCATGCCGCGCAGGATGTTGCCGAGCATCGGCGTATCGCGATCGACGGTGCGGCAATTGCCGCGATAGCGCGTCTTTTCGCACAATTCCCACCGCCCGCTGCCGACGCGGATCGAATTGACCGGCCATGCAAGGCCCAGGTCGGGCTTGGCTTCCCGCACGGCAACCGCGGGCCCCTTGTAGGCGGCGTCGCGATAGATGGTGGCTTCGGGCGGCCGGTACATCCGATCGTCCGCCGTTTGGGCGGCCGAACTGGCCCCGAGGCCGCTGGCCGCGAAGATTGCGAGCCCGGCCAGAAATGTCATGCTGCTGCGGTGCGTTGCCATTGTGCCACCCCTCCCTGTCCGTCAGAAGACGGACAGGAAAGTCTCACAAATCATCGCGATTGACAATCTTTCCGGAGGACGCCCGCGCCTTACATCAAACCGATCATCAGCCCGGCCAGCGCCGCCGACATCAGGTTCGACAGGCTGCCGGCCAGCAGCGCTTTCAGCCCGAGCTTCGCGATCATCGGCCGCTGGTTGGGGGCGAGACCGCCCGTCACCGCCATCTGGATCGCGATCGAACTGAAATTGGCGAATCCGCACAGGGCAAAGGTGGCGATGGCGACCGATGCCGCGGACATGTCGCCCTGGACCTTGCCCAGATCGATGAAGGCGACGAATTCGTTGAGCACGACCTTCGTCCCGAATAGGCCGCCGACCGTTCCGCTTTCGGCCCATGGCACGCCCATCAGATACATCACGGGCGAGAAGATCCAGCCGATGATCGCCTGGAACGACAGCCCGTCATAGCCGAACCAGCCGCCGATGCCGGCGAGCAGGCCGTTGGCGAGCGCGACGAGCGCGACGAAGGCCAGCACCATCGCGCCGACCGCGACCGCCAGCTTGACGCCGGTCTGCGCGCCCTGAGCCGCCGCCATGATGATATTCGCCGGCTTTTCCTCGTCATGGCTCGCCTCGGGCATGATCACCGGTTCGATGCCCAGATCCTTGGGATCGTCGGGCATCATGATCTTGGCCATCAGGATGCCGCCCGGCGCCGACATGAAGCTGGCGGCGAGCAGATAGGGAAGAAGTTGCTCGCCGATCATGCTGGCATAGGCGCCCAGGATCGTGCCCGCGACGCCGGCCATGCCGACGGTCATCACCGTGAACAGCTGCGACGGGGTCAGGCTGGCCAGATAGGGGCGGATGACGAGCGGGCTTTCGCTCTGGCCGACGAAGATGTTCGCGGCCGCCCCCAGGCTTTCGACCTTGGTGATGCCCGTCACCTTCTGGATCGCGCCTCCGACCCATTTGATGATCAGCTGCATGATGCCGAGATAGTAGAGGATGGAGATCAGCGAGGCGAAGAAGATGATCACCGGCAAGGCCGCGATGGCGAAGCTGTTGCCGCCCATTTCGGGGGTGGCGAGCGGGCCGAAGATGAAATCGGTGCCCGCCTTGGCATAGCCGAGCAGGTTCGACACGCCGTTCGACATCGTCTGGATCAGCGCCCGGCCCCACGGGGTGCCGATGACCAGTAGTGCGAAACCGGCCTGCAACAGAAAGGCGGGGATGACGATGCGCAGGCGGATCCAGCGGCGGTTGGATGAAAAAAGCACGGCGATCGCCAGCAGTGCGACGATGCCTAGCAAACCGATCAGGCGTTCCATATGATGCGTGCGTCCCCCGCGAATATCTGAGGACTGTCTAACGGGCTTTGGCGCTGGGGCAAGCCCGTGTGCGGAGGGCATCTTTCCTCGCCAGGCAAAACCGACTATCGGGCGGCATGACCGATACCAGCCCGACGGCGCTGCCGCGCTCGATTTCTCCCTCCCTCTTCCTGTTCACGATCGTCTATGGCGGCATGGTGGTGCTGGCCGGCGTGCTCGGCAACAAGCAGGTTGCGCTCGGCGACTGGCTCGCGGTCGAGGCGGGCATTTTCCCCTTCCTCTTGCTGGTCGCGCTGTCGAGCAGCGTTGCGGAACTGCACGGACAGGGCACCGCCAACCGGCTCGTGCTGTGGGGCTTTGTCCCGCTGGTCATATCGATCGTGCTGACCGCTCTCGTGCTGGCGCTTCCCGCGTCGCCGGAGATGCAGCCCGAGCGGCTGGCCGCTTTCGACACGATCCTGGGTCAAAGTCCGCGCCTGATGGCGGCGGGAATCGTCGCTTATGGAACCTCGCAATTCCTCAATGTGACGATTTTTTCGAAGCTGCGCGGACGTGAAGGTGCAGGATCGACCTGGCTCGCCATCCGCGGCGCGATCGCCAGCGCGCTCAGCCAGATCGTCGACACCTTGCTGTTCGTGACCATCGCCTTTGCGGGTGTTTTTCCCATCGCCAACCTGATGGGCGGGCAGATGCTGGCCAAGGTCGCGCTTTCGCTTCTCGTCATCCCCTTTGTGATTACCGGCCTTGTCGCGCTCGGCCGAAACCTCGATGCGAAGGAGGCGCGCGCATGAGCCGGCCCACGGGCGCCGCCAGCCGGCCCGAGCTGCTCGCCAAGGCCGAAACGCTCGTCGAGGCGCTGCCCTATCTGCAGCGTTATGCCGGGCAAACCTTCGTCATCAAATATGGCGGCCACGCGATGGGCGATCCGGAGGCGCAGCGCGACTTCGCCGAGGATGTCGTGCTGTTGAAGGCGGTCGGCATCAACCCGGTCGTCGTCCACGGCGGCGGGCCGCAGATCGGCGCCATGCTGAAACAGTTGGGCATCGAATCGACCTTCGTCGGCGGACTGCGCGTGACCGACGCGGCCACCGCCGAAGTCGCGGAGATGGTGCTGGCGGGCAAGATCAACAAGGAAATCGTCGGCTGGATCGCGGGCCTTGGCGGTCGCGCGGTCGGCATTTCGGGCAAGGATGCCAATCTGGTGCTGGCAAAGAAGGTCGGACGGACCGAACCCGACCCCAATTCGGGGATCGAGCGCCATGTCGACCTGGGCTTCGTGGGCGAACCGGTCGCGGTCGATCCCACCATCCTCAACAATCTGGCCAACGATAATTTCATTCCGGTCGTGGCGCCCGTCGCCCTGGGTGCCGACGGCGCAACCTACAACATCAACGCCGACACCATGGCGGGAGCGATTGCGGGCGCGCTGGACGCGAAGCGCTTTTTCCTCCTGACCGATGTGCCGGGCGTCCTCGACAAGAACCGGGGCTTGCTCACCGACCTCGACCGCACCGGCATCGACGCGCTGAAGCGCGACGGGACGATCACCGGGGGCATGATTCCCAAGGTCGACACCTGCCTGATGGCGGTCGACGCGGGGGTCGAGGCCGCCGTGATTCTCGACGGGCGCGTGCCGCACGCGATGCTGCTCGAAATTTTCACCGCCAGGGGTGCAGGCACGCTGATTCACCGCTAAGAGAAGCGCCAACCCCCATTTCGGAGATCCATCTTGCTTCTCATGCTCATCCAGATCGTCGATATCATCCTGACGGTCCTGTGGTGGTTCATCATCGCGCAGGCGATCATGTCCTGGCTGATCGCCTTCAACGTCATCAACACCCATAATGAATTCGTCGGCCAGCTCTGGATGGTGCTCGATCGCATCACCGAGCCGCTTTACCGGCCGTTCCGGCGGATCATGCCCGATTTCGGCGGGCTCGACCTGACGCCGATGCTGGTGCTGATCCTGATCATCATCATCCAGGGGCCGGTGCTCGGCTATATCGCCCGCGCCGCGGCGGCGAACGGGATGCTCTGACCGGCATGTCGGGGGCAACCGCCAGCATCATCGACGGCAAGGCGTTCGCGGCGGGGCTGCGCGCGCGCATCGCCGATGCGGTGCCGGCCTTCGAAGCGGCGATGGGGCGTGTTCCCGGCCTGGCCGTGGTGCTGGTCGGCGATGATCCGGCGAGCGCGGTCTATGTCGGATCAAAGGGCAAGGCAACCGTCGCCGCCGGCATGGCGAGCTTCGCGCACCGCCTGCCCGCAACCGCGACGCAGCAAGAGGTCGAGGCGCTGCTCGCGGCGCTCAATGCCGACGAGACGGTCGACGGCATCCTGCTGCAACTGCCGCTTCCCCGACATCTCGACGAACAGCGCGCGGTCGCGACGATCGATCCCGACAAGGATGTCGACGGCCTGACCCCGACCAGTGCCGGACGGCTGGCGCTGGGCATCGCGGGCATGGTTCCCTGTACCCCCTATGGCTGCCTGCTGCTGCTGCAGGACCGGATGGGCGACCTGTCGGGCAAGGATGCCGTCGTCGTCGGCCGTTCGATCCTGGTCGGCAAGCCGATGGCGCAATTGCTGCTCGCCGCCAATTGCACCGTCACCATCGCGCACAGCCGCACCCGCGACCTGTCCGACCTCGTTCGCCGCGCCGACATCGTCGTCGCCGCGGTCGGCCGCGCGGAAATGGTCAAGGGCGACTGGATCAAGCCCGGCGCGGTCGTGATCGACGTGGGCATCAACCGCCTGCCGCCTGCCACCGGCGAGGCGAAGGGGCGGCTCGTGGGCGATGTCGATTATCATTCGGTGCTGCCGCTCGCCTCGGCGATCACGCCGGTGCCGGGCGGGGTCGGGCCGATGACGATCGCCTGCCTGCTTCGCAACACGCTCGTCGCCGCGCACCGCCGCGCCGGGCTCGCCGACCCGGAGGGATTGTGATGCGGCTTTTGCTTTCCGGCCTGTTCTTCGCGGCGCTGCTGGCGGGATGCAGCGGCGGACCGCGCGACGACTTGCGCAATCGCCCGCTGGCCGCCAACCCCAGTGCGTTCGTTGCGGCGGAGATCGGCTTCGCCCGGCTGGCGCAGGACAAGGGGCAATGGACCGCCTTTCGCGAAACCGCGCATCCCGACGCGGTGATGTTCGTGCCCCAGCGGGTATCCGCGCGCGACTGGCTGCGCCGCCAGACCGACCCGGCCGAGGCCGTTCGCTGGCAGCCGCACGCCGTCTATGTCAGCTGCGACGGCAACGCCGGCGCGACGACCGGCGCGTGGCAGAAGGGCAGCGAGAACGGCTATTTCACCACCATCTGGCTGCGCGACGAACGCGGCCGGATGCGCTGGGTGCTCGATCATGGCGACACGCTGACGACGCCGCGGGACGCGCCCGATTTCATCGCCACGAAACAGGCCGCCTGTGGCAGCCGGCCCGGCGTCGATGTCGATGCCGCCGCGGAAGGCGCCGACAGGATGATCGGCCTGTCGCATGACCAGACGCTCAGCTGGACCTCGACGGTCGAATCCGGCGGCGCGCGGCGCGTGACGGTGCGGCTTTGGGACGGCAGTGCGATGCAGCCGGTGATCGACGACCGGGTGGACGCCCCGCGCCAGCCATGATCGACCTCTTCATCTCTGCTTTTGTCACGCTGTTCGTCGTCATCGATCCGCCTGGCTGTGCGCCGATCTATGCCAGCCTGACGACCGGCGCCAGCGCAGCGCAGCGGCGCGCGATGGCGATCCGGGCGACCTTCATCGCCGGTTGTATCCTCGTCTTCTTCGCGATGTTCGGCGAAGCGCTGCTCAGCTTCCTGCACATCGACCTCGACAGCTTCCGGATCGCGGGCGGCATCATGCTGTTCATCATCGCGATCGACATGGTGTTCGAAAAGCGAACGGAACGGCGCGAACAGCGCGCCGAAAAGGTGATCGCGACGCCCGAGATCGAGGATGTTTCCGTCTTTCCGATGGCGATGCCGATGCTGGCCGGGCCGGGCTCGATCGCGTCGGTGATGCTGCTCGTGTCGCAGAACAATGGTCTCGATCGTGCCTTCGTGATCTTCGGCGCATTGCTGCTGGTGCTGCTGTTGACGCTTGCGGCGCTGCTTTCCGCGGGGCCGCTGATGCGACTGATCGGGCAGAATGGCGAGGCGGTGATCACGCGTCTGCTCGGCGTCTTGCTGGCGGCGCTCGCCGCGCAATTCGTGATCGATGGGCTGAAGGCAAGCTTCCCGATGCTCACGTAAAAAGGGGCGCCGTCCAAGGACGACGCCCCCTGATGTCCACGGGAATGGACGAAGCTTATCCGGCCGCGTTGACGTCGTTCTGCGTTACCGGCGCGATGCGGATTTCGACGCGGCGGTTGCACTGATAATCGGCTTCGCTGCGTTCGGGCGTGCATTTGAGCTGCGATTCGCCATAGCCGACCGTCGCCATGCGGGCGCGGTTGACGCCGCGGCCGGCCAGATAGTCCGCGACCGACGACGCGCGGCGCTCCGACAGGCCCTGATTATAGCTGTCGCTGCCGGTCGAATCGGTGTGACCATAGACGTCGATATAGGTGCTCGGAAACTCGGACAGCGTCGACGCGACGCTGTCCAGCGCGCTGCGGAACTGGCTCTTCACGACCGCGCTGTTGTAATCGAAGGTCACGTCGCCGGGCATGTTGAGCACGAGCTGATCGCCCTGACGTTCGACGTCGATGCCGGTGCCGGCGGTGCGTTCGCGCAGCTTCTTTTCCTGCTGGTCCATATAATGGCCGATGCCCGCGCCGGCGACGGCGCCGATGCCCGCGCCGAGGATCTTTTCCGTGCGGTCGTTGCGGCCGCCGATCAGATCGCCGAGCAGATAGCCGCCCGCCACGCCGATCGCGCCGCCAATCGCGGCATTGGAAATGCGCTTCTGGCCGGTTTCCGGATCGGTCACGCAGCCGGCGAGAGTGACGGCGCCGATGCCGGCCAGCGCGGTGAGCTTGAACATTTTGATCGTCATTGGGTTGCTCCCTTTTTTCGGCGGCCTGAACTGGTCCTGCGACGGCGCGCCGTTCATCGCAGATAACAGATGTCCAGCAATCTGGTTCCAAAATCTTGCTGAACCCCGGTTGAGCGCAGCCGGGACGCGGGCCATTGTGCAAACGCATGCCTTTCGCGTATAGGGCAGGGATGACCGAAGCTGACAGGGGCCGGGCGCCAATGCGCCGCACGACCGCCCGATGAGCCCTTTTCCCTGGTCGGACGTTGCGATCATCCTGATCCTCGTCCTCCTCAACGGCGTTTTCGCCATGTCCGAACTGGCCATCGTGTCGTCGCGCGACCCGCGTTTGCAGGCGGCCGAACGGCGCGGCAGCCGCGGCGCCGCCATCGCGCGCCAACTCGCAGCCGACCCGGGGCGCTTTCTGTCCACGGTCCAGGTCGGCATCACGCTGGTCGGCATCATGACCGGCGCCTATTCGGGCGCCAGCCTGGGGCAGCCCGTCGGCGACCGGCTTCAGTTGCTGTTCGGGCTTGATGCCGAAACCGCGCTCACCGCCGGTTTCGCGATGGTTATTGCGCTCACCACCTACGCCTCATTGATCGCGGGTGAGCTGGTTCCCAAGCAGTTCGCCTTGCGCGCGCCCGAACGCATCGCGATCGTCGTCGCGCCGATGATGTACTGGCTTTCGCGTATCGCGGCGCCGCTGGTGTGGTTCCTCGACGCCAGTTCGGGCCTCGTCTTTCGCCTGCTTGGCCTCAACCGCGAGGCCGAGGACCGGGTGACGGCGGAGGAACTGCATCTGATCGTCGCCGAAGCGTCGAAATCGGGGGTGATCGAGGAAAGCGAACGCGCGATCATCTCGGGCGTCGTGCGTCTTGCCGACCGGCCGGTGCGCGAGGTGATGACCCCGCGCAAGGATGTCGACTGGATCGATGTCTCGCTCGATATCGACGGGGTGCGCGAAAAGCTGCTGGAAACGCCGCACAGCCGGCTGCCCGTTGCGCGCGGGACGGTCGACGATATTGTCGGCATCGTCCAGGCGCGTGATATCGCGGCCGCGCTGTTTCGCGGCGAATCGATCGATCTGGAAACGCTGGCGCGCCGCGCCGTCGTCATCCACGACCAGCTCGACGCCATGGATGCGCTGGAAGGCCTGCGCGCGGCGGAGGTTCCGATGCTGCTGGTCCATGACGAATATGGCCATTTCGATGGGCTGGTAACGCCCGCCGACCTGCTGTCGGCGATCGCGGGCGAATTCGCGTCGGATCAGGACATCGGCAATGAACCTTTCGTGACCGAGCGCGAGGACGGCAGCCTGCTGATCGCGGGGTCCATGCCCGCCGACCAGATGGCCGACCGGCTGGGAATCGAACTGGACGACGACCGCGACTATGCGACCGCGGCCGGCCACGCGCTGGCCATTCTGAAGCATCTGCCGAAGGAGGGCGAGAGCTTCACCGACAAGGGCTGGCGTTTCGAAATCGTCGACATGGACGGCCGCAAGATCGACAAGCTGCTGGTCAGCGCAGCGCGCCCGTCGAAGGATGCGGAAGCCGAATAGGTCCCGCGCGGGTCTCGCCCGCATCGGGCCCGACGCTGCGCGGCTACCGCCCACGTTTGCGGGGATCGGTCCGTGCGCGCTCTTGTAAAGGGTCCCGCGCGCTCCTATCCGTCATTCAGGCTTCTCCCCACGGCCGCCACCGGCGCGGTCCGCTATCAAAAGACCGCTCCCGCTGAACCCAGTTCCAGCCATTCCTGCTGCTATCCCCCCCGGCATCCCCTATGTCGACCAGCTCAACATCGGGGCGGGGCGCCGCGCGCTGGCCATCGGCCTGGCGGTTCTGATCCCGGCCTTGCTGCTGCTCCTGCTGCTGAGCTTCGGTTCTGGAAAGCCGCCGGACTTCCGGACGGAACGTGTCAGCACGCTGCGGCTGGAGGCGCGGGATGTCGCGGCCGATTCGCCAGAAAGGGTGGAGGCGGAACCGGACCGCAGCGAAACCCGGCCCGACCGGCCGCAGGCTGCAATCGACCCCGCTCCGCCGGCCGAACCCGCCGAACCGCGGATCGCCGAACCGGTGCCACCGCCTCCGACACCCGCGCCTGTTGAACGACCGTCGCCGCCAGTGCCGCCACGATCCGCCGTCCGTCCCCCGGGCGGGGCTGTCTATGGACCGCCCGATACCGGAACGCCGCGATCGTCGTTCCGCGATTCCGAACAAGTGGGGACGGCTCCCAATGGCGAGCCGCTCTATGCCGCGACCTGGTATCGCGAGCCGAGCGACGGCGAACTGCGCGGTTATCTGTCCACTGCCAGCGGACCCGGCTGGGGGCTGATCGCGTGCCGGACGGCGCCCGACTATCGGGTCGAGGATTGCGTCGGGCTCGACGAATATCCGACGGGATCGCAGATCAATCGCGCCGTTCTGGCCGCCGCCTGGCAGTTCAGGGTCCGCCCGCCGCGTCGCGGTGGGCAGCAATTGGTGGGGGCCTGGGTCCGGATCCGGATCGATTACGGCGTCCGGCGGCGCTAGGCTTCGGCCGCCGCGCCAACCGGACAGGTCCGGCAAGCGGCCCTACAACTCGCCGCCAAGCGCGCCATATTTCGCTTCGAACCCGGCCTTGTCGCCGCGCGCCAGATAGCCGGCCTGATCGACGATCGCGTCGCGGCCGATACGCCCCTTGAACGCCCCGAGTTGCGCGTCGATGGCTGCGACATCGGCATCGCTCCAGTCGGCGATCTGCCGAAAGCTGGTGATGCCCAGGCCGTTCAGCAACGCGACCATTTTCGGGCCGACGCCTTTCAGCAATTGCAGATTGTCGCTTGCGGCCTGCGGCGCGGGTGCCGGCGGCGGGACGGCCGGCTCTTCGGGAACGACGGCCGCCACGGGTTCGGGCTTCGCTTCGGCCTTGGGTGCCGGCACAGACGGCGCCGGCGTTGCGGGCGCCGGGTCGGCGGGGACGGTCGGTTCTTCCGGAATGGCCGTCGGCGCGGGGGGCGGGGCGGGCGACGGCGTTACGACAGCGGCGGGCGCCGGCTCTTTCGGTTTGAAACGCGCTGGTTCGGCGGCGACGATGTCGGGCTTCACCGCTTCGAGCGGTTTCTTCGGCTCGGCCGGCGGGGCGAGGGGGGTTTCGATCTCCTCGGGCTTCTTGCGGCCGAAGAGCCACCACAACAATATGACCGCGACGACGAGTCCGACAACCGCGATGATCCAATTTTCCTGAAGCCACAGCATGTTGATCTCCCTTGTTCGCGGTCAGCCTATGCGCGTGGGCGGGCGGCGTCCAGCGCCGCCTATTTCGCTTCGCGCGCGACTTCTCTCCAGCCGATGTCGCGGCGGCAGAAGCCGCTTGGGAAATCGAGCTTGTCGACCGCGGCATAGGCGCGCGCCTGCGCTTCGGTGACGCTCTTGCCCGTCGCGGTGACATTGAGCACGCGCCCGCCCGCCGCGACCAGGGTGCGATCGTCGCGTGCGGTGCCGGCATGAAAGACCCGGACGCCGCCCGCCTCGGCGTCGGCGATATTGCGGATCGCGCCGCCCTTTGCGGGGGTGCCCGGATAGCCGTTCGCCGCCATCACGACCGTCAGCGCGGTGTCGTGCAGGAAGCCCGGCGGTTCGGCACCGGCAAGCGTGCCCGTCGCGGCGGCGTGGAGCAGCGCGGCCAGATCGCCCTGAAAGCGCATCATCAGCACCTGGCATTCGGGATCGCCGAAGCGGCAATTATATTCAATCAGCTTTGGCCCTTCGCCGGTCAGCATCAGCCCGGCGAACAGGACGCCGACATAGGGCGCATCCTCGGCGGCGAGCGTGCGCACCGTTGGCCGGATGATGCGGTCCATGACCAGGGCTTCAAGGTCGGCGGTCAGCACCGGCGCGGGGCTGTAGGCGCCCATGCCGCCGGTGTTGGGGCCGACATCGCCATCGCCGACGCGCTTGTGGTCCTGTGCGCTGCCAAAGGCGATGACGTCGCTGCCGTCGGACAGGGCAAAGAAGCTCGCTTCCTCGCCGGTCATATATTCTTCGATCACCACTTCGGCCCCCGCTCCGCCGAATGCGCCGCCGAACATGTCGTCGATCGCGGCCTCTGCGTCCGCGCGCGTCTCCGCAATGATGACGCCTTTGCCCGCGGCCAGGCCATCGGCCTTGATCACCACGGGAATCGCGAAATCGGCGAGTGCTGCCCGCGCCTGTTCCGCGCTGGTGCAGCGGACATAGCCCGCCGTCGGGATGCCCGCACGGGTGCACAGATCCTTGGTGAAGCCCTTCGATCCTTCAAGCTGCGCTGCCGCGGCGCCGGGACCGAAGACCGGCACGCCGATCGCGCGCAGCTTGTCGGCGAGGCCCGCGACCAGCGGCGCTTCGGGACCGACGACGACGAAATCGATTCGCTGCGCCCGCACAAAGGCGATCAGGCCGTCCAGATCGTCGGCGGCGATCGGCACGCATTCGGCGTGCAGTTCGATCCCCGGGTTGCCCGGCGCCGCATAGAGCTTGGCGCAGCTTGGCGATTGTGCCAGTTGCCACGCGAGCGCATGTTCGCGGCCCCCCGACCCGATGAGCAGGATATCCATGGCAGTCCCTTTTCCCGATATGGCGTCCGATGACGACCGTGAAGCGCGGCTGTTAGCCGAGGCGGCGCCGCGCGACAATGCAGCCCCGTCGCCCCATGGCGACAATGCGCCAGCCCTGTCCGTCAGCCAATTGTCCGCCGCGATCAAGCGGACGGTCGAGGACGGCTTTGCCCGCGTGCGCGTCCGCGGCGAGCTGTCGGGCGCGAAGCGCGCGGCGTCGGGGCATTTCTATGCGGCGCTGAAGGACGACAATGCGCTGATCGACATGGTGATGTGGAAGGGGCAGGCGGCGCGGCTCGCCTTCCGGCCGGAAGATGGCATCGAGGTGATCGCGACTGGCAAGCTCACCACCTATCCCGGCCGCTCGAAATATCAGCTTGTCGTCGACAGCCTGGAGGTGGCGGGCGAGGGCGCGCTGATGCTGCTTTTCGAAAAGCTGAAGGCGCGGCTGGGCGCCGAAGGGCTGTTCGATCGCGAAACGAAACAGCGCCTGCCCTTTCTGCCGCGCACGATCGGCGTCGTCACCTCGCCCACCGGCGCGGTGATTCGCGACATCCTCCACCGCCTTGCCGACCGCTGCCCCACCCATGTCATCGTCTGGCCGGTGCTGGTGCAGGGCGAAGGCGCGGCGGCGCAGGTCGCGCGGGCGGTGCGCGGATTCGACGCGCTGGCGCCGGACGGGCCGGTGCCGCGCCCCGATCTGGTCATCGTTGCGCGCGGCGGCGGATCGATCGAGGATCTGTGGGCCTTCAACGAGGAAGTGGTCGTGCGCGCCATCGCCGACTGCCGCATTCCGACGATCAGCGCGGTGGGGCATGAAACCGATGTGACGCTGGCCGACTATGCCGCCGACGTCCGCGCGCCGACGCCGACCGCCGCGGCGGAAATGGCGGTGCCGGTGCGCGCCGAATTGATGGCGCAGCTTGCGACATGGCACGGCCGGATGATCGGCGCGGCGAACCGGCATCAGGCGCTGGCGAGCGAACGGCTTGCGGCGCTGGCGCGGCATCTGCCGAAGCGCGAGGCGCTCTATGCGCCGCAGCGCCAGCGGCTCGACGATCATGGCGAACGGCTCGACCGCGCGCAGCGGCACCGCCTGTCGGCCACCGCCGAGCGGCTGGCGGCGCGTGCCGGGGCGCTGCGGCCCGCCCTGCTCGCGCGCGGGCTCGACCGCGACCGCGCGCGGCTGGACGGGCTGGTGCGGTTGCTCGGCTCGCTCGACCCGCGCGCGCTGCTCGCGCGCGGCTATGCGATGGTGCGCGACGGCGCGGGCGGCGTGGTGACGACGGCGCAGCGTGCGCGCGCCGCCGGCGATCTGCGGCTGCAATTCGCCGATGGCGAGGTGCCCGTCGCCGTCGCGGAAGGGGCCGCGCCGCCGTCTGCTGCGCCGCGCGCCGCAAAGCGTCCGGCTTCCGCGCCTGCCAAAGACGGGACGCGGGAACGCGGGCAGGGCGAACTCTTCTGAACATGCGGGCTGTCGTATCGGGGCGGGGCTGCTATAAGCGTCCTGTCGTCCCCTTATCGAATGAAAGCCGGATATGTTGATCGCCAGCCGCAATCGCCTCGCGCGCCTCGAATATGGACCGAACGGGTTTCGCGTCCTGTCGCCGGGCGATCATGTGCTGTGCGCGGTCAGCGGCGTGCCGATCGGGCTGGGCGAATTGCGCTATTGGTCGGTCGCGCGGCAGGAGCCTTATGCCACCGCCGCGATTTCGGTGCAGGCCGCGCTCGACCACGGCGCATGACGCGGCGCGTGTTGCCGGCCGCGGCGGCGGCCCTGCCGCTGCTGATCGGTCTGGCCAGCTGCGTCCCGCCGTCGGATCCGGTTCCGTTACCGGCTCCATATGCGCCGCCAACCGTCGCCGATACGCCGCCACGGCCGCCTGCCCTGCCGGCGACATCGGGTCGGGCCGATTTCCTCCTCACCGGCCGACCGGAACAGGGTGCGGTGATGACCGGCACGGTTCCCGGCGGCACGCGCGGGCTGACACTGGACGGAAAGCCGGTGCCGGTCGCCGCCGATGGCCGCTTTCTGATCGCGTTCGATCGCGACGCAGGCCCTTCCGCCCGCCTTGTCGCCACGCTCGCCGATGCGCGGACGGTGACGCGGGAACTGATCGTCGCGCCGGGCAGCTGGCGGATCGAACATGTCAACGCGCCCTATCGCGGCAGCGCGTCGAGCGACGCGGAATTCCAGCGCCGCCGCCCGGCCGAACTGGAACAGATCAACGCCGCGCGTGCGGTGCGCGCCGAATCGGGCGGTTGGCGGCAATCCTTCATCTGGCCGGTCACGGGACGCTTTTCGGGCTTTTTCGGGTCGCAGCGCGTCTATCAGGGCAAGCCGGGCAGCTATCACAGTGGCACCGACGTCGCGGTTCCGGCCGGCACGCCCTTTGTTGCGCCGGCCGACGGCGTGGTCGTTCTGGCCGCCACGGCGCCCTTCACACTGGAGGGCAATCTGCTGATCGTCGATCATGGCATGGGTTTGTCGAGCGCCTTTCTGCACTGTCAAAGACTGTCGGTTTCCACCGGCGATCGGGTGGTTCAGGGACAGGTGCTCGGCACCGTCGGCGCGACGGGACGCGCGACCGGCCCGCATATGCACTGGGGCCTCAAATGGGGGGACGCACGGCTTGACCCGGGCAAGCTGGCAGGACCGATGACGCGTTGAGTTGGATAGCCTCCGGTTTCCGTTGTAACTTTATTACAAATTTGCTGCTACGCACAATATAGCCTTTCGCGCTGTCGCGCGTCTGTTGCAAATACGTCACAATCGCCCGCGAAACGCCGGTTTGGAACGGGAATCTCCTTTACTCCGGATGGGGGACGTATCATCCCGCAGCCTATCGGGGTGTCGGCGCGTCGGCTTGGGGCTGAACGACGGGGGCCCGGGTATCTTATCCATCAGAGCAAGGGACTGCACTGTGAAGAAAACCCAATTTTCCATGCTGAAGCTGGGCGCCGCACCGCTCGTTCTGGGCGTAGCGCTGGTTTCGGCACCTGCATACGCGCAGGATGCCGAGGAAGCGACGACGCCCGGCGGCGAAATCGTCGTTACCGGTACGCTGATTCGCAATCCGAATCTCGAGCAGGCGACGCCGGTCAATGTGATCGGTTCGGAAGAAATCGAACTGCAGCAGGCCAATGTGGCCGAAGAGCTGCTGCGTGAACTGCCCGGCGTGACCCCGTCGATCGGCTCGGCCGTGAACAACGGCAACGGCGGCGCCTCGTTCGTCAACCTGCGCAACCTCGGTTCGAACCGCAACGTGGTTCTCCTCGACGGCGTTCGCCTGGTTCCGGCCGAACTGAACGGCCGCTTCGACCTTAACAACATTCCGCTCGCCCTGATCGAACGCGTCGACGTTCTGACGGGCGGTGCGTCGACCACCTATGGTGCCGACGCCGTTGCCGGTGTGGTCAACTTCATCACCCGCCGCAATTTCGCGGGTATCGAAGCGAATGTGTCGAACCAGATCACCGAAGAGGGCGACGGACACACCTTCCGCGCCGACGTGACCATCGGTGCGAACTTCGACGACGGTCGCGGTAACGCGGTCTTCAGCATCGGCTACCAGGAAGCGGACCCCATCTATCAGGGTGCTCGCACGCACGGCCTCTTCGGCCTCAGCTCGACCTCGGGCGGCGGCGGCGGTTCGGGTACGTCGGTCCCGTCGCGCTTCTCGCTCCCGGGCATGGGTACCCGCCAGGTCAATACGACTGGCACGGCTTTCAACCCGACGACCGCGTTCATTCCGTTTAACTTCAACCCCTTCAACGTCTATCAGACGCCGTTTGAACGCTTCAACATGTATGGCGCGGCAAACTATGAAGTGAGCGATGCCCTCGAAGTCTATACCCGCGGCATCTTCTCGAAGAACACGGTCAACACGATCATCGCTCCGTCGGGCGCCTTCGGTATCGCTGTCGATATCCCGCTCAACAACCCGTTCCTGACGGATTCGCTGCGTAACAGCTTCTGTACCTCGAACGGTATTTCCGCCGCCGCTTGTACCGCTGCCGCCAACCCGGCTCTGGAACCCGGCGATGCGGGCTATCAGACGGTGACCAGCTCGCTGTTCCGCCGTTCGACGGAAGTGGGTCCGCGTATCAGCGAATACACCACGACCTTCTTCGACTATCGCCTCGGCTTCCGCGGCGGCATCACCGACACCATCGATTGGGACGTTTTCGGCAGCTACGGCGAGTCGGAAAACCTGCAGCAGATCCAGGGCTACACGCTGAACTCGCGCGTCCGCGACAGCTTCCTTGCGAACAACACGACCAGCTGTTTTGACGGCACGGCCAGCGGCTGCGTTCCGATCAACTGGTTCGGTCCGGAAGGCAACAGCAGCTGGACTCCGGGCGCTGTCGACTTCCTGAACGAAGTTTCGACCGTTCGCACCAATGTGTCGCTGGCCCAGGCCCGCGCCACGATCAGCGGCGATTTCGGCGTCGCAAGCCCGATGGCTTCCGATCCGATCTCGTTCGCGGTTGGCGGCGAATATCGCGAATATAGCGCGTCGCAGGCATCGGATACGCTGGCGGCTGGCGGCGACCTTGGTGGCGCCGGCGGTGCTGCCCCGAACATCGACGGCGGCTATAACGTCTATGAAGCGATCGGCGAAATCATCATTCCGGTCGTTCAGGACAAGCCCTTCTTCGAAGACCTGACGATCGAGGGCGGCATCCGCTACTCGTCGTACAAGATCGATGCTCCCGGTGCGCCGTCGTCCAACACCACGACCTGGAAGGTCGGCGGCAGCTGGACCCCGGTCAGCGACATCAAGATCCGCGGCAACTATGCCCGTGCGGTCCGTGCGCCGAACATCAACGAGCTGTTCTCGCCGGTGAACACCGGCCTGACCAACCTCACCGATGATCCGTGTGCGACGTTCAACGATGCGGGTGCCCGCATTCGTCCGAACCCGACCGGCGAACTGCGCTCGATCTGTCTCGCGCAGGGTGCGACGGCGGGCAACGTCGACGCGATCGCGCAGCCGATCGCGGGCCAGGCCAACGCCACCGGTGGCGGCAACCTGAATCTGGCGCCCGAAATCGGCAAGACCTGGACCGTTGGTGCGGTGATTCAGCCGACCTTCGCTCCGCGCCTGTCGCTGTCGGTCGACTATTTCAACATCAAGATCACGGGTGCGATCACCTCGCCGACCCCGGGCGACGCCATCACGGCATGCTTCGGGGACAATCCGCTGTCGCCGCCGACCGGCGCGTCGGCAACGGCCGCCTGTCAGTCGATCCGTCGTGACCCGCTCACGGCTGGTCTGAACGGTGATCCGAACACGACCCCCGGTCTGTTCCTGGCGACGTCGAACCTTGGCCAGCTCAAGACCAGCGGTATCGACGTTCACCTGAACTATTCCTATGATGTTGGTGTTGCGAACCTCAGCTTCGCCGGCGGCCTGACCTGGACCGAAAAGTCGGAATTCCAGTCGACCCCGGGCGGATATAGCCGCGATTGCGTCGGCTATTTCTCGTCGAACTGCGGTCAGCCGATTCCGGAATGGCAGTGGTCGCTCCGCACGACGGCATCGTTCGACAAGTTCGACGTGTCGCTGCTGTGGCGCCACATCAGCGGGTCCAAGTATGAAGGTCTCGCCGACGACTTCGCCGACCGTGGCTTCGCTCCGACGGCCCGTACGCTGTTCAGCGGAACCCTTCCGGCGAGCGCGGGCGGTCTGGCTGGCACCGAAGAAGACTTCAACACCATCGGTGCCTATGACGTCTTCGACCTGACCGGCCGGTTCACCGTGAGCGACAACCTGTCGGTGACGGTGGGCGTGCAGAATCTGTTCGACGCCAAGGTGCCGCTCGTCGGCGGCGAAGCGGGTTCGACCTCGTTCAACAGCGGCAACACCTTCCCGTCGACCTACGACGCGATCGGTCGTCGTTACGTCGCCGCTGCGAAGATCCGCTTCTAAGCGATCCGACACGGAAAAATCGGGGGCGGACGGCAATGTCCGCCCCCTTTTTTATGCGCGGAACATTTGTGCGGACGTCGCGGTCGCGCGGCCTGCTCCGGGCAGCGTCAAAGCCGGACCGTGGCCACCCCGGACATCGGGCGATGCTTGCCGGAACCGCGGCATTGCCCCCGGTTGTCCAGATCCGGCTGCGGCGCCGGCTTGGCTTCAGCCAGTCAGAGGAAGCGGGAGGGTCATCGAGATGCCCGCTTTGACCGCGACCGCGCGCGCCCATTCATGGACCTTGTCGATCTCGTCGCCATGGGCGGCGCGTGCGGCGACTTGCTCAGCGCCCCGCGCATCGGGTGAAAAATTCGCACCGGTCTTGCTGTGACGGGTAAGCGCGGGATGCGCCGCCAGCCGATTATATGCATCCTGTGGCTCCGCCACCTTCGCGAAATCGAGGAATTGCGCCAGCAGCGTAGCGGGATCGGCAAGCAGCCGACCGGAATCGAGCGTGCGTACCCGGTCGGGGAAGTGCTCGGTCAACGCCGCGAACTGTCGATGCTGGACCAGCCAGCCCACCGCCGCGACCTGCAGGTCGCCGAGCCGGAAATAATCCTTCGCCTCGAAACCCAGATCGACCAGACCGTCGCGGAGCAGTCCCTCCAGCAGTTCGCGCGCCCACAGTCTGCACCACAATCCCTTGCGGGCGACCGACGCCAGGAAAGTCGGAAGCGGTGCATATAGCAGCAGGGCGCGTGCATCCGGCCGCAGCGCGAGGGCGGGCGTCATAAGCGCGGTGAGAATGTTCGACGGTTTGATGATGACGGCCCGGTCATCGTCCCAGCGTCGCGACAGCAGCGACAGCGCCTCGTCGAGCAAGCGGGCAAGGTCCGCCCCCTGACGCTCGCCGCGCCGCCGGATCCCCGTGATATCGTTGAGCAGCACAGGCTCCGACAACCCCATGCAGAGCCCCGGAAGATCGAGAGCCTGCACCGCCATGGTCGAAGCGCAGAAAGCAGAGTGGAAAAGGAAGTGCACAGCGCCTGCCCCCGCCCGCGCCGCCTCCACCCCGTCCGAGCGGGCAAGGAGCGATTCGGGCTGCGATCCGATCAGTTCGTCGGTCAGAAACGGACCGTCCGCATACCGGTCACGCGGCACGTGACGATAGACCAGCCGGTCGGTCGCCGCGTCATAGCGGTGGGCGAGCCAGGCAGGGTCGGACGGGTCGAAAATTTGCGTGGCGGTCATGGCGCGACCTTAACCGCCGCGGCTCCCGGCGCCACCCTCTTTCCAACCCGCGATGGACCGCGTAGGCGTAGTGTATGACCCTGTCGTCACATGATGCGAACAATCGAGGGCTCGCTGCTCTCCGGGCCGGAGACGCGGCAACGGCGGCGGCGCTCTTTGAACAGGCGCTCGCGGCTGACGAGCAGGCGCCGGGCCTGTGGCGCAATCTGGCGCACGCGCGCCGGCTGGCCGGCGACGACCGGGGTGAGCGTGCGGCGCTCGAAGCGGCGCTCAATCTCGATCAGCGCGATCTGGCTGCGCTGGTCCGCTTGGCGCAGCTCCACGAGCGCCGGGATGAGCGCCGAGAGGCTATGATCCGATGGTCGGCCGTGCTGCAACTCGGCGCGCAGATTGCCGATCCCACGCCCGACCTCATCGACCTGCTCGACCATGGCCGACGCTATTGCGGCGTGCGCCAGGCCGATATTTCGGAACAGGTGCGCACCAAACTCGACCCGGAAGCCGCGGCGATGGAGGAAACCGGGCGTCGGCGCGCGGGGGCATTCCTCGATCATGTGCTCGGCGAACGGCGACTGTATGCGAATATATGCGCCGGCCTTCACTATCCCTTTCTGCCTGCCGACGAATTTTTCGACGATCGGCATTTCCCCTGGTTTGCGGCCTTGGGGGCGAAGGCATCCGCGATCCGCGCCGAACTCGACGCGTTACTGGCCGATCCCGGCGACGCCTTGCGTCCCTATGTCCGCATGGACAAGGGCACGCCGCGCAGTCAGTGGGATTCCCTGGACCACAATCTGGATTGGGGTGCCTGCTTCCTTTGGGAATATGGCGAACCCAACCCGCCGGTCCTGGATCGCTGCCCGGAAACCGCGGCGGCGCTTGCCGCTTTGCCCGGTGCGCGCATTCCCGGCCGCGCGCCGAGCGCATTCTTCTCTATATTGCGGCCGAATACCCGAATCCCGCCGCATACCGGCGTCACGAACACGCGGGCGATCGTCCACTTGCCGCTGGTCGTTCCGCCGGGCTGCGGTTTTCGTGTCGGCGGCGAAACGCGGGAATGGGTCGAAGGACGCCCCTTCGCCTTCGACGATACGATCGAGCATGAAGCCTGGAACGACAGCGATGCGATGCGCGCGGTTCTGATCTTCGATGTGTGGAATCCGCATTTATCGGATGATGAGCAGCGGGTCATCGCCGAATATTGCCGCATGATCGACCAGATATCGGGGCCGGACCAACCTATTGCCGCGCCGCGCCGGGCTTGATAAGCTGGCACCCTAGTTTATCGAGGGTATTAGGGCATTATGTACGCTGCATCAATCTTGCTGGGCGCCATGCTTCAGGCCTCCACGCCTGCGGTCGCGGAGCCGATCGACCGAACCAAGGAAGTGGTTTGCCGCCGTATCGAAGTGACGGGCTCGCTCGCGCGCAAGGAAAAGGTTTGCAAGACGCGGGGCGAATGGCGTCGCCTTGCCGACGCGGGCAACAATGTGGCGCGCCAGATCGTCGAGCATAGCACATCGCGTCCGGCCGGCGGACCGTAGCCCGAAGATTGGGTCCCGACGCTGCAGAGCGTTACCGACCGCAAGCCGAAAATAGGCCGCGCTGTCCGCGGTTCGGCTTGAACCCTCTCCGACTGACCGCGCAGGATATACGCTCTATCCCGCTTGTGCCGGGACAGAGCGTATATCGCGCTTGATATCGTGCGGGGTCAGCCGGCGGTCAGCACCAACGCGCCGTCGCCTTCGTCGACCTTCACCGTTGATCCGTCGGCGACCTCCCCTTTCAGGATCAGGTCGGCGAGCGGGTCCTGCAGATATTTCTGCACCGCGCGCTTCAGCGGCCGTGCGCCGTAAACAGGATCATAGCCGACGCGGCCGAGCCAGGCGCGCGCCGCATCGGTGAGGTCGAGCGTTACCTTGCGATCGGCGAGCAGTTTCTGGACGCGCGCGACCTGGATGTCGACGATACCCGCCATATGCTGCTGCGCGAGGCGGTTGAAGAGCACGATCTCGTCCAGCCGGTTCAGGAACTCCGGCCGGAAATGCGCGCGCACCACCTCCATCACCGCGGGTTCGGCCTGTTCGACCGGCGCGTCGTCGGGCAGTGCGGCGATCGCCTGGCTGCCCAGGTTCGACGTCAGGATGATCAGCGTGTTGGTGAAGTCGACCGTGCGTCCCTGGCCATCGGTCAGCCGCCCATCGTCGAGCACCTGGAGCAGGATGTTGAACACGTCCTGATGGGCCTTTTCGACTTCGTCGAACAGCACGACCTGATAGGGCCGGCGGCGCACCGCTTCGGTAAGCGTGCCGCCTTCCTCATAGCCGACATAGCCCGGAGGCGCGCCGACGAGCCGCGCGACGCTGTGCTTTTCCATGAATTCGGACATGTCGATGCGGACCATCGCATTGTCGTCGTCGAACAGGAATCGCGCCAGCGCCTTGGTCAACTCGGTCTTGCCGACACCCGTGGGACCCAGGAACAGGAAGGAGCCCAGCGGCCGGTTCGGGTCCTGCAGGCCCGCGCGGGCGCGCCGGACGGCGGTGGATACGGCGCGAACGGCCTCGTCCTGGCCGATGACGCGCTTTTCCAGCGTCGTTTCCATGCCGAGCAGCTTCTCGCGCTCGCCTTCCAGCATGCGGTCGACCGGGATGCCGGTCCAGCGGCTGACCACGGCGGCGATGTCGTCGGCGGTGACTTCCTCGCGCAGCATCGCGTTTCCGGCGGCCGCCTGCGCGTCGGTCAGCTGCTTTTCGAGCCCCGGAATGGTGCCGTAGGACAGTTCGCCCGCCTTGCCGAGATCGCCGGCGCGCTGCGCCTGTTCGAGTGCCGAGCGTGCGGCGTCGAGCTGTTCCTTGATCCTGGCCTCGGCGTGGATCTTGTCCTTTTCGGCCTGCCACTTCTGCGTCAGTTCGGTCGACTGCTGCTCCAGATTGGCGAGGTCGGCGCGCAGGTTCGCGAGCCGGTCCTTCGACGCGGCATCGGTTTCCTTGGTCAGCGCGGCTTCCTCGATCTTCATCTGAATGATGCGGCGGTCGAGATTTTCGATCTCTTCGGGCTTCGATTCGACTTCCATGCGGATGCGGCTCGCGGCCTCGTCCATCAGGTCGATCGCCTTGTCGGGCAGGAAGCGGTCGGAGATGTAGCGGTTCGACAGCGTCGCGGCGGCGACGATCGCCCCGTCGGTGATCCGCACGCCATGGTGCAGCTCATATTTCTCTTTGAGGCCGCGCAGGATCGAGATCGAATCCTCGACCGTCGGCTCGCCGACGAAGACGGGTTGGAAGCGCCGCTGGAGCGCGGGGTCCTTCTCGACATATTTGCGATATTCGTCGAGCGTCGTCGCGCCGATGCAGTGCAATTCGCCGCGCGCGAGCGCGGGCTTCAGCAGGTTCGATGCGTCCATCGCACCGTCCGACTTGCCCGCCCCGACCAGCGTATGCATCTCGTCGATGAACAGGATGATCTCGCCCTCGGCGCCTTTCACCTCGTCGAGCACGCCCTTCAGCCGCTCCTCGAACTCGCCGCGATATTTGGCGCCCGCGATCAGCGCGCCCATGTCGAGCGCGAGCAGGCGGCGGTCCTTCAGGCTGTCGGGCACGTCGCCGTTCGCAATGCGCAGCGCGAGCCCTTCGGCAATCGCGGTCTTGCCGACGCCGGGTTCGCCGATCAGCACCGGGTTGTTCTTGGTCCGGCGCGCGAGGATCTGCACGGTGCGCCGAATCTCCTCGTCGCGGCCGATCACCGGGTCGAGCTTGCCCGCGCGCGCGACTTCGGTCAGGTCGCGCGCATATTTGTTCAGCGCCTCGAAACTATCCTCGGCGCCCGCGCTGTCGGCGGTGCGGCCGCGGCGCAGTTCGTTGATCACCTTGTTCAGCGCGTCGGCGGTCACGCCCGCGTCGGCGAACGCCTTGCCGACCGGCGCCGTGGCGGCCAGCACCATCGCCAGCAGCAGCCGTTCGACGGTGACGAAGCCGTCGCCCGCCTTGGCCGCGACCTGCTCCGCCTGATCGAGCAGGCGCACCGCATCATTGTCGAGCCCCGGCGTCGCCTGCGCGCCCGATCCCGAAACGGCGGGAACCTTGGCAAGCAGCGCGTCGATGGCTGACGTTGCGCGCGCCACGTCGCCGCCCGCGCGCTGGACCAGGCCGGCCGCCATGCCTTCCTTGTCCTCGAGCAGCGCCTTGGCGACATGCTCGGGACTGATCCGCTGATGGTTCATGCGGATCGCTATCGTTTGCGCCGCCTGCAAAAAGCCCTTGGCGCGATCGGTAAATTTTTCGAGGTTCATTCAGAAAGCCCCTTTCTCATCGGCAGAGATAGTGTTGCCATTGTGCAACACAAGGGGCTTTCCGGATGCTTATTCGGTCCCGCGCGCCAACGCGTCGAGCAGGCGCACGCCAAAGCCGGTCATCCCCTTGGGAACCAGCGATGTCGTCTTTTCACTGCGGTTCACCCCGGCGATGTCGAGATGCGCCCAGGGCATGGCGTCGTCGACGAAAAATCCGATGAAATGCGCGCCCAGGCTGGCGCCCGGACCGTCGCCCCCGCCATTGCGTATATCGGCGACATCCGACTTGATGCGGTCGGCGTAATTCTGATGCAGCGGCATCCGCCACAGCTCCTCGCCGCTGGCCGTGCCGGCGGCGATCAGGGCCGCCGCCAGCGCCTCGTCGCGCGCGAACAGGCCGGCATATTGATCCGACAGCGCGCCGACGATCGATCCGGTCAGCGTCGCGATATTGACGATCGCGCGGGGCTTGTACGCGCGCGCGACATATTCATTGGCGTCGGCGAGGACGAGCCGGCCCTCGGCGTCGGTGCTGACGATTTCCACCGTCTTGCCCGACATGGTGCGCACGACGTCCCCGGGCCGCTGGGCATTGCCGTCGGGCATATTCTCGGCCAGCGCCGCGACCGCGACGACATGCACCGGCGCCCGCGACCTGGCGAGTGACAGTGCGGCGCCCATCACCGACGCGGCGCCCGACATGTCGCCCTTCATATTGCCCATGCCCGACGACGGCTTGATCGAAATACCGCCCGAATCGAAGGTGATGCCCTTGCCCACCAGCGCGAGCGGCGCGGCGTCCGATCCGGCGCCGCGATAGCGCAGAAGCAGCATCCGCGATCCGCGTGGGCTGCCCTGTCCGACGCCGACGATGTTGCCCATGTTCAGGCGCCGCATCGCCGCTTCGTCGAGCACCTCGATGCTGACGCCCGCGACACCGGAAAAGGCGCGGCGCACTTCGGCGACGAAGCTTTCGGGATAGATGACGTTGGCGGGTTCATTGGCCAGATCGCGCGACAGGCGCACGCCTTCGGCCAGCGGTTGCCAGCGCGATTGGAAGGCCGCCTCGGCGGCGCTGGCATCGCCGGTGATGATCGTGACGGCGCCGGTCGGCGGGGTTTTGCGACCAACGGTCTTGTAGCGGTCGAAGCGATATTGGCCGAGCGCGAAGCCGTAGGCGACCTCGGCCGCGGCGCTATCGCCGAACGCGCCCGCGATCGTCACCGGATGCGCTTCGCTCTTGAGCTCCTGCGCTGCCTTGCCGCCGGCTTCGGCGAAGGCAAGCGTGGATGGCGCGGCGCCGGTGCCGACGATCAGGATGCGGGGATGCGCGCCGATCCCGCGCAGCGACAGGGTCGATCCCGCCTTGCCGTCGAAGCTTGCCGAAGCGATCGCCGCGGTCACCGCCTCGCGCTCGGCCGGGCTCAGCGCGACACCGCTAAGCGCAGGCAGGGCCGCATCGGGGGTCAGCAACACCAGCGCGCCGCCCACGGAGGCACCGTTGGCGAAGCCGATCGCGCGTTCGGCGCTGTTCGCCCCCGTGGCGGGCGCAATCCCCGATCCCGCTGTGTTCTGGGCCAGCGCGGCCGGCGCGGCGACGACAACCGGCGCCAGCGACAGGCAAGTGGCAAGGAACAGGCTTTTGCGACGCATGTGATTTTCCCCTGAACGATAAAATTGCCGTCCTGCATAACGCTGTTGCGCGGGCAGGCAAATCTTGCTCGACGAACGACAGCCTTGCCTTCGCGCGGCCCGCCCGTCACACACGGGCCGCAGGGGCGGGGCGCAATGATCGGTGCCGGGACGCCGAAGAAAGGGACCACGAATGGTGCGGCGCATATTGCTGGGCTTGCTGCTGATCGTCGTCATGGCGGCGGTGTCGCTTGCGCTGTGGGAACCGCTGACCGCCGCCACGCCCCGCGCGCCCCTATTCAAGCCGACCGACGTGCAGATCGCGCGCGACCGCTTCGGCGTGCCGCATATTTTCGGCCGGACCGATGCCGACGTCGCCTACGGCGTCGCTTACGCCCATGCCGAGGATGATTTTGCGACGCTGCAGGAAGTGCTGGCGATGACGCGCGGCCGCGCCGGGGCGATGCTGGGCGAGGATGGCGCGAAGATCGACTATGCCGCCGCGCTGCTCGACGTGCGCGCGACCAGCGCCCGCGACTGGCCGCGCCTGCCCGCCGATGTGCGCGCGCTGTTCACCGCTTATGCCGCGGGGCTCAACCATTATGCCGACAAGCATCCGGATGAGGTGCGCCTGTCGGGGCTGTTCCCCGTGACCGGCGAGGATGTGGTGGCGGGCTTCGTGCTGCGGTCGCCTTTCTTCTTCGGGCTGGATTCGGTGCTGGGCGGACTGGTCGAGGGCAAGCCGCTGGGACGCGAGGGCGGCCCGTTTCTGGATGCCACGGGCAAGCCCGTCGCGCGCGAGTTGACCCCGGTCGGCCGCGATCCCGGCGACAATGGATCGAACGCCATGGCGGTCGCCCCGTCGCGGTCGGCGGACGGCGCGACGCGGCTGGTATCCAATTCGCACCAGCCGTGGACGGGCAGCGTCGCCTGGTACGAACTGGTCGTTCATTCGGGCGAGGGGTGGGATTTCGCCGGCGCGACCTTCCCCGGCGCGCCCTATCCCTTCCTGGGCCACAATAAATATCTCGGCTGGACCAATACGGTGAACCGGCCCGACCTGATCGACGTCTATCAACTGGTGCTGGACGAAAGCGGCAGCCATTACCGTTTCGACGGCGCATGGCGGCCACTGGAGGAAAAGCGCATCTGGCTGAAGGTCAAGACCGGGCCGTTCGTGCTGCCCGTGCCGCGCACCATCTATCGCTCGGTCCATGGGCCCGTGGTCAAGAATGCGAAGGGCGCCTTTGCGATCCGCTATGCGGGGATCGACCAGGCCAATATGGTCACGCAATATTACCGGTTGAACAAGGCGCGGAATTTCGCCGAATGGCGTACCGCGATGGCGGGGCAGGGCGTGCCGGCGACCAATTTCCTCTATGCCGACGCCGCCGGGAATATCGGCCTTTTCTACAATGCGATGTTCCCCGACCGGCCCGCCGGTTTCAACTGGCGCGGCATCCTGCCCGGCGACACCTCGCGGGCGCTGTGGACGAAGACATTGCCGTTCGATCGCGTGCCCGCGCTGGTCAATCCGCGCTCCGGCTATCTGATGAACGCGAACAATGCGCCCTGGGTCGCGGCCGGGCCGGGCGACGAACTCGACGCCGCCGCCTATTCGCCGCTGCTGGGGATCGAGGATGATATGACCAACCGCGCGGCGCGGCTGATCGATCTGTTCGAGGCATCGGGGCCGATCGACGAGGCACGGCTGAAGGCGATCAAATATGATACGGCCTATGCGAAGACGGGCTATGCGAAGGCGTGGATCGACCGGCTGCTGGCGCTCGATGTGAAGGGCGACGCGGCGCTGACGCAGGCGCAGGACCTGCTTCGCCAGTGGGACTGGTCGCTCGACGGCAAGGGCCGGGGCGATGCGCTGGCGCTGATGGTGCTGCGCCCGGCGAACGGCAGCCATTACCAGCGCCGCGCCGCGCCCGATCCGATGACGGTGCTGCGCGACACGGTGACGCATCTGCAGGACCATTTCGCGACGATCGATCCCAAGCTGGGGACGGTGCTGCGCCTGCGCCATGGCGTGGGGGCGTCGCGGGTCGACCTGCCGCTGGACGGCGGCAACGACACGATCCGGGCCTCGACGTTGTGGGATGTCGAGCCCGACGGGCGGTTGAAGGTACGCCATGGCGACAGTTTCATCATGTTCGTGACATGGGACAGGGATGGCCGCGTGCGATCCGAATCGATCCAGCCGTTCGGCGCTGCGACGACGCGTCCGGACAGCCCGCATTACAACGATCAGGCCCCGCTTTTCGTGGCGCATCGGTTGAAGCCGGTGCTGTTCGATCCGGCCGCCCTGCGGGCCAGCGGCGCGCGCTTCATGCGCCCTTGAACGGGCGGCTTTGCTGCCCTAAACCAGTGATACAGTGCCGGTCGGCATCCGGTCGCAAACAGGCGTTCCCGCGCCGTGCCCATTCAAGAGGATATCATGGCCCGTTTCCATCGTTTCGCGCTCGCGCTCGCACTTTCCACGTCGCTCGTCGCCGCCGGTCCCGCCCTGGCGCGGAGCAAGGCGGCCGATCCCGCCCCCATCGCCGATCTGGTGAAAGCGGTGGACATTCCCTTTGACAGCTTCACGCTCGACAACGGGCTGCGCGTCATCGTGCACGAGGATCGCAAGGCGCCGGTGGTCGCGGTCTCGGTCTGGTATCGCGTCGGATCGAAGCATGAACCGGCGGGCAAGACGGGCTTTGCCCACCTGTTCGAACATCTGATGTTCAACGGGTCGGAAAATGCCCCCGACGACTTCTTCGAACCGCTGCAACAGGTCGGCGCGACCGATTTCAACGGCACGACCTTCCTCGACCGCACCAATTATTTCGAAACCGTGCCGACGGGCGCGCTCGACCTGGCGCTGTTCCTCGAAAGCGACCGCATGGGGCATCTGCTCGGCGCGGTGACCCAGGAAAAGCTCGATAACCAGCGCGGCGTCGTCCAGAATGAAAAGCGGCAGGGCGACAATAATCCCTATGGCCTGCTGCGCTACGAGATTTTCGAAAACCTCTTTCCCAGGGGGCATCCCTATCACCACAGCACCATCGGTTCGATGGCCGACCTCGACGCGGCGAGCCTCGATGATGTGAAGAGGTGGTTCACCGACAATTATGGGCCCAACAATGCAGTGCTGGTGCTGGCCGGGGACATCGACGTGCCGACCGCGAAAGCCAAGGTTCAGACCTGGTTCGGCGACATCGCGCGCGGCCCCGAAATCAAGGCGCCGCCGGTGTCGGTTCCGACGCTGCCCGCGCCGCTGGCCAAGGAGGTCAAGGACCTGATCCCGACCACGCGCATCTACCGCATGTGGACCACCCCCGGCCTCAACGATCCCGAAGCGGTGCCGCTGCAGATGGCGATGACGGTGCTGGGCGGCCTGTCGTCGTCGCGGCTCGACAATGCGCTGGTCCGCAAGGACCCGATCGCGGTCAGCGTGTCGGCGGGCGCTTCGCCGTTCGAGGATGCCGGCATCCTGCTGGTGCAGGCCGACGTCAAGGACGGCGTCGATCCCGCGCACGTCGCACAGCGGCTGGACGAGGAAATCGCCGCCTTTCTGGAAAGCGGTCCGACCGCGGACGAATTGCAGCGCGCCGCCGCCAGCTATCTGGGCGGCATCATCGGCGGGCTGGAATCGGTGGGCGGCTTCGGCGGCAAGGCGGTCGCGCTGGCCGAGGGCGCGCTCTATTCGGACGATCCCGGCTATTACAAGGTCGAACTCGATCGCATGGCCAAGGCGACTCCTGAACAGGTGAAGGCGGTGGCCCGGAAATGGCTGTCGCGTCCCGCCTTCTCGCTGACCTACACCCCCGGCGAGCGGACCGAGGGCGGCGAGAATCGCGGCGGCGCGGTGGTCGCGGCCAAGGCGGCGGCGCCGGTTGCCCCCGATCGTTACTGGAACCCCGCGCTGGGCGATGTCGGCCCGGACATGGGCCGGGGGGCGGCAACCGCGATCGCCGACCGCTCGACCTTTCCCACCGTCACCGACCTCAAGGCGCTGGAATTTCCCGCGATCGAGCGCGCGACGCTGAAAAACGGGATCGAAGTCGTCTTCGCCCACCGCGCGACGGTGCCGACGGTCAATGTCGCGGTCAGTTTCGATGCCGGCTATGCCGCCGACCCGCGCGACGCGCTGGGCACCCAGTCGCTGATGCTCAGCCTGATGGACGAAGGGACGACGACGCTCGATTCGATCGCCTTTGCCGAGGCGAAGGAACGGCTGGGGGCGCAGATCGACGGGTCGGCCAATGCCGATGAAACGGTGTTCAGCCTGTTCGCGCTGAAACCCAATCTGCGCGCATCGCTGGGCCTGCTCGCCGATTATATCCGCAACCCCGCCTTCGATGCGCAGGAACTGGACCGGGTGCGCGCGCAGCAGCTCAACCGGCTCAAGGCCGAACTCAACAATCCCAATGCCATTGCGTCGCGCGTGATGGCGCCGGTGCTTTACGGCGCCCAGCATCCCTATGGCATTCCGCCGTCGGGCCTGGGCAATGCGGCGGCCGTCGGCGCCGTCACCCGCGACCAGCTCGCGGCGTTTCACAGTGCCTGGATTCGGCCGGACAACGCCCGCATCTTCGTCGTCGGCGACACCACGCTGAAGGAAGTGAAGAAGGAACTCGACGCAACGCTGGGCAACTGGACGCCGCCGGCGACCGCCAAGCCGGTGAAGCATTTCGAGATTGCCATCCCGCAGCCGCAGCCGCGCATCCTGCTGGTCGATCGGCCGAAATCGCCGCAATCGATCATCATGGCGGGCAAGGTGCTGAGCGCCAAGGGCGGCGACGATCTGGAGGTGCTCCGGTCGGCCAACGATATTTTCGGCGGCAATTTCCTGTCGCGCTTCAACATGAACCTGCGCGAGACCAAGGGTTGGTCCTATGGCGTGCGCTCGCGCATCTCGTCCGACAAGGACCGGGTCACATGGGTCGCGGTGGCGCCCGTCCAGGCCGATCGCACCGGCGATTCGATCAAGGAATTGCGGAGCGACCTGACCGCCTTCCTTGGCGACAAGGGCGTCGCCCCCGCGGAACTGCAGCGCACGATCAACGGCAGCGTCCGCGAACTGCCGGGCAGTTTCGAAACGTCGGACGACGTCCTGACCGGCCTGCGTTCGATCGTGAAGTTCGGCCGCCCGGACAATTATTACGAAACGCTGGCCGCAACCTATGAAGCGATGACGGCCGGTGAACTCGATGCGGCCGCGCGCGCCGCGTTCAGCGTCGACGACCTCGTCTATGTCGTGGTCGGCGATGCCGCGGTGGTCAAACCCCAGCTTGACGGATTGGGTCTTCCCGTGGAAACAGCGACTCCAGCTAATTGACATTGGTTTCAGTAGGAGAGTTTCGATGTCTCAAGTCGATGGCAGCTATGATTGCGTGACCAAGTCGCCGATGGGCGATCAGAAGTCGGTGTTCACGGTCAAGAGCGACGGCGGCAGCTTCACCGGATCGAATGCCGGTGCGATGGGCGCGCTCGATGTCGAAAATGGCAAGGTCGACGGCAACAAGCTGACCTGGACCATGGCCATGAAGGTCCCGATGCCGATGACGCTGGAGTGCGAGGCGACCGTCGATGGCGACGCGCTGACCGGCACGATCAAGGCGGGTGCGTTCGGATCGATGGCGATGACGGGGACCCGTCAGGCCTGATTCGGCCGGACCGGAAGCGGATGAAGGGCCGTCCTGCCGGGGCGGCCCTTTTTCATTGTACGGCGAATCGGGTCCGCCGGGGCTATCCAAGCGGGCGTCGCGGGCGCATAGCGCTGGTGCCATGCACAAGATGACATCCTCCCCCCAAAAGTCCGAACTGCCCGGCGACCGCGAAATGGTTTTCATGATGGCGATGGTGATGGCGCTGAACGCGCTGGCCGTCGATGCGATGCTGCCGGCATTGCCCGCGATGGGCCAGGCGCTGGGCGTCACCGTCGCCAACGACCGTCAGTTCGTGATTTCGACCTATCTGCTCGGCATGGGCCTGGGGTCGCTGCTGTACGGCCCGCTGGCCGACCGCTTCGGCCGCAAGGGCGTGCTGGTGCCCGCGCTGATCGCATATATGCTGTTCGCGATCGGTTGCGGCCTGGCCACCAGCTTTCCGATCCTGCTGGCGCTGCGCTTCGGTCACGGCATCGTTGCGGCGGCGCTTGGCGTCGTCGTGGTCGCGGTGATTCGCGACCTGTTCGTCGGCGATGCGATGGCGAAGCGCATGTCGCTGATCTTCCTCGTGTTCATGATCGTGCCGGTGGTCGCGCCGGCGATCGGTGCCGGCGTCACCGCGATCGCCGGCTGGCGGTCGATCTTCTTCTTTTTCGGCGCGATGGCGGTCGTCATGCTGCTGTGGCTGCGCCGCCTGCCCGAAACGCTCGATCCGGCGGATGTCCGGCGGCTCGACTGGCGGACGATGGTCGCGGGCTGGGTGACGGTGACGCGCCACCGCCGCGCGGCAGGCTATATGATCGCATCGGGGCTGATGCAGGGCGCGCTGTTCGGCTATCTCAACAGCAGCGAACAGATCATCGGCGAAGTGTTCGACGCGCGCAGCCTGTTCCCGCTGATCTTCGCGTTCGTCGCCATCGGCATCGCGATCGCCAATTTCTCCAACGCCGCCATCGTCGAACGCTTCGGCGCGCGCCGCGTGTCGCAAACGGCGGTCTTCGCGTTCATGGCGACGTCGATCGCCCAGATCGTCGCGGGGTTCAGCGGCGCCGAAACATTGACCGTGTTCACCATCCTGATGATGGTCAACGTCGGGTTGATCGGGTTCATCGGCAGCAATTTCGGATCGATCGCGATGGAGGATTTCGGCCATATGGCCGGGGTCGCCTCCTCCTATCAAAGCTTTGCCAAAACCTCGCTGGCGGCGGTTGCCGGGGCGCTGATCGGCCAGATGTACGACGGCACGACCCTGCCGCTTGCCTATGCCTTTTTCGGTGCGGGCGTCGCCGGGCTGCTGTTGGTGTTGTGGGCCGAACGCGGCAAGCTGTTCACCCGGCCCGGCACCGCGCCTAGGTCGCCTTATTGACCGGCAGAAGAAAGGGGGCCGAAGCCCCCTTTCGCTTTCACTAGTTGATCGACGGCGCCGGAGGCGGCGGGGCGTCGGCATCGGTTTCATGCACCTCGACGCGGCCCAGCCCGACATGGCTCTTGCGATAGCCATAGGCGAAGTAGATCAGGAATCCGATTACCGCCCACCCCGGCAGCACCAGCATCGCCTCCAGCGGCAGGTTGAGGAAAAGGAACACGCAGCCGGCCATGGTCAGCGGCCCGGTCAGCCACAGCGCCGGCGTGCGGAACGGGCGCGGACGGTTCGGTTCGCGCTTGCGCAGCAGCATCACGGCCAGGGCAACCATGAAGAAGGCATAGAGCGTCCCCGCGTTGGCGATGTCGGCAAGCTGGCCCACGGGCAGGAAGGCGGCGGCAAAGGCGACCACGCTGCCCGTGATGGCGGTGACGACATAGGGCGTCTTCCACTTCGGGTGGATCTTCGACAGGCCTTCGGGGAGCAGGCCGTCGCGCGACATCACGAAGAAGATGCGCGTCTGGCCGAACAGCAGGATCAGGATCACCGACGGCAGCGCGACGAAAGCCGCGATGCCCAGCATGTTGCCGATGCCGGAGAAGCCGATTTCACGCAGGACATGCGCCAGCGCTTCGTTCGAGCAGACCAGCATTCCGGCATATTCGGGCAGCGCGCACTGGCGCGCGAGTTCGGCCGAACCGGCGGGGAAGGGGATGCCGTTCGGGCCCATGATCGGCTGTCCGCCGATCGTGCCGATCGCGCCGGCGGCGACGAGGATGTAGAAGACGGTGCAGAAAAGCAGCGATCCGATCAGCCCGATCGGCACATTCTTCTGCGGATCGCGTGTTTCCTCGGCCGCGGTCGAAACCGCGTCGAAGCCGACATAGGCGAAGAAGATGGTCGCCGCGGCCCCCACGGCGCCGATGCCCGATCCAAAACCGCCGAAGATGCCGGCAGGCAGGAAGGGGTTGAACTTGTCCGCCTCCGCCTGCGGCAGCGTGAGGATGATGAAGGCGGTCAGCGCCGTGACCTTGATCGCCACCAGCACGGCGTTGACGCGCGCCGATTCGGTGGTGCCGATCATCAGCAGCCAGGTGACGAGCAATGCGATCACCACCGCGGGCAGGTTAATGAACCCGCCCGGCGCACCGCCGAAAGCCAGCGGCCCGGCGGCAAGATAGGCGGGCAATTGTATGCCCAGAAACTCGTTCAATATGGTCCCGGAGAAATAGCCCGACCAGCCCACCGACACGGCGCTGGCCGCGACGGCATATTCGAGCACCAGCGCCCAGCCGACCGACCAGGCCAGAATCTCGCCCATCACCGAATAGGTGTAGGTATAGGCCGAGCCCGCGACCGGCAGCATCGCCGCGATTTCCGCATAGCAGAGCGCCGCCACGACGCAGATCGCGCCCGCGATCGCGAACGCGAGCATCAGGCCCGGTCCGGCCTTTTGCGCGCCCGCCGACGTCAGGACAAAAATGCCCGTGCCGATGACGCAGCCGATCCCGAACAGCGTCAGTTGCAGGGCGCCGAGCGAACGGTGAAGCGATTTTTTCTCGGCCGTCGCCAGAATGGCATCGATCGGCTTTACGCGACCAAATATCATGTGATTGTCCCCTTTGGGCCCCGGAAGCGGACCTGTCTCCTGGCGGGGCAGACTAACCGCTCGATCCTGCAGCGCAACATAATTTCAGGGATGTGACAGGGCCTTTATCGCACCGTGAAACGGACCCGGTCGATGGTGCGGCCGCCGGGATCGACCAGCGTCAATATATGCGCGCCGGGGCGCGGCAATATCTGTTGCCCCGCATCGGCGTCGCCCAGCGCCGTCTTGTCGAGGATCAGCCGGTATCCGGGCACGTCGCCGCTGACGATCACCGCCAGCCGCTGCCGGTCGACCGGAATGTCGGGGTCGAGCGCATAGACGCTGCCGCTGACCGGGCTG
>QFPJ01000151.1 GCA_003241685.1 Sphingopyxis macrogoltabida
GGAAGGAGCGCGCCTCCGCCCGGATGGCGATGCGATCGCCCTGTCGCTCCACATCCAGCATCGCCAGTGACTTCAGCGGACTGGCCGCCTGGCAATGGATCGAGCGGAAGGTGGTGAAGTCATGATGACCCACCAGGATCTGCGCCGCATCATGCATGGCGTCGGCGTCGAGCGGCTGGATCACCCGCCAGGCAAGCCCCGATTCCAGGGTCAGCGGCGCGCGGCGATTGGCGATGCGGTAGATATAAGCGCGGCCGGTGCAACTGAACCGGGCATGCCAGTCCGGCGCGACTTCTTCGCAGGCGAGGATCGCGACGGGGTGCGGCCGCAGCTTCGCATTGATCGCCTCCATCAGGCGAAAGGGCGTCAGCGGCTTTTCGACATCGGCATGAGCGCGCATGGCAAGGCCATGGACGCCGGCATCGGTGCGGCCGGCGGCGTGCAGGATGGCGCGCTCGCCGGTGACGGCATTGATCGCATCCTCGATCGCCTGCTGGACGCTGGGGCCATGGGCCTGACGCTGCCAGCCCATGAACGGACGGCCGTCAAATTCGACGGTGAAGGCGAAACGGGCCATCGGCTCAGGCGTTGACCCGGCTGCCGGTGGGCATGTCGAAGCCGCGCAGCAATTCGCCCGCCGACATCGCCGCCTTGCCCGCGCGCTGGATCAGGGTCGGGCGGATCGCGCCATGGCTGCAGCCGATCAGCAGGCTGTGGTCGAGCAATTCGCCCGCCGGCCCGGCATGATCCTCGACCGTGGCGGCAAGGATGCGGAAGCGTTCGCCGCCATATTCGAAAAAGGCGCCGGGGAAGGGGTTGAAGGCGCGGACCTGCCGTTCGACCTGATGCGCGTCGCGGCTGAAATCGATCCGTGCCTCCGCCTTGTCGATCTTGGCGGCATAGGTGACGCCCTCTTCGGGCTGGACCACCGGCGGATGGCCGGCAAGATCGTCCAGCACATCGACCATCAGCTCGGCACCGGCCTGCGCCAGTTCCTGCGTCAATTCGCCGGCCGTC
>QFPJ01000036.1 GCA_003241685.1 Sphingopyxis macrogoltabida
CCTCGCCCGGATCGAGCTGGGCGACCAGGAAGATTTCCTTGTCGGCATCCATCGCGGTTTCCAGCGCGGCGACCGATCGGTCGCGGCCGACGAACAACGGCACGATCATATGAGGGAAAACGACGATATCGCGCAGGGGAAGCAGGGGGTAATTATGGCTCATCATGGCTCCTGGACGGGCGTCCGCTGTCGGCACGCCGCCCTTCTTATAGGATGGTCATGGCTAATATGGCGTAACTTGGCGCGCATTCAATGACGCTGCGGTGAACAGGCGGTCCCGCGCGTGCTCCGCCATGGCGCCCCGCCGCCGCGTCAGAAGGGCAGCTTGAAGCCGGGTGGCAGCGGCAGACCGCTGGTCATCTTGCCCATTTCTTCCTGGCTCGCGCGGTCGGCCTTTTCGCGCGCGTCGTTGAATGCGGCCGCCAGCAGGTCTTCCAGCATCTGCTTGTCCGCCGGAACGATCAGGCTGTCGTCGATCGAGATCGCCTTGATGCGCCCTTTTGCGCTAGCCAGAATCCTGACCAGTCCGCCGCCCGACACGCCTTCGACCTCGACGCTGTCGAGCTTCGCCTGCGCCTCCTGCATCTGCGCCTGCACCGTGGCGGCCGCTTCCTGCGCCGCCTTCATCATTTCTTCGATCGATTTCATGGGCCCGTCCTTTGACGATGATTGTCTTCGGGTGCAAGGCTGGCGTCGGGAAAAGCGGCCAGAGCGGCCTTGACGACCGGCAGTTCGCGAATGCGGGCGTCATTGTCGGCAAGCGCCGCCGCCTTCATCTGGCCCAGACTCGGCCGTGCCTCGCCCTCGCCCGCCCGCACCTGCCAGCGGTTGCCCGTCGCGGTCAGCAAAGCGTCGCCCAATTCGCGCGCGAAGCTGTCGCGCAGCGCGGACGCGGGCGCGAACAGCAGGTCGCCCGGTTCCAGCCGAATGATTTGCAAATGATCATGAACATCGACGGCAAGCCGATGGTTTCCCGTGCTTTCCAAAAGCTGATGAATTTGTGCGACGGTCAGCGCGGCGACCGGCGCGGGCGCTTCGGCGACCGGCGCGACCGGCGCGACCTGCGTCGCCGGCCCCGCGCCATCGCCGCCGGGCACGGCCGGGGACGGCGCTGCGGGCACCCCGCCTTCCAGCAGCTTCGCCAGTTCGCCCGGATCGGGAAGCGAGGCCGCATAGATTACGCGCAGCAACAGCATTTCGAGATGATCGAGCGGATTATTGGCCCGCAGCACCTCGTCATGCCCTTTCAGCAGCAATTGCCACAGCCGGTTGAGCGGCGCGAACCCCAGCGCCTGCGCCCATTCGCCGATCCGCTGCCGGTCGGTTTCGGCCAGCGCCGGATCATCGTGCCGCGCCACCTTGGCCAGCGTGACGGCGTGGGTCAGTTCCATCAGGCCGCGGACCATCGCGATCGGTTCGATACCCAGCGCATATTGGGCGCGGGCCAGGTCGATCGCCCCGCTGCTGTCGCCCTCCAGTATCGCGGTCATCAACTGGGCGATCGCGGTGCGATCCGACAGGCCGAGCATCGTGCGGACCTGATCGGCGCCGATCCGGCCGCCGCCATCCAGATCGGCGTGCGCGATCGCCTGGTCGAGAATCGACAGGCCGTCGCGCACCGATCCTTCGGCGGCATTGGCGATCAGCCAGATCGCGGGCGCATCGGCCTCCACGCCCTCCTTCTGCAATATCGCGCTGAAATGGGCGAACAGCATGTCGGGGGTGATCCGGCGGAGGTCGAACCGCTGGCAGCGCGACAGCACCGTCACCGGCACCTTGTTCACCTCCGTCGTCGCAAACAGGAACTTGACGTGCGGCGGCGGCTCTTCGAGCGTTTTCAGGAGCGCGTTGAACGCATTACGCGACAACATGTGCACTTCGTCGATGATGTAGATCTTGTAGCGCGCCGACACGGCGGCATAGCGCACCGCCTCGATAATCTCGCGCACGTCGTCGACGCCGGTGTTCGACGCGGCGTCCATCTCGATCACGTCGATATGGCGGCCCTCGGTGATCGCGCGGCACGGTTCGCACACCCCGCACGGGTCGATCGTCGGCCCGCCCTGCCCATCGGGGCCGATGCAGTTGAGCGCCTTGGCGATCAGCCGCGCGGTCGAGGTCTTGCCGACCCCGCGCACCCCGGTCATCAGAAAGGCGTGGGCCAGCCGGTCGCGCGCGATCGCATTGCCCAACGTCTTGACCATGGCGTCCTGCCCGATCAGTTCGGCAAAGGTTTGCGGACGATATTTGCGCGCCAGGACGCGGTAGGGGCCGCTCGACGCCGCCGGCGGCGGCGTTTCGGGCAAATCCATACCCAGCATCGGGCCATCGTCTTCAGCGGAATCGCTCATGGGTTCGTCTTAGGGGCGGCGGCGGCGCTTGTCGAAGGGGAATGCTGACGCTGCAACCCCATATCTAATCCTCCCGGATGAAGTCCGGGGTGACGAAGGTTTGACGCGCGATCGGTTGGAGGGTGGGAGCCGGAACGACCCGCAGCGAATTCGTTGCGGCTGCTTCCTTCCGGACCTGACCGGGTTGGCGAAGACTGCGTCCGCCCGACTCCCGCGGCGCATATGGCGGCGGCGGCGGCCAAATGCAAGCGGCGGGTCAGTTCAGCAAATCCTCCGCGATAGCCCGCGCGGCGCCGGCGATCGCCGCGTTGGCGGCGTCGCCCGACACCGCCGGGCGGTCGAGATAGATCGCGATCATGTGACGGCCGCCGCCGGGCTGTTCGACGAAGGCCACATCATTATAGGCGGTGCCGCACGTCCCGGTCTTGTCGCCCGCCACCCAGTCCTGCGGCAAACCACCGCGAATGCGCGCCAGCCCCGTCCTGCTCTCGACCAGCCAATCGCGCAGCGTCGCGCGATGGCTTTGGTGCAATCGATCGCCAAAGACCAGTTGCGCACCGCTTCGGGCGATCGCCGCCGGACTGGTCGTGTCGCGCGGATCGCCGGGCGCATTTTCGTTGAGGTCCGGCTCCATCCGGTCGAGCCGGGTCACCTCGTCGCCCATCCCGCGCACGAAGGCGGTAAAGCCCGCCGGCCCGCCGAACCGGTCGAGGAGCAGATTGGCGGCCAGATTGTCGCTGAGCACCACGGCGTCCCTTGCCGCGAAGCCGATGCGATATTGTCCCTTGCCATCGGCATCGAGCAGCTTTTCAGCGCCCGGCGAATGCGGCAACAGGTCGGTGCGCGTGAAGTCGAGGGGCGAGCGCAGGGGCACGCCGCTGGTCGCGGCGCTCAGCACCCGTCCCGCCAGCAACAGCTTGAAGGTCGAGCACATGGCAAAGCGTTCATCGGCGCGGTGGCCGAAGCGCAGCGTCCCATCGGCGTCAGTCACGGCAACGCCCAGACGCCCGCCGCTGCGCGTCTCGATCGCCGCAATTTTTGCCGACAGGACGGGGTTTGCGGCCGCGCGGGGCGTCGTGTCCGGCGATATAGCGCAGGATGCAAGCGCCAGAAGAACGGACAGGGCGCAGATGATCCGCATCAGCGGGACTCCTGCATATTGCGGCTCTCGGCCGGAATGGCGACGGTCAGCCCGTCGAGATCGGCGGTCAGCACGATCTGGCACGCCAGGCGGCTGGTGCGGCGCACGCCCGCGGCAAGATCGAGCATATCCTCCTCCATCTCGCTCGCTTCGGGAAGCCGGCCGAAATCTTCTTTCGCAACGATGACATGGCAGGTCGAACAGGCCATCTGTCCCTCGCACGTCCCTTCCAGCGGCATCAGATAGCGCTGCGCGATGTCGAGCAAGCTGTCGCCCGGCTGCGCCTCGGCATCGGTGCGGCCCTTGCCGTCGGCGTGAAGGAAATGGACGCGCATCAAAGGGCTCCCTGCAACCGTGCCGCATCCCTGATCGCGTTCAGCCCGTCCCGCAAGTCCTGTTCCGTCGTATAGCGCCCCCAGCCGAGCCGGATCGACGAGCGCGCGTCGATTTCGCTGACGCCCATCGCGCGCAGCACATGGCTGACCCTGCCCGATCCGCTGGCGCAGGCGCTGCCGAGCGAAAAGGCGACATCGCGGGCGTCGGACATCAGCCGCAGGCCATTCACGCCATCCCGGCGGACGTTCAGGTTGCCGTGATAGCGTCGCTCCGCATCGCCGTTGATGCACCATCCCGGCAACAGGTCCAGTGCAAGCGCCCACAGCCGCTCGACATGCGCGGCATCCGCATCGAACCGTTCGGCCGCCAGCGCCGCTGCCGTTCCGAAACCGGCGCAGAGCGCGGGCGATACGGTGCCCGACCGCATCCCCTGCTCCTGCGCGCCGCCGAGCATCAGCGGGTCAATATCCACCCCGTCTCGCACCCACAGGGCGCCGATGCCCTTCGGCCCATGTATCTTGTGCGCCGATATTGCGATCAGGTCCGGCCCTTCGGGAATCACGACGCGCCCTAGCCCCTGCACCGCATCGCAGAGCAGCAGGCTGTTCTTGGCATGGGCGGCGGCGGCGAAATCGTCGACCGGCTGGATCGTACCGACCTCATTGTTCACCAGCATCGCCGCGACGATGCCATTTTCCGGGATCAGCGCATCGTCGGGCGGCAAGGCCAGGCCCCGGCCATCGACGGGAAGGACCGCCGCGTTCAGCTTTTCCAGGCACTGCAGCGCCCCCGGATGCTCGATGCTGAGCCCCGCCGCACCGCCGGTCCGGCTCTCCGCGCCCTTGAACAAGGCCCAGTTGAGCGCCTCGGTCGCGCCCGAGGTGAAGTGGACGCGCCCGCCCTTGGGCAGCAACGCCGCGACCTGATCGCGCGCGACCTCCACCGCAGCCGCGGCGGCGCGGCCCGCCTTGTGCGTGCTCGACGGGTTGGCGAAACCGCCCCCTTGGCCCGGCCCTTCCAGCCAGCGCAGCATCGCCGCGCGCGCTTCGGGGGCGAGCGGTGTCGTGGCCTGGTAATCGAGGTAGATCATCGAAGGAATAGCCGCCTTATTTCCCCGTTCGTGTCGAGCGCGATCGAGACTCCCATATGCGAAGCGCCGCAATGATGGGCATCTCGACTTCGCTCGATGCGACCGGAACACACATGGGATTGCGCGTTATTGCGAGTGATTCGCAAAAGTTGCAACACGCCACCTATTTTCTATATAGGCGCGCATCCTGCTTCGCCACCCCGCCGTCCGGCGAATCGGGGGCCAGCTTCAAGAAACAGAGGTATCCCTTGCCCGACGTCATTTTTCCCGGCCCCGAGGGCCGCATCGAAGGCCGCTTCTCGCCGCCCCCGCGCCCGCGCGCGCCGGTGGCGCTGATCCTGCACCCGCATCCGCAGGGCGGCGGCACGATGAACGACCGCATCACCCAGGCGATGTACAAAAGCTTCGTCGCGCGGGGCTTTGCGGTGCTGCGCTTCAACTTTCGCGGCGTCGGCCGCAGCCAGGGCACGTTCGACAATGGGATCGGCGAACTCAGCGATGCCGCATCGGCGCTCGACTGGGTCCAGTCGATCCATCCGGAGGCGCAGACCACCTGGGTCGCGGGCTTCAGCTTCGGCGCGTGGATCGGGATGCAGCTTTTGATGCGCCGCCCGGAAATCCGCGGATTCCTGTCAGTCGCGCCGCCGGCGAACATGTACGACTTCAGCTTCCTCGCGCCCTGCCCCTCGTCGGGCATCATCGTCGCGGGCGGGCAGGATGAAATCGTGCCGCCGCCGGCGATCCAGAAACTGGTCGACAAGCTGCGCACCCAAAAGGGCATCACCATCCATCATGACGAGATCCCGCGCGCGAACCATTTCTTCGAGCATGAACTGGATCAGTTGATGAAGAGCCTCGACAATTATCTCGACATGCGGCTCGCGCCCGATTCGCCGATCCGCTGAGGCCGACCTACTTCACCGGCACCATCCAGATCGCCACATTGGCGAACATGACCAGCGCCGCGACGACCATCAGCATCGCGCGGCGCCGGTCGCCATGGCGGAACACCATGATTGCGCCGGCGAGCAGGGCCAGTCCGCCCAGCATGACGATCGAAAGCAGCATGTCACCCATGACGGCGCTCTACGCGGGCGCCCGATGGCGGTCAAACCGGCTTTGTGACATTATCGGGTCGAAAATGCCGCGGCGCTTATGGCCAAGCCGCAACGCTTCGCCTAAAGGGCCGACATCGATTCCCTTCACCTTGCGGGAGCCGCCCCGATGCGTATCGCCATAGCTTCTGATCATGCCGCCTGGGAACTGAAGGCCTCGCTGGCCGACTGGCTGCGCGGCGAAGGGCATGAGATCGCCGACCTGGGCACCAACGGCCCCGACAGCGTCGATTATCCCGACTATGGCTATGCCCTCGCCGAAGCGGTCGCGAACGGCGGCGCCGACAAGGGCGTCGCGCTCTGCGGTTCGGGCATCGGCATCTCCATTTCGGTCAACCGCAACCCGGCGTGCCGCTGCGCGCTGGTGTCGGAACCGCTGTCCGCCAGCCTTGCCCGCCAGCATAATGACGCCAACGTCATCGCCATGGGGGCCCGCCTGACCGGCATCGACATGGCAAAGGCGTGCATCACCGCCTTCCTGACCACCGATTTTGCCGGCGACCGCCACGCGCGGCGCGTCGACAAGCTTTCCAAGCCGCCCTTCGATTTGCCCGAACTGGAGACCAGCCGATGACCACAGACACGCTCGACAAACCGATCAAATCGGCCGGTTATTTCACCGACGGCGTCGCCACCACCGACCCCGCGGTCGCGGCGGCGATGAAGCATGAGATGGAACGCGAGCAATATCAGATCGAACTGATCGCGTCGGAAAACATCGTCAGCAAGGCGGTGCTGGAGGCGCAGGGGTCGGTCTTCACCAACAAATATGCCGAAGGCTATCCCGGCAAGCGCTACTATCAGGGCTGCGCGCCGTCGGACGAGGTCGAAACGCTGGCGATCGACCGCGCCAAGCAGCTGTTCGACTGCAACTTCGCCAATGTCCAGCCGCACTCGGGCGCGCAGGCGAACGGCGCGGTCATGCTGGCGCTGACCAAGCCCGGCGCGACGATCCTGGGCATGAGCCTCGACGCCGGTGGCCACCTGACCCACGGCGCCCCGCCCGCCATGTCGGGCAAATGGTTCAACGCGGTGCAATATGGCGTCCGCCCCGACGACCATCTGGTCGATTTCGACCAGGTCGAGGCACTGGCGAAGGAACATCGCCCCGCGCTGATCATCGCGGGCGGTTCAGCCTATCCGCGCACGCTCGACTTTGCGCGCTTCCGGGCGATCGCGGACGATGTCGGCGCGCTGCTGATGGTCGACATGGCGCATTTCGCGGGCCTCGTCGCGGGCGGCGCGCATCCCTCGCCGATGGAACATGCCCATGTCGTCACCACGACGACGCACAAGACGCTGCGCGGTCCGCGCGGCGGCATGATCCTGACCAATGACGAAGCGATCGCCAAGCGGATCAATTCGGCGGTCTTCCCCGGCCTGCAGGGCGGCCCGCTGATGCATGTCATCGCCGCGAAAGCCGTCGCGTTCGGCGAAGCGCTGCGCCCCGAATTCCAGCAATATGCGAAGGCGACCATCGCCAATGCCCAGGCGCTGGCGAACCGGCTGAAGGCGCGCGGCGCCGATGTCGTGGCGGGCGGCACCGACACGCACCTCGCGCTGATCGACCTCCGCCCGCTCGGCATCACCGGCCGCGACGCGGACGAAGCGCTGGAACGCTCGGCGATCACCTGCAACAAGAATGGCGTGCCCTTCGACCCGCTGCCGCCGGTGAAGACCAGCGGCATCCGCGTCGGATCGCCCGCCGGCACGACGCGCGGTTTCGGCGTGGCGGAGTTCGAGGAAATCGGCGACATGGTGGCCGACGTGCTCGAGGCGCTGCGCGATAAGGGCGAGCATGGCGACGCCGATGTCGAAGCCGATGTGCGCGGCCGCGTCCGCGCGCTGTGCGAACGCTTTCCCATCTATCAGGGCTGATCGCTTGGCGCGGCAGCATCCCGAAGAGCCGACGCTGGTCGAACGGTCGATCGAAGAGGTCAAGGCGATGGGCCGGCAGGGCATCGACCATCCGTCGACGCGCCCCGTCCTGATCGGCGGCGGCATCGGCGCGATCGTCGGCGCCGCCCTGCCGGTCGTGACCTGGCCGGTCGGGCTGCTGGCGGGGGCCGCCATCGCTCTGGTCAACCGGGTGAAGCGCTGACCGATGCGCTGTCCCTATTGCGGCCATGAAGACAGCCAGGTGAAGGACAGCCGTCCGACCGAGGACGGCGCCGCGATCCGCCGCCGCCGTCAATGCGAGGATTGCGGCGCGCGCTTCACGACCTTCGAACGTATTCAGCTGCGCGAGGTGGCGGTGCTGAAGGCCGGCGGCGGGCGCGAGCCTTTCGACCGCGAAAAACTGATGCGCAGCGTCCAGATCGCCTGCCGCAAGCGCCCGATCGAGGCCGCCCGCATCGAACGACTGGTCTCGGGCATCCAGCGCCAGCTCGAAACGTCGGGCGAGAACGAAGTGAACGCCTCCCAGATCGGCGCGATGGTGATGGAAGCGCTGAAGGGCTTCGACAATGTCGCCTATATCCGCTTCGCCAGCGTCTATCGCGATTTCACCGAAGCCAAGGATTTCGAGGAATTCGCCTCGACCATCACCGAGGCGGCGCAAAAGAGCGGGTCATAGACCCGTATCCCCGAGCGAAGACGAGGGGCTATTTCGAGCGTAGCGAGAAAGACTGACGAGACTGCCGGTGACTTTCTGGACCTATCTCCTCCATTGCGCCGACCGCAGCTATTACACCGGCCATACCGATGATTTGGACAAGCGCGTCCATCAGCATCAGGAAGGGATTCTGGGCGGTTACACGTCCACGCGGCGCCCCATCGAACTCGTATGGGCGGAAGGTTTTAAGACCCGTGAAGAGGCCAAAGCGGCCGAACTCACAATCAAAAACTGGTCTCGTGCGAAAAAGGAGGCCCTGATCGCGAGAGACTGGGATCGGCTGAAACGTGCGTCCATACCGCCTGCCGAGCGCGCAGCCCGCGCCTCGACTTCGCTCGGCGGAACCCCTCGTCTTCGCTCGGGGATACGGGAAAAAGGAAATGCTGTCGTGGAAGCCACCCCACCCCCCGTCATCGTCCTGGTCCGGCCGCAGCTTGGCGAGAATATCGGCAAGGCGGCGCGCGCGATGCTCAATTTCGGGCTGACCGAATTGCGCCTCGTCGCCCCGCGCGACGGGTGGCCGAACCCTGATGCCGGGCCCGCCGCATCGGGCGCGGACATCGTGCTGGCGGAAGCGCGGGTTTTCGATACGCTCGCCGAAGCGGTCGCGGACTGCACGCACATCTATGCCACCACGGTCCGCAAGCGCGGCGTTACCAAGCCGGTGCTGACGCCCGAGGCGGCCGCGCGGCAGGTTCATGCGACCGCCGGCCGCTGCGCCTATGTCTTCGGCCCGGAACGATCGGGGCTGGAAACCGACGATGTCGCGCTGGCGCACAGCATCGTGACGGTGCCGATCAACCCCGAATTCGGGTCGCTCAATCTGGCGCAGGCCGTCATCCTGCTCGCCTATGAATGGTCAAAACATGTCCCGAGCGGGGTCGAGGGGGGCGTCGCACTGGCCAGCCCGCCCAAAGCCCCGCTCGATCCGCCCGCCGATCATGGCGAAATGGAACAGCTCATCCAGCATTTCATCCGCGATCTCGATGCCGCCGGCTATTTCTTTCCCGCCGACCGCACCGAAGCCACGCTTCGGACGCTGCGGACCACGCTGACCAAGACCGGCTGGTCCTATAATGATATCCGGATGATGCACGGCATCGTGACGACGCTGGGCAGAGCGCGCAAGTCGGCACCCCCGCCCGACGAGGTTTAGCGTCGCTCGCTGTCCCAGCGGACCGTTTCATAAGCGATCGATTGTTCGACCAGTTCGTTCCACACGGCGCGCAGCCTGTCGGACGGCAACCCCGCCGCCGCGGCCTCGCGCGCGACATTGTCCAGCACCTCGGCCTTGCGCGCCTCGTCGCGCACCGCGCCGCGATCGCTCTTGATCCGCGCCGCCGCATCCATGTAGCCGAAACGCCGGACGAGCAGCGCGACCAGTTCGCGGTCGACCTCGTCAACACCGGCGCGCACATCGACCATGGTTTCGCACTGCTCGGGCATTTTGGCGGCTGTCATGCGGGCCAGCCTTTAGCGGCTTTTTCGACGCTGTCGAGCCGCGGCTGCAATGCTTGACTTTCCGCCCGTCGCCGTCTAACCGCGCGCCTTCGCAATGGACCCCGCACCCCGGTGAAGCGGCGGTCGCATATGGTGTCGAGCCTGTCGAGACATCCCTATGGTGCGACCCGGGACACCGCCGAAATCCTTCGGCACAAGAGCAAATTGGAGACGCATATGTCGAAGCGCCAGAGCGCCAAGTATAAACTCGACCGCCGGATGGGCGAAAACATCTGGGGTCGTCCGAAGAGCCCGGTCAACCGCCGCGAATATGGCCCCGGCCAGCACGGCCAGCGCCGCAAGGGCAAGATGTCGGATTTCGGCATCCAGCTCCGCGCAAAGCAGAAGCTGAAGGGCTATTACGGCGACATCACCGAAAAGCAGTTCAAGAAGAACTATATCGAAGCATCGCGCCTGAAAGGCGATACCGGCCAGAATCTGATCGGTCTGCTCGAACGCCGCCTCGACGCGGTGGTCTATCGCGCGAAGTTCACGCCGACGATCTTTTCGGCGCGCCAGCTCGTCAGCCACGGCCACGTTTACGTGAACGGCGTGAAGTGCAACATCGCCAGCCGCCTGGTGAAGCCGGGCGACGAAGTCACGCTGGGCAAGAAGGCGCAGGAAATGGCGCTGGTCGCCGAAGCGCAGAGCCTGCCCGAGCGCGACCTGCCCGAATATGTCGCGGTCGACGGCACCAAGGCGACTTTCGTCCGCGTGCCCACGCTCGACGAAGTGCCCTATCCGGTGAAGATGGAACCCAATCTGGTCGTCGAATTCTATTCGCGCTGATCCGGCGGTTCATCGCAAACAACAAAGGGGCGGTCCGGAAACGGGCCGCCCCTTTGTTGTTGCGGACCGATCAGTGCGGCAGAAAGGCGGATATCCGCGCCAGCATCGCTGTCCGCGTTTCGCTATCGTGCAGGTCGTGGGCAAGGCCGGGATATTCAACAAGTTCGACCTTCTTGCCCGCCGAAGCAAGCGCCCCGCGCATCGTCCGCGCCTGCTCGATATCGACATTCTGGTCGAACGAGCCGTGGAACATCAACACCGGCGCCGCGATCCGGTCGGCATTCTGGGCCGGCGACCCTTCGCGAACATGCGGACCCGACCCGATGAAATCGCGGATCATCGCGCTCTGGACATACCTCAGGCTTTCCCTTTTCAACAAAGCCAGGTCTGTCACCGGCGCGATCGCGACAATCGATCGGAACAGGTCGGGGGCGATCACCCCCGATTGCAGCGCCGCGTAGCCGCCATAGGACCAGCCCACGATCGACAGTTTCGCCGGATCGGCCCCCTGGCCGACCAGCCAGCGGCCCGCGTCGGTGATGTCCCCGACGGCTGTGCGCCACGACTGAAATCCGTTGTTCTGATACCATTCGTCGCCATAGCCCGACGATCCGCGAAAATTGGGCTGGATGACGGCATAGCCCGATTGGGCGAAATATTGGGCGAGCCAGTCGAAACCCCATTCGTCGCGCGCCGAAGGGCCGCCATGCGGCATGACGATTGCCGGCAATCCCTTTGCATCCACGCGCCCGGGCGGCAGCGTCAGATAGGCCGGTATCATCGTGCCGTCGGCGGCGGCATAGCGGACCGCCTGCACGGGCGACAGCGTCAGGTCCGTGAGCAGAGGTCTGTCGTCGAGCAGCGGGCGAAGCTGCTTGGCCGCCGGCGTGTAACGATAGTAACGACCGGGGTCGGTGTCGGACCCGGCCCAGACCAGCCAATGTTCCTCGTCGGCCGACGCATCGACGAAATAGACGTCGCGGCCGCCGAGCGCTTTTGACAGCGATTGCGCCATTGCCTCCACGCCGGCATCGGTCGTCACCATATGGCGCCGTTCAGTGGCATAGGTCGCGCCGACGACGCGCCGGTCGCGACCGACGCGGACCAGCCCATCGACGTCGACTTCGGGATGCCGGTAAAGCGTTTGACCTTTTCCCGTCCCGTCGAGCCTGACGGCGATGACCGCCTTGCGGCCGTCCATCTTGCCGAAACCGATGGCCCGATTCGATTCCGCATCGACGGCAGAGGGCAGGAAGCCCTCGCCCGTCCCGGTGTCATAGTACGACAGCGGTTGCCAAGACCCACCGTCCGGCGGCCGGAAATAATATTGGATGGTCGAACTGATGTTGTACGTCTGGCCGACCATGGGTTGGACACCCATGATCCGCACCCGGCCCTTTCCGTCGGAAATATACTGGATCGTGTCGGAACGGGGCCGTTCGACGATTTTCACCGCCCCGCTGTTCACGTCCATCAAATCCACGCCCATACCCTGATCGTCCTTGACGATCAGCGATGACGAATAACGATTGGCCTCTCGCACATGGCTCCGCATGATCAGGAGGCTGTTCGGCTGACCGGGCTGCCAGTCGACGACCTGGCCGCCGCGCGTGTCGAGCCCGATGGAATTGGCCCGGCGGCGCGTGCTGAGCAACTTGACGTTTCCGCCCGCTGCGTCGACCGCGATCAACGACGTAAAGCCGAAAATATCCGCACCGACCTTTTCGCGGCCACCGATCTCGCAGACGATTCGAACATCGGTTGCCCACCGACACCATTGCAGAAACTCCGGATCGCCACTGGCACGGACCACCCGCCGCGGGACCGAGCCGTCGTCGATGTTGACCACGAACAGGTCGTTGGCCTGCCCCTTGTTCGGCGCCACAAAAGCCAGTCGCTTGCCGTCCGGAGACAGGCTGACCTGGCGGACGCCGGGCAATGCTCCGAACCGCTTTGCCCGGTCGTCGCCCTGCGCCTGCAACGGCATGGCCAGGAGCGCGCACGCTCCCGCCAGCAATAATCTCCCACGCATTCCCATACCCCCTTTCGCCTCGATTTCATCATCGAAGCATTCCGGCTGATATATCAAGACAAAATGACGATCCGGACGGATTGGGATGCCCCAACGGATATGCCCGGCGCCTTGCATCCCCGCGGTGCGGCTGGCACAAGCGACCGTAGCTCACGAAACTTTACCAAGGACATTTCATGATCCGCTCTGCCCGAACCGCCGCCGCCTTTGCGGTCCTCATCTCCGTCGCCGCGTGCAACGCCGACAGCGGCACGGCCGAGACCAAGGCAGCCGCCGCGCCCGGCATTCCCGATGTCGCCATTCCCGAAATTTCGCTGAAGACGATGCAGGATGTCGTCGGCGCGCTGGCGTCGGACGATTTCGAGGGTCGCGCGCCAGGCACGGCGGGCGAGGAAAAGACCGTCGCGCTGCTGATCGAAAAGTTCAAGGAAGCGGGCCTGGAGCCGGGTAACAACGGCGGCTGGACGCAGGACGTGCCGCTGGTCGAGATGACGGCGGAAAATGTGTCGCCGCTGCGCTTTGCCGGCGGCAAGACGCCCCTGTCGCTCGCTTATGGTCCCGACTATGTCGCCTTCAGCTATCGCGTGCAGCCGAAAATCGAGGTCAAGGACAGCGACGTCGTGTTTGTCGGCTATGGCATCAACGCCCCGGAAAAGGGGTGGAACGACTATGCCGGCGTCGATGTGAAGGGCAAGACGGTCATCATCCTGGTCAACGACCCCGACTGGCAGGTGCAGGAGGCGAAAGGCGACTTCAACGGCCGCGCGATGACCTATTACGGCCGCTGGACCTATAAATATGAGGAAGCCGCACGGCAGGGCGCGGCCGCGGCGCTGATCGTCCACGACACCGAACCCGCCGCCTATGGCTGGAACGTCGTTCAATCGAGCAACACCGGAACGCAATATCTGGCCGCCAGCGAGAATAATGGCGCGAACGAGACCGCCGCCAACGGCTGGATTCAGCTGCCCAAGGCGGAGGCGCTGTTTGCCGGCGCCGGCCAGGATTTCAAGGCGCTGCGCGAAGCCGCCAAGAAAAAGGGCTTCAAGGCGGTGCCGCTGGCCGGAGTGACGGCCTCGCTCGATTTTACCAACAAGATCGAACGCAAGCAGTCGAAGAATGTCATCGCCGTGCTGCCGGGGGCCAAGCGCCCCGACGAATATGTCCTTTACACCGCGCATTGGGACCATCTGGGCCAATGCCAGCCGGTGAACGGCGACGGCATCTGCAACGGCGCGATCGACAATGCGACCGGCACCGCCGCGCTCGTCGCGATCGCCGAGGCGCAGAAAAAGGCGGGCGCACCCGACCGCAGCCTGGTGTTCCTCGCCGTCACGGCGGAAGAATCGGGCCTGCTCGGATCGAAATATTACGCGTCCAACCCTGTCTTTCCGCTCGCCAAGACCGTTGGCGGCGTCAACATGGACGCCTTGTCGGGATCGGGTCCGGCCAAGGACATCATCGTCGTCGGCCGCGGCAAGTCGCAGCTGGAGGCCTATCTGGAAAAGGCGGTGAAGCAGGAAGGCCGCGTCATCGTCAGCGAACCGACGCCGGAAAAGGGCTTCTACTATCGCTCCGACCATTTCAGCTTCGCCAAGCAGGGCGTGCCGATGATCTATTTCGACGGCGGCGAGGATCTGGTCGACGGCGGCGCCAAGGCGGGCAAGGCGTGGGCCGCAACCTATACCGAAAAACATTATCACGCCCCGTCGGACGATATGAAGGCGATCACGAGCTGGGACGGGATGATGGCGGACCTGCGCCTCTATTACGCCGTCGGCCGGATGCTGGCGATGACCACCGACTGGCCGAACTGGAACGAAGGCGATGAGTTCCGCAAGACCCGCGACGACAGCCGCAAGGCCGGCTGATCCATGACGCTGCGCATGGCGGCCGAATGGGCGCCGCACGAAGCGGTGTGGATAGGCTTTCCGCATCTGGACGCCGAATGGTCGGGGCACATCGACGCGGCGCGGGCCGATATTGCCGCCTTCGCCAACGCCGTCCACGACGGCGGCCGGGGGGAGGCGGTGCGGCTGGTCGTCAATGACAAACGGCAGGCACAGCTTGCCGCCGCGCTGGTCGACCGTGGCATCCGCATCCTCGTCCAGCCGCTGGGCGACATCTGGCTGCGCGATACCGGGCCGATCATCGCGGGTACGGGCGCCGGGCGCCGCGCGCGAAATTTCGACTTCAACTGGTGGGGCGAGAAATTCGTCATGCCGGGCGACCGCGAAGTCGGCGCGGCGCTGGCCCGCGAAAGCGGCCTGCCGGTCGACGATCAGGACTGGGTATTGGAGGGCGGCGGCGTCGATGTCGACGGCACCGGCCTGGCCGTCACGACCGAGGAATGCCTGCTCAATACGAACCGCAACCCGGCGCTGACGCGCCAGGATATTGCGGTGCGGCTCCGCCAGTCGCTCGGCATCGACCGGCTGCTGTGGCTCGGCAAGGGGCTGATCGGCGACCATACCGACGGCCATGTCGACAATCTGGCGCGGTTCGTCGGCGAAGGCCGGCTCGCCATCCCGGTGGCTGCGGGCAGCGACGATCCCAACGCCGCCATCTATGCCGACGCACGGGCGCGGACCGCGGCCTTCGGTGGGATCGAGATCGTCGACCTGCCCTCCCCCGGCCGCGTCGACGTGGACGGCGAGCTTGTGGCGGCGAGCTACATGAACTTCTATATCGGCAACAGCGTGGTGGTCGTGCCGACCTATGGCGTGCCGAACGACGCGGCCGCTATCGATGCGCTTGCCGCGCTGTTCCCCGGCCGCCGCGCCGTCGGCGTTCCGGCGCGCGGCATCATCGCCGGCGGCGGCAGCTTCCATTGTTCGAGCCAGCAACTCCCGTCGTGACACCGCTTCTGGTCCGCGCGCTGATTTCCGGCCTTTTGATCGCGATCATCGCGATGGTGGCGCGGAAAAGCCCCAATCTCGGCGGCCTGATCGCATCGATCCCGCTGGTATCGACGCTGGGCATGATCTGGTTGTGGAGAGATACGCAAAGCAGCGAGGTCGTGGCGACCTATTCGATTGCCGCCTTTATCTATTTCCTGCCTACGATCCCGATGTTTCTGATCATTCCCTGGATGCTGCGGCAGGGGATTGGCTTCTGGACCGCGCTGGGCGCAGGTCTGGCAACGACGATGATCCTCTATCTTGTCACGAGCAGAATTGCGGCATCGATGGGGATGGAGCTATAGGCGCCGCATGACCCGCTCTATCACCGTCGCCGCGCTTCAGCTTCCCCTGCCCGGCCCCGTCCAGCCGAATATCGACGCGGTCGCCGCACTGGTCGAGGACGCCGCCGCGAAGGGCGCGCAAATCATCCTGCCGCCCGAACTCTTCGAAGGCCCTTATTTCTGTCAGGTCGAAGAGGAAGAGTTGTTCGCCAATGCCCGCCCGACCGCCGAGCATCCCAGCGTCATCGCCATGCAGGCGCTGGCGGCGAAGCTGAGCGTCACGATCCCAACCAGCTTCTTCGAAAAGGACGGACCGCATTATTATAACACGCTGGCGATGATCGGTCCCGACGGCGGCATCATGGGCACCTATCGCAAGAGCCACATTCCCGACGGACCGGGCTATGAAGAGAAATATTATTTCCGCCCCGGGAACACGGGGTTCAAGGTGTGGGACGTCTTCGGCACGCGGATCGGCGTCGGGGTGTGCTGGGACCAATGGTATCCCGAATGCGCGCGCGCGATGGCGCTGATGGGCGCCGAACTGCTCTTCTACCCCACCGCTATCGGCAGCGAGCCTTATGATGCCGATCTCGACACCAGCCGGATGTGGCGCCGCGCTATGCAGGGCCATGCGGTGTCCAACGCTATGCCCCTCATCGCCGCCAACCGCATCGGTGCGGAGGGCGACGCGAACTTCTATGGCCACAGCTTCATCACCGACGAATGGGGCGACATGACGCAGGCGTTCGGCGCGGGCGAAACCGGCGTGCTGGTCGCAACGATCGACCTGGACCGCGCCGCCAAGCACCGCGCGGGCATGGGCTTCTTCCGCGACCGCCGACCGCAGCTTTACGGGCGGCTGGTCGAGGATATCTGATCCGGCCCGCCCGAACGCGCGGCCTCGAGGATCAGCGCGGTGATCGCGCCGGGCTGCGAAATCATCGACAAGTGGCTTGCCTTCACCTCGATCTTTCTCGCCTTCATCCGCCGGGCCAGGAATCGCTGCAGGTCGGGATCGATCGTCCGGTCTTCCGCCGACACGGCATAGAAGCTCGGCTTTGAACGCCATGCCGCCTGGGTGACCCGCCCGGCGAGGAGCCGGCGCTGAAACGGCATTTGCGCCGCATAGAGCAGCCGCGCCTTCGCCTCGGGCAGGTCGCCGCCAAAGTCGCGCAGGAACGCTTCCTCGCTCAGCCGGCCTTCGTCGCCATCGAACAGAATGCCCGCGCTGGCCGGCGGCTTCGGGTATGTCGCGGCGAGCGCACGGAAATCTTCGTCCGCGTCGGGCGCGCGCGCCGCCACATATACCAGTGCCGATACATGCGGATGCACCCCGGCCTGCGTCACGATCATCCCGCCAAAGCTGTGCCCTGCGAGTATCGTTGGCCCATCCTGTCGGGCGAGCACCCGCGCGACCGCGCCAACCGATTCCTCCAGTGTCGTCAGCGGGTTCTGGACCGACGTCACGTTCATCCCATGCCCCTGAAGCCTCTCGATCACATCGCTCCAGCACGACCCGTCGGCGAACAGCCCGTGCACCAGCACGACATTCCGTGCACCGCCCGGCCGCGCCCTCGCCGCCGATGCTTGTCCGGACAGCAGGGGCAGCGCCGCCCCCGCAGCGAGCGCGGCGGAAAAGCGGCGACGATCCATGACGGGAGTTTGCATGAGCGAGCGCCTTTCGAGCGAGAATATTCCTGCCGAGCCCGCGCTTCGTGCCGGATGATCGAAAGGTTACAACGGGCTCCTGGAATCGGCGACGGCGTCACGCGCGCCGATCTTCGCCGCCCGCTGGCGAATTGACTCGCATGGCCAACTCACCATACACTCGCGATGGAGCCCCCTGCGAAGACATCGGAGACAATCCGGCACGCGGCGGCAAATTGGGAGTGGGACTGATGGATAACGAGGATCAACGCGACCTGTGCCCGCGTGAACGGCACAAGACCATCGATTTCATCGGGCTGCGCGCGCACGCGACCACGGTCGGTTTTCTACAGCTGTGCGAAGAATTGCTGCGTGCCGGCGTTCTGGACGAACCGGCCGTGCAGCGGATCAAGGAAGCGATCTGCGCCGAAATCACCGTGTCGCAATCGCGGATATCGAACCGGACGCAGTTCGACGAAACGCTGCGCCGCCGCCTCGACGCCGTGTTTCCGCAATGCCGCGATCTCAGTGAAAAACTGCACGTTGGACCGATCGCCGATCTGGAACAGGCACTCGAAGGGCCTCGCCCGAACTGACGCCTTAAAAGAGGCCACGGTAAGCTTTCGAGCCGCGGTCAGCTTTCGAAGCGCCGGATGCTTTCCAGGTCGGCGCGGTCGATCGGCTGTGTCAGCCACAGGCCGCCCCGCCCGTTGCGCGACCAGCGCACGATCGCCTTGCGCTTCAGCCCGCCGACGAGCACCAAATCCAGTTCCTTGCCGGCCTCGATCTGGCCGTCATGGACGAATCCGGCGCCGCTCTGCGACATGTCGGTGATCTCGATTTCGCTCGCCCCGTCGTCGGTCACCGCCTGGGCACGCACATGGACGGGCAGACGCGGCGGGCGATAGTCGCCGTCGCGCTGTTCGGCGGCCAGTTGTTTCAATACCGCCGCTCCATCGACCTCCTCGTCGAATGCGACGCCGCAGCGGCCGTTGTCGGACCACACGACACGCGCCGACAGAACGACATTGTCCGACAGGGCGATTTGCAGGCGCTCGCCGACCGCAATCGAAACGTCGGCCGCCAGCATCATCCCACCGTCGGAAATATTGCGGACGCGCCACAGGCCTGCATCGCCATCGCGCAATATCTTGGCGATGCGGCAGACCGTGCGATAGCGGCCGCCTTCGCGGCGATCGCCCTGTCCTGCCAGGTCATTGTCGTCCGGGCTGTCCGGGACGCGCGGCTGTTCCATTCCATCCTCCTCGTCAAACGGCGCCCAGACAGAGTCAAATGCGGTCCTATTCTTCGAAGGATATTCTTTTATTATTCAGAAAGAATATCCGAAACACGATCATTACACAAGTTCGTCGTTCCTTATAGTTAACGTGTCGGAACAAATTGGATTTCTCCGACAGGCTGAAAACGATCTTCACCGTGCAAATTTCGTATTTTGCAGGATTTAACGGCATCGGCTGCGCCGGATTAAGGCCGGCATGTCAACGGACCGGGGCAGAGCGCCGATTTGTCGACCGGCCCGGTGACGAGGCCTGCGCCAAGCCGCTTCGCTACACCGGAATTTAACGAAAGCGGCCTAGACGGGCGGGAAGACGCCGGCGGGAACGCGCCGAGCCATGAGGACCATCATGGGAGTGCTGCAAAAGATCAAACCGGAAGATGTCCGGATCGGCATGTTCATCCATGCCTTCGACGGATCCTGGTTCGACCATCCGTTCTGGAAGAAGCATTTCGTCGTCGAAACCGACGAACAGTTGTTGCGCATCCGCAATTCGGCGATCGTCGGCATCGTCATCGACCAGAGCCGGAGCCGGCTGGCGCAGTCGGCCGTCACCCCTTCTGTTCCGGTGCCGGCGACGGACGGCACGCGCGACACCCTGCAACCCCAACGCCGCGCCGCACCCGCCCTGCCCGCCTTCGCCGCACCGGCTCGCGACGCACTGCTGCAACGGCCGGGGTATCGCGCCGAATGCCGCCGCGCCCGCCGGCTGATCGATCGATCGCGCGATGCCGTCGCCGCGATGTTCGAGGACGCGCGCCTGGGACGCGCGATCGAGGCGAAGCGCATGATACCGCTTGCCCGGTCGGTCGGACAGTCGCTCGATCGGGATGAAAAGGCGCTTCTCAACCTCGTCCGGCTGAAGGAGAAGGACGAATATACCTATCTTCATTCGGTATCCGTTTGCGCGCTGATGATGAATTTCGCCCGCCACCTCGGACTGGACGAAGCGGTCGTGCAGGATCTCGGCGTCGCGGGCCTCCTGCACGACGTGGGCAAGGTGGCGATCGCCGACGACATATTGAACAAGCAGGGCGGATTGTCGGAAAGCGAACGCAGTTCGGTGCGCAGCCATCCGCTGGCCGGACATCGCCTGCTCGAAGCGTCCGACGGCGTGCCGGAAGCGGCGCTGGAAGTATGCCTGCGCCACCATGAAAAAATGGACGGCGGCGGCTATCCCGGCGGCATGCGCGGCGAAGCTTTGTCGCTCTTCGCGCGCATGGGCGCGATTTGCGACGTCTATGACGCCGTGACGTCCAGCCGCCCCTATAAGGAGCCTTGGGCGCCTTGCGCGGCGCTCACCGAAATGCGCGGCTGGGCCGGCCATTTCGACGCGGCGCTGCTCGAACGATTTTCCGACAGTCTGGGCATCTACCCCGTCGGTACGCTGGTCCGGATTTCGACCGGCGAATTGGGTATCGTGATGCGCAGCGACGGCGAGGCGCTGGAGAATGTCGTCGTGCGCGTCTTTTTCGATTGCGATCTGCTCGCCGAATGCGAGCCGTTCGAACGGGCAATATCCCCGTCGGCGGAAAACCCCCGCATCGTCGGGCGCGACACGCCCGGCTTCTGGCGCTTTTCAGACTGGGAAAGCCGGCGAATGGAGATCATGTCGCACGATATACCGGCCAGACACGCTTGAAACCGCTATGCCATGAGCAGCGCGTTGCCGGAATTTCCCAGGTGCAAATCCATCTGAAAATCGGCAAAAAGTGGCGTGGTATCGCGGTATAAAATGCGTCAAATCCGCCGGTTGCGGACTGTGCCGATCGTCATCCCACAATCGGCGGAGATCCAAGCGATTGTTGCGCAAATCTGCCGGGTGGGCAGCCTTGCCGCCTGCGAAACGCGGTGCTGAACGCGCTTGCCGATTCATATCCGATCTCATCGGCGATCCGGTCGAGCGACTTGGCCCCCTGTACCAAGGCCTCCCTGGCGATCGCCATGCGCCATCGCGCCAGATATTCGATGGGAGCGCAGCCGATGGCCTCGCTGAACCGCGCAGAAAACGCCGACCGCGACATGCCCGCGATGCCGGCTAGCCCAGCAACGGTCCATCCGGCGCGGACATTCGAATGGAGAGCCTGAAGCGCGCGCGCAAGGGCGGGATCGCGCATGGCGTTCAACAGGCCCGCCGGTCCTCGGATCGTCCATGCGCTCTGCCAGCGCAGCGCCTCGATGAGCAAGGCTTCGAGCATCCGCCCCAGGTATAGATCCTTGCCGGGAAGGTCGGCGGAGCATTCTTCTGCGAGCAATTCGATCAGCCGGCCGAAGCGGGTCGTCTTGCCCTCGGTGGCGGGAATATGAATACGGGCGGGCAGCAGGGAAAGAAGAAGCTGCGCGTTCACCGGCTCGATCGCGAAACTTCCACCCAGCGCCAGAAAATCAGGCTCCCCCTCCTGCTCCCCATGCCGCACAGCCTCGGCGCGCGGTTCCACGGATTTGCCGGTCACGTCCGGTGCGCTGCTCAATGAAAAGGCCGGGGTCGTTGGCAGCAGAAGAAAGTCGCCCGCCACGAGATGGAGAGGTTTCTCACCCTCGAAGCCAAGCCAGGCTTCGCCGGCGAGAACGATCGTATAGCCCGGTTCGTCATACGCTGCGTAACGAACGCCCCACTCTCCCCTGCCGGAGATGGGTTTCGACACGGCCGCGCGGGGCCGCAGCAGCGCGATGATGTCACTCAATGGGTCCATTTAGACGATCCGTAAATAAAATCGGATTTCTGATTATAGATCGTATCGCCTCCTCTGTCTATCACCCGACCATCAACTTCATGGAGACAGGCAATGACCGACACGATCCTCATCACTGGCGCCTCGTCAGGCTACGGCAAGGCAACCGCCGAACATTTTCTGAAGCAAGGCTGGAACGTCATCGCGACGATGCGCCGTCCCGACACGGCCGTGTTCGAGGACAATGCCGGCCGCTTGCGGATATTGCCGCTCGACGTGACGGACGCCGACAGCATCGCATCGCTGATCGATGTGGCCGGTCCGGTCGATGTGCTGGTCAACAATGCAGGCGTGGGCGCGGTCGGCGCGTTCGAAGCGACACCGATGGCTTTGGTGCGCCAGCTCTTCGAGACCAATACGATCGGCGTGATGGCGATGTGTCAGGCGGTCATACCGCAGATGCGGGCGCGCCGCGCGGGCACGATCATCAACGTCACCTCCAGCGTCACGCTCGGCGCCTTTCCGCTGGCCGCCGCCTATACCGCCAGCAAGCAGGCGATCCAGGGGTTCACGGGTTCGCTGGCGCACGAGCTTGGGCATTTCGGCGTCGCCGTGAAACTCGTCGAGCCGGGCTATGCGCCCACAACGCGGTTCGGTGCCAATGCCATCATCCCGGTCGAACAGCTTATCCCCGACGCCTATGCGAGCTTTGCGCAGCCGATCATGGAGGCATTCGCCCAGCCGGCCCTCACGACCAGCGAGAGCGATGTCGCCGAGTGCGTATGGAAGGCTGTCCATGACATGGGCGGGCAACTGCGCTTTCCGGCGGGTCCGGATGCCGTCGCTCTCGCCGGACCGCGTTAAGGAATATGCCGTGAGGGGCGCTCTATCACGCCGCATTTTGGAAATGGCGGAGCCTGCGGGATCGAACCGCTGCCCTCTAATATGCCATGAGGAGCGCTCTATCGCGCCGCATTGGGGAAATGGTGGAGCCTAGCGGGATCGAACCGCTGACCTCTACAATGCCATTGTAGCGCTCTCCCAGCTGAGCTAAGGCCCCGTGCCATTTCGTGCGGGTCGCCCTGGGTAGTGCGACCGGGACGCCGCCTTTACCAGCGCGGGCGTCCGATGCAAGGGGCCAAATGCATCGCATGATGCTTTTTTGACCCCTTGCGGGGCTGATCAGCCCTCGTCGTCTTCGTCGTCGCCGGTCGCGACGCCCAGATCGTCGTCGCCGCCGAGATCGACGTCATTGTCCGGCGAATCGCTGTCTTCATCGACATCGACATCCAGATCCAGATCGTCGTCGCTGCTTTCTTCCTTGGGCGCCTTGCCCGGCTTTTCGACCTCTTCGAACGGCATCGGCTGCTTCGATTTCAGCACCGATTCCGGTATCCAGGCGTAGCCGCAGTTGATGCACGAAACCGGATCGTCCTTGGTCAGATCATAGAATCGGGTCGCGCATTTCGGGCAGCTGCGTTTCGTGCCCCATTCAGCCTTAATCATATATGCCTCATAACCCTTTAGAAGAAGGATATAATGTCGGAAAAAGCGACGACGCCGATCGGGCCCGTCGGTCAAATCGGCGTGCGCCTTGCCAGATTGTCGGGCCGCTGTCAAAAGCCGCACGCCATGACCGACCAGACCGCCACGCCGCGCCGCTTTGCCCTGTCCACCCCGCTTGCAGGCCGGATCGCGATTCCCGGCGACAAGAGCATTTCGCATCGCGCGCTGATGCTGTCGGCGCTCGCGGTCGGAACGAGCCGCGTCACCGGCCTGCTCGAAGGGCATGACGTGCTGGCAACGGCCGCGGCGATGCGCGCCATGGGCGCCGGCATCGAACGCTCGGGCAACGGCGAATGGATCATCGACGGGGTCGGCGTCGGCGGCCTGCTCCAGCCCCGCGAAGCGTTCGACATGGGCAACAGCGGCACATCGACGCGGCTGCTGATGGGCCTGGTCGCCAGCCACCCGATCACCGCGACGTTCGTGGGCGACGCCAGCCTGTCGGGGCGCCCGATGGGCCGCGTCATCGATCCCCTGTCGCAAATGGGCGCGGACATCAACGCGTCGCCCGGGGGCCGCCTGCCGCTGATGGTTCGCGGTCTTGCCCCTGCCATTCCCCTCGCCTACCGCCTGCCGATGGCATCGGCGCAGGTGAAGAGCGCGGTGCTGCTCGCCGGCCTGAACACGCCGGGCGTGACCGAGGTGATCGAACCCGTGCCGACCCGCGACCATAGCGAGCGGATGCTGCGCGGCTTCGGCGCCGACCTGAGCGTCGAGACCGACGGCGATGGCACGCGCCATATTCGCCTGCGCGGCGAAGCCGACCTCAAGCCGCAGACGATCGTCGTCCCCGGCGACCCCTCGTCGGCCGCCTTCTTCATCGTCGCGGCCCTGATCGTGCCGGGCAGCGACGTGACGATCACCAATGTCGGCCTGAACCCGACGCGCGCCGGGCTGGTCGGCGTGCTGCAACAGATGGGCGGCGACATCGCATTGCTCGACCCCCGCGATGTCGGCGGGGAGCCCGTCGCCGACCTACGCGTCCGTCACAGCGCCCTCAAGGGCATTGCCGTCGATCCCGCCGCCGCGCCGAGCATGATCGACGAATTCCCTATCCTCTTCGTCGCGGCCGCGCTTGCCGAGGGGCGCACCGTCACCACCGGCCTTGACGAGTTGCGCGTCAAGGAAAGCGACCGCCTGTCCGTCATGGCCACCGGCCTCCAGGCCATCGGCGTGCGCGTCGAAGAAAGCGAGGACGGCCTGATTATCGACGGCAGCGGCGGCGACCCGCTGCCGGGCGGCGCCACCATCGCCGGGCACCTCGATCATCGTATCTGCATGAGCTTCGCGATTGCCGGACTCGCCAGCAAGGCGCCTGTCGCGATCGACGATATGGCGCCCGTCGCGACGAGCTTCCCCAATTTCGAGGCGCTGCTCGAAAGTCTGCGAGTATGAGCTCATATCTGTCGCCGACCGCCGCGACCGTCATCGGCCTGATCGGCAGCACGATTGTCCTCGCCGCTTTCGCCTATGCGAACAGCACGGAAAAAATGGACCCGCTCCGCTTCAACATGATGAATCTGGCTGGCGCGGCGCTGTTGATGATCTCCCTGTCGGTGCAATTCAACCTCGCCGCCTTCGTGCTGGAGGCGGCATGGGCGGCAATTGCGCTATGGGGTATCGCCCGCGCGCTGAAACGCCGCGGGAGCGCCGCATGATCATCACGGTCGACGGCCCGACCGCATCGGGCAAGGGCACGCTCGCGCGCCAGCTTGCCGAACATTTCCGCCTGCCGGTGCTCGACACGGGCCTGCTCTATCGTGCGGTGGGGTATCAGACGCAACTGGGGCACGGCGACCCCGACGACAGCGCCGACGCCCTTGCCGCATGCGATTTCCCCGCCGCCCTGCTCGATGACCCCGCACTCCGTTATGAAAGCACTGGCGGCCTTGCCAGCCGCGTGTCGGTCCACCCGGCGGTGCGCGCCGCGCTATTCCAGCGGCAAGTCGATTTCGCGAACCAGCCGGGCGGCGCCGTACTCGACGGGCGCGACATCGGCACGGTCATCGCGCCGCATGCCGATGCGAAAATCTTCGTAACCGCCTCTCCGGAAGAACGCGCGCGGCGGCGCCATGCCGAGATGCTGGCGCGCGGCGTCGATGTCACCTACGCGGCGGTGCTGGCCGACATCCACGCGCGCGACGCGCGCGACACGGGCCGCGCGGAGGCACCGTTGATGCGTGCCGCCGACGCGCTGTTGCTCGACAACAGCGACATGGACCGCGAGACGGCGCTGGCCACCGCGATCGCCTTCGTCGAACGGCGGCAACGCGATCGCGGCTGACGGGCTTTTTCCTTGCTTTCGCGGGGGCTCGTGCCTATAGGCGCCCTCGTCCGACGGGCCCTTCGGCCGGTCGAGGCATGGACAAACCGCCACCTCCAATGGGTGTCGGGCGTGGCGGGATGATCTCGTCGCGCCCTTTTTGCTTTGCCCCTGCCTTGCCGAACGAAAGGCCCCGACGATGTTCCGCCGTGCATCCGGCAGGCGGGACGGATCGGCCACAAGACCAGCGGAACCAACCGCTTGGCCGGAACAAATGAAGTAAGGAAGAACATCTATGGCCTCTACGGCTTTTCCGACGCGCGACGATTTCGCCGCGATGCTCGACGAATCGCTGGGTGGTGCCGATGGCGGCTTTGAAGGCCGCGTCGTCAAGGGCACCGTGACCGCGATCGAAAACGACCTGGCAGTGATCGACATCGGGCTGAAGAGCGAAGGGCGCGTGCCGCTTCGCGAATTCGCGATGCCGGGCCAGAAGGCCGACCTGAACGTCGGCGACGAAGTCGAAGTCTATGTCGACCGCGTCGAAAACGCCAATGGCGAAACCATGCTGTCCCGCGATCGCGCCCGCCGCGAAGCCGCCTGGGACCGCCTGGAAGAAGAATTCAACAAGGAAGCCCGCGTCGAAGGCGTCATCTTCGGCCGCGTCAAGGGCGGCTTCACCGTCGACCTTGGCGGCGCCGTGGCCTTCCTGCCCGGCTCGCAGGTCGACATCCGCCCCGTGCGCGACGTCGGCCCGCTCATGGACCTGCCGCAGCCTTTCCAGATCCTCAAGATGGATCGCCGCCGCGGCAACATCGTCGTGTCGCGCCGCGCTATCCTGGAAGAAACGCGCGCCGAACAGCGCAGCGGCCTGATCCAGAATCTGGAAGAAGGTCAGATCATCGAAGGCGCGGTCAAGAACATCACCGATTATGGTGCGTTCGTCGATCTCGGCGGCATCGACGGCCTGCTCCATGTCACCGACATGAGCTACAAGCGCGTCAACCACCCGAGCGAAGTCATCAACATCGGTGACAATGTCCGCGTCCAGATCATCCGCATCAACCGCGATACGCAGCGCATCAGCCTGGGCATGAAGCAGCTAGAAAGCGATCCGTGGGAAGGCGTCGCCGCCAAATATCCGATCGGCGCGAAGCTGTCGGGCACGGTCACGAACATCACCGACTACGGTGCGTTCGTCGAACTCGAACCCGGCATCGAAGGCCTGGTCCACGTCAGCGAAATGTCGTGGGTCAAGAAGAACGTCCATCCCGGCAAGATCGTTTCGACCAGCCAGGAAGTCGATGTCATCGTTCTGGAAGTCGACAGCGACAAGCGCCGCATCTCGCTGGGTCTCAAGCAGGCCCAGTCGAACCCCTGGGGTGCCTTCGCCGAAGCGCATCCGATCGGGTCGGTCGTCGAGGGTGAAGTCAAGAATGCGACCGAATTCGGTCTGTTCGTCGGCCTGCCCGGCGACGTCGACGGCATGGTCCACATGTCGGACATCGCTTGGGGCATCTCGGGCGAGGAAGCGCTGCATCTCCACCGCAAGGGCGAGCAGGTCCAGGTCGTCGTCCTCGACGTCGATGTGGAAAAGGAACGCATCAGCCTGGGCATCAAGCAACTCGAAAAGGGTGCTCCGGCCGTTGGCGGCGGGGTTGCCGCTGCCGGTTCGCTGAAGAAGAACGACATCGTCACCGTCTCGGTCCTCGAAGTCCGCGACAACGGCCTGGAGGTCCAGGCCGGCGACGATGGTGCCACGGGCTTCATCAAGCGGGCCGACCTTGGCCGCGACCGCGACGAACAGCGCCCCGAACGCTATCAGGTCGGCCAGAAGTTCGACGCGATGGTCATCGGCTTCGATCGTTCGAAGAAGCCCAGCTTCTCGGTCAAGGCGATGCAGATCGCCGAAGAGAAGGAAGCCGTTGCACAATATGGCTCGTCGGACTCGGGTGCGTCGCTCGGCGACATCCTCGGCGAAGCACTGAAAGCCGGCAAGAAGGACTAATCCCCTTCCCTTCGCGCTTCAGCGATACGAAAGGCCCGCAGAGTGTCCCTCTGCGGGCCTTTTGCGTGCGGCGATATGTTTTGACGCGCCCCTGTTTCATGATAATCTCGCGGCCGCGTTGGGAGGGGTCCTCGCGCCAATTCGTCCCGGCAACGACCGGATCGCCTGCGTGGCAGGTGCGCGTGATATACTAAGGGGAAGCAGATGATCCGGTCGGAACTGGTTCAAAAGATCGCGAGCGAAAACACGGACTTGCGCCTCGAAGAAGTGGAACGCATCGTCGACGCCTTCTTCGATTCGATCGTGGATCAGTTGGCCGCCGGCGGACGCGTCGAATTGCGCGGTTTCGGGGCCTTTTCGACGCGGAGCCGTGAGTCGCGCACCGGACGCAATCCACGCACCGGCGCCGCCGTCGAGGTGGAAGCCAAGGCCGTCCCCTATTTCAAGCCGGGCAAGGAAATGCGCGAGCGGCTCAACGGGTGATGGCGCCGGCCGCGGCCTCCGGCATCAATTCTTGAGCCGATAGCCGGTACGGAACATCCAGAAGATCACGGTCAGGCACAGCGTGAAGAATAACGCGACCGCCGCCATGCTCACCTCTATCCCGACATCGCCCTGACCGAAGAAGGTCCAGCGAAATCCGCTGATCAGATAGACGACGGGATTGAACAGCGTCACCGTCTGCCAGGCCTTGGGCAGCATATCGAGCGAATAGAAGGCGCCGCCGAGAAAGGTCAGCGGATAGACGACCAGCAGCGGGATCACCTGCAACTGTTCGAAACTCTGCGCCCAGATGCCGATGATGAAACCGAACAGGCAGAATGTCACCGCCATCAACAGCATGAAACCGGCCATCAGCAACGGATGCGTCACCTGCACGTCGACGAACAGATGCGCCGTCGCAAAGATGATCGTGCCGATGATCACCGACTTGGTCGCCGCGGCGCCGACATAGGCGATCACCGTTTCGAGCGGCGACAGCGGTGCCGACAGCATTTCATAGATCGTGCCCGTCCATTTGGGCATATAGATGCCGAAGCTGGCGTTGCTGATGCTTTCGGTGAACATCGTCAGCATCATCAACCCCGGCACGATGAACGCGCCATAGGGGACGGTGCCGACCTCATTCATCCGGCTGCCGATCGCCGAACCGAAGACGACGAAATAGAGCGCGGTCGTGATGACCGGCAGCATCAGGCTGGTCCAGAAGGTGCGCCCGAAACGCGCCATTTCGAACAGATAGATCGCGCGAATGCCCCGCAGATTCGAAATCATGCCGCCACGTCCGCTTTCTGTTCATGGACCAGCCCGACGAATATATCCTCGAGCGAGCTTTGCCGGGTATTCAGATCCTTGAAGGCGATGCCAAGGTCGCTCATCCGCCGCAGCAGCGACGGCACCCCCGTCGCCTCCGCCTGGCTGTCGAATTCATAGACGAGTTCATGGCCGTCGGCCGCGAGTTCCGGCTTCCATTCGGCCAGTCCCACCGGAACCTCGGTCAGCGGATCGGCGAGGTTGAGCGTCAGCGTCTTGCGCCCCATCTTCTTGATCAGAGCATTTTTCTCCTCGACCAGAATCAGCTTCCCCTTGCTGATCACGCCCACGCGGTCGGCCATTTCCTCGGCCTCCTCGATATAGTGGGTGGTCAGGATGATGGTGACGCCGCGTTCGCGCAGGCCGCGGACCATCTCCCACATGTCGCGGCGCAGTTCGACGTCGACGCCCGCCGTGGGCTCGTCGAGAAACAGGATTTCGGGTTCATGGCTCAGCGCCTTCGCGATCATCACGCGGCGCTTCATCCCGCCCGACAATTCCATGATCTTCGCGTTGCGCTTGTCCCACAGCGACAGGTCGCGCAGCAGCCGTTCGATATAGGCGGGATCGGCCGGCTTGCCGAACAGGCCGCGTGAAAAGCTGACCGTCGTGATGACCTTTTCAAAGGCGTCGGTATGCAGTTCCTGCGGGACCAGCCCGATCATCGACCGCGCGGCGCGATAGCCGCGCTGATGATCATGCCCGCCGACAAGCACCTGCCCCTCGCTGGGCGTGACGATGCCGCACACGATGCTGATCAGCGTCGTCTTGCCGGCGCCATTGGGGCCAAGCAGCGCGAAAATCTCGCCACGATTGATGCTGAGATCGATACCGCCGAGCGCGCGATGCCCGCTCTTGTAGCTTTTGCCGAGACCGGTGATTTGGAGAACGGGCTGCATGGCGCGTCCTCTACCCCACGGGCCGCCCGCCGGAAAGCTGCAAACGTAGCGCGCCGGTCGCGCCGGCGATTTCCGCCGCTTGTTCTTGGCAGTCCTCGCCGATCCGCCTAGAGAGGCGCCGACCGTGCGGGCGTGGCGGAATCGGTAGACGCAACGGACTTAAAATCCGTTGGGCGCATGCTCATGTGGGTTCGAGTCCCACCGCCCGCACCATCAGCACCTTATGGCCGAACGGACGATTTTCGGGCTCGCCACGAACAAGGTGGACGCCCGGCCTCCTAAGGCGATGAATATGCTTTGGTACGGGTGGCCGGACTCGAACCGGCATTCCGATCACTCAGAGGCGGATTTTGAATCCGCTGCGTCTACCAATTCCGCCACACCCGCATGCCGATTGGCACTTAAGCGCCCCAGGATCGACTGCGCGTCGCTATAAGTAGGACCGAAGGAGATTTCCAGTCCTATTCATGCCCCATCGGCGCGACCGGCGAAGGTTCCGGAATCGCGCGCGCCATCGTCCGGCAACCGGCATATGGGCGCCCGCCTTCAACCCGCCTGGGACCGGGAAAATTTCCGAAAGAACAGCAAAAAGCGTTTCTGTGCGAGGACGCTTGTCTTCCCCTCGGCACGCTGGTAGAGGCGCCCCTCGTTGCCGCTTTAGCTCAGTTGGTAGAGCACATCATTCGTAATGATGGGGTCACAGGTTCGAGTCCTGTAAGCGGCACCATTTCCCTTTATTTTGCTATATCATTGTACGCACGAAACGATGCCGTTTTCGTGTCACGGACGGCGCCGGCCGCGGACGTGACTTCGCGGGTCAGCCACGGCATTCCGCAGACCATCGCGCTGAAACTCCATTCAGCGAGCGCACTCCGAATTTTTCTGATTCCCCGGCAGGAGAAAATGGTGCCCAGAAGAGGACTCGAACCTCCACGACCTTGCGATCGCCAGCACCTGAAGCTGGTGCGTCTACCAATTCCGCCATCTGGGCACGGGG
>QFPJ01000152.1 GCA_003241685.1 Sphingopyxis macrogoltabida
TAGCCGGGTGTTGCGCCCCTTTTTCTTGCGAGAGCTGCCGGAAAAAGAAAGTTTGGGCGCTGCATGCCAGGGCGGCGGCCCCCTGCATTGAACAGCAGCAAGCAGACGGATTGCGATCACAGCGGCGGCCCTCCTAGCCAGAAACAATGGGATTCGCGTTCAACTTAGTAGAGATCGACAACCCGTCAATCGGCTCGGGCCGAGCAAGTAGTGCGTCGATTCACGTCTGACGCGTTTGCAGTCCAGCGCTCACTTCGGGCGCGCGGTCTTACCCGTTCTGGAAACGGAAATTTCTTCAACGACCGATGCGCGGCGTTCGCGTCGGCGTTTTTCCGCCCACTGTCGCTTGGTGAGCGACCGCGGGCTGTCTCCGCGATCCTGTGTGCCGCCCCGCGCCAAAGGTTCGACCTCCCGTCGGCCAAGGCGCGTGCGTCCCGATGGCTTGTCTGAGTCGAGCAACGATTCGGGCTCGGGCACCGCCGGGCGTGCGTACCGATGCAGCGCCGCAAGGCGCTCGGACTCGGCGCGGTCGGCGTCGGCTTGAGCTCGACGTACGACTTCATTGGCGTGCGCTTCGACTTCGGCGGCGACCTGTTGCAGCATCTGCACGTAGGCACGGAGACGATCGCGCTCGATGCGCAGGCGCTCCTGCTCGCGCGTAGCTTGCTCGTTCAACAGCCGCGCCGACGCGCCGGTGGCGCGGGTGTTGAACGAAGAGTCCCCGATAACCTGGGCAGGCCCTTGCCGCCGAGCCGACGCGGTAGGAACGCGACACCGGCCGACCCCAGTGTGCCCAGTGCGAACCGACCGCGCCACGTCGGCGTTGTCGCGCGCGATGGCCCTGCTCTCCCCGCCCCTTTCGGTCCGCTGCCCGCGCCGCTCCAGAGCCGTGGCCGATTTGCCCCGGTGTACCTGCGGCGTGCGGGCCAAACGGGCCACCCCCGCGGTGTCCCCGCGGCGGGCTGCGGACGTCGCCTGGTCGCGCAGGGAGCGGTGGTCCACGCGTTG
>QFPJ01000153.1 GCA_003241685.1 Sphingopyxis macrogoltabida
GACATGCGCCACTCCGGAGCGCGGGCCATATCGCAACAGGATTAGAACACTTCGACGGCGGCCGGGAATCCCCGGGCTTGCCAGCCGTTTTGCGCGGCTGTCGGCGCATAGCAGACCACGGACTGCATCGTGAAGAACGGTGCGCTGCATTGCATCGACGCGGACAGCAGCGTCAGGGAAAGATCCGGACCGGGCATCGGCGAGCGTTCGTCGCAAGGCGGCACGCAGACGCAGCGGCACCGACCGCGTCCATTCAGCCCAACCACTGGAAGCGTGCCCGCCAATCGACAACGTGGGCAGCGCGACTCGACCCGACGACAGCGACCGACTCGAGGTCCTGATCGGCGCACGCCTGGACACGCGCCCGGCAGATTGCGGAAATGGACAGCCGAGTCCCCCAGCCGAGATTTCCGCGGACGCGGATCCAGCGATTTTGCAGGCGGATCCGCAAACAGGCCGGCAGACTCGCCGCCGGACCCTGGGCAACCGCGCTACCGCACCCGGGCATGACGATCGGTCGCCACGACGGCTCCACGACAGCCGCGATGTCGCGCCCACACCACCGACCTGGCCATAGTGGACGAATTTCCGCTTACCGCATCCGGCACCGGCTCGCGTCCGCACCCCGGCAAGGATGATCGCTGTCATCGGCATCGAGCACCGGCGCGACGGCTTCGCAAAGTCCGCGATCGCCTGCCGCGGCGGCAATCCGGCGCATTGCGGCAATCTGTGCCGCGCCGCGCTGCAGCGGCCCGCCCGCGTCACACCCGAGTCGACGAACGGTGGTTTCCCGGCCGCGAACGGCACAGACCCTTGGCATGCCCTATGCAGCCGCCTCGCGCCATCTCTGGAAACCCGACGATGAACAGCATGCTCCCGTCTCCGCGCCGCCACACCGGATTCACGCTGATCGAGCTGATGATCGTCGTGGCGATCATCGCGATACTCGCGGCCATCGCACTGCCTTCCTACCACGACTACGTCGTGCGCACCCAAGTCGAGGAATG
>QFPJ01000154.1 GCA_003241685.1 Sphingopyxis macrogoltabida
GCGGTCGATGCGTCCGGCTCGTCGGCGCTGGCGCGGCTGGCCGAAGCCAAGGGGGCGGTCGAACTGTTGCTTGCCGAAAGCTATGTGAAGCGGGCCGAAGTGGCGGTCGTAGCTTTCCGCGGCACCATGGCGGAGCTGTTGTTGCCGCCCACGCGCTCGCTGGCGCGCGCCCGTCGCTCGCTTGCCGAACTGCCGGGGGGCGGGGGGACACCGCTGGCGGCCGGACTGAACGCGGCCCGCGAAATCGCCGAGAGTGCGCGGGCGCGGGGCCGGACGCCCTTCGTCGTCGTGCTGACCGACGGTCGTGCCAATATTGCCGCCGACGGCAGCGCGGCGCGCGAGGCTGCGGAACGCGACGCCATCGCCGCCGCCGGTGCGATCGGTGCGGCGGGCATTGCGAGCGCCTTCGTCGACATATCGGCGCGGCCCAGGCCCGAAGGGGCCAGGCTCGCGCGGGAAATGGGCGCGCGCTATCTGCCGCTGCCGCGCGCCGATGCGGCGGCGATGCACGCCGCCGTGACGGCGGCGCAGGCCGGATGAGCAGGCCGCGCTGGGACGTCGAGGGCCGCGACTGGCCCAATCGCGCCCACAGCCGGTTCGTCGAGGTCGGGCGGATGCGCTTCCATGTCCAGATAATGGGCGACGGGCCGGTGCTGCTGCTGCTGCACGGCACCGGCGCGGCGACGCACAGCTGGCGTGCTCTGGCGCCGCTGCTCTCCGAACATGCCACCGTCATCGCACCCGACCTGCCGGGGCACGGTTTCACGACCGGACGTCCCGCCGGTGGTATGGGAATTGCCGCGATGGCGCGCGCGATCGGCGAACTGCTGCACGTGCTGGATATCCGGCCAAAGGCGATAGCGGGTCATTCGGCCGGGGCGGCGATCGCCATCCGCATGGCGCTGGACGGCGTCGCCGATCCCGCCGCGATCATCGGTCTGAACGCCGCACTGCTGCCCTTTCCGGGATTGGCCGCCGCCTTGTTTCCGACGCTCGCACGCC
>QFPJ01000004.1 GCA_003241685.1 Sphingopyxis macrogoltabida
CTCAAAACGCCGCACAAACAGGCCGGACATATGAAAGCAACCGATCAAAGCCATCACGACCACAAAGCCCTTGCCAAAGGGGGCGTCCACATATGAATCAGGAGCAAAGACATGCGCGCCGAAGCGCAGGCCCATATCGATACGATCAATGCCGCCCTCGCGCTGCTGCGCCGCTTTCTCGACTGGGATCGCGCGGTGCGGCGGCTCGACGAGCTGAATGCCAAGGTCGAGGACCCGACGCTGTGGGACAATCCCAAGGCGGCGCAGGAGGTGATGCGCGAACGCCGCCGTCTGGACGAGGCGATCACCGCGACCCGCGCGATCGAACAGGAGATGGCGGACACCGCCGAACTGATCGAGCTGGCCGAGATGGAGGGCGACGAAGCGCTGGTCGACGATGCCGTCGCCAGCCTCGCCGTGCTGGCGGCCCGGGCCGAGGACGACAAGATCAAGGCGCTGCTGGCCGGCGAGGCCGACGGCAATGACGCCTATATCGAGGTCCATGCCGGCGCCGGCGGCACCGAAAGCCAGGACTGGGCCGAAATGCTGCAGCGCATGTACAGCCGCTGGGCCGAAAAGCGCGGGCTGAAGGTCGAACTGATCGAATATCAGGCGGGCGAACAGGCGGGCATCAAGTCGGCGACGATGCTGGTGAAGGGCGAGAACGCCTATGGCTATGCCAAGACCGAAAGCGGCGTCCACCGCCTCGTCCGCATCTCGCCCTACGACAGTTCGGCGCGGCGCCACACCAGCTTTTCCAGCGTGTGGGTCTATCCGGTGATCGACGACGATATCCAGATCGAGATCAACGAAGGCGATCTGAAGATCGACACCTATCGCGCGTCGGGCGCGGGCGGTCAGCACGTCAACACGACCGATTCGGCGGTGCGCATCACGCACATCCCGACCGGCATCGTCGTCGCGAGCCAGAACGACCGATCGCAGCACAAGAACCGCGCAACCGCGATGGGGATGCTGAAGGCGCGCATGTACGAGGCGGAGCTTCAGAAGCGCGAGGCGGCGGCGAGCGGCGAATATCAGGCGAAGACCGAGATCGGCTGGGGCCACCAGATCCGTTCCTATGTCCTGCAGCCCTATCAGCTGGTCAAGGATCTGCGCACCGGCGTGACCTCGACCGCGCCGCAGGACGTGCTCGACGGCGCGCTCGATCCCTTCATGGCGGCGGCGCTGTCGCAGAAGGTGACGGGCGAAAAGGTCGAGGTGGAGGATATCGACTGATGCGGCGTTGCGCGGCCCTGCTTGCCGCGCTGGCGGCGCTGCCGCTGCTCGGCGGCTGCGACAAGGCGCCGTGGGAAGACGGCGACGACCGGATCGAAACGGCGCGCGAATTCCCGCCCGCCGACCGCCCCGTGGCGACGATCACATCGACCAAATGGTCGACCGAGGAAGCGCGCGACCGCGTCAACGAGGCCGATGATGTAATGGATTCGGCCGACGTCCGCCCCGGCATGACGGTGGCCGACATTGGTGCGGGCGACGGTTACTACACGATCCGCCTTGCGCCGCGCGTCGGCGTATCGGGCCGCGTGCTGGCGCAGGACATCCAGCCCGAGGTAATCGAGCGGCTGGCCGACCGCGTGGCGCGCGAGCGGCTCGACAATGTGTCGCTGAAACTGGGCGCGGTCGACGACCCGCGACTGCCCGCGGACAGTTTCGACCGCGTGTTCATGGTCCATATGTATCACGAGATCGGCGAACCCTATGCCTTTCTCTGGCGCCTGCGCCCCGCGCTGCGCGCCGGGGGACAGGTGATCGTCGTCGACGGCGACCGCCCGGTGGCCCAGCATGGCACGCCGTTCCGCCTGCTCGTCTGCGAGTTCGAGGCGGTCGGCTACAAGCTTGTCTCCTATGACGACAAGCAGCATGCCGGCGGCTATCTCGCGCGCTTCGTCCCCGATGGCAAACGCCCCGAGCCGGGCGCGATCACGGTTTGCAAAAATCCCTGATCGATGCTTCCCGTCGCGGCGCGAATGGGAGGATCAGTAAGTAAGCAACTGATCGCCGGCACCGGCTTCGGACAGGAAGCTGACCAGTCCGCCGGTGCGGACCTGCGGCACCAGTTCGCTGGCGGTCATGCCCGCCAGCGCCAGCCCCGACTGGCAGACGATCAGGCGGACATCCATCGCCATCGCCTCGGCAACCAGCGACACCAGATCGGGCTGCCCCGCCGCGCGGCGCGCGGCGTCGCCGCCGAAGGATACCGGCGCGCGCAGCAGGGCCGCCGCCTCGCCCTGCAGGAAAATCCGCGCCGTGTGGCCGAGCGCGGCAGTGGCGGCGGCCGTTTCCAACGCGGCATAGAAGCGTCCGCCGTCCGCCGACGCGACGATGATGTTCAGCCCCGGCATATCGGACACTCCGGCTCCTTCGGCACGGCGACCTCGCGCCAGCGCCGCGTCAGCATGTCGGTGATGACCAGCCGGCCGGCGAGCGGTTCGCCCCAGCCGGTCAGTGCGCGCACCGCCTCCAGCGCCGCCATCGTGCCGACCATGCCCGCCAGCGCGCCCATGACGCCGGCTTCGGCGCAATTGATGCCGGGGCGGTCGGGGTCGTCGCCGACCAGACAGGCATAGCAGGGTGCGTCCGCGCGCCAGCCTTCATAGAGCGCGAGCTGTCCCTCGAACGCGCCGATCGCCGCGCTGAGCAGCGGAACATGGCGTGCGACCGATGCGCGGTTGACTGCAAGCCGCGTCGGGAAATTGTCGCAGCCGTCGAGGATCAGGCTCGCGCCGGCGAGTAAATCTTCGGCATTGGTGGAGTCCAGCCTGATCCGCCGTGCCACGACGGCGACATGCGGATTGATCCGTCTGGCCGCCGCGGCCGCGACGTCGGCCTTGGCGTTTCCGACATCGGCATCGCTGAACAGCGGCTGGCGATGCAGATTGCTCGTCTCGACGACATCATCGTCGATGATCGTCAGCTGTCCGATCCCCGCCGCTGCCAGATAGGTGATCGCCGGACAGCCGATCCCGCCCGCGCCGATGACGGCGACATGGCTCTGCTTCAGCCTCGCCTGACCCGCGCCGCCGAACTGCGGCAGGATGATCTGGCGGGCGTAGCGGTCGAGTTCGGCGCCGGAGAGCAATTATTCGCCCGGCCGCCGCAGCCTGATCGCCGACAGCGATGCGACCCCTTCGGGCTCCGCATCGTCGACGGGCTCGCTCGTCACCCCGGTCGACCCGAACCCGCCCGCGCCGCGCTCGGTTTCGTCCAGCGTGTCGACCTCGGCAAAGGTCGCGTGCTGGACGGGGGCGGGGACGAGCTGGGCGATGCGGTCGCCGCGCGCGATCTCGAAATTGTCCTCCGACAGATTGGCCAGGATCACCTTCACCTCGCCGCGATAGTCGCTGTCGATCGTGCCCGGCGTGTTGAGGCAGGTGATGCCGTGCTTCAGCGCCAGGCCCGATCGCGGCCGCACCTGCACCTCATAGCCCGGCGGGATCGCCATCGCGAAGCCGGTCGCCACCGCATGGCGGGTTCCGGGGCGCAGCGTCAGCGTTTCCGCCGCGACGACATCCATCCCGGCCGCGCCCGCGCTGGCATAGGCGGGCAGGGGCAGGCCGCCGCCGTTGGGCAGGCGCTGAATGGCGATTTCAATCTCCGGCAAGGGGTGCACGGCGGTTCAGCTCCTCTGCGATACGATCCATCAATTTGCGCGCCACCGCCTGTTTCGGCTGGCGCTCCCAGCTGTCGACACCGTCCTTGCTGACGATATGGACGCGGTTCGTCTCGCCGCCCATTGGGTCCGCGGCAACGTCGTTGGCGACGATCCAGTCGCATCCCTTGCGCGCCAGCTTGGCCTCGGCATGCGCGATGACGTCGTTGGTCTCGGCGGCAAAGCCGATCAGCAGCGGGGGACGCTGCGGGCTTTTCGCGACGCCGGCCAATATGTCGGGATTTTCGGCAAGCGCGAGCGGCGGGACCTGTCCGCTGCCGTCCTTCTTGATCTTTTGCGCGGACGTATCGGCCGCGCGCCAGTCGGCGACGGCAGCGACCATGATCGCCGCATCGACGGGCAGGCCGGCCTCGACCTCCGCCGCCATCTCGCGCGCGGTCTCGACATCGACGCGGATGACGCCGGGCGGCGTCGGCAAGGGGACCGGCCCGGCGATCAACAGCACCTCGGCGCCGGCTTCGGCCGCGGCGGCGGCGATCGCAAAGCCCTGGCGGCCGCTCGAGCGGTTCGCGATGTAGCGCACCGGATCGATGGGCTCGTGCGTCGGACCGGCGGTGATCAGGATACGGCGCCCGTGCAGCGGACGGTGGTTGGCCGGCGCGAAATCGGGCTGGCCGAGAAGCGGCGACGATGCCGGCGCGGCGGCCAGCGCCGCCTCGATCGCCTCCAGGATCGCCTGCGGTTCGGGAAGGCGTCCCGGCCCATATTCGCCGCACGCCATCTCGCCCTCGTCGGGCGCCATGACAGTGACGCCGTCGGCCTTCAGCGTGGCGACATTGCGCCGGGTCGCCGGGTGCAGCCACATGCGGACGTTCATCGCGGGCGCGGCAAGCACCGGCTTGTCGGTCGCGAGGAGCAGCGTGGTGGCCAGGTCGTCGGCGATCCCCGCCGCCATGCCGGCAAGCAGATCGGCGGTCGCGGGCGCGACGACGACCAGATCGGCCTCGCGGCTGAGCTGGATATGTCCCATCTCGACCTCGTCCTTCAGGTCGAACAGGTCGGTGTAGACCTTGTTCTCCGACAAGGCGGCGAGCGTCAGCGGCGTGACGAACTGCGCGCCCGCCCGCGTCAGGACGCAGCGCACGACATGGCCCGACTTACGCAGCAGACGGACGAGTTCGATGCTCTTGTACGCGGCGATGCCGCCACCGATGATGAGCAGGATTCGGGGTGCGGTCATGCGGCTAACCTAGCCAGTTGAGCACCGCTGCACCAGCCGCCGCGCTCACAAGCGCGGTCAGCGCATAGCGCCACCACATGCGCCGTTCGCCCCGCTCCCACATAAGCGGGATTTCGGGCAGCGGCGGCGCGGGCGGCGCGGCGCCCTTCTTCGGCAATTGCTCGTCGAGCCGGCGGATGATGTCGGGGATCAGCGCCAGCGTCTTGCCCTGTTCGCGCAGCCCGTCGGCCAGCGCCGCCTCCGGCCCCAGTTCGTCGCGGATCCAGTTGCGCACGAACGGCCCCGACACGTCCCACATGTTGATCGCGGGGTTCAGCATCGTCGCGACGCCTTCGACCATCACCATCGTCTTTTGCAGCAGCAGCAGGTGCGGCTGCGTCTGCATGTCGAAATCGCGCGTGATCGCGAACAGCCCGTCGAGCATCTGGCCCACCGACAATTCGCTGACCGGCTTGCCGCGCATCGGCTCGCCGACCGCGCGCAGCGCCGTCGCGAATTCCTCGACATTGTGATAGTCGGGGACATATTGCGCCTCGAAATGAATCTCGGCGACGCGGCGGTAATTGCCCGTAGTCAGGCCATAGAGGATCTCGGCAAGCCAGTAGCGCGCCTGGCGGTTGATCCGCCCCATGATGCCGAAATCGACCGCCGCGATCGTCCCGTCGGCCTTCACGAACAGATTGCCCTGATGCATGTCGGCGTGGAAATAGCCCTCGGCGATCGCCTGCCGCAGAAACGCATGCACCAGATTGGTCGCCAGCGCCTCCATATCGTGGCCGGCGGCGATCAGTTCGTCGCGGCGCGAAATCTTGATGCCGTCGATCCAGCTCATCGTCATCACGCGCGATGCGGTGCGGTCCCAATCGATCGCGGGCACCTCATAGGTCGGCACCGCCGCCATCGCATCGTGCAGTTCGGACGCCGACGCCGCCTCGCGCCGGAGGTCCAACTCGCGCAGCGTCCAGCGGCGGAAATTGGCGATCACCTGCCGCGGGCGCAGGCGCGTCGCCTCGCCGCCCAGCGCCTCCAGATGCGCGGCCGCCCATTCATAGGTTTCGATGTCGCGCGCGAACTGCTTGTCGATGCCGGGGCGGCGAACCTTGACCGCGACCTGCCGTCCGTCGGTCGTGACCGCGCGGTGCACCTGCGCGATCGAGGCCGAGCCGACGGGGTCGCGATCGAATTCGGAATAGAGGCTTTCGAGCGGAATCTCGAACACCGCCTCGATTTCGGCGCGGATGCGGTCGAACGCGACGGGGGCGAGCGCGTCTTGCAGCGTCAGCAGATTGCGCGCGGCCTCCTCACCGACCAGATCGGGGCGTGTCGCGAGCGTCTGTCCCAGCTTGACCGCCGCCGGTCCGATCGCCTGGAAAGCCGCCGCATAATCGGGAATCGCCGGCTGGATCGTGCCCAGCCGGGCGATGCGGCACAGCCGCTTGACCCCCGGCGGGGTCTGCGGCGCGCCCTCGATCCCGCGCAGCGCCCCGTGGCGCGCCAGAATGCGGCCCCACTTCAGCAGGCGCAGGATATGGGTGACGGGCCGGGTCAAGCCACGCCCCTCGCGCTGCGACGAGCGAGCAGGCTGGCAAGTCTCGCTGACCCTCCCGCACGCGGGAGGGGACAGGAACGATGCTTTCTCACGCCTTCCACCCGCTATGGATTGCGACCAAGCCGCCCATGATCGGCTCGACCTTGACGCTGGTGAAGCCGGCGTCGCGGATCATCGCGGCGAATTTCGGCATCGGCGGAAAGCGGCGGATCGATTCGATCAGGTAGCGATAGCTGTCCTCGTCATCGGCGATCAGCTTGCCCAGCTTCGGCACCAGATGGTGCGAATAGGCGTCATAGGCCTGTGCGAAACCCGGCCATTCATTGGTCGAAAATTCCAGGCAGAAGAAGCGCCCGCCATAGCGCAGCACGCGGTGCGCTTCGGCCAGGGCGGCCGGAATATCGGTCACGTTGCGGATACCGAAGGCGATCGTATAGGCATCGAAGAACTGGTCCGGAAAGCTCAGCTTTTCGGCGTTCTGTTCGGACCAGACAAGGCTGTCGACGCCGCGATCGGCCGCGCGGTCCATGCCGACGCCCAGCATGTCCGGGTTGATGTCAGCGACGGTGATGCTGGCGCCCGACGGCTCCATGCGGAAGGCGATGTCGCCGGTGCCGCCCGCCATGTCGAGGATCGCCTCGCCGCTGCGGGGTTTCACGCGGCGCACGAAACGGTCCTTCCACAGCCGGTGAAGCCCGCCCGACATCGCGTCGTTCATGATGTCATATTTGCGTGCGACGCGGCTGAACACTTCGCCGACCATGGCGGTCTTCGCGCCTGCGGGGACCTGTTCATAGCCGAAGCTGACGGTTTCGGGAGTGGCCATGGATCGTGCGCCTTTGCGGGGGAGATTATTCGGTCTGAAGCGCCTTAGCGGGGCCTTGCCGCCCGCGCAAATGGCGCGTAGCGGCAATGGCCTGATGCCCGAACTTCCCGAAGTCGAAACCACCGTTCGCGGTCTCGCGCCTTTCCTCGAAGGACAGCGCCTGGTGACCGTGTCCACCTTTCGCGCCGACCTTCGGCGCCCCTTTCCCGTCGATCTGGCGCAGCGGCTGACCGGGGCGACGGTCACGACCCTGTCGCGCCGCGCCAAATATGGCATCGTGTCGACCGACCGCGACGATCATATGATCTTTCACCTTGGCATGTCGGGGCGCTGGCGGACCGAGGGGGGCGACGCGGGAAAGCATGACCATCTGCTGCTCGAAACCGGCGCGGGGCACCGGCTGTTCCTGCACGATCCCCGGCGATTCGGGTCGGTCGATCTGGTAACCGGCGATCCGCTGGCCGCGTTCCCGGCGTTCGTCACGCTGGGGCCGGAGCCTTTGTCGGAAGCCTTCGACGCGCGTTATCTGGCCGCGGCGCTGGCCGGGCGCCGCGCGCCGATCAAGGCGATGCTGCTCGACCAGACGGTCGTCGCGGGGCTCGGCAACATCTATGTGTGCGAGGCGCTCAACATGGCGCGCATTCACCCCGCCCGCCCGGCCGCCGACATATCCAGGGCAAAGCTTGCGCTGCTCGTTCCCGCGATCAAGGCGGTGCTGACATCGGCGATCGCCGCGGGCGGCTCGACGCTGCGCGATTTCCTCAGCCCTGACGGCGACCTTGGCTATTTCGCGAAGGACTGGCGGGTGTATGGCCGCGAAGGCGAAGCATGCGAATGCGGCGGGACCGTCGCCCGCATCGTGCAGTCGGGCCGCTCGACCTTCTTCTGCCCCAAATGCCAGCGCTGACCGGAGGCGGGAGCAGGCGCTTTCGCTGTTCTTCACCCCTCTCGCTTGCGGGAGGGGGGCGGGGGTCGGCCAGCGGCGGTGCGGATGCCCACCCCGATGCGACTAACGAGCAAGCTCGTAAGTCTCGCTGCCCCTCCCGCAAGCGGGAGGGGAGGCTCTATGCGGCGTCCGCTCATCATCCCGAAAGCGAACCTTGCGGTCCAACTCTAGCTTGTCGGGCCGAAAATCATTGACCAAAGTGGCCTCGCTGGCTATGGGCGCACCCTTCGAGCAGGGTCCGGTCTTCCGGAACCGGCCGTATCCGGACATTGATTCGCCGCACCCGCGCGATTCGGCTGCTCCGCTTTCGGCTGTGCTCCGACCGTTGAACCGATTGGAAATTTGAGGAACTTATGGCCAATACGCCGCAGGCAAAGAAGCGCATCCGCCGCAACACGGCGCGCACCGCCGTCAACAAGAACCGCGTTTCGCGTATCCGCACGCTGGTGAAGAAGGTCGAAGCGGCCGTTGCCGCCGGCGACAAGGACGCCGCGGCGACCGCGCTGAAGGCGGCCCAGCCCGAAATGGCGCGCGGCGTTGCCAAGGGCGTGCTGCACAAGAATACGGTCGCCCGCAAATATGCGCGCCTGACCAAGAGCGTGAACGCGATCGCCTGATCCGTTCCGTCCCGAAAGGGCACAAAAAGGGACCCGCCGGCGTGATGCCCGCGGGTCCCTTTTTGTTACAGACCGATGGCGAAGCTGTTGCGGCGCGGTAAGTGACGGATTTACCGCGATTCGTTAGGCTGGCACTCCGAATTGCCAATTAGATCCATTAAAAACAGTATCTTGATGATCTTTGGACGCGATTCCGCGGGGCTGTACGAGTCAAGAATTTTATTTCAGTTTTTTTACGCGCGCGGCCCTTGATCGACTCGTCGCGCCCTGCCTAGACAGAGGCGTCGTTGGCCTTCGCCAGCGGCCACCACAATGACATGATTCGGGACCTTTCGGGCCGTGTGCCCGGGACAGGATGTCTGCGCGCTGCGCAGACGGCATGAATCGGCGTGTGGCGGACCGCGGCAATGGTGTCGGCGCGGGGGATATCGACGGGGGCGGCAAGGCGTGACGAATGGCGGGCAATGGCATGACGGCAAGGCGGGACAAGAAGCAGTGAACGGCGATGCCGCGACGCTGTGGCCCCGCGTGGCCGAAGGCCTGCGCCGCGATCTCGGCGCGCGGACCTTCGACCATTGGCTGAAGCCCGTCCGCTTCGCGGACTATTGCACCTTGTCGGGCGCCGTTACGCTGGAAACCGCCAGCCGTTTCTCCGCCAACTGGATCAATGAACGATTCGGCGAACGGCTCGTGCTGGCGTGGCGCCAGCATCTGCCCGCGGTGCGGCTGGTCACGGTGCGCGGCGGAGCGGCAAGCGAGTCGGCCGCGCCGCTGGCGCCGATGCCCGCCGCGGCCGCGCTTGCGGTGCCCGTACCCGCGGCCGCATCTCTGGCGCCGTCGTCGCCGTCGCCGTTCGACGCGCGCCTTTCGTTCGACCGCTTCGTCGTCGCGCGCAGCAATATCCTTGCCGCCAACGCCGCCCGCCGCATGGCGATGGCGGAGCCGCCGCAGTTCAATCCGCTCTATCTCTGCTCGGGAACGGGGCAGGGTAAGACGCACCTCCTTCACGCGATTGCGCAGGATTTCGCCGCGATCCACCCGACCGCCAATATCATCCTGATGTCGGCGGAAAAATTCATGCTCGAATTCGTCGGCGCGATGCGTGGCGGCGACATGATGGCGTTCAAGGCGCGGCTGCGCGCCGCCGACCTGCTGCTGCTCGACGATCTGCAGTTCGTGATCGGGAAGAATTCGACGCAGGAAGAGTTGCTCCACACGATCGACGACCTGATGACGGCGGGCAAGCGGCTGGTCGTGACCGCCGACCGGCCGCCGGCGATGCTCGACGGGGTCGAGGCGCGGCTGCTGTCGCGGCTGTCGGGCGGCCTCGTCGCCGATATCGAGGCGCCCGAGGACGATCTGCGCGACCGTATCATCCGCCAGCGGCTCGCGGCGATGCCGATGGTCGAGGTGCCGGACGACGTCGTCGCCTATCTGGTCAAGCATTTCACGCGCAACATCCGCGAACTCGAAGGCGCGCTCAACAAGCTGCTGGCCTATGCGGCGCTCACCGGCGCGCGGCTCGATCTCGCGCTCGCCGAGGACCGGCTGGCCGAAAATGTCCGCAGCGCCCGCCCGCGCATCACGATCGACGAGATTCAGCGCGCGGTGTGCGCGCATTACCGGCTCGACAAGGCCGAAATGGCGTCGAAGCGCCGGGTGCGCGCGATCGCCCGCCCGCGTCAGGTCGCCATGTATCTGGCCAAGGAACTGACGCCGCGGTCCTACCCCGAGATCGGCCGCCGCTTCGGCGGGCGCGACCATTCGACGGTGATCCACGCTGTCCGCACGGTCGAGGCGCTGCGCGTCACCGACAGCGAACTGGACGCCGAGATCGCGGCGATCCGCCGCAGTCTCAACAGCTGATCCACAGGTCTTTCCTGGCCTTATCCCCGGATTTGTCCACAGGGCGCACGCGTTTCGCGAAGAAGCCGCGCGTCCGGGCAGCGCGGCTCACCCCTGCTCGGCTTCCTCGAACTGTTCGATCACCCAATCCTCGGCCTGCGCGCCGCCGATCCATTCCTGCATGCACGGATGGCTGATGACCGCCTGGCAATAGGGGACGGCAAAGCGCGGCAGCGGGATCGAATAGGTGATGAAGCGGGTGACGACGGGCGCGAACATCATGTCGGCGGCCGACCAGTCGCCGAACAGATAGTCGCCCGCGCCGCCGAAGCGCGCCCGCGCCTCCGCCCAGATCTGCAGGATTCGCATCACATCGGCCTGCACTTCGGGCAGCAGCTCGGCCGCCGGATAGATGCGGCGGATGTTCATGCTGTGATGACGGCGCAGCGCCGCGAAGCTGGAGTGCATTTCCGCCGCCATCGACCGCGCCATCGCGCGCGCCGGCAGCGCCGCGGGCCAGTATCCGCGCGTGCCGGCCGTCTTTTCGTCGAGATAATCGATGATCGCCAGGCTGTCCCACACGACGATGTCGTCGCCGTCCCACAGGATCGGCACCTTGCCGCCCGACGGCGCGAACTCGTCGCCCTCGCGCCGGTTCGACCAGTCCTGATCGTAAAGGGGGACCGTGACCTCCTCGAACGGCAGGCCGCTGTGCTTGGCCGCCAGCCAGCCGCGCAGGCTCCAGCTCGAATAGGCCTTGTTGCCGAGGAAGAGTTTCATGTCGGGCGATAAACTCCAGAAATTCGTTCGCAGCGAGCGTCGTCGAGAGGCTTCCAGCCTCGCTCCCTGCCCTCCGCTCCTGCCGCTGCGTGTCTCGACCAGGCTCGACACGAACGGCTGGCGAGTCAAGCGACAGGCTCTTCAGCTCTCCACCGCCTCCAGCACCGCGGTGCGCAGCTCGGCGATCCCCATGCCCTTTTCGCTGCTCGTCGCGATCACCTCGGGGTGCGCGGCGGCATGCTTGCGGGCCTCGGCTTCGGTCGCGGCCTGAACCTCGGCCAGCGCGCTCGCCTTGATCTTGTCGGTCTTGGTCAGCACGAGGCGGTAGCTGACCGCCGCGACGTCGAGCATCTCCAGCACCTCGCGGTCGACATCCTTGATGCCGTGGCGGCTGTCGATCAGCACCAGCGTGCGTTTCAGCACCGCCCGTCCGCGCAGATAGTCGTTGACCAGAAAGCGCCATTTCCTGACGACATCCTTCGGCGCCTTGGCAAAGCCGTAGCCGGGCATGTCGACCAGCCGGAACACCAGCGGCGCACCCACGTCGAAATAATTGAGTTCCTGCGTCCGCCCCGGCGTCACCGACGTGCGGGCGAGCCCGTTACGGTTGGTCAGCGCGTTGAGCAGCGACGATTTGCCCACGTTCGACCGGCCGGCAAAGGCGATCTCGGGCACGCTCGGCGGGGGCAGGTGCTGCAGCGCGGGGGCCGATTTCAGAAAGGCGATCGGCCCGGCGAACAGCTTGCGCGCGCGTTCGGTCCGATCGGTATCGACGTCACCCATCGTCGCCATCCCCGCCAACGCGGGAATCCAGCGTGCTGCCGCCGAAGTCCGCGCTGTCATGCCGTGGGTTCCCGCTTTCGCGGGAATGGCAAGGGAGAGACGGCGGCGTCACTTCGCCGCCGCCGTCTTGAGCTGCGGGAATTTGCGATACATCCACTGCTGCTGGCCGATCGACAGGATATTGTTGGTGATCCAGTAGAGCAACAGGCCGGCCGCGAACGGCGCCATGATGAACATGAACAGCCACGGCATGATCTTGAACACCTGTTCCTGCACCGGATCGGCCGGCGCGGGGTTCAGGCGGAATTGCAGGAACATGGTGACGCCCAGGATCAGCGCGAGCACGCCGATGCTGAGCAGCGACGGCGGCGTGAAGGGCAGCAGGCCGAACAGGTTCAGGATCATCGCCGGGTCCTGTGCCGACAGATCCTTGATCCACAGGATGAAGGGCTGGTGCCGCATTTCGATGGTCAGCATCAGCACCTTGTACAGCGCATAGAAGATCGGGATCTGGATGACGATCGGCAGGCAACCCGCCAACGGATTGATCTTTTCATCCTTGTAGAGCTTCATCAGCTCCTGCTGCATCTTCGGCTTGTCGTCCTTGAACCGTTCCTGCAGCGCCTTCATCTTGGGCTGCATCACGCGCATCTGGGCCATCGAATGGAACTGGCGCTGCGCGATCGGGAACATCGCCAGGCGGATGATCACGGTCAGCAGCATGATCGCGACGCCGAAATTGCCGACCTGGCGGAACAGCCAGTCGAGCAGCTTGAAGATCGGCACCTCGAAAAATTCGAACCAGCCCCAGTCGATCGCGTTCGACAGGCGGGTGATCCCCTGATCGTCCTGATAGGCGGACAGGATGCCGACTTCCTTGGCGCCCGCGAAGATGCGGCTGGTGGCGCTGAGCTGGCGTCCCGGTGCGACCGTGGTGAAATCGCGCGCGAACATCGACTGGTAATTATTGGCGGCGGGCGAGCTGAAGGCGGCGGTGACGCGTTCGCCCTTTGCCGGGACGATCGCGGCCAGCCAATATTTGTCGGTGAAACCGAGCCACGCCGACGAATTATAGCGCACCGTGCGGTTCGCCGCGTCCTCGACATCGTCGTAATTGACGTCGAACACCGACTTGCCGCCCAGATAGCCGGTCGGCCCGACATGGATGGTCCAGCTATCCTGCTCGTGCGGATCGGTCGGCTTGCCGAGCCGGTCGATCAGCGCGAAACTGCTGGCATTCACCGGTGCGCTGCCCTGATTGACGATCGTCTGCTTCGCCGTGATCAGATAATGGGTGTCGACGCTATAGTCGATGCGGAAGGTCTGGCCGGTGCCATTGGCCCAGCGCAGCGTCACCGGGGTTGTCGGGGTCAGCTTGGCGCCCGTGGCGGTCCAGACGGTGTTCGGACCCGGAACCTCGATGCCCTGCGCCGACCAGCCGATGCTGGCGAAATAGGCGCTCCGCGTCCCGCCCGGCGCGAACAGGCGCACCGGCGGGGCGTCCTTCTGGATCGTCTGGCGATATTTGTTCAGCGTGACGTCGTCGACGCGCGCGCCGACCAAGTTGATCGATCCCGACAGCGCCGGGGTTTCGATCGGCACGCGGTTGCCGCCGGCGAGTGCGGTTTCAACGGGTTGGATCGTCGGCGCGGTCGCAGGGGTTGCGGGCGCCGCGCCCGGCGTGGGCAGCGCGCTCGGCTGGCCCTGCGTCGCGGGCGTGGCGGCCGGTGCGCCTTTCGTGCCGGCGACGCTGGTCGTCACATCGGGCTTTTCCGGGGTGGGGAAGAATTTTTCCGCCACGAAGTTCCAGCCGATCAGGATCGCCACCGACAGAAGGATTGCCGCGATCAGGTTACGCTTGTCGTCCACGCTTTTCGGTCTCTCTTCGTCAAAACTGTCGGGGAATGCGGATATCAAGGCACCGGATCATGGCCATGCCCGCCCCATGGGTGGCAGCGCAATAGCCGCTTTGTCGCCAGCCAGCCACCCTTGATCGCACCATGGCGCCGGAGCGCGGTGATCGCATAGGCGCTGCATGACGGCGTGTAGCGGCACGAGGGCGGCAGAATGCGCGACGGGCCGACCTGCCAGGCACGGGCGATCAGGATCAGCAGGCGGGCGATCATGCGAAAGGCCCGGAAAACTGCGCAACTTCATTCGCGATTGGCGTCTTTCCTTCGCCGTCACCCCGGACTTGATCCGGGGTCCATGCGACGGCCGCGGCTATGGACCCCGGATCAAGTCCGGGGTGACGATAAGGGAGGAATCCGGGGTGACGATACGGGAGGAAGGCGACGCTCATGCCCCTTTCCCCGCCAGCTTCTTCGCGGCGCGCTTCAGCACCGAATCGAGATGGTCGGCCAGTTCGGCGAAGAGGATGTCGTTGCCGCCGGCGCGGCCGATCAGCACATGGTCGGCGCCCGCGACCCCCGCGACGGGCAGCGCGGCGCGCGCCAGGGCGCGCAGCCGGCGTTTCATCCGGTTGCGGGTGACGGCATTGCCGACCTTCTTGCTGACGGTAAAGCCGATGCCCGGTTCATCGTCGCCGTCGCCGCGCGGGCGGACGAGCAGGACGAAACCGGGCATGGGAAAGCGCAGGCCGCGATTGGCGGCCAGAAATTCGCTGCGTTTGGAAAGCGTTCGCACCAGACAGGCTGGCGGCGAAGCGCCGGCGGTCAGGCCGACAGCTTCTTGCGGCCGCGGGCGCGACGGGCGGCCAGAACCTTGCGGCCGCCGACGGTGGCCTTGCGGGCGCGGAAGCCGTGACGGCGCTTGCGCACGAGGCGGCTCGGTTGATAGGTGCGCTTCATCGCGGTTTTCCCTAGATCTCGTCAATTGCTGTAACAGAAAAGGGCCGCCAAGCGTGGGCGGCCACTGTTGGGGGCGCGAATAAGCGGGATTCGGACGAAAGTCAATCGTCATCCAGCGCGCGTTCCAGCCGGTCGCGCGCCCGCCGGCGTGCCGCGCTGACCCGGCGCATGATGCGGTCGGCATGATCGCCATAGCGCGGGTGGCGCAGCTTGAACCGGACATAGCGGCGCTTCGCCCAGGCGCTGTTCTGAAGGCACAGCATCAACCCCACCGGAAAGACGATCAGAAAGCCGGGACCGGGCAGCGGACCGATGATCACCGCGACGATCATCAGCAGCACGCCGATGCAGAAGAGCGCGCTGCGCGCCTGCGTGCTGGTGCGGATTCGCTGGTAAAAGCCGCGCTTCGCCATAGCCCGCGATGTGGGAGGCGATCGGGTGCGTTGCAAGGGTAGAACACGTCGCCCCGGCCCCCGCCTGCGTCGTCCCGGCGAAGGCCGGGATTGCCGTGGCGAGACTTGGGTCATCGCCAGGGCGACGGACGAGGGGGGGGAGGGCCTTAGGGGGTCAATTCAGCGCGACGAAGCGGGCCATATCGTCGCGGGTCAGATAGCGGACTTCGTCGAACGGCGTTTCGTTTGTCATGGCGTAAAAGGCCCGCGCGTGGGCATCGTCCATCCCCATTTCGCGGTAATAGGACAGATATTCGGCGTGCACGGGATCGCTGGCGGGATAATCGCGCGCTTCCCGCCCATATTCGTCGGCCCAGCTATGCACGCCGAATTCGGCGTCGGCCGCGGCGCTGCGCCTGACCCCTGCGAGCCACAATTCGACCGCGCCGGACCGCACCGACCCGCCGCTCGGCACCACGGTCTCCATGCCGGCACGGCGGATCGCGCGGGCCAGCGTCAGGTTCGCCGCTTCGTCGAGGCTGCCGGGGCAGTCGATCATCTCCAGCCGCCGCAGCGCCGGATAGGCCGCCAGCATCGTCGCGAACTGGCGCGGCGTCGCGCCGTCGACATCGCCCGCCATGCGCGCGGTGTGCCCGTCGATCACCGCGAACGGCCCGAAGCGCGCCGTCGCATGGCCCAGCGTCGCGAGCGTCGATGCGGGCGCGTAGCGCCGCGTCGCGCCCAGGTCGGCATCGGCGGCCAGGCTGGCATCGTCCAGCAGCGTCGCCGATTCGTCGATCGCGCCGTCGTCGTCTGCATCGGCTTCGTCCGCATCGGCTTCGTCACCCGTTTCCCAGGTCCAGCTCACGGTCGTGGTGACGGTTAGCTGGACCGGATAAGCGGGCGTCTGCGCGTGCGCCGGGGCAAAGGCCAGCACCGCCGCGAACAGCGCGGTGATCAGCATCCGGAACAGGGCGGCGGGCGTCGTCATTCCGCCGCTCTCGCGCGCGGGCGCCTACCAACGGGTCAAGCGGTGCGGTCAGCGCGGCGTTAACCGCGTTTCGGGACGCGCGTCATTCGGCCTCGCACAGCGCCTTCAACTGTTCGGCGACCGCGCCCCAGCCAGGGGTAAAGCCCATGTCCTCATGGCTCTTGCGCGCCTCTTCGCTCCAGTGGCGCGCCCAGCCGGTGAAGCGCGTGCCCTTGCCGTCGGGCGCGATTTCCCAGCCGCCGATCATGAACGGGCCGCTCGGCGCCAGCCGCCCGCCGGCATCGCGGACCACCGCGTCGGTCGACACGAAGCGTTTGCCGGGCACGACCTCCAGAAAGATGCCGTCGCTGGGCACCGTTTCGCCATCCGGCCCGTGCATCGTCATCGCGCAGCGGCCGCCGGTAACCAGGTCGATCGCGTCGAGCGTCACCGTCCACGGCTGGGGGCACCACCATTCCGCCATGCGCTCCGTCATCACCTGCCAGACCGTTTCGGGGTCGGCGGCGATCCAGGTGGTCACCGACAGTTCGTGGGGGGCATCGGCCATCTTGTTTCTCCTTGATCAATCGCGGTCGGGGGCGCCGCCCGGAAAATAGGCGCGATACGGCCGGGCGTCATCGACGCAGCGCGCGATCGATGCGCGGGCGAGCAGGCGGGCGCGATAGGCGCGCAGATTGTCGTAGCGCGCGGCGATGGGGTGGACCCAGTCGGCATAGAATAGCGCGGGCGCCGCAGCGCAATCGGCCAGCGTGAAGCCCGCCGGCGTCGCCCAGCCGCCGCCCGCCAGTTCGGCGTCGAGCCAGCCATAGACGCTTTCCAATGCGGCCGCGGCGCGCGCGACGATGGCCGGGACATGGCCCTCGGCGCCGCGTATCCGGTCGTTCACCATCTCCTGCACCGGGCTCATCACATGCAGGTCGAACACCCGGTCCATCAACCGGACGCGCAGCGCGGCATCGCGATCGTCGGGGATCAGGCGCGGCTGCGGCGCCAGCCGGTCGCTATATTCGGCGATGATCGACGCCTCGAACAAGGCGGTGTCGCCATCGACGATCAGCGGGAATTTGCCCGGCGGCCAATGCCCGCGCAATTCGGCGTCGTGCCACGGCTGGTCGGGATCGACGACGCGGAAATCGAAAGCGATGTCCTTTTCATACAGCGCGATCAGCGCCTTCCACGTGTAGGAGGAAAAGGGGTGGCCATAGAGGATCAGCACCGCGTCAGCCCCGCACCGCCGCCTCGATCGCCGCGATGTCGATCTTCTGCATCGTCATCATCGCGTCGAAGGCGCGCTTCGCGACGGCGGGGTCGCCGCCCATCGTCGCGTCGGTCAGGACGCGCGGCGTGATCTGCCAGTTCAGGCCCCATTTGTCCTTGCACCAGCCGCAGGCACTGGCTTGGCCGCCATGGTCCACGATCGCGTTCCAGTAACGGTCGGTTTCCTCCTGCGTGTCGGTATGCACCTGAAAGGAAAAGGCCTCGCTGTGCGGAAAGTTCGGCCCACCGTTGAGCCCGACGCAGGGGATGCCCAGCACGGTGAAATCGACGGTCAGCGCGTCGCCTTCCTTGCCGCCCGGAAAATCGGCGGGGGCATGGTGGACCGTGCCGACATGGCTGTCCGGAAAGGTCGCGGCGTAGAATTTCGCCGCTTCCTCGGCATCCTTGTCGTACCACAGGCACAGGCTGACCGGCTGGCTGGTGGGTTGGTTGGACATCGTCTCTCTCCTTCTTCTTGCACCCTCTCCTTCAGGGGAGGGGCTTTGCCTATTGGCGCGGGCCGACGAAGCCGATCGGCGCGCCCTGCGGATCGATCGCGTTCATCGCATATTCGCCGCCCGGTATTTCCATCGGTTCGCTGGTGATCGTGCCGCCGTGCGCGGCGACCGCGGCGCGCGCGCGGTCGATGTCGTCGACGCCGATGTAGAAATTCCAGACCGGCCGCGGATAGCCTTGCATCAGCGGCATCACCGCGCCCAGGCCGACGTCGCCGCGCTGGATGAAGCGGTAGGCGCCGATCGGGCCCATATCCATCTCGCCCTGCTGTCCCCAGCCGAAATGCTTTGTGTAAAAGGCGATCGCGGCGTCGGGATCGCTGGTGGCGAGTTCGTTCCAGCGCACATGCTGCGCCTCGGTTACCGAAAAAACGTCGCTCTCCATGCCTTCCATGCCCTCGGGTGGCGTGGGGTCCATGACATAGAAGGGCGCGCCCTGCGGATCGGCGACCATCGCGATGCGCCCGACGGGCAGGTCGGTCGCGGGCATGTTGACGGCGCCGCCGTCGGCGGTGATCGCCGCCACCGCGACATCGACATCGGCGACGTGGAGATAGCCGATCCAGATCGGCCGCGCGCCGCCCGCGATCATGTCGGGGGTCAGCGCCAGCACGCCGCCGGCGTTGCCGCCGTCGCGGCGGCCGATCATGCGATAATCGACGCCGCCCGCCGTCTGCTCGCTCTCCGGCGCGATCGTCCAGCCGACGACCGCGCCATAAAAGCGCGCCGCGCCCGCCGGGTCGGGGGTCATCAGTTCGTACCAGATGAAGTTCGACGCATCCGTCATGTCTTTGCTCCCGCAACGGTCGGAAAATAATCGCCGCGACCTTCGGGGGTCATGTCGAGCAGACCCCACAGCGAATCGACCAGGTCGCCGGCGCGGTGATCCTGGTCGGGATCGGACGGCGCAAAGGCCATCTCGCTGCCCCAGTGGTGACGGATCGCGCCGTCGTCGTTGCGGAAGACGTTGAAGATCGTCTCGTCCCATTCCTCGCCGGGCTTCAGGTCGCGGGCGGCGCGCATGGCGGCGGGGAATTTGCGCGTGTCGCCGAAATAATCGGCCGAATAGCGCGTCGTGACATCGGACAGGAAGGTCATATGGGGCCAGCCGCGCACGCGCGCCCATTCGGTCAGACGCGCGATCGGCGACTTGGCGACGATATAAAGCGGGGCGCGGTCGTCGATGTAGCGCGCGCCGCCGTCGATCGAGTCGAGCAGGTGCGTGCAGCCCGAACAGGGTACATCGCGGTCGGCGCTCCACATGAAGCTGTAGAGGATGATCGCCGGTTTGCCCGCGAACAACTCCGACAGCCTGACGGCCTCGGGCCGCTGGTGTGCGCCGATCCGTTCGAAGACATAATCCTCGGCGATGTCGCCGCCGGGCGGCAAGGCGCGGCGCCTGGCCGCGACAGCCTCGATCTGACGGCGGAGCGCGATTTCGTCGGCCAGCAGCGCATTGCGCGCGGCGCGATAGTCGGCGCTCTCATTGGGGAAGGCGATATGGTCCATGGGATTGCTCCTACTCCCCTCCCCCGCAGGGGAGGGCGTCGGACTCACGCCTCGACGATCGGCTTGAAGCCGCCATAGATCATGCGCTTGCCGTCGAAGGTCTGGTCGTTCGGATCATGCTGCATCCGTTCGTCCTTCATGACCTTGTCCCAGCCCGCGGTGCGCGTTTCCTTGTCGGGCCATTCGACCCAGCTGAACACGACGGTCTCGCCGTCCTTCCTGTGCGCGGCGCGGTTGAAGTCGGTGATCTTGCCGTCGGAGACATCGTCGCCCCACGCCTCGACGACGCGCGTCGCGCCATGGTCGCGGAACACCGACGATGCCTTCTGTGCCATCGCGCGATAGGCTTCCTTGTTGCCGTCGGGGACGGGCAGGACATAGCCGTCGGCATAGCCGAAACCGCCATCGGCGCGGTCGTCGAGCAGCGAATCGAACCCGGCGACGATCATGCGCTTGCCGTCGAACGGCATGTCGGCGCCCATCGCCGCCATGCGCGGGTCGTTCATCATCTTTGTCGTCGCGGCGTCGCGCGCCGCCTTGTCGGGATATTCGAACCAGCTGAACACGACGGTCTCGTCGGGCTTGGCCTGCACCGCGCCCCTGAAGTCGTTCAGCTTGCCGTCGGGCACGTCGTCGCCCCAGCATTCGACCATGCGCGCGACGCCGAATTCCCGGAACAGCGGCGCCGCATCGGCGGCATGCTTGCGATAGGCTTCCTTGTTGGCGGTCGGCACCGCGACCACAAATCCTTCCACATAGGTCATCGTCTCTCTCCTTCGGGGCGGGGGTATTCAGGCGGCGGGTGGTCCCGCTTCTTCGCTGAAGGCGGCAAGCTGCGCGGCGAGCGCGCGCTGAAAGGCGGGGCGCGCGAGACAGCGGTCCAGATAGGCCTGCACGCGCGGCTGTTCGGCGACCAGCCCGGCTTCGACCGCTTCGCGCAGCACGGTCGCCATCGCGATGTCGGCGACTGTGAAGTCGCCCGCCAGATAGGGTTTGTCGCCGATCGCGTCGTCAAGGCGGTCGAGCCGGCCCTGGATGAATTCGATCAGGCTCGGCCGGCGCAGCGCCGCCCATTGCTCGTCCTTCGCGAACAGGTCGACATTGCCCAGTTCGAACAGCATCGGTTCGACGCTGTTATAGGCGGCGAACAGCCAGGCAATCGTATTCGCGCGCGCCTGCGCCTCGCGCGGCATCAGCCGTTCGTCCTTTTCGGCCAGATGGAGCAGGATCGCGCCGCTTTCGAACAGGCGGATGCCGCCATCATTCAGCACCGGCACCTGGCCCCACGGCTGGAACAGGAAATGATCGGCCGGGCGGTTGACCGCGCTGATCAGATGTTCCGCATAGTCCAGGCCGATCTCCTCGCACGCCCAGCGCGGGCGCAGGTCGCGGACGAAGGCGCGCGCGAAGTCGGGAACCCAGTCGAACGCGGTGACTTCCAGACGGCTGTCGGGGTTCACGGGCATGGGTCTAACTCCTCTTCCCTTTGATATAGGCGACGATCGACATCGCATGGCCGTGGCCCAGATCGAAATCGCGCTTCAGCCAGTCGATGACGGCGCCGGCCTTGATGCCGGGGGCCAAGCCGGCGTCGTCGGCGAGCCCCTTGTCGATAGCGGCGGCCCGCAACTGTTCGGCCGATCGGCCGGTCCGGCTTTCGACATTGTCGAGATAGGCCTGAAAGCTCATGCAAGCGTCTCCTCGGCGGCGGCCCCTTCGATGAACAGCGCGCGCTGCGCGTCGAAGGCGCGGATGAAGGCCGGGCGCGCCTCGCCGCGCGCGATATAGGCGGACAGGACCGGATGCCGGTCTAGCAGGCCCGACCCGTTCAGCCGGCGCAGCACCGCGATCGTCATCAGGTCGCCGGCGCTGAACCCGCCGTCCAGCCAGTCGCCATCGCCCAGCCGGAGGGACAGCGCCGCCAGCCGGTCGTGAACCGCGTCGGTCAGCATCGGCAGACGCCGTTCGTACCAGTCCTCGTCGCGCTCGGTCAGCATCGCCATCGAATGGTTGACGATCGGCGGCTCGACCGTACTGACGGCGGCGAACATCCATGTGATCGCCCGGGCGCGGGCATCGGCGTCGGCGGGCAACAGGCCGCCATGACGCTCGGCGACATGCAGCACGATCGCGCCCGATTCGAACAGGGTCAGGCCGTCCCGCTCAAAGGCCGGGATCTGCCCGAAGGGTTGCCGCGCCCGGTGCGCGGGCTCTTTCAGCGCGGCGAAGGACAGGGGGCGGACGCGATAGACCTGCCCCGTTTCCTCCAGCGCCCAGCGAACCGCCATGTCGCGCGCCAGGCCGCGGCCGCGGTCGGGCGAATTTGCAAAGACCGTGACGATGATGCCGGTGTCGGGGATGTCGGCATCGGGATCGACTGGCATCGGCTTTCTCCCGCTTCGCGCCTTGGGTCAGGCGTCGGCCGCTTCGGCAGAAAAATCGCCGCTGGCCGCCGCCGGGTCCATCCACATCACTTCCCAGATATGGCCGTCCGGGTCCTCGAAGCTGCGGCCGTACATGAAGCCGTAATCCTGCGTGGGGGTGGGGTCGGCCTTGCCGCCGGCAGCGACCGCCTTGTCCACCTGTCCGTCCACGGCCTCGCGGCTGTCGGTCGACACGCACAGCAGGACCTGCGCGTGGGTGTGGGCGTCGGGGATCGCCTTCGACGTGAAGGTCGCCCATTTTTCATGCGTCAGCAGCATGACGTGGATCGACCCGTCGGCGACAACCATGCAGGCGGCGGTCTCGTCGGTGAAGGCGGGGTTGTTGGTCGCGCCGACCGCTTCATAAAAGGTCTTCGACGCGTCCAGGTCGGTGACGGGCAGGTTCACGAAAATCATTTGAGGCATCGTCTCTCTCCCAAAATGCCGGTTCAAATCGGCCTGCGCGGCGCGGGGCCGCGATGGCCGGATGCATCGCGCCCGCCGCCGCCGAACAGCATACGGACGTAACGCGTCAGATGGGTCACGGTGCCGCGCGCAATCGCCGGATCGTTCGTGGTTTTCGCCAGGACGAAGGCGCCCTGCAGCACCGACTGGACATGCTGGGCCAGCCCGATCGCGGTCACGTCGCGGGGGGCGCCGTAAACATCGATCGCCGCCTGGATGTCGGGGGCGAGCGCCTGGCAATAGGCGTTGATGCTTGCCTCGCACGCGGCGCGGATGCGGTCGCTGGTGGCATAGGCTTCCTGAACCATCGTGCCGACGAAACAGGTGTAATCTTCGGTCGGCCCGTCCAGCATCGACAGGCGGAAATCGATATGGCCGAGCAGGCGATCCAGCGGATCGTCCAGCCGGTTGTGCGGTGCCGCCTCGAAGATCGGCCGCGCCCGTTCGGTCCAGCCTTCGGCCGCCGCGACCGCCAGTTCCTCCTTCGATGCGAAATGGTGGAAGAAGGCGCCCTTGGTCACGCCCGCGGCGGCGCAAATCTCGTCCACGCTGGTCGCGGAATAGCCCTGCTTGCGGACCGTCGCATGCGCCGCGGCGATCAATGCCGCCCGCGCGCTTCCCCGCGGCGCCCGGCGATTTGCCGGAGCCGCGCGATGGTCGCCCGAAGGGTGCTGGCTCGTCATGCGAATCACAGTACCGACCAGTCGGTATGTTGTCAAATGATGATCTCGGGCTGTTGGCGGGCCATCGGGAATGTCCGAAAAGACTCGACCTCCCCGCCATGTTGCCTAATAAGGCTGGAGGGAACAAAGGGGGCACATGGGTGCGCCGCGAGGGGGATTATGGTCGCGATCGTTGCCACCGTCGCCTATCTCGGCCTCGATGCGCGGGGCGTCGAGGTGCAGTGCCAGGTCGCGCCCGGCGTGCCGGCCTTCGCCGTCGTCGGGCTGCCCGACAAGGCCGTCGCGGAAAGCCGCGAACGCGTGCGCGCCGCGCTGTCGGCGATCGGCCTGTCGCTCCCCCCAAAGCGGATCACCGTCAACCTGTCGCCAGCCGATCTGCCCAAGGAAGGGTCGCATTACGACCTGCCGATCGCGCTCGCGCTGCTGGGGGCGATGGGGGTGATCGATGCCGAAACGCTCGCCGCCTATGTGGTGGTCGGCGAACTGGGGCTGGACGGCCGGGTCGCGCCGTCGCCGGGCGTGTTGCTGGCGGCGCTGCACGCGGGGGGCACCGACCGCGGCCTCGTCTGTCCGGCGTCCCAGGGGCCGGAGGCGGCGTGGGCGGGCAATGTCGAGGTGCTGGCGGCGCCCGACCTGCTTGCGCTGCTCAATCATTTCAAGGGGTCGGCGCTGCTCGCCGCGCCCGTCCCCGGCGACGTCGAAACCCCGGTCCGCACCGCCGATCTCGCGCAGGTGAAGGGTCAGGAAACGGCCAAGCGCGCGCTGGAAATCGCGGCGGCGGGCGGGCATAATCTGTTCCACTTGGGCGCGTCAAGACCCCATATTACATGATGAGCAACCAAGGGAAGCACGGTTGCAAGACTAATAAATCGCTCCCAGATACCGGGGGTATATTCTGAGGGGTGGCGGCATGAGCATTGAAAAAACAAACGCAGCAACTCGTATAGCTACCGTGCTTGAAAATACCGCGAAACGCGGCCCGGCGGCGGCTTTGCCTGTGGCTATGGCTGACGCGCTAAGGGTGAAGCCTGACAGCCCGGAGTATTTCGTAGGCTTGGCAACACTACAACAGCAATTCAGCGAGATTGAAACGATCGTCAGCAATCGCGAGATGAGCGACCGTGCGCGGGCCGTCTACCTGAGGGCTCTCAAGAAACTCCAGCCGTTCTTAAATCCGGTGCAGCTTGCGAGTTATGCGACTGCCAACCTTCAAAAGTTGGCGAACGAGATCGATCAGCTTTTTGTGATAAGCGAGCTTCTGCCGTCCGAGATCGGGCTTTCGGACGGAGAGAGATTGGCAGAACTGGTCGAAAATCTGGAAGCACTGCGAGCCGAAATTAGCGATATTGGGGTCAGCAAAGAAATCGCGGTGCACCTCGTAGCACTATTCGACACGCTGATTATGGCGCTCCGCTCCCACCACATCTTAGGCCCTGACGGCTTGGCGAAGGCGTTCGGAAGCGTGGCATGCGAACTGACGCGCACTGCTAACGTCAACGCGATTGGCGGTTCGACCGACGCCCAAACGGCCGGTTGGTTTGGGAAGGCCATGAAGGCCATGAAAGCCCTCGGCGCCCTCATCGTTTGGACGGGAGCTGTAGCAGGCGCCGGGTCTGAGATACTCGACTTTGGAGGTGACGTGGCGGGATTGTTGGCGGAAGCGACACCCGAAGACGGTTCCGGCAAAGGCGGGAACGGATAAGCTGAAAAAAGCAGGGCATCTTAGGGAAACGCGAAAACCCACGGGCGCCCTCAGGCCCCCTCAAGCTCCCTCTTCTCCACCCGCTGGATTGCCGCACGGCTGACGCCGTAGGCTTTCGCCAAGGTTCCCAGCGATGCCCCTTCGGCCCGCTTAGCGCGTATCTCGGCTTCCTGTCGGTCACTGAGGGCACGGGGGCGCCCCAGCGCCTTCCCTTCGGCTTTGGCACGGGAGAGGCCCGCTTGCGTCCGCTCCACGAGTAGGTCGCGCTCGAACTCCGCCATGGCACATATGACGGTCATCACCATGCGCCCCGCTGCACTCGTCAGGTCAACGCCGCCAAGAGCGAGGCAGTGAACGCGAACGCCCTCCCCCGCCAGCCGATCCACCGTGGCGCGAACATCCATGGCATTGCGGCCCAGACGGTCAATCTTGGTGACTACCAGTACGTCGAACTCCTCCAGCCGATCTAGCAGCCGAGAGAAGCCAGCCCGTTCCGATGCCGGGACGGCACCCGATACGGTTTCCGCGATGACCCGCTTGGGATCGATGGTGAACCCAGCGGCTTCCAGTTCGCGGACTTGGTTGTCGGGCGTCTGGTCGGCGGTGCTGACGCGGCAGTATGCGAAGGTGCGGGCCATATCCTTACTCCTGTATCGAAAACGTAGCTCGGATATAGGGGTGCATCGGAATGCCTGTCAACCTACTTTTCGATACAGTGGAGCGGAGAGGCTCGAAACCGTTCGTTTCCGATACACGGGAGGCGCTTACTCCTCCGCGCACATCGGCCTGAGGAGCGGATGTTGTGCGGAATAGTTCGGTTAGCCGGATAGTTCGGTTAAACGAACTATCTGATTTTATATGATAATATTACAGTTCGCGCTTGCCAGCGCGCCCTCAATTAGGCCACCTACGGGGCCTCTTAACTGCTAGGGGGAACCATGAAAGCCAGCGCGTACGATCCGACAGACGATATTCTCCGCCTTACCGCCAACGGGGCTACAGAAGATCAGATTCGCCACATCATCGACATTCGCCGCCGCATGTGGCCAATCTTCGGCCAATCGTACCCCTACAGAGAAGGCGAGCCCGAAAGCGATGCGAAGAGTGCGGGAAGCAAGACCCCGCTCTCGTCGGCTTGTCCGTTCCTAAACTTGGTAGAGAACATTCGAGCGTTTGCGGCGTGATAGGAAGGAAGCCCCCAACGGCCCTCAGGGTCACCTAAGGGGCTTCCTCCATTTCACCGCTATTCGCTGAAATCTATCGCCGCCGCACCGATACGCAATGCGGCATCGGTAAATGCCCTGAAGCCAGAAGGCTCGTCAGCGGGGGTGGTCTCCACTGCTTGACGTGGCGGGCGCAATCCAAACTCAGGGATTTTGCCCTTTAGCCATTCCCGCGCTTCGGTGGTTGCCTGAGCCGGGGGAGCGCCACGGGTTATCGACCGCTGCGCCCGCTGTATGGCCTGATCGACAAGGGCATTGGCCTTGCTCGCCTTGGCTTTTCGGCTGGAGGGTTTGGCGTCCCGCACCACAGCATCAATGAATGCTTGGCGTCCCGGCCCGTCCATCATCTCCAGCGCATTACGGGCGGCGGGGGTCTGCTCACCGGCACTTTCCAGTGCCCCGATGGTCGGCGTCATTTCCTGAAGGGCACGGCGGGCGACCTTGGGGGGCAGCCTTGTCAGTTCGTCGAGCATCATGCGGCGGGCATCTTCCGGCCTGCGCTTGCCCGCGTAGACGGGGGCCATGATACGCGCCGTGATGACGTCAACCTGATCCTCCACCGCAAGGGTTTCGGCTTCCCGCTGCTCGCGGGTGGCGCGATCTGTTTCCGCGCGGCGCTCGGCTACGTCGGCCCGCAGCGCGCGCATGAGGCTAACCGCATCATTTTCGGTAATGTCCCCGTTCCCCGCAGCGTCGGTGATGTCCTGCGAGGTGATCGGCTTGCCCTGCCCGAATATCCGCATCATCATACCGGAGGCGTTGTCGGACTTCTGGTCGTTCCGCTTTTTGTGCCAGTCGGCAACCGCGTTGTCGGTGAAGTTGCGCCGTAGCTCGATGAGGCTGTTGCGTTCCTGTTGGGTCCACGCCAGTCCGCCGACCATCACCGGGGGCGGGGCCTCAGGCTTCGGGCCTTGGATATATTGCTCTAGCGGGGATAGTTCACGGGTCGGCGAAGCGTAGTCGGGATTGTCGTCAATGGGGTCGCTTGCGGTACCGTCCGTCGATGCACCGACCGCTGCGGCTACGCGGGCGTATGCCTGCCCGACCGTCTTGCCCCCGCCGAAGTAGGTAGGGTTCTGACGGACAATCGTGGCACTCAGAATAGAGGACACTGGCGTATCGGCAGGCGCCTTAAGGAAGCGCGGGCCGTCGCCAGAGCCAAGGACGTGCATGATGTACATGTTGCCGTCGGTGATCGGTAGGCGGTTCGAGGTAAGGATGGCCTCGTTGTCCGCAATGAGCGCGTCCATCAGCTTTTCTTGTATCGCGACGTCGAAGCGATTGCTTGCCCACGCGTCACGGGCCTGCGAACTTGTCGCGCCATAGACGCGCTTATAGAGGTGCTTGAACGTGCCTTCGACAAACTGATAGCGCCCGCTCGCCGTCGATCCCATGCGATTAGTTGCGCCGTCGTCGCCGCCGCTTTCAGGGCCCGCTATCTTCACCTTCAGGGCCGTTCGGGAATATGAAGGGGCCGGAGGGGCAGCGGCAGGCCGCGCCGCGTTCGATGCCGGGATGTCCATGGCCACGGGCCCGCGCATGGCGTCGATTGCCATCTGGTCGGTCGAACCGCCGACACCAATCTCGAAACCGCCGTCCAGCACGCTATCGAGAAGCTGGCGGGCCTCCACCTCCCGCCCCTGATCCTTCAGGGTGGAGATAAGTTCTATCACGGTGTCTTTGATGGCCGTGCGCTTGATACCGTCGGGGACGGTCGGCGGGACGAGAGCGAGAGCGGCGGAGAGGTCCACCTTCCCGAACTTGGCCTGATCGCGGATGTTCTTTGTGAAGTGGGTTAATGCCTCGACGTTGAAGCGGGTCTCAATGAGCTTCGCAGCTTCAGCGGAAACACTGGCGCGGGCCTCCGTCATCTTCTCCCCGAGGTAACGCATGGCGCCGGGGGTCGCGAGGAAGTCCTGAAGCTGGCCGGTCTCGTCGCTGATCGCGAACCTCTCGAACTTATGGTCCAGAAAGGAGGCAAGCTCGTCGCGGCGTTCCTCTAGGGTGAGCTGTTGCTGACCCTCAATGAGGCCGCTTAACTCTCCGTCCATGTCGGCGGCGTAGTCCGCCCATGCCGACGCGGTACGACCGCGAGCGACGGAATCCTTATAGGCAGCTGAGGGGCGGGTATGTCCTTATACGGCATTCGGTCGCCCTTTCTTGTCGGAAGGCAGGAGGCCGCGCCGAGACCCTACAATGGGTCTAGGCGAGGTTTGCGATTGTGGAGATTTCTGCCCGCAGAAAACTGCGGCTTTGTGGGTCGCTTAGCGTGACATTTTCCGGTCTAGGGTACTGAGGTAGCGCCCCCTGATTTTGTCACGCTAAGGACTGGCCTAGCGGCGGGTGCGCGTCGGTCGCGCGGGCTGCGCGTGTACGTCGAGTATCGACAGGCCGGACAGCATTGCTGTGAAAGCCTCTTCGGTCATGGAGGCTCCGGGGTTCCACCTGTTCCATTCCTCCAGCGCCAAGGCGCGGGGGACGGTGAGACCGTAGAAAGCGGGACGGGGGTCGCGGCTGTTCGTGGGGCCGATCTGGCCCGCATAGGAACGGCGGAGTAGCCAGCGGCGCAACAGGTCCGCCGTCCGGTTATCGAGCGGGGGCGCTCCGCGCTGCGCGCGCTTGCGACAGGTGGCGGAGCAGTAGACCGATGACGCGCGGGCGGCGCGATAGACGGAGCCGCACTGCGCGCATTCACGCTCGCGGCCCGTCGTTGGGGATGTCATTATCAGGGGTGATCCTGCGGGCGCACGAAAGCACCCCGCCGGAGACCGGCAGGGCGCTAACGGGCAGATTCGGGTTGTCGTGAGGGGTTAGGTAAGCGGCAGCGGCTGGGGTCCGAACGTCCGGATCAGCGCCGATGCGTAAGCCGACGCAGCCGTGAAGCACTCCAACAGCGCCCCCCTCTCAAGCTTCAGCGATCTGATCTCAAGCTTAAGAGCGGTACTTTCAGAAGCATGCTCAGCCTCTAGCTCGCGCTTTGCACGAGCGAGGAGTTCCGCTTCCCGCACAGTCAGGAGCGGAGTGTCGAATACCGAGTCGGTCACGCTGCTACTCCATAATCGACCCGCACGAGACCGCCGGGGAGTTCCATCACCTGCTCGCGCGTGCGGGCGGCGTAGTCGTCGCTATCGGGGCCGTAGGGGTCGTATGGGGGAACGGCGGAGGGCGCGTAAGTAGAAGCATCTCCGTCGTCGAGGGCGTTCCAGTGCTTGGCGCCCGCCGACATATCGAGGTGAGAGTTACGGCGCATTACAGGCTCCCGCTATAGTTCGACTTCGCGCGAAGGTGCTTGGCCTTCGCGTCCACACGGGCTGCAATCTGCTCTTCCCGGATTGTCTCCCGTGCGCGGCGTTCAATTTCGTCGAGGTCGGCGCGGTCCTGAGCGCGCGACTTCGCAAGCTGGACGCTCTCCTTAAGCGCGGCGTCGAGTTCCTTGTCCCCGCCGGGGCCACGTAGGACCGAAAGCTGGCGGACAATCCCCATCATCTCTGCGGCCTTCGCGTCTCGAATCCCTTTCGACAGGGCGTAAATGGGCTCCATCTTTGGGAGGCCAGTCGCCGGGTCAATCACGGCCAATCCGGTAACACGGTCATATACTGCCCGCGTGCCGGTCTGCTCGTTGATTTCGGCGGCGAGTTGATCGACGCGGCGTTCGAACTGGCGTTCCTGATTTGCGATGCTGACGCGCGCCTTATCGAGCGGCGAGGCTTGACTACCGACGCCGATCATAATGCGGGCCTCGGTGCTTGCTGCCTGAAGGGCCTGAAGGGCGAGCTTGGGCTCAAGTTCGGCACGTGCTTCCGGTGACAGCCCGACGAGTTGCTCGCGATACGGCGCGGCCATCTCGGGAGACAGCGCATCAAGCGTCTTGATCGTTACAGGTCGGCGGAACTTCTCCGCGTGATTACGAGGGACGGCGAGCCGTGGTACGTCGTTGCTGACCTTTGCCGCATTCTGTCGATATACATCCGCAAGGGTAAACCGGCTGTCGCCGAAGCCATGCGCCGCCTTCGTCCGTGCGCGAAGGGACATTGTCTGATCCAGTCATCATGCGGCCCCAGACTAACCGCTATCGTCAATAGCGAAGGTGTCAACGACATGGCGTTCTGGGCGAAGCACCCCGACGCCCCGACGCCGTTCGTCTGGGACATTAACGAGGCGATGGTCTCCGCACGTCCTGAACCTGCCGCCCTCGGCGGCTGAATGGGCGGCGATAGCGATCAAACTGGTCGCCGCCCTCGTTAGCCTACTCGGCTGACGCCAAAGCCTCCGGCTCGCCTCGCAGCGGGTCGGGGGTCTCTCTCTTAGCACACATCGCCCCGCGATCACACCATTCCAATCGGTCGAACTCCGCCCCGTCACTCCTTGCGGGGGGTCGAGTTCCCGTAGCCCCCGCCCGTGCCTCCCGTCTTTTTTGTCGGAGGCGCTGGAGCGCGGCGGGGGCGCCCCGTTCCGGCTCAAACCGGATCACGGCTTTCACAGCCGTATCGCCACGGCTTCGCCGTAACTACCTTAACACGAGGATATAAGTAATGACCTCCGACAACCCCGACATCCCCGCCGAAACCCCTTACACAGGCCCCGACTACGGCCTCGGCGAAGACAATGCCCTCGCGCATGAAATCGCAGAAAGCGATTGGCGCGATGCGCCTCGCACCCACACCGACACAAACGAGAGGCTTGCCGTAATGGTTGAGGGTGTAGGTTTCTTCGACGGTCATGATGATTCCTTGGGTCACCGAAAGAGGGACCGAAGGAACGGAGGCGCTCATCGCCCGCCGTCCCTCCGTCTCCATCGGTCAGGTGTTATGGTATGTGTAAGGAGGAGGAACCGTAGGACACCTAAGTTCACCGACGGTGTTCCTTATGTGCCCCTAGAGATACACCTCAGGTATATCTGACCGGGGCTGCGGTTCTCTGTCCGATAGTCCTGACTAATTGCAGGTACCTCTGAGCGCTCGCCTCCCCCTCACCGCGAGCGATCTGCATGGCAGCCTTCTCGGCGGCGATGAAGTAGCGGCGGGTCGCCTTGCCCCGCGCCGTGTTGCCGATCATGGCAATCTCTTTGGCGGCGTCGAGGGTCAGGAGGTAGTCCTTGCGCGGACGTCCGCCGGTGCTTTTGTTCAAGGTTGAACGAAAGTCCTGCCCCTCCTCGAAGCCGTAGTCGCGGAGCAGGCGCAGCATCCAGACATTGAAAGCGGCGCCGATCCCCAACCAGCCGTGCAGAGCACGCGCGTCGACCTTGCGGTCGTCGGTCAGGGGGAGGACGGCAGCGGCTTCGTGGGTGTGGTCGCTAAAGCGCGAGGCCCATCTGATCCCCCGCGCTCTCCCCCGGCACCCCTTCACCAAGCTCAGCAATGATACGCGCCAGCGCGTGCGCCGCGTCCTCTCTCAGGTGCGCTGCGGGCGCCGTAATGCCCAAGAGGACCCAGCCGGGGGCCGATAAGATCGCTTCGGCGACCTGCTGTTCTTCGACTCGTCTCATGTCCACTATGAGAACATATGAGGAACATATATGCAAGTCGGCACGCGACGAGTCGAAGGGTGGAGAGATGGTTTATCGGAAGGGCGAGCGGCCCGTAGTAAAAGAGGTGGCCCCCTACACGCCGGAGCATCCGGTAGCCCGCTGGATTGCCGACGGCGATAGCTGGGTCATGGCGTGGGTCGGGCAGATGACGACGCCTTGGCCGGTCATTTCCCGCAAGACGGGCATACCTATGGAACGGATAGAGGAATTAGACGACGGCGAGGAGCCGACCGACGAGGAAGTCGAAAAGCTGGCGGCGCTATGGTGGACGACGCCAACGGGACTGCGGAAGTCTATAGACGACGCAAGGCCCGCTATGGAGGCAAGACGAAAGCGGCTGGCGTCAATTATGAAGGGCGAATGAAAGCCTCAAAGAATTGACGTCAGCCCTCGCGACAGCACGGGCGCGCCCACGATTAGCGCAAACCCCACCGTCCCAAGCGATAGCAGGACAAACAGTGCGACAGACGCGAAGGCCAGCCTTGGTGAGCCGCCTTCATTAAACGACCTGACTATTTCAACGAGGGCGGACCAGCGGCGCATAAACGGACTCCTGACATCAAAAAGAGACGCCAGCCGCCCTGCGGTGCAAAGAATCTGTATGCCGATTCGGGGGAATAGCCAACCATGAACAGCGGCCATTTCCACCCGTTGGTTTCTCGCCGCCCCGCCCGCCTTAGCGTGACAAAATCAGGGGGCGCTACCTCAGTACCCTAGACCGGAAAATGTCACGCTAAGCGGGGCTGAAAGGCGCGGAAAAGCAAGGGTCAAAATGTCCACAACCGCAAACCTCGTGTCGGGCTGTTGTGGGCGTCAGCCTAGCAGTTTAACGGCGCGTATCGCCGTATCGCGTTCCCGCTGCGGACCTGTGCGCACGATAGGTCAACGTTTCCGACCGAACACAGCGCCACGGCACGCCCGTATCTGTCGGTGTCCGTCTGTCGGCACTCCAGCGCCCCGCCCGCGACCAGCCGTCTGAGGTTGTCGGTGCTGGCGTAGGGGTCGCCGGGAGCGCACTCGCGGCCCTGACGACAATGCCCAGGCATCTCCGGCGCGTCGATACCCTGAAGGCGGACGCGGGTGGCGCCGCAGCGCAGCGTGTCTCCGTCAACGACCGTAGGGTTGGGGCACGTGAACGAGGAAGCATCGCCGGTATCTGCCCGCGCTATCGGTCCCCCGCCGGTACTCATGTTGAACGCAAGGGCACCGAACGCGCCGACGAGCGCAGCCGGGAGAGCGACTTGTAGGAACGTCACGCGGGCCTTGCTGCGACGTGAGCGGGCATAGGGGGCCTTTCGGTATCGGCTGTAGTTCCTTCGCATGGCCTTTGATTTACCGATGGTGGATTGAGGGGGCGTTAAGGACAATGCCGGGACACGCAGCGCGGACCCGTCCCCCGTCATCCCAATCTTCAATGTAGGCGGCTTGCGAGGCTGCGAGTTGCGAGCAAGAGAGGTTGTTGCGTTCGGTGTAAACTAAAGCGAGCGAGCGCCCGTAAACGTCGTAACCCACGCGCTCCACTTTCATCTCGTACTGCAGCGCGCCGATTAGGGCTGCGCGCGAAACGAACGGGTCTCCGGGTACACAATCGCGACCGGTGGCACAACTTCCGGGCATCTCTGGAGCATCTATGCCGAGGAGGCGGACAATCTCGCCATCACAATTCAGTGTATCGCCGTCAATTGCAAAACAACCAACGATAACCTCAAGAGGGGCAGCAGCACGGTCAACCACGTTAATATCCGCCGCCGCGTCATCATCGCTTTCGATATCGCGGGGCCGGGTGTCGGTTTCTCGGTCCGATTCCGTTGCATCGGCACCAGCGCGGGGTGCGACGACGACGATCAACAAAGCAAGCCCGGCGGCCGCGCACGCGGAATATACGCGCCGCTTCTGCGCTATACCGTATCGTCGCCAAACATCGCGGAGGTCTGGTAAGGCTAACAGACCTGAGACAGCAATACTCACGGCCGCTACACCTTGCCCGCCAAAAGCAAAGGCCAGAAACAGTAGCGCCGAAAACGCCGCCCATAGCCTCCCATAAGGCTTATATTCTAAATCGTCGTCGTCGTTTTCCACTTACCCCTCTCCGCATCAATGCGCCACGACTGGCGCCAACCCAATGGGCGCAAAGATGTCAACGGAAATGATCGCGCTAAGCGGGCAGCATTGCATAGATAATGCCCGTTTCACCTCCTTGCCTCCAATCGAAGCGCAGCCACCCCGTCTTTTAGTCAACGACGACGCCGCAGAATAGCAATCGGAGAGCGGCGTTGACCTTGGCGACTTCCGGCGCCTCCCCCTCCGCAACCGCAAAGGCATCCACAAGCGCCTCCAGACGCGAATGTATAAGACCGCCGTCAGCGACCGCCCGTGCCTTTTCGACGCTCTCTAGAGATGCCCGTAACGCCGACAGGCTGGCCTCTGCCGCTTGGACCCGCGCCGCAACGGCGAGCGACGGCTTGCGGTCGATAAGGTCGAGGAGTTCCGCAAGATGATCCTCCGTCCCCGAAATCGCGCCCTGTAGGTCGTACGCCTCTCGGTCCATGTCTGGCGCGCGGTCCCCAGCGGGAACCCCGTCGATCAGCTTCGGCCATCCCGATGCGATAGCGTCGTGCACGGCATCAATCGACACCGACACATAACCGTGCGCTGCCGCCCCTGCCTTGGCTTTGGTGCAAACCAGCTTCGGACGGCCGAACCTCGCCGCACTTCCCTTGTACACACGCGTCATCGCCTCACCGCACTCAGGGCAGCGCGCCAGACCCGCGAGCATGTTTTGGACCGGAGCGCCCGCAGATTTGCCCCGCGCCCTAGCGATGCTGCCATCCTTGATGGCGCGGACGGCGGTCCACTCCGCCGCCGACACCGCAGCGGGATAGAAGTTTGCAACGGGTGCGTCAAAGACCCGCACCCGCTTGCCGGTGCTGTAATCGAGACGGCCGGGAACCAGCGTCCCGACGACGGCGGCATTGCGGAGTATCTTTGATACTGTTGAACGGTGCCACATCTTGCCCCGCCCCATGATCGGGACACGTTCGGCATTGAGAGCTTGCGCTATGGCGTGTTCCCCGGCGCCGTTAATGGTGTCCTGATAGATACGGCGGACGATGGCGGCACGTTCAGGGACGAGTTGCCAGCCCTCAGGGGACCGAAGGAGCCACGCGGGGGCCATAGCGGTGTATGCTTCGGCCTCCCCAGCGGCGACCCGCCTTCGCTTCTCTTGCCATACCGCTGCAACACGTCGCCCTTTCGTCTTGCTCTCCTCGTGCGCTCGCCAAGAAACCATCATCCCGATCAGGAGCGCGGTCGGATCGTTATCGAGCCGGTGGCTGTCATATTCTTGCCCATCATTGAGCGTGACGACAGTAACCCCGGCATCAACAATATCGTCCATCAACCGCTGAGCGCGGCGCGGCGTCATCCGGGATATGCGGTCTAGGCTTTCAACGAGCAGATAGGAGCCGTAGGCAATGAGACCTTCCCGGCAAGCGTGAAGGAACCCGCCAAGGCCGCTGTCGGTGTCCGTGTTGGCGCCACGATAGGCAGATACGCCAAGGTCGTGGAGGCTTAGACGTTCGTCGAGGCGTAAGCCCTTCGCTTCCGCCCACTTGCGGGCAGCTTCAGTTTGACGGCGACGGCTGTCGCCCTGCGCCTGTTCCGGAGTGCTGAAGCGGGTGTAGCTGTAGACCTTAGGGGGCGCCGTGAGGGCGGTTGAAGGGGCCGTGAAGGGCTGCATCTGACGAGTTCCTTACATCGACCAGCGGTTTCACTGGCCGGTAGTCCGGAGTTATTCCGGGTCTCGTCGTCCCCTAGTGGTTGATGTCGGGGCCGCCCGGCTCCGGCAAGTCGCTGATGGCGGCGTGCCTGCCCGGCATCCTGCCCGATCTGACCCCGCCCGAGGCGCTGGAGGTGTCGATGATCGCCTCGGTCGCCGGGCAGCTGGAGGGCGGCCGGCTGGTTCGGGCGCGGCCGTTCCGTGCCCCGCATCATTCCGCGTCGATGCCGGCGCTGGTCGGCGGGGGGCTGCGCGTGCGGCCGGGCGAGGTCAGCCTGGCGCACCTCGGCGTCCTGTTCCTCGACGAACTGCCCGAATTTCAGCGCGGCGTGCTCGACAGCCTGCGCCAGCCGCTGGAAACGGGCGAGGTCAGCGTCGCGCGGGCGAACGCGCATGTGACCTTTCCCGCCCGCGTGCAGTTGATCGCGGCGATGAACCCGTGCCGCTGCGGCTATCTGGGCGACGCCGCGCTGGCGTGCAGCCGCGCGCCCCGCTGCGCCGCCGATTATCAGGCAAAGCTGTCGGGGCCGCTGCTCGACCGCATCGACCTGCATGTCGAGGTGCAGGCGGTCAGCGCCGCCGACCTGGTGCTGCCGCCGCCCGCCGAAGGCAGCGCGGAAGTCGCGGCGCGCGTCGCCGCCGCCCGAGCCGTCCAGACGGCGCGCTATGCGGGGCACAAGGCGCGGACCAATGCCGAAATCGACGGTGAACTGCTCGAATCGGCGGCGACGCCCGATGACGCGGGGCGCCAGTTGCTGGCGCAGGCGGCAGAGGCGATGCGGCTGTCGGCGCGCGGCTATACCCGCATGTTGCGCGTCGCGCGCACCATCGCCGATCTGGCCGGCGCCGGCACGGTCGGGCGCATCCACATCGCCGAGGCGCTCGGCTATCGGCGGCAGGCGCCGCGGAGCTGATGGAGGTGGACGAGAGCTTCGCCTTCGTCGCCGACATCGTCGAATGGCGCGGCCCGGCGCCCTATCTGTTCGCGGTCGTCCCCGACAATCTGATCGCCGACGTCCGTCTGGCGGCGCTGGGCGTCAGCTATGGCTGGGGTGTCGTCCCGGTCGCCGCGCGGATCGGAGCGACCGATTTTGCGACATCGCTGTTTCCGCGCGGCGGCGGCTATATGCTGCCGGTCAAGGTCGCGGTGCAGCGCGCCGAGGGCGTGGCGGCGGGCGGGCGCGTGGCGGTGACGATGCGGGTGGGGCGTTTGCCGGCGACACGCTGAAAGCGGGCGCATGCTTGACCCGCGCCGCCCCCCGCCGCATCCTGTGACGATGGCCCGCACCTACACCCGCTTTGCCGACTTCTGGCCCTTTTACCTGCGCGAACACAGCAAGCCGCGGACGCGGGCGCTGCATTATATCGGGACCAGCCTGGTCGTGCTGATCGCGATTTTCGCGGTCGCGACCGGACGCTGGGTCTGGCTCGCCGCGCTGCCCGTCGCGGGCTATGTCTTTGCGTGGGCCGCGCATTTCGGCGTCGAAAAGAATCGGCCCGCGACCTTCACCTACCCGCTGTGGAGTCTGGCCGCCGATTTCCGCATGTGGGCCCTGTGGCTTACCGGACGGCTCGGCCCCGAACTCGACCGCGCCGGGGTGGAGCGGGCGCGGCGCTGACGCACGGCAGGCAAAAGCGATCAGAGTAAGCGAAGCTGTTCGCTGGCAAGCTTTGCGAATGATTCTTAACTGGTGTCTTTCGTTCCGCCGATCAGAAGAGCCGCCCCCATGCCGACCGATCTCGCCAAGACCTTCACCTATCTCGCGCTCCACCTGACCATCGGGTTCAGCGTCGCTTATGCGATGACGGGATCGCTCGCGCTGGCGGGCGGGATCGCGATCATCGAACCGTGCATCAACGCCGTCGCCTTTTTCTTTCACGAAAAGGCATGGAAACGCGCCGGCGGGCGGCGCATGATGGCGGCGTGACGCCGCGTCCGCCGCATGCGGAACGCCGCACCATGCGCCATCAATTTCATTTACCCCCCGAAGGAGATATTGCCATGACCGTCAACCGTGCATCCGCCCATTATGAAGGCCTCGGCAAAGAGGGCCGTGGATCGATCACCACCAAATCAGGCGTCCTCGATGCCCAGCCCTATGGCTTCGGCACGCGCTTCGAGGGCCAGCCCGGCACCAATCCGGAGGAGCTGATCGCCGCCGCCCACGCCGCCTGTTTCACCATGGCGCTGTCGTTCGGCCTCGCCCGCGCCGGCTATAGCGGCGGCACGCTGGACACCAGCGCGGCGGTGACGCTGGACCAGCAGGACGGGGGCTTTGCCGTCACCAAATCGGCGCTGACGCTGACCGCGCGGGTCGATGGCATCGACGCCGAAGAATTTGCCAAGATCGCGGCCGATGCCGAGAAAAACTGCCCGATCTCGAAATTGCTCAACTGCGAGATCACGCTCGACCACAAGCTGGAAGCGTAACCGTCCCGCACGCCGCCCCGTCCGCAGGGACGGGGCGGCCTAATCGGCGAAGCTGCAATTTCCGGCGCGCTGCTCTTCCTTGCCGCCGGCCAGCAGCCATCGCGCTTCGGTCGCCGACGTCGCTTCGTTGAAATAGCAGACGTCGGCGGCGCCGGTCGCGGGGTCGATCAGCACCGCCCATTGGTGCGGCCCGCAATTATGCTGTTCGCACGCCCAGGCCGTGACCTTGCCATCGACCAGTTCGATCGGCGCCGAGGGGCCGGGCGTGTCGGTGATCGTCTTCAGGAGCGCGCTGTCCTTGATCGTCGCGGCCAGCGCGGCCTTCACCGCCGGATTGTCGTTCCAGCTGACGCCGTTCACCGCGTCGAAGGGATATTTGCCGACATAGGCGGCGAAATTCGCCGTCGTCGCGGGCGCGGCGGGATCGGCGTCCGCATCCGCCGACACGGCCGGGCCGGCCGGCGCGGCAACACCGTCTTCGCCGGCACCGCTTTCACCGGCGGCACCTTCGCCGGCGTTTGTTCCGCAGGCGGCCAGCGTCGCCACCGCGACCGTTACGAGCAGCAAACGAATCGTCATTCCATGCACCTCCCCTGCCGTCCATCGGCAGACGCAGGTTAGCGGCAGCGCGTGCCGCTGTCGATTGCCGCGCCGGCCGCCGCGCCGCCGATCGCGCCGATCACCGTGCCGACCGTCTTTGAATCGCCCGGTGCGATGATGTTGCCCAGCGCGCCGCCCGCGATTCCGCCGACGATCAGCCCGGTCGAGCCGTCAGAGCGGCGGCAATAATATTTGCCGTCGCGCCCGCGATAGAGGCGGTCGTTGTTGCCGAGCCGCCGTTCGCGATAGCGGCGGTCGCTGCGGTAATAATTGTCGGCATAATAGCCGCCGTGGCGGGGGTCCGGCCGGTCATAATCATATTGGCCATATTGGTCGTAATAGGCGCGATCATAATAGCCATAGCCGCCGTCGTCATAGCCGTAGCCGCCGGTCGACGCGCAGCCGCCGGCGAGAGCGGTCGCGGCGGCCAGCGGGGCGAGGAAAAGCCTGTTCATCATCCGTCTCCTTGTTGGGGCCGGTGTGCCCGCGGATCGGCAGGCAAACGGGTCTGTTGACTATACCCCCGCAAAGGCCCGGAGGTTCCGCCGCGACCTTGACTCGCGCGGGTCGCGGGAGCCTAATCGCCCGCCACGACAAGAGGAGAGGATCGTCATGAATGTTGCGGCTTCGCCAAAGGGTTTCGCGCGGCTTCGCGTCGCGCCGCTGACGCCGCATATCGGTGCGGAGATCAGCGGTCTCGACCTTCGCGAAGCGCAGGACGAGGCGACGATCGGCGAGATTCGCGCCGCGCTGCTCGCGCACAAGGTGATCTTCTTTCGCGATCAGGACATCACGGCGGAACAGCATATCGCCTTTGCGCGGCGGTTCGGCACGCTGGAAATTCATCCCGCGACGCCCCGGGACCAGCCCGACCCCGAAGTGCTCCATATCGCCCACGGCCCGACATCGAAGGGGCAGGAAAATGCCTGGCATTCCGACGTGACCTGGCGCCCCGAACCGTCGCTGGGTTCGATCCTGCGCGCGGTCGAGGTGCCCGCGGTCGGCGGCGACACCCTGTTCGCGGACATGGGGGCGGCCTTTCGGGCGCTGTCCCCGGCGATGCAGGACTGGTGCCGCACCCTGACCGCGGTCCACGACATCGCGCGGGTGTTCGCCCGGCGGCTGGGCAAGGACCCGAAGGAATTGCACGACCGTTATCCTCCGCAGCGCCATCCGGTGGTGCGCACCCATCCCGAAACCGGCGAACAGGCGCTGTACGTCAACACGGCCTTTACCAGCCATGTCGAAGGATTGTCGGAGCAGGAGAGCGGCGGTTTGCTCGCCCATCTTTATGCCCAGGCGGCGGTGCCCGAAATCCAGTGCCGGTTCCGCTGGGACGCGAATGCGATGGCCTTCTGGGACAATCGCGCGGTGCAGCATTATGCGGCGTCGGACTATTTCCCGGCGGTGCGCCGCATGGAGCGGGTAACGGTCGCGGGCGACCGCCCCTTCTATCGCGACGAACGTCCCGGCAGCTGACCGGCGCGATCGCCGAGGGATCCGAAGAGTTCGCCCTGCCGCGGCCGGAAAGGCAGCGCGGCATAGTCGATGTGGCGGCCCCGGCCGAGCAGGCTGCCGATCAGCCGCACCTCGCGCACCGTCCACGCGACGGCATCGACCGGCGCCGCCGCGCGGCGCGGCCCGTGGTAGGCGAGCGAAACATGCGGCCGGCCGCCATATCGCGGAACGGCGATCACCGGCGCCAGGCTGGCGGCGACCGCCCGCCGCAGACGCGCGATCGCCGCCGCGCCGTCCCCCGCGATCAACTGGCGCCCCGCCACCCGGTCGAGCACGATGCGGAAGGGCGCGGCGTCGATGGCGATCGCGGTTATCGCCGCGATCAGCGCCGCGCGCTTCGCCGGGGTCAGGCGATCGATGCCGCCGAAAGGCTGGACGGTCAGATGGAAGCGTTCGGCGCCATAGCTGCGGTCCAGTTCCAGCATCCTCCTTCGTGCATCGAGTTGGCGGCGTTGATCGGGCGGCGGCCGGATGATCAGATAAAGCCGTTCGGTCACCGGCGCCCCGGAAAGATTGCGCGACTCGACACCATATGTTCATGTTATGTTCTATCCGTCATCGACGTCAACTCCTTTGGCCGGGCGCGCGCTTCCGCTTGCATGGCGGGGCGGGCCTGATAGGCAGGGCGCGGGTCGATGGAGGAATGATGTCCCGACTCGTCCCGGCGCTCGGCGCCCTGTTGCTCAGCCTTTCCACACCTGCGTTCGCGCAGACCGGCGGGACCGTCGCCCCGGTGACGGGCCTGCCCGCGACCGCGTGGGAGGCCGCCTATGCCAGACCGCTCGACGATGCCGCGGTCGCCGAGCCGGAGATATTCCGGCTGCTGACCGAATGGGCGAGCGTGAAGGACCCCAAGAATCCCGGGCTTCACCGCAAATATATCGGCGAGGATGAGGCGAAGCTGGTGATCCGCCACCTGCGCCGCGACGGCCGGCTGGATGCGGGCGAGATCGACCTGCTGGAAGAATATGCCTTTCCGAAGGACCGCGTGATCCAACTGACCCGGATCGGTCCCGACGGCCGGCCCGACAAGGCGAGCAGGACCGCGGTGACGACGCCGCCGGGCATGATGCAAAGCTTTGCCCGCGAACTGACCGCGATGTGGCAGACCGAGTGGGAAAGGCCCGACGCCGCCGGATGGCCGCTGCTCGTCGGCATCTATGCCCGCGATCCGAAGAAGAACGACATTCTGCGCAAGCGGGTGCGCGCGGCGGGGCAGGCGATGCTGAGCGCCCGGTGGCAGGCATCGAACGCGGGCAACCGCTGGGCGCCGTTCCGCGACGCGATCCGCCTCTACGACGGCGCGACGCTGACGCTGCCGCAGGCGCAATGGCCGGCGGGCAAGCAATTGCTGTACGACGCGGCGGCGGACACCGACCGATATTGGGCCGATGCGATCCAGGATTTTCTGTACAACTGGCTGAAACCGGCGGGCTGACGCCGCCCCCCGCGCCGGGCGATGAGGCGGGCAAATCCGGATGTCCCTTCTCCACCGATTCCTACATGACCCCAGGCGAAGGCCGGGGCCCGGATCGTAACAGCGCAACGCCGGCTTTCCACCCGCCACCCCGGCGCCGCCATGCGGGGCCGGAATCAGACGGCGGCGCGGCGAATGCCGCACGCCGTCTGGGGGGCGGAAGGTCACAAAGGTCACGCCACGCCTCCCTCTTTTGTCCCGCCTTCGGGGTCCGCCAGCGGCGCGGCCCGGTCATCCTCCTTTTCGTCATCGTCGAACGCGACGGTCGGCGTGGTGCAGGCGGCGGCGCGGCGCGCTTCCTCCAGAGCGATCTGGCGATCGAATTCGGCGTCGGTCAGCCCGCCGGGCGCGATGCCGAGCGCCTTGAGCCGCTTCATCACCGCCATGACGGCGATCAGCCGCGCGTCGGTTTCCTCCTGCGTCGCATAGTGGGGCGCGGACGCTGCGGCCTCGGCCAGCGCCGCCTCTTCGTCGGTCAGCCATCGGGTGTCGTCATCCTCGCGCGCGCGATCGACGATGGCGCCGCTGCCCCGGTCATGGGCGTCCTCGGCGACATGGTCGGTCCAGCGGGCGAGCGCGAAGGCCTGCGCATCGGCGCGGCGGCGCGGTTCGCGGCGGTCGCGCCACGCGCCATAGGTGTCGGGGTCGCGATAGCGCAGCAGGAACATCGTCAGCCGCTCGTCAAAATAGCGCCGCTCGCCGACCTGTTCGCCCTGGAACCACACCGGGCGCGTGACGCCGTGCAGCGCGCGCGAGAAAGCGGCGTCGGACAGGCGGCGGATCGCATAGTCGAGCGCGGCATCCCATGCGGCGCGAAAGCTGTAGGCGTCGACGCGGCGGCGCAGGCGATAGGCGGTCGACGGCGACAGGCCGACGCGCTCGCACGCCTCGGTCACGCAGCCGCATTCGCCGAGCGCATCGATGAAGGCGACCTGCTTTTCGGGCGTCCAGCCGTCGCGGCGTTCGCGCGGGGAGGCGGGAACGAAGTCCTGCGCCGCGGCGAGCGTGCGGTTGCCGTCGGGCGGCGGCCGGCGCGCCTTGGTGATGCGAACGGCGCCGGGCGCCTTGTTCGCGCGCGCCGCGCGGGCGCGAATGGCGGCGAGGTCGGGGAAGGTCTTGTCGTGCTTCATCCAACAGGATGAACCAGACGGGGGTTTTTTAGGAAAGGGGTTTTGGGGGTGGGGGGTGCGAAATAGGATTTGCGGGGGCTATTCGGCGCCGCCGGAGAGGTGGGGCGCATGCATTGCGGCGGTGGCGAAGCGGAACGTGAGGGGCGCCCCGACGAAGGTGTCGATCGCGGCGATCTGCGCTTGAGCTTCCGGCGACGGCTTGGCGATGAGCAATCCCAATCCCTCAACTGATTGGTTTGAGCGGTTCGATGGGACTGAACCCGTTTGTCCGCTTGAAACTCATTATGTGGTTGAAATTTTTCATCGAGTCCGAAGGGTCGATTGCCGAGAGTCGCAACGTTTTGAACGTTTCTCGTACAATTTGTACTGAAAGTATGGGCACGTCGGATAAATGCCCGATCGATTTGTCGAGCATTTTCGCGCAACAGGTAACGAATATCTCGTTGCGTGGAAGGACGCTGAACAGATCGCCAGCAACTTTTAGCGCGACGCTACAAACATAGTCCTGATAAAGTTCGTACCGCTCGCCGGCCGGCATTTTTGTTTCGGACAACCTGCCGCTTTGCAGCTGCTTGCGGCGGAAGGTTGGAACCACATCGTCATCGTGAACATGCGCAACGGCGTGCAGGAAATTCTCCGAAATGGAAAATGACATACTCGTTCCAATCAGTCCTTCGTCCTTCCACGAAGTCATTTCGCCGATCACATCTCTTTGTGCAGAAATATCTCCCGCCAACATACGAGTGGCCAACGCTTTGTCTGTCTCCCACTCCGCATGTGCCTGCTTATGTTGCTCGACCGATTTCAGAAACTCCTGTTCGTCCAGCTTTCTTGCATTGCCAACAGCGTCGGCCAGTTTCTGCTGCCTCTTTTGCGATCCGCCCGACATGAAGTCGAACAGTCGAGGCCGGAATAGATCGAGTTTGTCTTGGGCCGCACCTTCATTCTTGCTCTGTCGCGTTGGCGATGGCGGAGCGGTTTGGCGCTTGAGGGCATGCCAATCGACATAGTCGATCGTGTTGACGTGTAGAGACACGATGTCCCGCAGATGCGTTCGCCAGTCGGCGACGGCGTCTTCGGCGTTAGCTGCGATTTGCGCCTGCTGTTGAGCCTTCCACTTGCGTTCCGCTTCGCGATTGGCGCGGCGTGACGCCGCCTCCATGGCTCTAAGAGTTCCTCGCCACCCCATCGTTGCCCCCAGTTCCTTTATCCTTGGAATTACGGCGACAGTTTACTTAACCCCCAAACTCACGCCGCCTTCGCCGCTGGCGCACCCCGCAGCAGCCCTTCCGTGCTCAAATCCTCGTCCACCTCGGGCCAGTGGATGCCGTAGCCGCCGCCGCATTTTTCCCAATGCCGGCACTGTTCGGGGGTGGCGTTTGCGAGGCGGGGATACCAGGCGAGGGGAGCGGAGATGGTGCGGCCGTCCATCAGGTCGACGATCAGGCTGTGATCGTCGAAGCGGACGTCGAGGACGCGCTCGTCGGTCATATTGGCGTCTGTCACCTTAGCCGAAATATTCATGCCACTTCTCCACGAACATCGCGCGATGTTCGGCTGTCATCGCGATGATGCCAGAAACCTCGTGCGCGCGAAAGCCCCGGCTCTTGGCGACCTCAAGGCTGCTCAGCCAAATTTTGATCGTCGCTTCACCCCGATCGATATGGACGTGCGGCGGCTCGTTCGGTTCGTGGCTGTAGAAGTAAAAGCGAAAGCCGTTCAGGCGGAGGAGGGTGTCATCCTTTCTCCGCCCGATGTGGCGTCAGTCGTGTTCGCGGCCGCCTGCGCCCATATACAGCTCGCGGCCGGTGTCCTCATAAACCTGGCTCATTTCCGCCATGCCCTTCTCGGCCTCTTCGGTGGCGATGAAGCCCGCGCTGTCCTGATTTTGCAGCTTCGCAAATTCTCTCACCTCCTGGCTGATCTTCATCGAACAAAACTTCGGACCGCACATGCTGCAGAAATGCGCCGATTTGGCGCCCTCGGCGGGGAGGGTCTGGTCGTGGTACTGCTCCGCCGTGTCGGGGTCGAGGCTCAGGTTGAACTGGTCGCGCCAGCGGAATTCGAAGCGCGCCTTTGACAGCGCGTCGTCGCGGACCTTGGCGGCGGGGTGGCCTTTTGCCAGGTCGGCGGCGTGGGCGGCGAGTTTGTAGGTGACGACGCCGACCTTCACATCGTCGCGGTCGGGGAGGCCGAGATGCTCCTTGGGCGTGACGTAGCAGAGCATCGCGGTGCCGTACCAGCCGATCATCGCGGCGCCGATGCCGCTGGTGATATGGTCATAGCCGGGCGCGATGTCGGTGGTGAGCGGCCCGAGCGTATAGAAGGGCGCCTCGCCGCACGCCTCCAGCTGCTTGTCCATATTCTCCTTGATCTTGTGCATCGGAACATGGCCCGGGCCCTCGATCATCACCTGCACATCCTGTTCCCACGCGCGCTTGGTCAGCTCGCCCAGCGTGTAAAGCTCGGCGAACTGCGCCTCGTCGTTCGCGTCGGCGATGCTGCCGGGGCGGAGGCCGTCGCCGAGCGAATAGGCGATGTCATAGGCCTTCATGATCTCGGTAATCTCGTCGAAGCGTTCGTAGAGGAAGCTTTCCTTGTGATGCGCGAGGCACCATTTCGCCATGATGCTGCCGCCGCGGCTGACGATGCCGGTGACGCGCTTGGCGGCGAGCGGCACGTAGGGCAGGCGGACGCCGGCGTGGATGGTGAAATAGTCGACGCCCTGTTCGGCCTGTTCGATCAGCGTGTCGCGGAAGATTTCCCAGGAGAGCTCCTCGGCGATGCCGCCGACTTTCTCCAGCGCCTGATAGATGGGGACGGTGCCGATCGGGACGGGCGAATTGCGGAGGATCCATTCGCGCGTGTCGTGGATGTTGCGGCCGGTGCTGAGGTCCATGACGGTGTCGGCGCCCCAGCGGATCGACCAGACCATCTTGTCGACTTCGGACGCGACGTCGCTGGCGACCGCGCTGTTGCCGATATTGGCGTTGATCTTGACCAGGAAGTTGCGGCCGATCGCCATCGGCTCGCTTTCGGGGTGGTTGATGTTCGACGGGATGATCGCGCGGCCGCGCGCGACCTCGTCACGGACGAATTCGGGGGTGACATAATCGGGGATGCTGGCGCCCCAGTCCTGCCCGTCGCGGACATATTCGGCGAGCCGTTCGCGGCCGAGATTCTCGCGCGTCGCGACATATTCCATCTCGGGTGTGATGATGCCGCGGCGGGCATAGTGCATCTGGCTGACGTTGGCGCCCCCTGCGCCCAGCCCGCCCCTGGCGCGCAGCACCCGCTTCTTGACGTTCGGGAAGGCGGGGACGCCGCCGCTGCGGTCGGGGCCGAGCTGGCCATTGTCCTCCGGCCGCACTTCGCGCTGGGTCACGTCCTCGACGTCGCCGCGGGCGCGGATCCATGCGCCGCGCAGGTCGGGGAGCCCGGCGTGAATGTCGATGCGGGCATTGGGGTCGGTGTAGGGGCCGGACGTGTCATAGACGCGCACGCTGGGTTCGCCCGAGTGCGGGTCGAGGTCGATCTCGCGCATCGCGACGCGGATGCCGCTGCCGGTCGGGCTCGCGACATGGACCTTGCGGCTGCCGCGGATCGGGCCGGTGGTCACGCCGATGGGGGCGGATTCGAATTTCGCGTCGATGTCGGCCATGTGCAGTCGCTCCGTTCTTTATCGGAGCGAGACCGGGATTCCGCGCTTCGGAACACCAACCCTCCCTCCGCCCGAGTTACCGGGATCAGGTTCGACGGGTCGCGGTCTGTTCCGCTCTCAACCTGTTTCTGCACACAGGCTCCCCGGGGACGCCCGGGTTATAGGCGGTCAGCGGCCCGGCGTCCAGCCGGGCGGTGCGAGGGTGAAGCCGGCAAAGTCGAAACCGGGCACGACGACGCAACTGACCAGCGCCCAGCCGTGCGCCGCGTGCGCGGCCTGCCACTGGTGCGCGGGAACGCGCAGCTGCGGCGCTTCACCGGCGAGGACGTCGGGGCCGAGGCGGTGGGTGACGGGCGCGGCGGCATCGGTCGCGGCGATCGACAGGTCGATCGGCGACCCGGCGTGCCACAGCCACATCTCCTCCGCATCGACGCGGTGCCAGTGCGATCGCTGGCCCGATTCGAGCAGGAAATGGATCGCGGTGCCGCCGGCGCGCCCGTCCGGGCCGGGCGGCCCGCGCCACGTCTCGCGATACCAGCCGCCTTCCGGATGCGGGGCGAGGGCGAGCGTGTCGATCAGGGCGCGGGGATCGGCGATGGCGCGATCAGCCGGTGCGCCGCGCGAGCCAGACCCCGGCGATCATCAGCGCGATGCCCGCGAGGCGGCGGGCGTCGACGGGAAAGCGCAGCGATCCGAACAGGCCGAAATGGTCGATCGTCGCGGCGCTGACCAGCTGGCCCACGAGCACGAAGAAGATCGCGTTGCCGACCCCGAACTTCGGCGCGATGAAGGTCACGGCGATGACGTAGAAGGCGACGAACAGCCCGCCGAAATAGAAATGCGCCGGAATGTCGCCGGTGAAGCGGATGTCGCCGAGCGAGCGGGTCGCCAGCGCGCCCGCCAGCGCGACGAACAGCGCGAGGCCGAACAGCACCACCGACGCCGCCATCGGGCTGCCGAGCCGGAGGCCGAGCCCGCCGTTCAGAGCGGCGAGGATCGGAATGCCGACCCCGGTCAGGAACATGATCGCCGCAAAGGCGGGCGCCGCATTGCCGGTGGTCGTCACGAATGTCCCCTTGCTGCCGGGGACATGCGTTCCCCGCGATCAGAATTGATAGGCGATGCCGCCCCCGGCCAGCCACTGGTCGCGGCTGCCCGCGATGTCGACGATCGGCGAATCGCCGAAACGGCCGGTGACGCGGCCATATTGCGCGCCGCCGATCAAAGTGAAGCCCTTTCTGAGATCGCCCGACAGCGAATAGGCGCCGGCGACCCCCAGCGTATATTTGCCCAGCGTCGCCTTGCGCGACGCGCCGTCATAGACGGGAAGCCCGCTCGCCGCGCTGCCCGCCGGGTCGATGTCGAAATAATAGCGGCCGAAACCCTTGCCATAGACGTTGAAGGAGGCCGAGACGCCGATATAGGCGCGTTTCGACAGCGGCGTGCCGTAATCGAGCGTCGGCGAAACCACCCAACTGCCGTGGCGGCCGCTGATATCCTTCAATCCGACGAGGCGAAAGCCGATCTGGTCGTAATCGCTGGTGATGATCCCCGAATGGGTGATGCCCGCCATCAGCCCGAGTTCGACCGCCATCTTGCGTTCGCCCAGCGCCTCGACCTGCGCGTCCTTGATGCGGCCGGTCCGGTCGCCGCGCAGGTTGATGATCGGGCCGAAGCGGACATCGGTGCGCTGGCCGCGCTTCTGGCGGATCAGGTCGACCTGGAAATTGGTGCCGCGCGTCGAGAAGCTGTACCCCTTGTACCGGCCGCGCAGGTAGAAGGCGGGGAGCAAGGTGCGGTCGTCGGAACCGTTATAGCTGGGCACGGTGATGACGCCCGCCGCGATGCCGAAATAGTCGCGGGCATAGGTGCGGTCGCTGTCGCCGTCGTCGTCGCGCGCGGCGGGCAGCAGGATGCCCTCGTCGATGTCGCCGCTGTCCTGAATGAAATGCGCCGCCGCCGGTTGCGCCCGGTCGGCGAGGGTTCCGTCGGTGTCGGCGAGATCATAGGGCAGGCCGGCGGCGCTCGCCGAAGCCGGCGCGGCGTGGAGCACGGCGAGACCGGCGCCGGCGACGAAGGGGATCGAACGCGCCATCGGGGCGAAGCGGGAGAGCAGAGTCAAACCGGGCATATCCATCCTGTATCCGACCCCTTTATCCAAGGGGTGTAAGTGATTGAGCCGGCAAAGCAACGACTTCGTCTTGCCCGATCCTGCATTTGGCCGCATCGTGGCTTTCATGCATCATCGCGTCCCTGCCGCTGTCCAAAAGCCTGCCGCCCGATTTGGTTCCGCCGTGCCGGCGTTTCCCGGCCGGTCCGAAACGGGCGCCGCATGAGCCGGGCGCCGCGGCTGGCGGGCTATGCGCTGATGGCGCTGGCGGTACTGCTGGGCGTGCTGATGCGGCGCGGGATCGTCGAGGCGATCGGGCCGTTCCCGGTCGCGGCGGTCGCGCTGCTGATCGGGATGATCGGCGTGATGCTGGTGGTCACAGATTTGATGGTGCGGGGGATGTATGCCCAGGTCGGCGCCGCGCGCGACCGCGCCGCGCCGGACGAAAAGCCCGCGAACGAAGAAAGCGAGTAGAGGATGACGATGAAGTTGATGGCGGCGGTATCGGCCGCGCTGCTGTGCGCCGCGGTTCCGGTGTCGGCCGCCGATGCGGCTGCGGACGCGGACGCGGACGGCGACGCGCAGTTTCTGGAGATGGCCGAGGCGGCGTGCCGCAGCGACGATTTCGACGCCTTTCTGTGGCCGTTCGCCAACAGCCGCGCGGTGCGCGAACGCTATAGCGCGCCAAGGATCGCGGCGGGCGGGGAGCGCGATTCGCGCGACCTGCCGCGCGGCACCTATCTGGCGGGCGGCGATTTCCCGATCCTGATGATCGACTTCAGCTATGTCACCGCCGAATCGTTCCGCCGGTTCGAGGCCGGGGACGGCGACGCGTCGCGGCTGGCCTATGTCGATGTCGAGATCAACACGGCGCAGGACGAGCGGCGGCGGGTCGACTGGGCCCCGGCCCGGTTCGCGCCGGGCGAAGGGGATGGGCCCGGAACGCTGATCGAAAAGACGGGGCCGGGCGGCTATCTGCTGTTTTCGCCGACCGGCGATTGCTGGCAACTGACCGCCGATATTCGCGAGGCGGGCGGCGCATCCTGACGCGCGGGCGTCCTTTTCGTTCGACAGTTTCGGCGGTTATCATTATGACGGGCCGATGACCGACCGTCCGCATACGCCGCTGCTCGACACGGTGGATGTCCCCGCCGACCTCCGCAAATTGAAGCCCGAGGATTTGCACCAGTTCGCCGACGAACTGCGTGCCGAGATGATCAGCGCCGTCGGGACGACGGGCGGCCATCTGGGGTCGGGGCTGGGTGTCGTCGAACTGACGGTGGCGCTGCATTATGTGTTCGACACGCCGCGCGACAGGATCGTGTGGGACGTCGGCCACCAATGCTATCCGCACAAGATCGTCACCGGCCGCCGCGACCGCATCCGCACGCTGCGCCAGGGCGGCGGCCTGTCGGGCTTCACCAAGCGCAGCGAGAGCGAATATGATCCGTTCGGCGCCGCCCATTCGTCGACGTCGATCAGCGCCGCGCTGGGCTTTGCCGTCGCCAACAAGCTGACCGGCGCCCCCGGCCGCGCGATCGCGGTGATCGGCGACGGGTCGATGTCGGCGGGCATGGCCTATGAAGCGATGAACAATGCGCATCAGGCGGGCAACCGGCTGATCGTCATCCTGAACGACAACGACATGTCGATCGCGCCGCCGGTCGGCGGCCTGTCGGCCTATCTGGCGCGGCTGGTATCGTCGCGGCCGTTCGTCGAGCTGCGCGAGATCGCGCGGCGTTTTGCCCGCAAATTGCCGACCCCGCTGCACAAGGCGGCGAAGAAGACCGACGAATTCGCGCGCGGCATGGCGATGGGCGGCACCTTGTTCGAGGAACTGGGCTTTTACTATGTCGGGCCGATCGACGGGCATAATCTGGACCATCTGATCCCGGTGCTGGAAAATGTCCGCGACAGCGACCACGGCCCGGTGCTGATCCACGCGGTGACGCGCAAGGGGCATGGCTATGCCCCCGCCGAGGCGGCCGCCGACAAATATCACGGCGTGCAGAAATTCAACGTCGTGACGGGCGAGCAGGCGAAGGCGCCGCCGGGCCCGCCCGCATATCAGAATGTGTTCGGCGAAACGCTGGCGAAGCTGGCCGATACCGATCCGCGCATCGTCGCGATCACCGCCGCCATGCCGTCGGGCACGGGGGTCGACAAATTCGCCAAGGCGCATCCGGCGCGCAGCTTCGACGTCGGCATCGCCGAACAGCATGCGGTGACGTTCGCCGCGGGGCTGGCGGCGCAGGGGATGCGGCCGTTCGCCGCCATCTATTCGACCTTCCTTCAGCGCGCCTACGACCAGGTCGTGCATGATGTCGCGATCCAGAATCTGCCGGTGCGCTTCGCGATCGACCGCGCGGGGCTGGTCGGTGCCGACGGATCGACCCATGCGGGATCGTTCGACGTCACCTATCTGGCGACGCTGCCCAATTTCGTGGTGATGGCGGCGGCGGACGAGGCCGAGCTGGTCCATATGACCTATACGGCGGCCGAATATGACGACGGCCCGATCGCCTTCCGCTATCCGCGCGGCAATGGCACCGGGGTCGCGCTGCCCGCGGTTCCCGAAAAGCTGGCGATCGGCAAGGGCCGCGTCGTGCGGTCGGGCAAGACGGTGGCGATCCTGTCGCTCGGCACGCGGCTGGCCGAGGCGCTGAAGGCGGCGGACACGCTGGAAGCGCGGGGCCTGTCGACCAGCGTCATCGACCTGCGCTTCGCCAAGCCGCTCGACGAGGAACTGATCCGCAAGACGCTGGCGTCGCACGAGGTGTGCGTGACGGTCGAGGAAGGCAGCATCGGCGGGCTGGGCGCGCATGTGCTGACGCTGGCCAGCGACGAGGGGCTGATCGACGCGGGGCTGAAGCTGCGCACGATGCGCCTGCCCGATGTGTTTCAGGACCAGGACGCGCCGCACGCGCAATATGACGCCGCCGGGCTGAACGCGCCGCAGATCGTCGATACGGTGCTGAAGGCGCTGCGCCACAACAGCGCGGGCGTCGAGGAAGCGGGCGCGCGGGCGTGAGCGGGCCGCCGGAGCACACGGCCGCATGAATTTCTTCAACCTCCTAAAGTCGCTCGACGAGCTGCTTTACGAGGTGATGTCGTGGCTGGTCTTCTATCCGGTCACGCTGTGGCGCGCGCTGACGCGGCCCTTGAAGATGATGGATTATTCGGACGCCGAGCAGGGCGATACCGAAGAGCGGCAATATACCGATACGCTGTCGCCGCCGCTGTTCCTGTTGCTGACGATCGTCATCAGCCACGCGCTGGAACTGTCGACGGTGGGGGAAAGCGCGATCGTGCGCGACAAGACCGGGCTTGGCGGGCTGGTCAACGACGATTCGACGCTGATCCTGATGCGGGTCGCCTTTTTCAGCCTGTTTCCGCTGGTGATGGCGGCGCGGCTGGTGCGCGCGCGTCATGTGCGGCTGGACCGCGCACCGTTGAAGGCACCCTTCTATAGCCAATGCTATGCGGCGGCGCCCTTTGCGCTGATGGTATCGGGCGCCGGCATCCTGTTGCAGTTGAAGCCGCTGACGATGGGAATTTCGGGTCTGGCGCTGCTGATCTTTGCGCTGCTGTGGTTCGGCAGCCTGCAAATCCTGTGGTTCGCGCAGCATCTGCGGATCAGCCACTGGCGCGCGGCGCTGCATGCGTCGCGCGCGATGGTCGAGGCGCTGGTCGCCTTTGCCGTCTTTTCGCTGATTTTCGCCTGACCCGGTTGGGAAAGGCCGGGCGGTTTACGCGCCCGGGATCGAGGATTGCGCGTCGCGGCCGTCGCCTTCGGGGGCGACCAATATGTCGCGAACGACAAGGCCCTTGTCGACGACCTGAGTGCCGGGGCTGCCGACCGCGCTGCGGATGCCGGGGTCGGCGCGGGCGCCGTCGGCGCTGCCGATGATCGCGCTTTCGGTCGGGCTGCGCGGGGCTTCGCCGCCGAACAGCGCGCGCAGCGTCTGTTCCGCGGTCGATTCGCCGCCGGGACGCGCGGCGCCGGGGGCGGGCGGGGTCAGCGAGAAGTCGGGCGGCACGATCAAGGGCGCCTGACGCGACACGGCGAATTCGTCGGGCCGGTCGCGGCTGAACAGGCTGTTCGATCCGCACGCCGACAGCGTCGTGGCGATCAGCGTGGTCGCGAGGATGAGGGTGGTCCGATTCACGTAAAACTCTCCTGAAGCGCCCCGTTAATCCGCGGCGGGTTTGTCCGCCGTGGGCGCCTTGTCGCCCAAGAGCAGCGCGCGCGCAACCAGCAATAGCACCCCGATGGTGATGCAGGCGTCGGCGACGTTGAAGATGAGGAAAGGCCGGAATTCGCCGAAATGCAGGTCGGCGAAATCGGCGACATAGCCATAGCGGACGCGGTCGACGATATTGCCGAGCGCGCCGCCCAGGATCAGCGCGAGCGCGATCACGTCGCCGCGCTGCTGTTCGCGCGTCATCCAGAAGGCGACGGCGGCGGCGACGATCCCCGTCACCGCGACCAGGGTCCAGCGCGTCGTGTCGGTGCAGCTGGCGAACATCGACAGCGAAATGCCGCAGTTTTCGGCCCAGGTCAGGTTGAAGATCGGCAGGATTTCGATCACCCGCTTCGCTTCCAGCGACAGCGGGACGATGACGATCCACTTCGTCACCTGATCGAGAAGGAAGGCGACCGCCGCGACGATCAGGCCGAACCGCAGATAGGGCGAGCGGGTGTGGGTCATGCCGGGTCCAATAGCGTGTCGCAGCGATTGCACAAGGCGCCGTCCGCGACGACTTCGGGCAGGTGGCGCCAGCAACGGCCGCATTTGTGGTTTTCGGTCACATGCGGAACGATCGATGCGGGATGCCCGTCTTGGTCGATCAGTCCATCGGTTCCGATTGTGAGATCGGCGCAGATAAACACTTCGGCGAGCGTTTCTTTGAGCGGCGCAATGCGTGCGAACTGGGCCTCGCCGATGATCATGGTGATATTGGCCTCAAGGCTGGAGCCGATATCCTTGTTTCGGCGAAGCGGTTCGATTGCTTCGGTCACGTTCCGGCGCAGCGAGCGCACCGCATTCCAACGATCGCTTAACGTGTCATTCCCGCGAACGCGGGAACCCAGGGCGGGGTCAGCCGACGCGGGCTCTGGGTCCCCGCTTTCGCGGGGATGACGAAGACTGGAAAGCGCGCTGAGGTCGGGCCATTCCAGCAGATGCACGCTGCCCGCGTCCGGATAGCGCGTGCTCCACACCTCTTCGCTGGTGAACACCAGCACCGGCGCGGCGTAGCGGATCAGCGCGTGGAACAGGATGTCGAGGGTGCTGCGATAGGCGCGGCGGGTGTCGGTGCCGAGCGGCGCGGCGGGGCCGAGGTCGCAGTAGAGCACGTCCTTGCGGATGTCGAAGAAGAAGGCCGACAGATCCTCGTTGCAGAAATCGGCGAGGCGGCGGGTATAGCTGTTGAAGTCGAAATCATCGACCGCGCGCGCCAGATCGCGATCGAGCCCGGCGAGCAGCGACAGCATATAGCGTTCGAGTTCGGGCATCGCCGCGACATCGGTGATGCGCTCCTCCTCCGTGAACCCGTCGAGCGCGCCGAGCAGATAGCGGAAGCTGTTGCGCAGCTTGCGATACTGGTCGGCAACCCCGGCGAGGATTTCCTTGCCGATGCGGTGGTCCTCGGTGAAATCCACGCTGAGCGCCCACAGGCGGAGGATGTCGGCGCCATAGTCGCGCATCAGGTCGATCGGGCTGATCGTGTTGCCCAGCGACTTCGACATTTTGAAGCCCTTGGCGTCCATCGTGAAGCCGTGGGTGAGGACGGCCTTATAGGGCGCCTGTCCGCGCGTGCCGCAGCTTTCGAGCAGGCTCGACTGGAACCAGCCGCGATGCTGGTCGCTGCCTTCCAGATACAGGTCGGCGCTGTGCGTGCCGCCATCGTGGCGGACCAGCGCGGGCCATTTTCCGCTTTCGAGCACGAAGGCGTGGGTGCAGCCCGAATCGAACCAGACGTCGAGGATGTCGACGATGCGCTCATAATCGGCGGCGTCATAGTCCGGCCCAAGATATTCCTGCGCGCGCGCATCGCTCCACGCGTCGACGCCGCTTGTCCGGACCGCCGCGACGATGCGGTCGTTGACCGCGGGGTCGTTCAGATATTGCCCGGTCTTGCGGTCGACGAAGAGCGTGATCGGCACGCCCCAGGCGCGCTGGCGCGACAGCACCCAGTCGGGGCGCCCTTCGACCATCGACCCGATGCGGTTGCGGCCCTTGGGCGGCACGAAGCGCGTGTCGTCGATCGCCTGCATCGCCGCCTCGCGCAGGGTCGGCGCGGCGCAGAGATCTTCCTCATGCGGGTTGATCGCGCCGCCCTCATTCTCCCAGCGCTTTTCGCGCGGGGTCTTGGGCTCGATATGCGTCATCACCTTGTCCATCGGCACGAACCATTGCGGGGTGCAGCGATAGATGACCTTGGCTTTAGAGCGCCAGCTGTGCGGATAGCTGTGCTTATAGTCGGCCGAGGCGGCGAGCAGGCCGCCCGCTTCGCTGAGGTCGGTGCAGATCGGGCCGTCGGGGGCGTTGAATTTCGGATTGATGACGCTGCCCAGCCCGCCGAGCCATGCCCAGTCGGCGCGATATTTGCCGTCGCCCTCGACCGCGAACACGGGGTCGATGCCGTTCGCCTTGCACAGATCGAAATCATCCTCGCCATGGTCGGGCGCCATATGGACGAGCCCGGTGCCGCTGTCGGTGGTGACGAAATCGCCGGGCAGGAAGGGGCGCGGGCGGAGGTAGAAGTCCGCGAGCGGGGAATTCAGGTTGATGGTCGCGGCGCGCGCAAGCCCCTCCCCTTCAGGGGAGGGGTTGGGGTGGGGGCTATCGGTCTGCGCGGCGTCAGGCCGCGAGCCCCCACCCCCGGCCCCTCCCCTGAAGGGGAGGGGTGAAAAAAGCTTAGCCATCGGGTGGCGGGCGATGGTGCCGGCAAGGTCAGAGCCTTTGCCCGACCACAACACCTCAAGCGAAAAGAGTCCTTCCTGACCCGGCCCAAAGACGAAATCCTGCGTTATGCGATTCTCGAACTGACGCATCAAATCCTTGGCAACCAGGAAGGTCCGGTGACGTAACTGATTGAGTTGCAGCTGAGCCAGTTCGCCGGTGTCCGGATACTTCATATGTAAATTGGAGCGCACCAGCACGTAGTCGACACTCGGCCCATAGGCCAAAGCCTGGTTCACCGGGATCGTCCATGGCGTCGTGGTCCAGATCACCGCATAAGCGCCGACCAGCTCCGCGATCGGGCTTTCGACGATCTCGAACGCGACGTCGACCTGGGTCGAGACGATGTCCTCATATTCGACCTCGGCTTCGGCGAGGGCGGTTTTTTCGACCGGGGACCACATCACCGGCTTGGCGCCGCGATAGAGCATGTCGTTGGCGGCGAATTTGAGCAGTTCGCGCACGATGGTCGCTTCGGCTTCGAAATCCATCGTCAGATACGGATGGTCCCAGTCGCCGCCGATGCCGAGGCGTTTCAGCTGCTCGCGCTGGGTGTCGACCCAATGCTGCGCATAGGCGCGGCATTCGGCGCGGAATTCCTCGACCGGCACCTCGTCCTTGTTCAGCTTTTTCTTGCGATACTGTTCCTCGACCTTCCACTCGATGGGGAGGCCGTGGCAATCCCAGCCGGGCACATAGGGCGCGTCCTTGCCCTTCAGCGTCTGGGTGCGGACGACCATGTCCTTCAATATATGGTTGAGCGCATGGCCGATGTGCATGTCGCCGTTCGCATAGGGCGGGCCGTCGTGGAGGATGAACTGGTCGCGGCCCTTGCGGCTCTCGCGAATCTGCCCCTCGAGATTGGCTTCGAGCCATTTCGCCAGAATCAGCGGCTCCTTCTGCGGCAGGCCGGCCTTCATCGGAAAGTCGGTCTTGGGCAGGAAGACGGTGTCGCGGTAGTCGCGCTGATCGGGGGCTGAGGTGCTGTCGGTCATGGTGCGCGGCGCTTAGCGCAGATTCGCGGCGGCGCAAAGGTTCACGCGAAGACGCGAAGACGCGAAGAAGATGACTTGGGCCGACAGGCCCCTTGTTACATCGACGGCGCGCCATTGGGCCGCGTCGATAGAGAAAGCCGCTTCGCGGCAAGCGCGATATCTTCGCGTCTTCGCGTCTTCGCGTGAACCTATTAAAGCGCCGCCAGCAGCCCCTTCGCCTGTTCGCAATCGGCCGCGATCTGCGCCATCAGCGCGTCCATGCCGTCGAACTTCGCCTCCGGCCGGATGAAGGCGTGGAAGGCGACGTCGATTTCCTGTCCGTACAGGTCTTCGGCAAAGTCGAAGAAATGCGGTTCGAGCAATTCCTTGGGCGGGTCGAAGCTGGGGCGGATGCCGATGTTCGCGGCGCCTTTCAGGATGCGGCCGTCGGGCAGCGTTCCCGTGACCGCATAGATGCCGTAGCGCGGGCGCAGGTAATTGCCCATGTCGATGTTCGCGGTCGGGAAGCCGAGCAGGCGGCCGTTCTTGTCGCCGTGCCGGACGGTGCCGCGCACCGTGAACGGGCGCGTGAGCAGGCGCGCGGCGGCGGCGGGGTCGCCCGCCCGCAACGCGTCGCGGATGCGGCTGGACGAGATCGCCGTGTCGGCATCGTCGACCGGCGCGACCATTTCGGTGAAGAAGCCCAGGCGGCGGGCATGGTCGGCCAGCGTCACGACATCGCCGCCGCGCCCCTTGCCAAAGGTGAAATCGGCGCCGGTCACGACCCCGGCGGCGCCATAGCGATCCAGCAGCAGCCGGGTGATGAAATCCTGTGCCGTGGTCCCCGCGAGCGCGGCGTCGAAGGGCAGGACGAGCATCGCGTCGGCGCCCGCCGCGCCGAACAATTGCTGCCGCTGGTCGAGCGTCGTCAGGCGGAAGGGCGCGACGTCGGGTTTGAAGAAGCGCACCGGATGCGGGTCGAAGGTCGCGACGATCGCGGGGCGCCCCTCGTCCTTCGCATGGCGCACCGCGCGGCCGACGACCGCCTGATGCCCGGCGTGGAAGCCGTCGAAATTGCCGAGCGCGATGACACCGCCGCGCAGCGCATCGGGGATGCGGTCATGGCCGTCGAGGCGGATCATGGCGCGGCCCATGGTATCGAGCCATTGTTCCAACCCGATTCCCCGAGCGAAGACGACGGGCTCTGCCGAGCCAAGTCGAGGCGGCCATGGTGCGGCTTCTCGCTCCGCTCGAACGGCCCCCTCGTCTTCGCTCGGGGAATCGGGTGGGTTTGCGACCTCATGGCGCGGGCGGGGTCAGCGGGACCAGCCCCGCGCTCAGAACGCGGATCGCGTTACCGCCCATGACGGCCCGAATCTCGTCGTCGGTGAAGCCCGCGTCGATCAGCGCCTGCGTCACCTGCGCCAGTTTCGACGTGTCGAAGCGCACGGTGGTGGCGCCGTCATAGTCGCTGCCCAGCGCGACGTGCCGGATGCCGACGAGGTCGCGGACATGCTTCATCGCGCGCGCGATGCTGGCGGGCGAGGTGTCGCACACCGCGGCGTCCCAATAGCCGATGCCGATCAGCCCGCCGGTCGCGGCGACGGCGCGAATCTGGTCGTCGCTGAGGTTGCGGTTGACCTTGCACGTCGCCTGCACCCCGCCGTGGCTGGAGACGACGGGACGGCGCGCCATCTTGAGGATGTCGGCGACGCAGGCGGCCGAGCAATGGGCGATGTCGACGATCATGCCCTTCGCTTCCATCGCGGCGACGACCTGTCGGCCGAGCGGGGTCAGCCCGCCTTTCTTGAGCCCGTGCATCGATCCCGCGAGGTCGTTGTCGAAGAAATGGGTGAGCCCCGCCATGCGGAAGCCGGCGGCATGGAGCCGGTCCAGATTGGCGATGTCGCCTTCAAGGACGTGCAGCCCCTCGATGCTGAGCATCGCGCCGACGGGGCGCGCGACCGACCGGCGCGATGCCAGCAGGGCGGCGATGTCGTCGGGCGTCGCGACCTTGGCGAGCGCGCGCGGCGCTTTCGCGGCGGCGCGGTCGAGTTTTTCGGCATGCCACAGCGCGCGTTCGAGCAGCGAGTTCCATGTCCGCACCGGCTGAAGCTGGGCCATGACGAGGCTGGTGATATTGTCGGTGTCGGCGCCGTTGGCGTCGTAATTCTGACCCTTGGGCGACTTGGTCGTGCTGGCGAGGACCTGCAGCGCGACATGGCCGTCCTCCAGCCGCGGCAGGTCCATATGACCGCGATCGGCGCGTTTCAGGAAATCGCGGCTCCACAGCAGGCTGTCGCTGTGCAGGTCGACGATGGTCAGCGTCTTGTGCAGCGCCGCCGCGCGCGCGGTGACGGCGGGGAGCGGCTTGCCGTCGATCCGGTTCAGCCCGCGCTCGATCATGCCGGGGGCGAGGGTGAAGAAGGCCAGCGCGGCGGCGGCGATCAGGGCAAGCGGGATCAGGAGCCAGCGGCGCATCGGCCCTATATCCTTGTCAGCGTCACGAAGCTGTAGGCGGGGCGTCCAGCCTCGTCGGCGGGATGATCCTCGCGCGCGATCTCGCGCCACGCCGCCGGGTCGGGATAGCCGATGACCGCGTCGCCCGCCGGGTCCAGCGCCACCTCGGTCAATTCGATGCGGTCGGCGACGGGCAGGAACAGGCGATAGATTTCGGCGCCGCCGATCACCATCACTTGCGGCGCATTGGCCAGGCGCAGCGCCGCCTCGACGCCGGGCACCGGCTCGGCGCCTTCCTCCTGCCAGTCGGGGTCGCGGGTCAGCACGATGTGGCGCCGCCCCTCCAGGATCGCGGGCAGGCTGTCGAAGGTCTTGCGCCCCATGATCATCGGCCGGCCCATCGTCAGCCGCTTGAACCGCCGCAGGTCGGCGGGCAGGTGCCACGGCATCCGGCCGTCGGCGCCGATCACGCCATTGGCCGCGCGGGCGAGGATCAGCGTGACGTGCGGCCGGTTCATGCGGGATCGGCCCCCGCCCAGGTGACATGGCCGAGCTTGCGCCCGGCGCGCACCTCCGCCTTGCCATAATGATGGACGCGGGCGGCGCCGTCGGCGAGCAGCGCGGGGACGCTGTCGATGTCGGCGCCGATCAGGTTGCGCATCGTCACCGGCAGCCGCGGCGCGGCGGTGTCGCCCAGCGGCAGTCCCGCGACGGCGCGGATGTGATTTTCGAACTGGCTCGTCACCGCGCCCTCGATCGTCCAGTGGCCGCTGTTGTGGACGCGCGGCGCCATTTCGTTGAACACCGGCCCGTCGGCGCCGACGAAGAATTCGCCGGTCAGCACCCCGACATAGTCGAGGTCCGCCGCGATTCGCGCCATCAGCGCGCGCGCCGCGTCCTGCTGGGCCTGCACGGCGGGCGGGGCGGGGAGGGTCGAGGTCGCGAGGATGCCGCCGTCATGGACGTTGACCGGGCTGTCCCAGACGCGCGTTTCGCCGTCGATGCCGCGCACCGTCAGCACCGAAAATTCATGGTCGAAGGCGACGAAGCCTTCGAGCACGGCCGCCAGACCGCCGATCGCGTCCCACGCCGCATCGGCGTCGTCGGGTGCCATGATCCGCGCCTGTCCCTTGCCGTCATAGCCCATGCGGACGGTCTTGAGGATCGCCGGGGTGCCGACCGCGGCGATCGCGGCGTCCAGCCCGGCGCGGTCGGGCACCGCCGCGAACGGGGCGGGGCAGCCGCCGAGCGCGGCGACGAAAGCCTTCTCGGCCAGCCGGTCCTGCGCGATCTCCAGCCCCCGGGCGCCGGGGCGCACCGCGACATGGCCCGACAGGAAGCGCACCGTGTCGACCGGCACATTTTCGAATTCATAGGTGACGACGTCGCAGTGCGCGGCGAAGGCGGCGAGGCGTTGTTCATCGTCCCACGCCGCCTGCACATGCTGCGCCGCGACGTCGGCGGCGACGCTTTCGGCATCGGGGGCATAGATGTGGGTGCGGTAGCCGAGCTGCGCGGCGGCGACCGCGAGCATCCGGCCGAGCTGGCCGCCGCCGAGGATGCCGATCGTCGAACCGGGAGGCAGCAAGGGGTCAGCCCTCGCGAACGGGGACGGGGGCGACGGCCTCCGTCTGGGCGGCGCGCCAGTCGTCGAGCCTGCGGGCCAGCGCGCCGTCGCCGGTCGCCAGCAGCGCGGCGGCGAACAACCCCGCGTTGGTCGCCCCCGCCTTGCCGATGGCGAAGGTCGCGACGGGGATGCCGCCGGGCATCTGGACGATCGAATAGAGGCTGTCGACGCCGCTGAGCGCGGCCGACTGGACGGGAACGCCCAGCACCGGCACGCGCGTCATCGACGCGACCATGCCGGGCAGGTGCGCTGCGCCGCCGGCCCCGGCGATGATCGCCTTCAACCCGCGATCGGCCGCGCCCTTGGCATAAGCGATCAGGCGGTCCGGGGTGCGGTGGGCGGACACGATGTGCACGTCGTGCGCGATGCCGAATTCTTCGAGAATATGGACCGCGTGCGCCATCGTCGGCCAGTCCGACTGGCTGCCCATGATGACACCCACATCCGTCCTGATCTGCGGCATGTCGTCGCCCATCTGCCGAAACCCTCCTGCACCGGCGATTCATTGCCGCCGCCTCCCCCTAGCGGCTGTCGCGCGCGCGGGCAACGTCGCGAAATCGCGGCGCGTTTACCGATTGGTATCATGTCGCGGCGTAACGTCCCGACCCTAGAGCCGCGCCGGTCCCGTACCGGCGCTCCGTCGGGTCCGCACCGGGGATAGGGAATGGATAGCGCTGGGGGGGCACGGATCGCGATCGACCAGATCGGGATCAGATCCGTTGACTCCATCGACGATCAGCTGCGCGAACTGCGCCGGGAACGCGACGCGCTGCGCCGCGAAAACCGGATATTGAAGATCGCCGTCGCCGAACTGGAGCGCGTGTCGGAGCGCGATACGCTGACCCCGCTGTTCAACCGCCGTTATTTCCTGACCGCGATTCACCAGCGGCTCGCACGCTTCGCCCGCGATGCGCAGGGCGCGGCGGTGGTGTTCATCGACGTCAACCAGCTCAAGCAGATCAACGACAGCTATGGCCACGCCGCGGGCGATTTCGCGCTGATGGAAATCGCCAAGCGGCTGGCGGACTCGATCCGCGCGACCGACGTCGCGGCGCGGATCGGCGGCGACGAATTCGGCCTGATCCTCGACCAGTCGACCGAAGAGGGCGCGCGGGTGCAGATCAACCGGCTGCGCCATGTGCTGAGCGCGCTGCCCGCCATCTATGATGGGCAGGATATTGCGCTGTCGGCCTGTTTCGGCATTGCGATGCTGGACGCGGGCGCGACCGAATCGGAGATATTGGCCGCCGCCGACCGCGACATGTACCGCAGCAAGCAGACCGAACGCTGAAACGGACAGCGCGCGCGCCGGACCGCTAACGTCGCATTAACCCTATGCGCGCATGATCCCCCGATCAGCAGGGGGTGTATGATGCAAACCGCCACCGACCATGACAGCCAGATGCAGGACCGGATCACCGGACAGATCGGCGCGCTTGCCGCCGCGCTGCCCCATTGCGCGATCGCGCAGATCGTGCAGGGCGTCGACGACATTCGCTGCCTGGCGCGCGACAACGGCTTTGCCGCGGTCGAAACGCTGGCGAGCCGGCTGGAATCGGCCGTCGCGGCGGGCGGCTATCGCGCCGCCATCCTTACCTATCTCGACGCGATGAGCGATGCGGCCGCCGCGCCGCGCGGGCCGTTGCCGCCCGCCGCGCACGAGGCCTGGCTCGCCTCGGTCGCGATGCGCCTCGGCCATTGACGCGGCGCGCGGCGTCGCGCACCCACACGGGATGGACGCCATCATGATCGCGCTGGTCGCCGTCGCGCTCGCCAATGCCGACGGCCGCACCGGCGCCTTTCTTTCCGACCTGCTGACCCGGCGATCCGACCGGCGGGCCGTCGTGCTGCTGCTGTTCGGCAGCTTCATCGCCAATGCGCTGGTCGCCGCGGTCATGGGCGCGATCGCCAACCGCATGATCGGGCAGGGGATCGTCGCGCTGCTCGTCGCGGTCGCCCTGCTGTCCGCCGCCGTCGCGGTGGCGTGGCGCGATCGCGGCGATCCGGCGGCCGACTGGGCGGATGCGCCCCCGGCGCTGCTCGGCGGGCGGATGCTGATCGGCCAGTTCGGCGACCGCAGCCATTTCCTGATCGGCGCGCTCGCCGCGACGAGCGGCGCGGGCGTCTGGGCGGCGGCGGGCGGGTTCGTCGGCTGGGTGCTCGCGATGCTGCCCTTTCTGGCGTTCGGATCGACGCTGCGCGACAGCCGCGCGGCGCGCATCATCCGCTGGGCCGGGGTGGCGATCCTGACATTATGGGCCATCCGCACCGCAATGGGGGCGTTTGGATTATAGATTCGACGGCGACCGCGGCCACTGATCGATTTTTTCGATCAAGGCGATGAACAGCATCCATGGGCAAGCCGGGGTGCGCGCGCCTATATGGACGGGGTAACAGAAAGGATACGCTCCCATGTCCGATAAAGGCACCTCGCAGAATAATCAGCCCGCCGTCGCCGATGCGCTCAACGCGCTGCTCGCCGACAGTTTCGCGCTCTATCTGAAGACCAAGAATTACCATTGGCATGTCCAGGGCCCACATTTTCGCGAACTGCACCTGTTGTTCGACGAACAGGCGACGCAGATCCTGGCGACCACCGATCTGATCGCCGAACGCGTGCGGAAAAATGGCGCGGCGACGCTGCGCTCCATCGGCGAGGTGTCGCGCCGCCAGTCGATCAAGGACGATGACGCCGCCGGCGTCGATGCCGAAACGATGGTCAAGGCGCTGGCCGCCGACAATGCGCTGCTGCTGGAGCAGCTGAAGGAAACCAAGGACGCGGCCGAAGCCGATGGCGACATCGCGACCAGCGGGCTGGTCGACGGCTGGGCCGACGAGACGCAGCAGCGCATCTGGTTCCTGAAGGCGACCGCCGGCTATTGAGGCAAGCCACCCCGGTGCGGCCGCTGCGCCGCATCGGGGTGGGACTCCGGCGTTCGGGGACCGTCCCGTCCGCCCCCGAAGGAGAGGGCGGCGAGGCTTGGCGGCTTGCCGCCCCGACCCCGCCCCTGAAGGGGGACGGGCTTGATGTCCGAAATCCGCCGTAATCATCCCACCACAAAGAAAAAGGGCGGCCCGAAGGCCGCCCTTTCCGTTTTCGCTGTGCGGCCGGTCACTCCTGTGACGGCTGCAGGTTCACCGCCGCGAACTTGCCGCGATCGTCGACCTCGATGTCGAAGGCGACGCGGTCGCCCTCTTCGAGACCGGCCATGCCGGCGCGCTGCACCGCGCTGATGTGGACGAAGGCATCGGCCTGTCCGTCATCGCGGGCGATGAAGCCGAAGCCCTTGGTCGTGTTGAAGAATTTGACCGTGCCCGAGGTGCGCTCGCCGGTCAGCTGACGCCGGCCGCGGGCGCCGCCCGGACGGTCGCCGCCGCCGCCGCCGCCCGCGCGATCGTCGCGGCGCGGTGCGAATTCCTCGACCGGCATCGGTTCGCCTTCGATCTTGAGATCGATGGCCGACACCTTGCCATTGCGTTCGACGAGCGTGAAGCCGAGCGGCTGGCCCGAGGCCAGACCCTGGAGGCCGGCCTGTTCGACCGCGCTGATGTGCACGAACACATCCTCGCCGCCGTCTTCGCGCGCGATGAAGCCGAAGCCCTTCGACGGGTTGAAGAATTTGACCTGGCCCTGACCCTCGCCGACGACCTGCGCCGGCATGCCGCCGCCGCGTCCGCCGCCGAAGCCGCCGCCGCCGCGGTCACCACCGCCGAAGCCGCCGCGATCGCCGCCGAAGCCGCCACCGCCGCCGCCGCCGAAACCGCCGCGATCCCGGTCGCCACCGCCGAAGCCGCCCCGGCCTCCGCCATAGCTGTCGCCGCCATAGGGTGCGGGTTCGAAGCTGTCGAAACTGCCGAAATCATCGCGCTTGCCGCGTCCGCGATGGCCACGGCGATCCTTGTTGAAACTCATTGCTTAGTAGTCGCTTTCGCTTCGTCCACACCCCATTAAACCGGCTCCTTGCGCCGGACGGAGGACGCAGCTCACCACGGGCACAGACTCGCCCCGTGCCGCTCGTGACGCAATATATAACCTATTTCGGCGCTTCGGGCGAACAGAAAATTCAACGGGACAATGGGGAAAATGGCACGCTTTGCCGTGCTTGCCGCCGCGATGGGCCGGACTGCGAAAACCAGTCATTGAGCGCCACGCCCGCTTGGCCTAAGGCGAGCGAATGAGCGTTTATTTTCACGAGGAAGACCTGCCCGAAGGCGTGCTGGGCGCCGGGGCGGTCGCGATCGATACCGAGACCATGGGGCTGAACCCGCTGCGCGACAGGTTGTGCCTGGTCCAGATCAGCGACGGGTCGGGCGACGAGCATCTGGTGCGCTTCGGCCCCGGCAGCGCCTATGACGCGCCGGTGTTGAAGGCGATATTGACCGACCCTGCGCGGCTGAAGCTGTTCCATTTCGCGCGATTCGACATCGCCGCGCTGCAACATGCGCTGGGCGTCGTCACCGCGCCGGTCTATTGCACCAAGATCGCGTCGAAGCTGGTGCGGACCTATACCGACCGCCATGGGCTGAAGGAGCTGGTCCGCGAACTGCTGGGCCAGGACGTGTCGAAGCAGCAGCAGTCGAGCGACTGGGGCGCCGCCGAACTGAGCGATGCCCAGCGCGACTATGCGGCCAGCGACGTGCGCTTCCTGCACGCGATGAAGGCCATATTGGACGTCCGGCTGGCGCGCGAGGGCCGCACCGAACTGGCGCAGGCCTGTTTCGATTTCCTGCCGACGCGCGCGGCGCTCGACCTTGCGGGGTGGAGCGAGACCGATATTTTCGCGCATAGCTGAACCGGCAAGCCGGGATAGGGAGCAACGTGTCCGAACGCGCCGATCTTGACCGCACGATGCGCCGGATGTGGGCGGCCAGCGGGTCGAGCCACGACCGCGTCGTGCGCATCCTGCGCTTCGGCCTGCCGCTGGTGATCGGGGTGATCGCGGCGGTGCTGATCTTTTCCCCCTTCACGCAGCGCAGCGAGATCAGCTTCCTGCTGGCCAAGGACAAGGTCGAGGTCGCGAAGGAACGGATGAAGGTGACGCGCGCCGAATATCGCGGACAGGATTCGAAGGGCCAGCCCTTTGCGCTGGTCGCGGGCAGCGCGGTGCAGCAATCGAGCGCCGAGCCGGTCGTGCAGATGCAGAATCTGTCGGGCGCGATCCGGCTGAAGGACGGCCCGGCGACGATCGCCGCCGCGAACGGCGCCTATAATATGGACAGCGAAAAGGTCGCGGTGCCGGGGCTGGTGCAGGTGAAGGGCGCCGACGGTTATCGCATCGACGCCAGCAATGTGTCGATCGACCTCAAGACGCGCAGCCTGGTCGGGCAGGGCGGCGTGAACGGCGCATTGAACATCGGACAATTTTCGGCCAACCAGCTGTCGGCCGATCTCGACCAGCGGGTCGTGCGGCTGCAGGGCAATGCCCGGCTGCGGATCAATCAGGGAGTCATCAGATGAACCGCGTTTCGACGGGCCGGTCGGCGATCAGAAGCATGGCGCTTGCCGGAACGGGGTTCGCGGTGGCGAGCCTGGCGATGCTGTCGATGGGCGGCGGCGATGCCGCGCAGGCCCAGGCACTGGCCAACCACAACAGCGGCGCGCCGGTCGATTTCGCCGCGGGCAGCATCGAGGTGCAGGACCGCGCCGACCGTGTCGTGCTGGCGGGCAGCGTGCGCGTGACGCAGGCCGGACTGACCGTCACCGCGCCGCGCATGACGGTCGCCTATACGCGCAGCGGCGGCACCGACGTCAACCGGCTCGACGCGACGGGCGGCGTCGTCGTGACCAAGGGCGACGAGCGCGCGTCGGGCAATGTCGCCATCTATGACCTCGACCGGCGGCTGATCACGATGGTCGGCAATGTCGAACTGCGCCAGCGCGGCAACCAGCTGCGCGGCGGGCGGCTGGTGATCGACCTCAATAGCGGGCGCGCGACGGTCGACGGCCGCGGCGCGGCGCGCGGCCCCGACGGCAATGCGGTGCAGGGCGGCACGGGCGGCCGCGTGACGGGCACCTTCACCGTACCGGAAAGAAAACAGTAACCACGGCGCTTTGCGATGACGTAACCCTGTTCGCGCGACAGTCGCGGCAGGGACCGATCACCTGCGGCGCCGGGGGGCGACGCCGCGCAGCGAAAGCCAGCCCCCGATGCGCTTTGCCCCCCTTGTGCCGCCGCGCCGCTTGCCCAATGGCCGCCGGCAAGATGCCGCCGTCCCGGCCGTTCCCGAACCGACCAGCGAGGAACGGCGCCTGATCGACCGGATCATCCGGCGCGCGGGATATGGCGCGCCGCGTTAGGGCCGGTATTTCAGGCCGCGCGGTCGCCATCGCCGCCGGATCGGGTCCGGCTTTGGCCCGTTGCCGCCACATACCCCCGGCGCAAAAGATATAGGCCGATCGGGCCGGGAATGCCGGCGATGCCAAGGCCGGGCGTTGGCAGCGCGGCTTCGACGCCCTACATGCAGGCGGCATGCCGCCCGATACCGCCACCTCCGCCACCGCCAGCCGCGAACCGCCCGTCCTGGCGACGCTGGCGCGCTTCCTTCCCTATCTGTGGCCCGCGGGCAATGGCGGGCACAAGGTCCGCATCGCCCTGGCGGGGCTGATCGTGCTGGCGTCGAAGGGCGTGCAACTGTCGATGGGGTTCCTCTATGGCGCCGCGATCGACCGCATGGCGCCGGGGATGGAGGAAGGCGTCGCGCTGGCGATCGGGCTGGTGCTCGCCTATGCCGGGGCGCGCTTTGCCGGGGTATTGTTCGACAATCTGCGCAATGTGGTGTTCGAACGCGTCGGGCAGGATGCGACGCGCGAACTGGCGATCGCGACCTTTACCCATCTGCACGCGCTGTCGCTGCGTTTCCATCTGGCGCGGCGCACGGGCGAGGTGACGAAAGTGATCGAGCGCGGGACCAAGAGCATCGATACGATGCTCTATTTCCTGCTCTTCAACATCGCGCCGACGATCATCGAACTGGTCGCGGTGCTGGTGATCTTCTGGACCAAGTTCAGTTTCGGGCTGGCCGGCGCGACCGCGCTGATGGTCGTCGTCTACATCATCTTTACCCGCAAGGTGACCGACTGGCGCAACGCCTTGCGCACGCGGATGAACGACCTCGACACGCTGACCGTCGGGCGCAGCGTCGACAGCCTGCTGAATTACGAGACGGTCAAATATTTCGGCGCCGAAGGGCGCGAGGAAGCGCGGTATCGCGACGTCGCCGACCAATATGCGCGCGCCGCGGTGAAGAGCGAGAACAGCCTGGCGTGGCTGAACATCGGGCAGAGCTTCATCACCAACGCCGCGATGGCGGGCGCGATGGCCTATACCGTGTGGGGCTGGTCGACCGGCGAATATAAGGTCGGCGACGTGGTGCTGGTGAACACGCTGCTCGCGCAGCTGTTCCGCCCGCTCGACATGCTCGGCATGGTCTATCGCGTCATCCGCCAGGGGCTGATCGACATGGAGGCGATGTTCCGCCTGATCGACACCCCGCCCGAAATCGCGGACCGTCCCGGCGCCTGGCCGCTGGTCGTCGATGGCGGCGCGGTGGCGTTCGAGGATGTCGTCTTCGGCTATGAACCCGACCGGACGATCCTGAACGGCGTCAGCTTCGCGGTCGGCGCGGGCGAGACGCTGGCGATCGTCGGGCCGTCGGGGGCGGGCAAATCGACCATCGCGCGGCTGCTGTTCCGTTTCTATGACCCGCAGCAGGGGCGGGTGATGATCGACGGGCAGGATATAGCGCAGGTGACGCAGCAAAGCCTGCGCGGTGCGATCGGCATCGTGCCGCAGGACACGGTGCTGTTCAACGATACGATCGGTTACAACATCGCCTATGGCCGCGAAGGCGCGGACGCCGGCGAGGTCGCCGCCGCCGCCGAAGGCGCGGCGATCGACGGCTTCATCGCGCTGCTGCCGCAAGGCTATGACACCGAAGTCGGCGAGCGCGGGCTGAAACTGTCGGGCGGCGAGAAGCAGCGCGTCGCGATCGCGCGGACGCTGCTCAAAAATCCGCCGGTGCTGATCCTCGACGAAGCGACCAGCGCGCTCGACAGCCGGACCGAAGCGGCGATCCAGGACACGCTGGAGCGCATCGCGCGGCGCCGCACGACGCTGGTCATCGCGCACCGCCTGTCGACCGTGACCGGCGCCGACCGCATCATCGTGCTCGACCGCGGCCGCGTCGCGGAAACGGGCACGCACGACGAACTGCTGCGGATGCGCGGCCTGTATGCGGACATGTGGGCGCGGCAACAGGCCGAGAAGGAGGAGGGGGCGGTTTGACGCGCGCGGCGGACCGATGGACGCGCCAAAATTCCAACAAAAAGGATTGGGTTGGGTTGACCTGTCACGCCCGCGCCCGTTACGCAAAGGCCATGCCACATGACACCAGCCTGATCGGAACCGTCGTCGCCGGCCTCGGCGTCGCCTTTCTGATGGGGGCGCTGGCGCAGCGGCTGAAGATTTCTCCCATCGCCGGCTATCTGCTCGCCGGGGTGCTGGTCGGCCCCTTCACCCCCGGTTTCGTCGCCGACACCGGCCTGGCGCTGCAACTGGCGGAGATCGGCGTGATCCTGCTGATGTTCGGGGTCGGGCTGCACTTTTCGGTGAAGGACCTGATGTCGGTCCGCAAGATCGCGGTGCCGGGCGCCATCGTGCAGATCGCGGTGGCCAGCGGGCTGGGCATCGCGCTCGGCCTGTGGCTCGGCTGGTCGCTGGCGGGCAGCGCGGTCTTCGGGCTGGCGCTGTCGGTCGCGTCGACCGTCGTGCTGCTGCGCGCGCTGCAGGCGCGCGACATGGTCGAAACCGAAAAGGGCCGCATCGCGGTCGGCTGGCTGATCGTCGAGGATCTGGCGATGGTGCTGGCGCTCGTCCTGCTGCCCGCGATGTTCGGGTCGCGCGGCGACGAGGGCAATGGCGCCGGACTGCTCCAGTCGGCGGGGCTCGTGCTGTTCAAGGTCGTCGCCTTCGTCGCCTTCATGTTCATCATCGCGCGCCGCGTGCTGCCCGTCGTGCTGCACTGGGTCGCGCACACCGGATCGCGCGAGCTGTTCCGCCTTGCGGTGCTGGCGATCGCGCTGGGCGTCGCGTTCGGCGCGGCGGTCGTGTTCGACGTCAGCTTTGCGCTGGGCGCCTTTTTCGCGGGCATGATCCTGGGCGAAACGCAGCTCAGCCGCCGCGCCGCCGAAGAGACGCTGCCGCTGCGCGATGCCTTCGCCGTGCTGTTCTTCGTATCGGTCGGCATGTTGTTCGATCCGCAGGTGCTGGTCGAACAGCCGGGGCCGGTGATCGCGACGGTCGCCATCATCGTCATCGGCAAATCGGTCGCCGCCTATTGGATCGTGCGCGCCTTTGGCTATGGCTCGCAGACCGCGATGACCGTGTCGGTCAGCCTGGCGCAGATCGGCGAATTTTCCTTCATCCTCGCCAGCCTGGGCGTCGGGCTGCAGGTGTTGCCCGAAACCGGGCGCGACCTGATCCTGGCTGGATCGCTGCTGTCGATCCTGTTCAACCCGATCCTGTTCGAACTGGCGGTGAAGCGCATCCGGGCCGAACAGGCGGCCGACGAAGACGCCGCGCCCGAGGAAAGCGAAGAGGTCGCGGCGCCGTGCAATGCGGGCGTCATCCTGATCGGTTACGGCCGCGTCGGCAGCCATATCGGCGGCATGATCTGCGGCCGCGGCGAAGGGCTGACGGTGATCGAGGACCAGAAGGACATGGCCGCCGCCGCGCAGGCGGCCGGCGCCACCGTCATCATCGGCGACGCGACGAAGGAAAGCATCCTGCGGCAAGCGGGGATCGAGGACGCCTCGACGCTGCTGATCGCGATTCCCGAAGGGGTGGAGGCGGGCGCCGTGGTCCGCAAGGCGCGCGCGATCAACCCGAAGCTGGTGATCGTCGCGCGCGCCCATTCGGACGAGGAGGTCGCCGATCTGGTGCGGCGCGGCGCCGACCATGTCGTGATGGCCGAGCGCGAGACCGCGACGCGGATGGCCGAACGGGCGATGCTGGCCCAGGCGTAATTCGGGTTCGAAATCCGTCCGTGTCGCGCCAAGTCGAAACCCCCGCCGGGATGGCGTTCCGGTCGCCGGGCATCCGGGCTTGGCCCGATGCGAGCGGAAAAAGGCCAGGATGGCATAGACCGGGCTTCCCCCACCGGACCAAACTTCCTATCGCCCCGTGACGATGTCCGCCGACGCTCTTCTCCCGCTGCTCAAATCCACCTTCGGCTTCGATCATTTTCGCGGGCGCCAGGCGGACGTGGTGGACCGCGTGATGGCGGGCGAGCGCACGCTGGCGGTGATGCCGACCGGCGCGGGCAAGTCGCTGACCTATCAGCTTCCCGCCGTGGCGCTGGACGGCTGCGTCGTCGTGGTGTCGCCGCTGATCGCGCTGATGCACGACCAGCTGCGCGGCGCGCGCGCGGCGGGCATCCGCGCCGCCAGCCTGACCAGCGTCGACGCCGATTTCGCCGACACGCGGCAGGCGTATCGCGACGGCGCGCTCGACCTGCTCTATATCGCCCCCGAACGCGCGACGGGCGACGGGTTTCGCGCGCTGCTCGAATCGCGGCGCCCGGCGCTGTTCGCGATCGACGAGGCGCATTGCGTCAGCGAATGGGGGCATGATTTCCGCCCCGACTACCGCCTGCTCCGCCCGCTGCTCGATGCCTTTCCCGATGTGCCGCGCCTGGCGCTGACCGCGACCGCCGACAAGCACACGCGCGCCGATATTCTGGTCCAGCTCGGTATTCCGCAGGACGGGCTGGTGCTGGCGGGCTTCGACCGGCCGAACATCCGCTATCGGATCACGCCGCGCATCGGGGCGGCGAAACAGCTCGCCGATTTCATCGCCGCCAATCCGGGACCGGGCATCATCTATTGCCCGACGCGCGACGGCACCGAACGCATGGCGCAGCGGATCGCGGCGGCGACGGGGCGCAGCGTCGCCGCCTATCACGCCGGGCTGGATGCCGAGGTGCGGGCGCGGGTGCAGCATGATTTCGTCGCGTCGGAAGACGGCATCGTCACCGCGACGGTCGCCTTCGGCATGGGCATCGACAAGCCCGACGTGCGCTTCGTCGCCCACGCCGGCCTGCCCAAGTCGATCGAGGCCTATTATCAGGAAACCGGCCGGGCGGGCCGCGACGGCGACCCGGCGGAGGCGATGATGCTGTGGGGCGCGGAGGATTTCGCGCGCGCGCGGATGCGCCTGTCCGAACTGCCCGCGGCGCGCATCGCCAGCGAACGCGCGCGGCTGGGGGCGATGGCCGCGCTGGTCGAAACGGTCGAATGCCGCCGCGCGCTGCTGCTCCGCCATTTCGGCGAAGACCCGCCCGCGCGCTGCGGCAATTGCGACAATTGCATCGACCCGCCGAAACAGGTCGATGCGACGGTGCTGGCGCAAAAGCTGCTGTCCGCCGTCTATCGCACCGGGCAGAGCTATGGCGCCGGGCATGTCGAGGCGGTGCTGACCGGGCGCGGCGACGATCGGATCGCGGCGCGCGGGCACGACAAGCTGTCGGTGTTCGGCATCGTCGCGGGCGAGGAAGCGCGGCTGATCAAGCCGCTGGTCCGCACGCTCGTCGCGCGCGAGGCGCTGGAGACGACCGAGCATGGCGGGTTGATGTTCGGCCCCGCCGGGCGCGCGATGATGAAGGGCGAGATTCCCGTGCTGCTCGCCGAACCGCCGGCGCGAACCGGGCGGCGCGCGCGCGGCGAGGGCGCGGCGGCGAACCCCGTCGGCGACCCGCTGTTCGAGGCGCTGCGCGCCGTGCGCCGCGACCTGGCGGCCGAGGCGGGGGTGCCGCCCTATGTCGTGTTCCACGACGCGGTGCTGCGCGCGATGGCGAGCGACCGCCCGGCGACGGGCACCGACCTGGCCGCGATTCCCGGCGTCGGCGCGAAGAAGCTGGAGGCGTGGGGCGACGCGTTTCTGGAGGTGATCCGGCGGTTCTGACGATGGCCGCCGTTCTGGGGCAGGGCGGGGTGTTGCGATGTCGGCAAACGGCCGATTGCGGATATTCGGCCTCTCCTGCCTCTGTCATCCCCGCGAAAGCGGGGATCCAGTGTGGGGTCAGCCGACGCACGCTCTGGGTTCCCGCTTTCGCGGGAAGGACAAAGGCGGGGACGTCGGCAAACGGCCGAAGCCGGACGTATATCCTCCCTGTCGCGCAGCGATGGGGAGGTGGCAGCGCGAAGCGCTGACGGAGGGGCGATGGCGCGGCCGTCGCGGCCCCTCCACCACGCCCTGCGGGCGCGGTCCCCCTCCCCACGGCTTCGCCGCAGGGAGGATTGGCCGCAAACGACCGGAAACCGCCCGCTCTTCTCGTCCTCCCGACATTCGCCGGGATGCCCGATTGGGAAACGTCCGCTCCCCGCTCGCCGCCGCCCGGCGCTCCCGCCCGATCGGCGATGACAGCTTCGCGCTTGTCAGCACGCGGGGTGCGGGAGTAGATCGCGGGGATGAGTGATTTTCGATCCCTGTCCGCCGACTATAGCGTCGCCCCGCAGATCAGCCTCGAGGATATCGCCGCCGCCAAGGCCGCGGGTTTCGCGATGATCGTCAACAACCGTCCCGATGGCGAAGAGCCGTCGGCGCCGCAGGGCGACGCCATCGCGCACGCGGCGGCGGCGGAAGGGCTGGCCTATGCCGCGATTCCGGTGGGGCACGGCGGGTTCAGCCATGCGCAGCTCGACGCGCTCGACGCGGTGCTCGGCGGCGCGACGGGGTCGGTGCTGGCCTATTGCCGGTCGGGCACGCGCTCGACCCATTTGTGGGCGCTGGCGCGCGCGCGCGCCGGGGACGATGTGGACGCGCTGGTCGATGCGGCGGCCGGGGCGGGATATGACCTGACCGGACTGCGGCCGATGCTGGACACGCTCGCGGGCGAAAAGTGACGGCGGCGCTGCTGGCCCAGACCGGCGCGTCGCTGCTCGCGGTGCTCGGCATCGCCTGGCTGGTCCGGCGCATGGGACTGGGCGCCGATCCGCGCATCGCCGACGCGGCCCATGCGATCCGGCTGGCCGAAGAGGCCGAAACGGGGTTCGGCGGGGTCGATGTGGCGCGCGACCGCGCCGGTTTCGCCGCGATCGTCCGCAATGCCGAAGGGCGGATGATGCTGGTGCGCGCGCACGGCAATTTCTTTGCCGCGCGGCCGGTCGACGCCAGCGTCGTCGGGCGGCTGGACAAGGGTTTCCTGATCCTGACGACGCCCGAGCGGACATTCGGCGCGGTGACGCTGCAACTGGGGAAGGACGCGGGGATGTGGGCCAGCCGGATGCGGAATATCTCCGCGCGTTCGGCAGATCCGAACGCGGCGGCACCGGCCCGCTCGCCCTCCCGGCCTCCCACAGACTATCCTGAAATGGGAGGCCCTCGGCGCCCCGCGTTGCCTCAGGCGGTGGGGGAGCGGGCCGGCGCCGCTGTCCCTTCGTCTGAAGGGACAACCAACCGTGCCTGAACTGCCCGATCCGGTCGTCTATGCGGTGCCCGCCTTCATCCTGCTGCTGATCGTCGAGATGATCGTGTCGCTGCGCCGCGATCGCAGCCGGTACGAGGCGCGCGACACGCTGACGTCGCTGATGCTCGGCACCGGCAGCCAGGTGGCGGGCGCGCTGGTCGGGGCGGGCGTCGTCGCCATGTCGGTGTGGGTCTGGCAATATCGTCTGTTCGACATCGGCATCGATTTCCGGTCCTGGTGGTGGGCGTGGATCCTGTGCTTCTTCCTCGACGACCTGGCCTATTATGTCTTTCACAGGAGCGCGCACCGCGTGCGCTGGTTCTGGGCCAGCCATGTCATCCATCATTCGAGCCAGCATTATAATCTGTCGACCGCGCTCCGGCAGACGTGGACGGGGTTTTTCAGCCTGACCTTCCTGTTCCGCCTGCCGCTGTTCCTGATCGGCTTTCCCCCGGCGATGGTCTTTTTCTGCGCCGGGCTGAACCTGATCTACCAGTTCTGGATCCATACCGAGGCGATCGGCCGGATGCCCCGCTGGTTCGAGGCGGTGATGAACACCCCGTCGCACCACCGCGTCCATCACGGCGTCAACCCGCGCTACCTCGACGCCAATTATGCCGGCGTGTTCATCATCTGGGACAGGATGTTCGGCAGCTTCGTCGCCGAACGCGACGACGAGCCGGTGCGATACGGCATCGTCAAACAGCTCGGCAGCTTCAACATATTATGGGCCGCGGTGCATGAATGGGTGGGGATCGCGAAGGATGTGTGGCACGCGCCGTGGCGGCACAAGCTGTCCTATCTGTGGCGCGAACCCGGCTGGAGCCACGACGGCAGCCGGATGACGAGCGCGATGATCAAGGAGCGCTGGGCCGCGGGGCGGCCGGCGGAGGAAGCGGCGGAATAATCTTCTGTCATTGCGAGGAGCCGAAGGCGACGCGGCAATCTCCAGCTATCGGCCTTGCGCAGGCTGGATGGCTGGATGGCTGGAGATTGCTTCGCTGCGCTCGCAATGACGACTTCCCCTTGCCTCGCCGCCTAATGACATTCATGTAAGCGCCGGATGACCGCCGGCAGGCGGCGCGCGGGGAGCAGGACATGGATCAGTTCGACATCATCGTCATCGGCGGCGGCAGCGCGGGCAGCGCGGCGGCGGGGCGGCTGGCCGAGGACGGGACGCGCAGCGTGTGTCTGGTCGAGGCGGGCGGGCATAACGACACGGTGCGCGTCAAGACGCCGGGCCTGATGCCCTTCATCCCCGACGCGTCCAACTACCGCTATGAAACGGTGCCGCAGTGGGGGCTGAACGGCCGCAGCGGATACCAGCCGCGCGGGCGCGGGCTGGGCGGGTCGAGCGCGATCAACGCGATGCTCTATATCCGCGGGCACGCGTTCGACTACGACCAGTGGGCCGAACTCGGCGCGACGGGGTGGCGCTATGCCGACGTGCTGCCCTGGTTCAAGCGCAGCGAAGGCAATGAGCGCGGCGGCGACGCATGGCACGGCGGCGACGGGCCGCTGAGCGTGATGGACCAGCGGTGGCCCAATGTGACGAGCCGGCGGTTTCTGGAAAGTGCGGCGGCGCTGCAACTGCCGCAGACGCGCGATTTCAACGGCCCCGACAATGAAGGATTCGGCCTGTATCAAGTGACGCAGAAGGGCGGCGAACGCTGGTCCGCCGCGCGCGCCTATGTCGAGCCGCTGCGCGGGCGCGCCAATTTCGACATCCGAACCGGGGCGCTGGTCGAAAAAATCCTGATCGAGAATGGACGCGCGACGGGCGTGGCGATCCGGCGCGGCGGCAAGCGGGAGGTTTTGCGGGCACGCGGCGCGGTGATCCTGTCGGCGGGGGCGTTCAATTCGCCGCAGATATTGATGCTGTCGGGGATCGGCCCGGCCGCGCATCTGGCGGGCCACCGCATCCCGGTGGTGCGCGACTGCGCCGCGGTGGGCGCCGACCTGCAGGATCATATCGACTATGTCGCAAGCTGGCAGACGCGCTCGACCGATCCGCTGGGCGACAGCGCGGCGGGGACGTGGCGGATGATCAAGGCGATCGTCGAGCATCGCCGCCGCCGCACCGGCATCATGACGACCTGCTTCGCCGAAAGCGGCGGTTTCTGGAAATCGCGCCCCGACCTGCCGGCGCCCGACATTCAATATCATTTCGTGCCCGCGATGCTGGAGGATCATGGCCGCGCCAAGGTGAAGGGGCATGGCTTTTCCTGCCACGCCTGCGTGCTGCGCCCCGAAAGCCGGGGCAGCGTGACGCTGGCTTCGGCCGACGCCGCGGATGCGCCGCTGATCGACCCCGCGTTCCTGACCGACGACCGCGACATGGCGACCTTGAGAGCCGGCGTCCGGATGATGCATCGCATCGCCGCCGCGCCGCCGCTCGCCGACTATGCGGGCGAGGACCGGCATCCGGTCGACCTCGATGACGATGCGGCGCTCGACGCGCTGATCCGCAGCCGCGCCGACACCGTCTATCACCCCGTCGGCACCTGCCGGATGGGCAGCGACGCCGGTGCGGTGGTCGACCCGACGCTGAAACTGAACGGCGTGGATGGGCTGTGGGTCGCCGATGCCAGCGTCATGCCGCGACTGGTCAGCGGCAACACCAATGCGCCGACGATCATGATCGGCGAACGCGCGGCGGATTTCGTGAAGACGGCGCTGGCCTGAGCGGCGGCGATTCGATGCCGCGGCCGGCGGCGGAGCAGGATCGCAGGGCCGCAAAAAGGTAAGCCCCGTCGCATCTCTGCGGCGGGGCTCCCTAGGTTGCGTCCGAAGACGGCAACCAATTTCTACACAATCTTTCGATCGGGTAGGTTGATGTAACGCCTCTGTCGCGGCGAAGGTTCCCGTTGCAGCAATTTTTTTCAGGGATGGTGCGCGGCCTTCCGCGCGCGTCGTCGCAGGGGACGATTCGCGGCAACGGGCGGCGGCGATCCTTGCGGCGGCCCAGCAAGCATGCGCGCAGGGAGTGGACGGAAACCGCGCATTTGCGGGGATTTTGCGGCAGGCCGGACAGGCGGACAAAAAAAGAGGGCCGGGACTTGCGTCCCGGCCCAGCCTTTCAGGCTCTCCCCTCCTGAAACTCTTGACGCTGTGGATGCCATATTAATGTCATGTTGGGAAGGCCAAAAATGCGGCAGCGCTGCCCAAAATTTGTGCAGGCATCGTCCGGACCGACTGCACAAAAAAATGGCCGGGGTAAAACCCCGGCCAGTGGTTCGCAGGAGGAACCTCGTCGGACCCCGCCGCCCTTTTGAAAGAGGAGAGAGAGCGGCGGCGGGTGTCCTGTCTCGTATCAATAATTGTAGGCGCGCTCTCCATGCTCGCCGAGGTCGAGGCCTTCGCGCTCCACCTCTTCGGAGACGCGGCCGCCGGTGACCGCCTTGGCGATGTAGAAGGCGATGGCCGAACCGACACCCGACCAGATCACGGCGACCAGCACCGACTTGATCTGGATCCACAGCTGCGCGCCGAGGACATAGTCGTCGCCCGCCGGGCCGCCGAGCGCGGGCAGCATGGTGACCGCGGTCAGGATCGAACCGATCAGGCCGCCGACGCCGTGGATGCCGAACACGTCGAGCGAGTCGTCGAAGCCGAGCTTGGCCTTCAGCTTCATGACGAACCAGCAGCAGACGATGCCGGCGATCGCGCCGAGCAGGATCGCGCCGAACGGACCCGAGTTGCCCGCGGCGGGAGTGACGGCGACGAGGCCGGCAATCGCACCCGAGCAGGCGCCGAGCAGCGAACCCTTGTGACCCAGCGCGCGTTCGGTGAGCATCCAGAACAGGACGCCCGCGGCGGTGGCGGTGAAGGTGTTGATCAGCGCGAGTCCGGCCGATCCATTGGCTTCCAGCGCGGAGCCGGCGTTGAAGCCGAACCAGCCGCACCACAGCAGGCCGGTGCCGATCAGCGTCATGGTCAGCGAGTGCGGCGCCATGACTTCCTTCTGGTAACCGGCGCGCTTGCCGATGATCAGGCAGCCGACAAGAGCGGCGACGCCGGCGTTGATGTGAACCACCGTGCCGCCCGCGAAGTCGAGGGCGCCCCAATCGAAGATCAGGCCGGTCGTCGACGAATCGGCGCCCGCATACCAGACCATGTGCGCGATCGGATAATAGGTGATGGTCAGCCAGACGATGGCGAAGACCATGACCGCCGAGAATTTCATGCGTTCGACCAGCCCGCCCAGCACCAGCGCGACGGTGATCGCCGAGAAGGTCATCTGGAAGGCGATGAACACGAATTCGGGTATCTCGACCCCGTCGGTGAAGGTCGCGACGTTGGAATCGGCGGTCACGCCGGCGAGGAAGAATTTCCCGGACGAGATGAACTGGTTCGCGTCACCGCCGAACGCCAGGCCATAGCCGAACATGACCCACATGATCATGGCCAGAGCGGCGACGGCGATGATCTGCGTCAGAACCGATGCCATATTCTTGGTGCGGACCAGGCCGCCATAAAAGAGCGCAAGGCCCGGGACGATCATGGCCATCACGAGCACGGTCGCGGTCATCATCCACGCCGTGTCGCCCTTGTTCACGGTCGCGACGACCTCTTCGGCCGCGGCCGGTGCCGCTTCCTGTGCCCAGGCGGGCATCGCGGCGAACAGCGCGAGGCCGGCGGCCCCGGCGGTCGCCGCCGTTTTTTGCATGAAGTTCATTGCTTCCCCCTTCATCATTACAGAGCCGCTTCGCCGGTTTCGCCGGTGCGGATGCGCACGGCCTGACCGACGTCGAGGACGAAAATCTTGCCGTCGCCAATCGACCCGGTTCCGGCGCTCTGCTGCAATGTTTCGACGACCCGCGGTGCGAGCGCGTCGTCGCACACGAGTTCGATCTTTACCTTCGGCACCATGTTGGTCGCATATTCGGCGCCGCGGTAGATTTCGGTTTGCCCCTTTTGCCGGCCAAAACCCTTGACCTCGGTCACGGTCATGCCGGCGATGCCCAGCCCGGTGAGGGCTTCGCGCACCTCGTCGAGCTTGAACGGTTTGATGATAGCCAGGATCAGCTTCATGATGCCCCCTTTTGCTTATGGCACCATGATGCTCTGCAACGGCCGTGCCAAATTGCGCGGCGGTTTGAAAAGTTAACATTTTATGACGGGTTTCGAGTCGTTTGCGCCCCTATCCGTCCGCCAAATGGGCAGCGGAGGCACGTCTTTGCCTAAATTTGAGGCAGCGGGCGCGGTGACGCCGCGCCGGCGGCGGCCGCTACCCGGCCGGCCGGAACCGGGCCCAGATCGGCAGATGGTCCGACGCGCGGGCGGCCAGCGGGCTTTGATGCACCCCGGCGTCGAGCGGTTCGAGATCGGGCGAGGCGAAGATGCGGTCGAGCCGGGCGACGGGGCGGCGGCTGTGAAAGCTGTGGCCGGTGTCGACCGGCCGGTGCTGCGCCCCGAAATCGGCAAGGCAGCCGCCCGACGCGCGCCATTCGTTGCAATCGCCCATCAGGATCGTCGGCAGATCCTCGCCCGCGGCGACATGGTTCAGGATCGCGCGCGCCTGCTGCCGGCGCCGCAGGCCCGAAATGTCGAGGTGCATGCCGACGACGCGCAGCCGCGTGTCGCCGACGCGCAGGGTCGCCGCGACCGCGCCGCGCGGCTCCAGCGTCGGCAGGTGCAGCGCATGGCTTTCCTCGACCTCCACCCCCTTGCGGACGAGCAGGGCATTGCCGTGCCAGCCGATCGCATAGGGCCGGCCGTTCAGCAGGTCGACGGGGACATAGTCGCTCTGATCCTCGAACATGTGCGGGGGGATCGCGCTGGCGCGGGTACCGAAGCGGCGATCGGCCTCCTGCAGCGCGACGATGTCGGCGTCGAGCTCGCCGAGCACCGACAGCACCCGGCCGGGGTCGCGGCGGCGGTCGAGCCCGATGCCCTTGCGCATATTGTAACTGGCGACCTTGATCATGGGTTGGGACTTGATCATGGGTTGGGACGGCGGGCTTTCATGGCAACGGGATACACGAATGACGGGGCATGTAGTTGCGGTCAGCCGGCCTCGAACTGCGCGAGCAGGTCGCGCGCCGCGTCCAGATCCGCGTTGAGAACCATGATCCGCACCGGAATCATCAACCCGACGCTTTCGGCGATGTTCATCCCCGCGTCGAAACACACGGCGTGGACGCCCGCGCTCTCCAGCCGGCCGCGCAGCAGCTCCGCCTCGGCGCCGCTGGGCAGGCGCACCAGTTCGACCAGCGCCATCAGCCGGCGATATAACGGTCGGTGGGGCGCGTGGGCAGGCCGTCGATGCTGGTGGTGCGGCCCTGTAGCTTGGCGACCCATTCGGCGGGGTTGGCCTGGCGATGATATTTCTGCAGCGTCTCGCGTTCCTGTTGCAAGTCCATGCGCGGGACGCCCCAGCCGCAGCTTGTCTGGACGCTGTCGACGTCGATGACGAAAATCTGGCGGGTGCCGGGCAGCAGCGTGAAATGCGCCGCCAGCGCGTCCCATTCATCGTCCTGCGGCAACACCGCGCGGCCATGGCCATAGATACGCAGGATCAGCGCGCTGCGGTCGAAGGCGCAGAACATGAGGGTGATGCGGCCGCGATCCGCCTGTTCGGCGGCCAGATGCGCGTGGGTCTCGTTGCCCGATCCGCCCAGATCCAGATAGGCGACCTGGCGATCCGACAGGATGCGAAAGCTGTCGGCATAGCCCTTGGGCGACAGGTTGATCCGTCCGTCGGCGGCGGCGGTCGCGGTGAAATAGACCGGCTGCGCCTCGATGAAGGCGATGTGCCGGTCGGTCAGCGTGTCGGTGAATTCGGCCATGCGGCGTGTCCTCTGGCAAGGCGGGCGGGATTTGCCGGCCGGTCTATCACCATTGGCGGCCCTCTTCTATGGCCGCCGCCTCGCCCGGCCGGTCGGCGCGGCCGAGCGCGGCGTTGCGATGGGGAAAGCGGCCGAAGCGGTCGATGATGTCGAAATGCTTCTGTGCGTAATCGGCCGCCTCCGGATCGGCGAGCTGGCTCATCAGGCGCAGCGATTCGCGCTGGTCGGCGATGTCCTCGCTATGTTCGAACGGCAGATAGGCGAACTGGCGCCGCTCCTCGGGCCAGGCGGCGTCCCAGCCGCGCGCGACGATGCCGCGCGCCAGCGCCCGTGCCAGATCATCGGTTGCGAAGGCGTCGGCGCGGCCGCGAAAGATGTTGCGCGGCACCTGATCGAACAGAATCACCGCCGCCAGCGCGGTATCGGGATCGGCCAGGAAGGTTTCGGCCGGCTGCGACCGGAGCGCCGCGTGCCAGTCGCCCGCCAGCGTCCGCACCGCATCGTCGAACGCCGCGCCGCCCCCATACCAATCGTCGCGCCCATGCGCGTCGAACCAGAAGGCGAGCAATTGCGCCGGCCAGTCGGCGGGCGGCGGCGGGGTCTGCGGGTCGTTATCGTCGGTCATCGCCATCCCAACGCGGCATGCGGCCTGCGCGTTGCATGGCCGCGAGCCGCGATCCACGGCGTTTTCGGCGTTGGCGGCAGGGGACCGGCCCGATCCTATTCGGCTTTCGCGCGCCGGTAGGGCACGAACTGGCCCAGCGAGACGAAGCCCGAATAAAAATGGCTGGAGCGGTCGCGCAGCTGGACCACGTCGATGCTGCACAATTGGCCGCCGGTCGGCTTGGTGACGAGGATGTCGTCGTCGTCGAGCGATTCGGCGCCGCCGCGCGGGCGGTTGACCCACAGGGTGGCGCCGCTGCGATAGACGATCGCCGTGCCGTCGATGACCTGCGAACTGCCGAGGCTCGACAGCGGGAGGCAATCCTGCGGATCGCCCGCGACGCGGCCTTCGAGCAGCTTGGCGAGCTTCGCCTCCGGCGTGGGTTTTTCGCGCGCCGTGGCGGCGGCGGGAATGGCCGCGACCGTCGCGGCGGCAAGAATGGAAAGGATCAGCGGACGCATGGTTCGACTCCTGTGTCGTGGCAGCTCCCCGGCCCGGTCATACCGCCCCATGCGTTAACCGGGCCTGACTGTTCCGCGCGGTCTTTTCAGCACGCCCCGTCGGGCAGGGTGATGCCGAAGGGCCCCTTGCACTTCTTCTTGGGCTTGTCGGCGGGCGCAGCCGCCTCGCCGCCGCTCGCGGTTCCCCCCATGCCGCCCAGATCGACGCCGACCATCAGCATCGTATAGGAACGGAAGCGCACCTTCGCCGTCCAGTCGATGGCCCAGGGCGCATTGCCGGCGGGCTTGGGCGGGAAGGAGAAATTCGCTTCGGGTCCGAAGGCGTTGAGGTTGCCGATCATCATCTCGCCCGACGCCTTCTTCGCCTCGGCCGGGATCTGACAGCTGGTCTGGCTGGTCGGCATGACGATCTTTTGGGTGATCAGTTTCGCGACGGTCGCGGGGGGCAGCCAGTCCCACAGGCCGCCGCCGAATTCCTTGGTCGCGCTGCTCGTCCACCACACGACGTCGCCGCCGCTCTGGGCATTTTCCATGCCGCCGAACGCCCAGGCGGCATAGCCGGTGGCGTTCGCGACGGGGCTCCAGCGGATCATCACCGATCCGTCGCCCTGCACCGCGGTCGAAGCCTGCACGCCGGGCATATAATCCTGAGCCAGCGTGAAATTGATGTCGGGGCCGACGTTGCTGGCGACGCGGTGCGCGCCGAGCAGCGAACTGTCCTTCGCCGGCATCTTCGCCGATTTGCCGTTCGGCCATTCCATATAGGATTTGCTGTTCGCCGCCGACACCTCGCGCACCATCGGCACGCTGGTCGAAAAGACGCCGGGCGGGAATTGCCCCGCCGCGACCTTGGCAAAATCGATGATCACCGGCTGGCCCGGCCCCGCCTTGGCGCCGCAGCCCCAGAACAGCAGCAGCCGCCCCTTCGGCCGCTCGACATTGCCGGGCAGGTCGGGCGTGCCGCGCTCGGGCGCGATCAGCGGCACCGATTTGCCGAGCTTTGCCTGCGGCAGAAAGAAATGGTCGCCCTTCGGCGGCGGGGTGGTCGGCACCGTGTTCGACCCCAGGCGCAGGAAAAGCTGGCGGGCCAGCGCCTTGTCGGGGCCGCCGCCGAACATCATGCCCATCGCGCCGCCGATCCCGCCCTTTCCACCGCCCATCGCGGCAAAGCCCGAAAGGGTCGCGGCATCCATTTCGTAGCGCTCTGCCGGACCGGTGGTCTTTTGCTGCGCCGCGAGCGGGGCGGCGAGCAGGGCGGCGATGGTCGCCGCCGAAACGAAACGCAGACTCGAACGCATAGGATCCTCCCTGTTGCACGGCTGCCCCGCGCGGATGATGCGACCCGATTCTTCGAGATATTTGCGAAACCTATATGCGCGGACGAAGCGAACGCCAAGTGAGGTGCGTCACAGGCGCGGCGCGATCATGCCGCCGCAGGGCCCGCGCCCCGGCCCGATCGGTCAGGCGGTGCCGCCGACCGTCAGCCCGTCGACCAGCAGCGTGGGCTGGCCGACGCCCGCGGGGACGCTCTGGCCACCCTTGCCGCACACGCCGATGCCTTCGTCCAGCGCCATGTCGTTGCCGATGCCGCTGACCTTGGTCAGCACGCTGGGGCCGTCGCCGATCAGCGTCGCGCCCTTGATCGGGTCGCCGATCCGGCCGTTCTCGACCATATAGGCCTCGGTGCAGGAAAAGACGAACTTGCCCGACACGATGTCGACCTGGCCACCGCCGAAGCTTTTGGCGAAAATGCCCTTCCTGACGCGGCTCAGCAGTTCGGCGGGATCGTCGCTGCCGCCCTTCATGAAGGTGTTGGTCATGCGCGGCATCGGCGCGTGGGCAAAGCTTTCGCGGCGGCCGTTGCCGGTCGGCGCCACGCCCATCAGCCGGGCATTGAGCCGGTCCTGCATATAGGCTTTCAGGATGCCGTCCTCGATCAGCACGGTTTCCTGCGTCGGGGTGCCTTCGTCGTCGATGCTGAGCGAGCCGCGCCGTTCGGCGATGCTGCCGTCGTCGACCACCGTCACCCCCGGCGCCGCGACGCGTTCCCCGATGCGGCCCGAAAAGGCGCTGGTGCCCTTGCGGTTGAAATCGCCCTCCAGCCCGTGGCCGATGGCTTCGTGCAGCAGCACGCCGGGCCAGCCGGGGCCGACGAGCACGGTCATCTCGCCCGCCGGGGCGTCGACCGCGCGCAGATTGACCAGCGCCTGCGCCAGCGCTTCGTCGATCGCGCGGTTCCACTGCGCGGGTTCGAACAATCGGTCGTACATATAGCGGCCGCCGAGGCCGAAATAACCGCTCTCGCGCCGCCCGTTCTCCTCGACCACGATCGAGACGTTGAGGCGGACGAGCGGGCGGATGTCGGTCGCGAGGAAGCCGTCGGCGCGGACGATCTCGACCACCGACCAGCTGCCCGCGAGCGCGACCGATACCTGGACGATGCGCGGATCGCGGGCGCGGGCGGCGGCGTCGACCTCCTGACACAGCGCGACCTTTTTGGCGAAGGGGATGAGGTCGAGCGGATTCGCCTCGTCATACAGATGGCGGTTGGTGCGCGCGGGCGGCGCGGCGTGGGGCTGGCTTGCCGGGTCGAGCAGCGCCAGCGTCTCGGCGGCGCGGCGGATCGCCCCGGCGCTGATGTCGCTGGCATGGGCGAAACCCGTCATCTCGCCCGACACGGCGCGCAGGCCGAACCCCGCGTCGGTCGAATAATCGGCGGTCTTGAGGCGCCCGTCGTCGAATCCGAAGCTCTCGGTCGCGCGATATTGCAGATAAAGCTCGCCGTCGTCGGCCTTGGCCAGCGCCTCTTTCGCCAGCTTTTGCGCCAGATCGGGGTCGAGCGCGTCGGCGCGGTAGAGGAAGCGGCGGGGATCGGTGGGGCTTGTCATAACGCCGATATAGGGAGGCGCGCGCCGTGCGCAAAGCGTCTTGGCTGCTCCGGCGTGTTTCATGGGTTCACGCGAAGACGCGAAGGCGCGAAGAAGATCGTTCCGGTCGACAGGCCCCTTCCATCTGCAACGGTGCGGCCAGAGGCGAAGTTGCAAAAGGAAAGCCGCTTCGCGGCCGGCACAACATCTTCGCGCCTTCGCGTCTTCGCGTGAAATTTTTCAGCGCTTGCTGCCCCGGCGACGGCTACAGATAATTCACCGTCAGCGTAAAGGTCCCGCTGTAATCGCCCGCGGGCTGGTTCGCGGGGACGGTCAGCGTGCCGCCGATATAATAGGTCTGGACCCCGCTGGGCAGCAGGGTCGCGCCGAGCAGCGCGATGCCGCCGCCGCTGGTGCTCGCGGCGCGGACCAGGCTGGCGGTCATCGTCGGCGCGCCGCCGCCGACGCGCGACAGGGTCACCGACGTGCTGCCCGAAACGGTGATCAGCAGGATGCCGCCGGTGCCCTGGAACATCGCGCGCTGGCCTTCGTTGCCGACGGGGGTGACGCCGCCGCCGGTGCCGCGCGCATTGGTGACGGGGTTGATCGTGACCGTGCCGCCCGTGGTGCCGCTGATCAGCGTGCCGAAGTCGAGATCCTCGGTCTTGATCAGCGTGTTCGGGCGGACGACCGCGGCGGTCGCGGTGCCGCCGAAATCGGCGGCCCTTGCCGGAACGGCAAGGCTGGCGGCGGCCAGAGCGGCCATGATGGCAAGGCGGTGGTCAGCCGCCGGTCGAAGTCTGGTCACGCGAATCCCCACCGATTCTGGTTCTGGTCGACCGGATTATGCCGCCAAGGCATGAAGCCGGTGTGCGCGGGGATGGTAAACCGGGCGTTTACCCGGCGAACGCGGAAAGGGACGCGGCTGTTATCGGCGATGCCGCCGGCGCCTAACCGTTATCGGCGATCCCGCCGGCGCCTAACTTTTGTCGGCGATCCCGCCGATCAGGACAAAGCGCCGGTCGCAATAGCCGCAATCGACGAAGCCGTCGTCGGCGTCGATCTCCAGCCACACGCGCGGGTGGCCGAGCGCGGCGTTGGCGAGGCCGTCGCCGGTGCCGTCGCAGGCAATGCGGCTTTTTGAGACGCGGATCGTTTCGGGTGCGGGAGCGGGCTGAGTCATCGCAGGCGCCCATAGCAAGCGGCCGGGGGCGCTGCAATCGGCTCTGACGCCTTTGCGCCCTTGCGCCCTTGCCCCGCGCCCGGCGCGTTTCCGCAAAGACCGGCGCCGCGTGGAACGGCGGCCGCGCGATTCGGGGGGCACGGCCCCCGCCGCCCGTCTCGCAAGGCGCCGATTCGCGGCGGACGCTTGACCCCGCGCGCGATCGCGGCACAGTGGGGCGACAGCCGGAGGGACCGCCGAATGACCATCGCGAAGAGCACCGCCAACGGGATCGAGATCACTTATGAGGACAAGGGGCCGCGCGACGCGCCCGTCATCCTGCTCGTCATGGGGCTTGGCGGCCAGCTGACCCTGTGGCCCGACGAGTTCGTCGACGCACTGAATGCGCGGGGTTTCCGCACCATCCGATACGACAATCGCGACGTTGGCCTGTCGACGCGCTTCGATGCGGCAGGGGTGCCGAACCTGAAATGGATGTTCGTCAAAACGATCCTGCGCCTGCCGGTGCGGCCGACCTACAGCCTTGCCGACATGGCCGCCGACGGCATGGCGCTGCTCGATGTTCTGGGGGTCGGGCGGGCCCATATTGTCGGGGTTTCGATGGGCGGGATGATCGCGCAGCATATCGCGGCGCGCTACCCCGAACGGGTGCTGTCGCTGACGTCCGTGATGTCAACGACCGGCAACCCGCGCCTGCCCCGCGCGCGCAAGGAAGCGATGCAGGCGCTGGCCAATCGCCCGATGAGCGGCGATGCGGAGGCCATGATCGCCTATTCGGTGCGCGCCGCGCGCATCATCGGCAGCCCCGGCTATCCGGCGGAGGAAGAACGGCTGCAGCGGCGGGTGCGCGGCGACTATGAACGCGGCTGGTATCCGCAGGGCGTCGCGCGGCAGATGGCGGCGATCGTCGCCGACGGCGACCGGCGGCCGATGCTGAAAGCGATCACGGCGCCGACGCTGGTCATCCATGGCGAGGACGACCCGCTCGTCCCGCTGGCCGGCGGACGCGACACGGCGGACAATATCGCGGGCGCGCGCCTGTTCACCATTCCGGGCATGGGCCACGACCTGCCGCTGGCGCTGGTCGACACGATGGCGGGCGCGATCGCGGACCACATCGACGGCGCCCTGGCGCCCGCCTGACGCGCCCACCCCCTGACGCGTCCCCCGGCCGCGCCCGTGCCGCCGCGGGTCAGCGCAGCAGCGCCGCCAGCGTCATCAGCCATCCGTCGCCGGCCGCGCGATCGGCGCGCGGCACGGCGGGCAGATAGGCGCGGCAATCGAGGCAGCTTGCCTGGATAGATCCGGTCTGCGCCAGCATCGCGACATCCTGCACCAGCCGCCGTTCGGTCATCTGGCGGTTCATCGCCGCGATGCCGAACCAGCCGCGCGGCGCGGCGGCGCTTTCCTGTTCGCTCGTCGTCATGCTGGCGAGCAGCCTGGAAAATTCGCTCGGCTCTTCCTCGAAATATTTGGCATGGAACGCCCCGTCGACCTTGGCGAGCTTCGCCGCGGCGGCGAGCGCGTCGGACAGGCCGCCGAACTGGTCGACCAGCCCGAACTGCCGCGCGCTGCCGCCGGCCCACACGCGGCCCTCGGCAATCTCCCGGATTTTCTCGATCGGCTGTTTGCGGCTTTTGGCGACCAGCCCGGTAAAGCGGGCGTAAATATCCTCGACGCTCGCCTGTGCGAGCTGGTTGAACTGGTCGTTCAGCCCGCCCATGATGTCGGGCTGGCCCGACAGCGGCGTGGTGGCGATGCCGTCGGCGCTGACGCCGATCTTCGCCAGCGTCTTTTCGAAGCTGGGCAGGATGCCGAAGACGCCGATCGATCCCGTGATCGTTTCGGGTTCGGCAAAGATGCGGTCGGCGGGGGTCGAAATCCAGTAGCCGCCCGACGCCGCGACATTCGCCATGGAGACCACCACCGGCAGCTTGCGGGCCTTCGCCGCGAGCAGCGCCTGGCGAATCTGTTCGGATGCCAGCACCGACCCGCCGGGCGAATCGACGCGCAGGACGATCGCCTTCACCCCGCTGTCGTCGGCGGCATCCAGGATATGCTGGGCGATCGTTTCGCCGCCCGCGGTGCCGTTCGGCGCTTCGCCGTCGATGATTTCGCCGACCACGGGCACGACGGCGATTGCCGCGCCGCCGGTCGCGGGCGGGTTGGCGGCGACCCAGTTTTCGAGCGGGATCGCCTTATAATCCCATGGCTTGCTGTCGTCGTTCGCGCCGCTGATTTCCGCCACGCGCTGGCCGAAGGCCATGCGGCTGCCGAGCTTGTCGACCAGACCGGCGTCGAGCGACGCCTTGCCAAGATCGTTGCCGGCGGCGCGGACGGCGGCGGCGGTGTCGGCGATGAAGGGATCGATCCGCGCTTTCGGGCGCGCTTTTTGTACATCGGCGCGCCAGCCGTCCCACAGCGCGCCGGCGTAGGCGAGGTTCGCTTCCTTGGCTTCGGGGGACTGGTCTTCGCGCAGGAAGGGTTCGACGGCGCTCTTGAAGGTGCCGACGCGATAGATGTTGGCGGTCACGCCCAGCCGGTCCATCAGCCCCTTGTAATAAAGGCGCGAACCGCCCGGTCCGGCGATCGCGACGCCGCCGATGCCGTCGGCCCAGATTTCGCTGGCATGGGCCGCGATCTGGTAGCTGTCGGTGGTATAGGCGGTGGCAAAGGCCAGCACCGGCTTTTTCTTCGCGCGTACCTTGTCGATCGCATCGCCGATGTCGGCGAGCGAGACCTGGCCGCCGCCGAGGAAGCGGTCGAGATCGAGCACCACCGATGTCACGCGCTTGTCGTTCGCCGCCGCCTCCAGCGCCTGAACGATATCGCGCGTCCGCATCTCGCGCAGCTGGTTGCCGCCCGACAGCGCAGCCAGCGTATCGACTTCCGCCGGCTGTTCGGAAACGACGCCGTCGAATTCGATCAGCAGCGCGCCGTCGCTGACCGGCAGCCCGGCGCTGGGCCGCGCGGCGAGCAGTCCGAACAGGACGACGAAGAACAGCAGCAGAAAGATCAGCGCCAGCCCGTCCTTGATCGCGACGAGCAGGTTCCAGACCTTGCGCGGAAAGCTGGTGCCGCCGCGCGGCCGCTCCTCTCCGGGCAGCGGCCGGCGAACGGGAATGGCCCAGGGGCCGGCGGGGTCGTTGGGGGCGCTGGTCGTGCTGTCGGTCATCGCGCAAATCTAGGGCGGCGCCGCGCCCTTGGCAATCGGGGCTTCGACGGGCGGGCGATGCACGCCCACAGACCGCGTTGTCCAAAACCCGTTCGCATTGGGCGACGCCGCGATGCCGGTCGGCCGTCCGCGCTTTCGGGACGTCCCGCCTTCGCGCGACGCGAACGAAAATCTAGAGAAGTCTCAGAGCCATCCTTCGCGGCGATACCAATGGGCCGTTTCGGCGAGCGCGGTTTCGGTGTCGCGTTCGGGACGCCACAGATCGGCCGGCGGCTCGGCGCCCCTGGCCACCACCCAGTCGGGATGCGCGATATAGCGCGCGCGGTCGGGCGTCAGCTTGGCGCCGCCGCGCCGCACCAGTTTGTCGAGGCGCCCGCCGACTTTCAGCACGGCGGCGGGGACCGCCATCGTCGCGACGCGGGGACGGCCGACCGCGCGCCCGATCGCGCGGGCGAAATCGCTGTGGGACCAGCCGCGATCGCGCCCGTCGTCGACCTCATAGGTCGCGCCGATGCCGGCCCGCCGGTCGGAAGCGAGGGCCAGCAGCAGCCGCGCCAGCTCGTCGACATGGATCGCCGACATGCGCCCGCCGGGGGGCAGGGCGACGAAACCGCGCCGCGCCATGCGGAACAGGTCGAGCATTTCGGTATCGCCCGGTCCGAACACCGCGGGCGGGCGCACGATCGTCCAGTCGAGACCGCTGCACTCGACGATCCGTTCGGCGCGCGCCTTGGACCAGCCATAGTCGGACAGGCCCGGCTCGCGCGCGGCAAGCGACGAGACATGGACGAAGCGGGACACGCCGGCGCCGCGCGCGGCCTCCACCACATGCGCGGTGGCGGCGGCGTTGCCCGCCTCGAACGCGGCGCGGGTCGGCACGTTGACGACGCCCGCGATGTGCAGCACCGCATCGCTGCCCTGCGCCATGTCGGCGAGGCTGTCGGGCCGGTCGAGCGCGCCCATGATCCAGGTCACGCCGTCGCGATCCGCCTGTGGCCGGCGCGTCAGCGCGCGGACGTGCCAGCCCGCGTCGACCGCCTGGCGCAAAGTCGCGCCGCCGACGAAGCCGGTCGCGCCGGTCATGGCCAGAATGGGCGCGGTCACAGCAGGACCATATGGTCGCGGTGGACCATCGCGGCGCGCGGGGCATAGCCCAGCGCTGCCTCCTGCGCCGCGCGGCCCAGGCCCAGGATCGCGGCGGCGTCGCCCGCCGGATATTCGGCCAGGCCGCGCGCGACGACCCGCCCGTCGGGCCCGGCGATGTCCAATATGTCGCCGCGGGCGAAATCGCCCGTCGCCGCGGTGACCCCCGCCGCGAGCAGGCTGGCGCCGCCCTGCAAGGCGCGCAGCGCGCCCGCGTCGATCGCCAGCCGCCCCCGGGCGGTCAGGCCGCCCGCCAGCCAGGCCTTGCGCGCGCTGGCGCCGCGTTCGGCGGCAAAGATGGTGTGGCGCGCGCCCGCCGCCGACAGCGGCCGGTCGATGCGGCCCGACGCGATGGCCAGATGCGCGCCCGCGGCGTTGGCGATGCGCGCCGCCGCGATCTTCGACACCATGCCGCCCGACCCCATGCCCGATGCCGACCCGGCGTCGGCCATCGCCTCGATCGCGGCGTCGATGCGGTCGACGCGCGCGATGTGGACGGCGCCGGGCTGCGCCGGGTTGCGGTCGTACAGGCCGTCGATGTCGGACAGCAGGACGACGCCGCCGGCGCCCGCGGCCTGCGCGACGCGCGCGGCGAGGCGGTCGTTGTCGCCGAAACGGATTTCCTCGGTCGCGACGCTGTCATTTTCGTTGAGGATCGGCACGACGCCAAGGCTCAGCAGCCGGTCGAGCGTCGCGGCGGCGTTGAGGTAGCGGCGGCGATGCTCGAGATCGTCGAGCGTGACGAGTATTTGCGCCGCCGTCAGCCCTTCCGCGCCCAGCACGTCGGCCCAGACCTGGCTGAGCGCGATCTGGCCGGTCGCCGCCGCTGCCTGTGCATCCTCCAGACTGGCGCGCCCGCCTTTGGCAAGGCCCAGCCGCCGCGCGCCGAGCGCGATCGCCCCGGACGACACGACCGCGACCTGCTGGCCGTCGCGGACGCGCCCGGCGATGTCGGCGGCGATTCCCGCCAGCCAGTCGCGCCGCACCGCGCCATCGGGGCCGACGAGCAGCGCCGACCCGATCTTGACGATCAGCCGGGGACAGGCGGAGGCGGGAAAAAGCGTCATCGCGCCGCCGATAGCGCGGCAAGGCGCCCGCGCCAATGCGAATAGCGCCAATGCGAATATCGGCTGGCCATATCGGCGATCATGCCACTTGCGTCCGAACACGCGCCGCATGGAATCAAAGGACGCCGGGGCTATCGGGGGTCAGCGCGCGCCCCTGGTCGCGGCGACGGCTTCCGCGACATTGTCGCTGAACAATCCGTCGATCCCGGTACTGAGGAACAGGCCGATCTCCGCGCCCAGGTCGCCATGGCCGCGCGGGTCGAGCCCGCCCTTGTCGGCGAGCGGCAGGAAATAATTTTCGCGGCGAAAGGTCCAGGGATGGACTTTCAGCCCCGCCGCATGGGCATCGCGGACGAGGCTGGTCGGCGTGCCCAGGGTGCCGAGCGTCCCGCGCGGAATGATCATCGCCTTGGCGGGGCCGATGCCGTCGGCATAGGCGGCGATCGCTTTCAGCCCGGCGGGCGTCGCCATCGCGGCATAGGTCGTGCCGGCATCGTCGGGCGGGCCGCCCTCCGCGTCCATCAGCTGGATCAGCGGTAGGTCGCTCCTGGCGCGGATCGCCTTCAGATTGGCGACCTCGAAGCTCTGGATGAAGACGGGCGCGGTGCGGCCGCGATAGCCATATCGGGCCAGCAGCGCGAGCAGCGGCGCTTCGTGCGGCAGGCCGATCGCGGTGAAATAGCTCGGGTGCTTGGTTTCGGGATAGACGCCGACCGGCGTCTCGCGTCCCTTGTTGGCGTCGGCCAGAAAGGTCAGGATTTCCTCGAAGGTCGGAATCGCGAACTGTCCGTCAAATCGGGTCGACCGCAGTTGCGGCAGCCGCTCGCGCGCACGCAGCGTCTTGAGTTCGGCGAGCGTGAAATCCTCGGTGAACCAGCCGGTGACGGTGCGGCCGTCGATCGTCTTCGTTGCCTTGCGGGCGGCGAATTCGGGGTGGTCGGCGACGTCGGTGGTTTCCGAAATCTCATTCTCGTGCCGCGCGACCAGAATGCCGTCCTTGGTCAGCACCAGATCGGGCTCGATGAAATCGGCGCCCTGTTCGATCGCGCGGCCATAGCTGGCCAGCGTATGTTCGGGCCGTTCGCCCGACGCGCCGCGATGGGCGATGACGATCGCCGGCTTGCCGTCCAGCGTCGGTTCCGCCGCCATCGGTTCAGCCCCGCAACCGGCAAGCAGCAGCACCGCCGCGACCAGCCGCCACGGCGTCATGCGCCAAAACGCTGTTGCCAGTCATCGGCCGAAAAGCCCACGCTGACGGTGCCGTCCGCTTCGACGACGGGCCGCCGGATCATCGCCGGCGCCTCGATCATCAGCGCCTTGGCCGATGCGGCGTCGAGACCGTCCTTGCGGTCGTCCGGCAATTTGCGAAAGGTCGTGCCGCTGCGGTTCAGCAGCTTTTCCCAGCCCAGCGTATCGACCCAATCCTGCAGCCGCGCCGCGTCGAGGCCGTCCTTGCGAAAATCATGGAAGCTGTAGGCGACGCCCCGTTCGTCGAGCCAGCGGCGCGCCTTCTTCACCGTGTCGCAATTGGGAATGCCGTAAACTATCAAAGCCATGATCGGGTCGTATATCCTGCCGGTGACAAATTCGCGGCAGAGTCTAGGACGACGGCGACTGCTCCGCAATGCGGGCGTTGGCGCCCGCGAGCTTGCCGCGCAGCGCGCGTGCGAAACCTTCGTGCAATGTCGCGGCAATGTCGGGGTTGGCCGCCAGATAGGCGCGCAGCGCCGCCGCGGGCACGAACCACAGCCGGGCATTGCTGGCCAGTTGCACCGTGCCCGTCGCCTGGCCGCCGTCGATGACGGTCGCTTCGCCGATCAGCGCGCCCGCCGAGATCATGCCGATGCGGGCGCCGTCGCGCTGCACCGCCGCTTCGCCGTCGGCCAGATAGAAGAGGCTGGGGACGGCCTGATCCTCGCGGATCAGCAGCTCGCCGCGCCGCGCGCTGATCCAATGCCCCTGATCGATCAGCCGCCGCGCCGCCGCAGGGCCCAGGCCGCCGAAATGAAGCTGGCGCAACGCCTGTTCCTCGGCCGAAAAACGCACCCCGGTTTCGCGGAGCCACAATTGCGCGAGCAGGGCGGCGTTGATCAACAGGATCGCGCCGATCAGCAGCGCGGACGTCAGCCCGGCCTTGCCGCCGATCGCGGCAAGCAATCCCAGCAGCGCGGCGAGGGCAAGGCCGGCGCGCAGATGGTCGATCCGCCGAACGAGCGATGCCGCAAGCAGGACCAGCAGGGCGCCGTGGCCGAACAAGGCGGGATCGAACATCACCATAACCCATCGTTTGTTGCGCGGTCCCAACGGACATGGCGCTAGACGGAGAAAGTTACCTTTTGCCGAACGATGGAACGCACGACCCCGAAAGACGTCCCGGAACCGTAATAAATTATCAGTTTTGGATCGCGAAGAAAAGCATAGGTGCGCAAATCCCGCCAAAATGCTAATTTTATCGCCCTTGCTTGCTTCGCGGGGACAATCGCGCCATGGCGGCGCACGATTCGAATGATCAGGTTAGACCAGGTTAGACAATGCGATGACGAAACAATGGCAACCGCACAGCTGGCGCAAATATGAAGCCCGGCAATTGCCGACCTATGCCGACGCGGCCGCGCTGGCCGCGGCGGAAAAGGAACTGGCGGATTACCCCCCGCTGGTCTTTGCCGGCGAAGCGCGCGAGCTGACGACCGAACTCGGCCGCGTCGCCGAGGGCAAGGCCTTTTTGCTGCAGGGCGGCGACTGCGCCGAAAGCTTTGCGGAATTCCATCCGAATAACATTCGCGACACCTTCCGCGTCCTGCTTCAGATGGCGGTCGTGCTGACGTTCGCGTCGAAGATGCCCGTGGTGAAGGTCGGGCGCATGGCGGGCCAGTTCGCCAAGCCGCGTTCGGCCGACATGGAGGATGTGGGCGGCGTCGAACTGCCCAGCTATCGCGGCGACATCATCAACGACATCGCGTTCGAGGCATCGGGCCGCGCGCCCGATCCGCAGCGGATGGTGAAGGCCTATAACCAGTCGGCGGCGACGCTCAATCTGCTGCGCGCCTTTGCCAACGGCGGCTATGCGAATTTGCATCAGGTCAACGCCTGGACGCACGACTTCATGGACCGCAGCCCGTGGGCCAAGAAATATCAGGAAACCGCCGGCCGTATTTCGGAGGCGCTGGCCTTCATGGAAGCGTGCGGCGTGACGCCCGAGACGGTGCCGCAGATCAAGGGCACCAGCTTCTATACCAGCCATGAGGCGCTGCTGCTGCCCTACGAACAGGCGCTGACGCGGCAGGACAGCCTGACCGGCGGCTGGTACGATACGTCGGGCCATATGCTGTGGGTCGGCGACCGCACCCGTTTCGAAGGGTCGGCGCATATCGAATATCTGCGCGGCATCGGCAATCCCGTCGGCATGAAATGCGGGCCGAGCCTGGAGCCCGACGCGCTGCTGCGCCTGCTCGATACGCTGAACCCGAATCATGTCGCGGGCCGCATGACGCTGATCACGCGGTACGGGCACGACAAGATCGAGGCGCATCTGCCGGCGCTGGTGCGCGCGGTGAAGGAATCGGGCCACCCCGTGGTGTGGTCGTGCGATCCGATGCACGGCAATGTCATCAAGACGTCGACCGGATACAAGACGCGCCCGTTCGAACGCATCCTGGCCGAAGTGCGCGGCTTCTTTGCCGTGCACCGGGCCGAAGGCACGCATGGCGGCGGCATCCATATCGAAATGACCGGCCAGAACGTCACCGAATGCACCGGCGGCGCGATGGACGTGACCCAGATGGACCTGGCCGACCGTTACCATACCCATTGCGACCCGCGGCTCAACGCGGGGCAGAGCCTGGAACTGGCCTTCCTGCTCGCCGAAATGCTCAATCAGGAAATGACCGAGCGGGCGAAGCAGGCGGCGTAAGCACCTGCCTCGTCATGGCGAGGAGCGAAGCGACGAAGCCATCTCCAGATAGCGGCGTTGCCGGACGATAGCGGGCGATGGCTTCCCCCCGGCTTCCGCCGGGGTCGCAATGACGGACTATTTACCCGGCCACGCGCCGCTGTCCGCGAACACGCGGCCCAGCGCGACGTGCAGGTCGGCGTCTTCGGCCGCGCCGCCCAGCGGGAGACGGTCGGAGAACTGGTCGTCGGGCCCGTGATAATCGCCCGCCAGATAGGTTTCGAGCAGCTTCATGTCGGAAAAGCTGCCGCCGACCATCAGCGCGGGCACGCCCTTGGCCCCCAGCGCCCAGCCGTCCTGCCGCTGGACGAAGGCATCGGCTTCGCCATCCTCGTCGAGTGTGCGGCCGAGTTTGGCCGCGACGGTGCGGATCACCGCGTCATAGGCGGGGCGGCCCCGGCCGATCGTCGCGACGGGGGTGCCGCGCGGCGAAATCGCGACGGTGTCGAGGTTCAGCGCGACGGTGATGTCGGCCAGCGGGATCGGCGGATTGTCGGCGAAATAGCGCGCGCCGACCAGCCCGCGTTCCTCGGCCGTGGTGGCGAGGAAATAGATGTCGCGGTCGGGCCGCGCGCCGCCGCCCAGCCGCTTCGCGACCTCGATCAGCACCGCGATGCCGCTCGCATTGTCGACCGCGCCGTTGCAGATGCGGTCGGGCGCGCCCTCGGGCCGGCAAATGCCGAAATGATCCCAATGGCCGAGGTAGAGCACCGCCTTGCCGTCGGGCTTCGCGCCGGGCAGGCGGGCGATGATATTATGCGTGTCGAAGGCGCGGACGTCGGTGCGAGCCGACACGTCGATCGTTACGGGAAGCGCGGCGCCGCGATAGTCGGCCGCTTTCGCCGCGTCGGTCAGCGCGGCGCCCGTCTGCCCGGCCTTTGCGAACAGCGCCTCGGACGCCGCCGCCGACAGAAAGCCGCTGAACGGCGCGCCGGCCGGCGCCGATGCCAGCCGCATCGCCGAACCGCCCATGGCGCCGCGAAGCTGATCCCACGGCAGGGCGGCGCTGGCGACGACCAGCACCCCCGCCGCGCCGGCATCGGCCAGCAACTGCCGCCGCTCGCGATAGCGGGGCAGCTTGTCGCCGAACGGCGCATTGTCGAACAGCATGATCGCCAGCTTGCCCCGGACGTCGGCATTGACCTTGCCCGCGGCATCGATGCCATAGCCGACGAAGACGGCGGGAATATCCTTCACCTCCAGTTCGGCATCGCGGCCGGTCAGCACCAGCCCGTCGTCACCCGGCGCGAAATCGCTGCCCCGGACCTTCAGCATGGCGGTGGCCGACACCGGCCGGCTTTCGACCATCGGCACCGGCTGCAGCCAGGGGGTGGCGCTGTCCGGCAGGGCTTCGAGTCCCGCCTTCGCCCATTCGCCGACGACATAGGCGATGGTGCGATCTTCGCCCGCCGTGCCCGGCTCGCGCCCTTCGAAGGCGTCGCCGGCCAGCATCTTGATGTGGGCCGCGATCTGGGCTTCGGTGACCGGCGCATCGGCGGCCTTGGCCTGGGCGGCGGGAGCCGCGAAAGCGGCCAGGGCGACGGCGGCGATGGCGCCGCGAAAGAGGGATGCCTGCATGGGCGCGCTGCATTGCATGTTCGCCGGGGGCGGGCAAGGCGCGTTCGTCGAACGACGAATGGCGGGGAATCGCGGCGCGCTACGCCCCGGCGCGGTCCAGCAGCGCCCGTGCCGCGGCGACGTGCATATCCTCGATCATCCGGCCCTCGTGCCGCTGCGCGCCGCCCGTCGCCGCCGCGACCAGCGCCTGGGCGGCGGCGATTTCGCGCGGCGACGGGGCGAAGGCCAAATTGCAGGGCGCAACCTGCGACGGGTGGATCAGCGTCTTGCCGTCGAAGCCCAGCCCGCGCCCCTCGGCGGCTTCGGCCGCAAAGCCGGGGGCATCGTCGATCGCGTTGTAGACGCCGTCGAAACACCAGATGCCGCCCGCCCGCGCCGCCAGCACGATCGCCTGGATGGCATGGCTCATCGCGCCGCGGCCGATGCCGTCCGGCAGTTTCAATTCATGCGCCAGATCGTTCAGCCCGGCGATCAGGCCCGCAACGTCGGCGTCGTCGGCGATGGCGCGCGCGGCATAGATGGCGGCGGGGGTCTCGATCATCGCCAGCACGGGCAGGGCAAGGCCGCGCAGCGGGTCGAGGTCGGCGGGCGCGTCGACCTTGGGCAGCACGACGGCGTCGAGCGCCAATCCCGCGAGCGCCGCGAGGTCCGCCGCCTGTTCGCCGGTGCCGGTCGCATTGACGCGCACCGCGACGCGCTTGCCGGGATAGCCCGCCGTCACCGCCGCGCGCATCGCGGCGCGGGCTTCGTCCTTGCGATCGGCCGGAACCGCATCCTCCAGGTCGATGATCAGCATGTCGGCGGTAAGCCCCTGCGCCTTTTCGAGCGCGCGGGCATTCGAGCCGGGAACATAGAGGAGCGAGCGGGGCGCAAAGTCGGTCATGCGCTTTTCTGTGGCGCAGCGCGGCCGATGCCGCAATAAGGAACAGGGTTGGGCCGATCGCTATTGGATTGAGGGGATGATCGATGGAATTCGCACTTGCACTGGTGGTACTTGCGCTGGTGTTCCTGTTGTGGGCGCTGACGCCGGTGAAACAGGGCTTTGCCTATACGATCGAACGCTTCGGCCGCTTCACCCACACCGCCCAGCCGGGGCTGAATTTCATCATGCCGATCTTCGACCGCGTCGGGCGCAAGGTGAACATGATGGAACAGGTGCTCGACATTCCGGGGCAGGAAATCATCACCAAGGACAATGCGATGGTCGCCGTCGACGGCGTCGTCTTCTTTCAGGTGCTCGATGCGGCCAAGGCGGCGTATGAGGTCAGCGACCTGTATCTGTCGATCATGAACCTGACGACCACGAACCTGCGCACCGTCATGGGGTCGATGGACCTCGACGAAACGCTGTCGAAGCGCGACGAGATCAACGCCCGCCTGCTGCATGTCGTCGACGATGCGACCAGCCCCTGGGGGATCAAGATCACCCGCGTCGAGATCAAGGACATCCGTCCGCCCGCCGACATTTCGAACGCGATGGCGCGGCAGATGAAGGCCGAGCGCGAGAAGCGCGCCGCGATCCTGGAAGCGGAAGGGCTGCGGGCGTCGGAAATCCTGCGCGCCGAGGGCGAGAAGCAGGGCCAGATCCTGCAGGCCGAAGGCCGCCGCGAAGCCGCCTTTCGCGACGCCGAAGCCCGCGAGCGCGAGGCCGAGGCCGAAGCGAAGGCGACCCAGATGGTGTCCGACGCGATCGCCGGAGGCAATGCGCAGGCGATCAACTATTTCGTCGCGCAGAAATATGTCGAGGCGGTCAGCCAGTTCGCGACCAGCCCGAACAGCAAGACCATCCTGTTCCCGGTCGAAGCGACGCAGCTGATCGGCACGCTGGGCGGGATCGGCGAGCTGGCCCGGGACGCACTGGACCGCAAGGGGGCCTGACATGCCGGACTGGCTGAGCAATATGGAACCCCATTGGGCGTGGCTGTCGGTCGGGGTGCTGCTCGCCGCCGCCGAAATCGTCGCGCCGGGCTTTTTCCTGATCTGGGTCGGCGTCGCGGCGATCGTCACGGGCGTGATCGCGTGGGTTTTGCCGATCGGCATCCCGTTTCAGTTCGGGATTTTCGCGATCCTCGCCTTCGCCGCGCTCTATGCGTCGCGGCGCTGGCTGAAGAATAATCCGATCGCCTCGACCCATCCGCATCTCAACCAGCGCACGGGCCGGCTGGTCGGCGAGGTGCTGACGCTGACCCAGGCGATCGAGAATGGCCGCGGCCGCGCGAAGGTCGGCGACAGCGAATGGACGGTACGCGGCCCCGACGCCGATGCAGGCAGCCGGGTGCGCGTGGTCGATGCCGACGGCAGCGTGCTGGTGGTGGAGCCGGCGTAAGATCAGGCGCGTCATGGCGACCCCGCAAGGCCGGGCGCGCCCTGTTTCCGACTATCCGCCGCGCGGGCGGGCGTAGATGTCCACGACATGGCCCAGCGCGTCGCTGTCGCCGATGCGCCGGAAGCCCAGTTTTTCCGACACGCGCACCGACGCGCCGTTGCCGGGTTCGATGATGCAGCGCACGTCCTTGGCGTCGAGATTCGCGTCGGCCCAGCCGAGCGCCGCGCGCATCGCCTCGGTCGCCAGGCCGCCGCCCCAATGGTCGGCGTCGAAGGCCCAGCCCGCCTCCGGCTGCCCCTCCAGTTCCGGGATGCCGCGGCAGAAATAGGAAAGGCCGCCCATGCCGATCAGCGCGTCGCTGGCCCGGTCGGCGAACACCCAATAGCCGAAACCCATCACCGGCCACAGGCCGGCGGCCGACAGGAATTTGCCCCAGCTGACGTCGGGCGCGCGCGGTTGGCCGCCGATGAAGCGCGTCACGCGATCGTCCGCCCACATCGCGATATGGACGTCCTTGTCCGACAGGCGGTGGGGGCGCAGGCGCAGCCGGTCGGTCTCGATCACGGGCGGGGCGGTGCAGGTTGCGGTAGCCATGGACGCGGATGTGCCCAAGGCGGCGGGCGGGGTCAATCGGGGATCAGATAATGGTCGAACAGGTCGTGCAGCACCGCCTTGCCGTCGACCTGCTGCCGGGCGCGCAGCACCGCCAGCGTATCGACCCGCGCCAGCACATCGGTATGTTTCAGCACGCCATGATAATGGGGCCGGTTCGCGAAATCGTGGAACAGGAAAACGCAGTCGGGCTTGCAGTGGATGATCGACTGCAACAGGCAGGCGACGCGAAAACGCCCGTCGATCAGCACCGCATCGGGGCTGCCCGACAGGTGCCGCCAGATCTGGGTGTGATAGCGCGGCCAGTCGCGCAGCCGTCGTTCGTCGACGGGATAGCCCCAGTCGCCGACCGGGCCGATGTCGGCATGATAGGGGGTGAAGTCGACCGCATCGCCCGCAACCGCTTCCTGGACCCGCGCCAGCCAGGCGGGGTCGCTGTCGACGCCGACGATCCGCTGCACCTGCCGCGCGGCGACCAGGGTGCTGCCGCCGCAGCCGAATTCGAGCAGCGAGGCGCGGCCCGCGAGCTGCAGTTCGACCTGTGCGATTTCGGCGGCCGACATATGTGGCTGCATGACGCCTCCCCTGATGCCGCAGCGATATGGGAGAGCGCGGCGTCCGTCCAGTGCGCCCGTTCGCGCCGGCGGTGGCGGGCGGATCAATGTTCCCGCGAAGGCAGGCGCCCCGGATACGGGAGAGAGAACCGTCGGGGCGCCCCTCCTTCGCGAGAATTCTGGAAAGCCGAAACGGCGTCAGGCGGCGGCGAGGCCCTCGTGCGGGGCGGTCGATGCCTGCGCCGGCATGATCGCGTCGGCGTAATCGCTTTCATATTTGCCGATCAGCGCGCGGTCGTCGTGGTTCCACGGGTGGAAACCCGGCAGGAAATAGGCGAGCCATGGCAGGAAGCTTTTGCGCAGAATGCCGGGACGGCCGAGCAGATACCACCAGATGCGGGCGGTGACGCGCCAGCCGGTCAGCCCGTCCTGCGCCAGCAGCAGCTTCATCCCCTTGACCCGTTTGGGCCAGAAGCGCGCGGTGACGACCAGCATCATCAGCGACTTGGCCTTCCAGCGGCGCCAGCGGCTCCAATCCTTCGTCGCGTGGAGCCAGGTGTCATAGGCGACGCCCTTGTGCTCGATTTCCTCGATCGCGTGCCATTTCCACAGCGCGCCCCATTCCGCCTCCGCACCCTCCAGGAACTTCGGGTCGTCGAGCAGGCCGGCGGCAAGGACGGCGGTATAATGTTCGAGCGCGATCGTCGCCATCAGGTTGACGATCTGCGGCCGTTCGCGGATCAGCGCGATGATGTGATCGACGTCGGCTTCCAGTTCGGACAGGTCGTACCCCGCCTCCGCCGCCTTGCGGTTGAAGACGACATGTTCGCGGCTGTGGATCACTTCCTGCTGGGTGAAGGCGCGGATTTCGCGCGCCAGCTTGTCGGGCACGCCGTCGCGGTGCGCCTTCACCGCCTCGATGAACATCGCCTCGCCCTTGGGAAAGGTCACCGACAGCGCGGTCAGGAAAGCCGATGCGACCGGGTCGCCGTTCATCCACCAGCGGCCCTGCGCGTCGTCGCGGCCGAAGCGGCGGTCACGGGGGGTGATGGACAGATCCTTCGGGGTCGGGGAGAGCGAAAGACTGGACATATGATCCTCAGCGTCGAAAAGGGGGCGTGGCGTGGGGACGCCATGGGGTAGAGTTAGGAATTACTTACAGTGGTGTCAATAGTCAAGAAACGGCTGAGCCCGGAGGAAAGCCGTTCCGCCGCGCTGGAAGCGGCGCGGCAGCTTCTGATCGAACTGGGACCGCAGGCGGTGACGCTGAAGGCGGTGGCGGCGCGAATCGACCGGACGCATGCCAATCTGCTGCACCATTTCGGCAGTGCCGCGGGGCTGCAAAAGGCGCTTGCCGCCTATCTTGCCGAAACCGTCTGCGGCACGATCGGCCGGAAAATGGCCGAATCGGCGCCCGGCGAACGCAATGTGCGCGAGATCGTCGACCTGGCTTTCGACGCGTTCAACAGCGGCGGCGCGGGCGCGCTCGCCACCTGGATGGCGGCGACGGGCAATGACGATGCGCTCGACCCGATCGTCGAGGCGATCCACCGCCTGATCGACGGCATGGCGCCGGACGCGCATGAAAAGCGCCTGATGCACGAAGATACGCTGGCGCTGGTGCTGATGGCGCTGGGCGATGCGCAGATGGGCGGCCCGATGGCCGAGGCGCTGGGCCTGCCGCGCGACACGTCGCGGGTGCTCGCGACCGAACTGATCACCGGACGCATCGGCCGATTCTGGGCCGAGCATGGCGACAAGCCGGCGGGCTAAGGGCTGGTAATTTTGTTGCGCTGCGGCTAAGGCGCCGGCTTCCCCACTCCGTTCGCGTCGAGCGACGTCGAGATGCCCCTCGGCTTGGCGCAGCATAGCGGGGTGTCCCGACGTCGCTCGACACGAGCGGGTTTGGACGCTTAACTTCCGTTCCCGCCCTGAGGCCCGCATCATGCATTTCCTCGACCAAGCCAAGATTTTCATCAAGTCCGGCGACGGCGGCCCCGGCGCCGTGTCGTTCCGGCGCGAAAAATATATCGAATATGGCGGCCCCGACGGCGGCAATGGCGGCAAGGGCGGCGACATCGTGTTCGAAGCGGTCGGCGGCCTCAATACGCTGATCGACTTTCGCTATACCCAGCATTTCAAGGCGCGGCGGGGAACCCCCGGCGCGGGGCGCGATCGCACCGGCGCGGGCGGCGACGATCTGGTGATCGCGGTGCCGGTCGGCACGCAGATATTGGCCGACGACGAGGACCGCAGCCTGCTCGCCGACCTGACCAAAGAGGGCGAACGGCTGCACTTCCTGCGCGGCGGCGACGGCGGACGCGGCAACGCCAGCTACAAATCGAGCACCAACCGTGCCCCGCGCCAGCATGGTCCCGGCTGGCCGGGCGAGGAAATGTGGGTGTGGCTGCGGCTGAAACTGCTCGCCGACGCGGGGCTGGTCGGCCTGCCCAATGCCGGCAAGTCGACCTTCATCAATGGCGTCACCAACGCGCAGGCCAAGGTCGGCGCCTATGCCTTCACCACCACGCGCCCGCAACTGGGCGTGGTCAGCCACAAGGGGCACGAGTTCGTCGTCGCCGACATTCCGGGGCTGATCGAGGGTGCCGCCGACGGGGCGGGGATCGGCGACCGGTTCCTGGGCCATATCGAACGCTGCCGCGTCCTGCTGCACCTCGTCGATGCGAATGACGAAGATGTGGCGACCAGCTATCGCATCGTGCGCGACGAGCTGGAAGCCTATGGCGCCGACCTGATCGACAAGCCCGTCGTCGTGGCGCTCAACAAGATCGACACGCTGGACGACGAATTGATCGCCGCGCTGTCGGCCGAGCTTGCCGAGGCCAGCGGGCACCCCGTGATGGCGCTGTCGGGCGCGAGCGGCGCGGGGGTCGGGCCGGTGCTCGACAAGCTGCTGGAAGCGATCGCCCCGGCGAAGAAATCGGCGTCGTCGGAAGCGGTCGGGGACGACGGCGACTGGTCGCCGATCTGACGCGGGTCGCGGATCAGTCCGCGTCGTCGCTCCACCGGAACACCTCTTCCAGCGGCTTGCCGAAAATGCGGGCGATGCGGAAGGCGACTTCCAGCGACGGCGAATATTTCCCCTGTTCGATCGCGGCGATGGTTTGACGCGTCACGCCGACGCGGTCGCCCAGATCGCCCTGCGTCATCTCCCCCGCCAGAAAGCGCAGCGTGCGGATGTCGTTGGTGAAGGGCAGCCTAGGCATGCCGGCCCCGGCGACGGCTGGGCAGGACGATCCCGCTGGGGGCCGGTTCTGCCGGCACGATCGCTTTTTCGCGCCAGTCCATCGATGCGCCTCCTGCCTTGGCGGCACGCGGAACGGGGATCGCGGCCATGATCAATAGCCCCTGCGGTAGAAGAGGATTTGCGATCCGATCCGGACCAGTTCGGCGCAGACGACGGCCGCGAGCAACAGATTGAGCAACAGGCCGGGCTGCGCGCCCCAGAAGATCAGCACGATGGTCGCCCAGACACCCAGAACCAGTGGATAATAGGCGAGATGGGTGCCGCGCCGGTGGAACATCCGGTCGCGTTCATCCTCTGTCAGATCGACGTCGGCGGGCGACCGGATGGCCAGCAAGGCGGTCGCGACGGTCATCGCCGCGATGATCGCGATCGTGACCGGCACCAGCATTCCGGCCGTTGCCGCAAGCCCGGCCCGCCCATCGGCGATCTGCCAGGGGTAGCGCAGAAAATACCAGCCAAAGGCCAGCGTCATCGTGACGAAAGCCACCCAATGGATTTTCTCTCGAAAGGACATCGCATCCTCCATGTCATGCAATATTCACTTTATGTAAAAAATATATAACATTGAGTCAATATGGTTTGACATGGTCATGGTTTGCGGCCTTTCGCGCCCTTGCGTTAGCGGCTAAGCCCCCCGCCCATGTCCACGACACCCAAGACCCTCACCCTTCCGACCTCGACCAGCCGCGCCAATCCGACGCCGCAGCCGATGAAGCGCCTGACCGTGCCGCGCATCCGCCAGCGCAAGGGCGGCGAGCCGCTGGTGATGCTGACCGCCTATACGGTGCGGCAGGCGCAGCTGCTCGATCCGCATTGCGACATGCTGCTGGTCGGCGATTCGCTGGCGCAGGTCATTTACGGCCTGCCGCACACGGTCGGCGTGACGATGGAGATGATGGCGCTGCACGGCGCGGCGGTGGTGCGCGGCAGCTATCATGCCGCGGTCATCGTCGACATGCCCTTCGGCAGCTATGAAGGCAGCGAGGAACAGGCGTTCAACAATGCCGCGCGGCTGCTGAAGGAAACCGGCGCGGCGGCGGTCAAGGTCGAGGGCGGCCGGGTGCTGGCCCCGACGATCGAGTTTCTGACCCAGCGCGGCATCCCGGTGATGGGCCATGTCGGGCTGACGCCGCAGGCGGTGAATATCCTGGGCGGCTATGGCGTGCGCGGCAAGAGCGATGCCGAAGCGCAGTCGATCGTCGAGGATGCCGTGGCGGTAGCCAAGGCGGGCGCCTTCGCGATCGTGATCGAAGGCGTGCTGGAATCGATCGCGATCGACATTACGAACAAGGTCGATTGCCCGACGATCGGTATCGGCGCGTCGGCGCAGTGCGACGGGCAGGTGCTGGTCACCGACGACATGCTGGGCATGTTCGACCGCGTTCCGAAATTCGTGAAACGCTATCAGGACATGGCGGGGGTCATCGATGGCGCGGTCCGGGACTATGCGGGTGAGGTCAGGTCCCGTTCATTCCCGACGGGCGATCAGATCTACGAAGGTTGACGACCGCGTTTCTCCCGGTGCGCGGTTGCCGCACGGGCCGAGTGAATCGCTTGGCCTTTGCGGGCGCCGTCGCTAAGGAAACGGCCGGCTGCGGCAATGCCGCGGCACGGGAATGTCTGAGGAGGTTTGATTGGCGCTGAGCCCGACGAATAATGCCACCTTCGTGCAGGAGGTCGACGAGGCGGTCCGCAAGGACCAGCTCGATTCGATCATGCAGCGCTATGGTCGCTGGATCATCGGCGGCGTGCTGGCGGCGCTGCTTGCCTTCGGCGGCTATCTTTACTGGGGTCATCGGCAGGATCAGGCACGCGGCGAACAGGCTGAAAAGCTGGTCGCGGCGCTGGAAAAGGTTCAGGCGGGCGAGGGCGCGGCCGCCACGACCGCGCTGAAGGCGATCGCCGCCTCCGACGCGCCGGCCTATCGCGCGTCGGCGCTGATCCAGGAAGCCAATCTGAAGGCCGAAGGCGGCGACCTGAAAGGCGCGGCGGCACTGATGGCGACGCTGGCCGCCGATACCAGCGTCGACCCGTCGCTGCGCGATCTGGCGCTGATCCGCCAGACCGCGTTCGAATATGACACGCTGAAGCCCGATGCGGTGATCGCGCGCATGAAGCCGATGGTCGACGCCAAGGACCCGGCGTCGAGCTGGTTCGCGAGCGCCGCGGAACTCAGCGCCATCGCCCATTATCAGCTTGGCCGATATGATCAGGCGGGCGACCTGTTCGCCCGGATCGCGAAACTGCCCGGCACGCCGCGTTCGCTGCAATCGCGCACGGTGCAGATGGCCGGAATGCTGGGCGTCGACGCCGTCGCCGATCGCGCGGAGGACAGCGCAAAGGGCGGCGCACAGGATCAGGGCGGAACGGGGTCGGCCGCTAAAGTTGAGGAAACCAAATAATATGCGAAAGACGCATTTGTATCTGTGCGCGGCGCTGCTCGCGCTGCCGCTTGCCGGTTGCGGCGTGTTCGGCGGCGGCGACGGCCCGCCCAAGACGCCGACCGTGGGCGAACGCGTGTCGATCCTGTCGAACGACAACAGCGTCAAGGTCGACCCCGCGACCGAGGCGCTGGCCGTCGTTCTGCCCGACCCCGCCGTCAACACGGCCTGGGCGCAGTCGGGCGGCAATGCGTCCAAATCGATGGGGCACCCGGCGCTGGCGGCGACGCGCAGCCGCGTCTGGGAAGCCAGCATCGCGGGCAGCAACAACAAGCAGCGGCTGGCCTCGGCGCCGGTGGTGGCGGACAATCGCCTGTTCGCCGTCGATACGGGCGCGGTGGTGTCGGCCTTTGCCGCCGATACGGGCGCGCCGCTGTGGCGGACCCCGATCGGGTCGGTCGGCAAGGATCTGAAGGATTCGCTGTTCGGCGGCGGTGCGGCGGTCGACGGCTCCGTCGTCTATGCGACCAGCGGCGTCGGCGATGTCGCGGCACTGAATGCCGCCGACGGGAGCGTGCTGTGGAAGGTGAAGCCGGCCGGGCCGCTGCGCGGCGCGCCGACGATCGCGTTCGGCGGCGTCTATGTGATCAGCCAGGACAATCAGATTTTTGCCCTGAACGCCGCAAACGGCGCGGTCCAGTGGCAGGCAACGGCTTCGCTGGAAGCCGGCAGCGTGTTCGGCGCCGCATCGCCCGCCGCGGGGCAGGGCACGATCGTCGCCGGTTTCTCGTCGGGCGAGGTTCAGGCCTATCGCTACGAAAATGGCCGCGACCTGTGGGAAGATGCGCTCGCCCGGACGTCGATGGCGTTGTCGGTGTCGACGCTGACCGACGTCGATGCCGATCCGGTGATCGACCGCGGCCGCGTGTTCGCGCTCGGCCAGGGCGGCCGCATGGCCAGCTATGAACTGGTGACCGGCCAGCGCAGCTGGGAAATCTCGATCGCCGGCATCTCGACGCCTTATGTCGTGGGCGAATGGGTCTATGCGATGACCGACGACGGCAAATTGCTGTGCGTCGCACGCGCCAGCGGCAAGGTCCGCTGGATGCAGCAACTCGCGCGCTTTCGCGTCGAAACCGAAAAGAAGAAGAAGGACCCGATTCGCTGGACCGGCCCGATTCTGGCGGGCGGCCGCCTGATCGCGGTGAACAGCGAGGGACAGCTTGTCGAATTTTCGCCGACCGACGGCACGACGCTGGCGACGACGGAATTCAAGTCGTCGCTGTCGCAGCCGCCGATCGTCGCGAACAATATGCTTTATGTCCTGGCGGACGATGGACGGATCACCGCCTGGCGGTAACGGGGGCGGGGCGATCGGCCCTGCCGGCAGATAGGATGAAGCCATGGCGCGGTCCGCGACGATCGCCATTGTCGGCCGGCCCAATGTCGGCAAGTCGACGCTGTTCAACCGGCTGGTCGGCAAGCGTCTGGCGCTTGTCGACGACCAGCCGGGGGTCACGCGCGACCGCCGCGAGGGCGACGCGACGCTGCTCGGCCTCGAATTCCTGATCGTCGATACGGCGGGGTTCGAGGATCAGGACGCCGCGACGCTGCCCGGCCGGATGCGCGTGCAGACCGAAAAGGCGGTGCGCGAGGCGGACGCCGCGCTGTTCCTGATCGACGCGCGCGCCGGGGTCACGCCGCTGGACGAGGAAATCGCCCGCTGGCTGCGGAGCGAGGACACGCCGATCATCGTTGCCGCCAACAAGGCGGAAGGCCGGCAGGGCGAGGCCGGGCTGATGGAAGCCTATACGCTGGGGTTCGACAATCCCATCGCGCTCAGCGCCGAACATGGCGAGGGGCTGGTCGACCTGTTCGATGCGCTGCGTCCGATCGTCGAGCCCTTCATGGCGGCGGACGACGCGGCGGCGGGTACGGATGAAGGCGACGAGGACGAACCGCTCGGCCCGCTGAAGCTGGCGATCGTCGGCCGTCCGAACGCCGGCAAATCGACGCTGATCAACCGCATGATCGGTGAAGACCGGCTGATCACCGGGCCCGAGGCGGGGATCACGCGCGATTCGATCCGCGTCGACTGGCAATGGGAAAAGGACGGCGAGGTTCATCCGATCCAGCTGTTCGACACCGCCGGGATGCGCAAGCGCGCCAAGGTGCAGGACAAGCTGGAGAAGCTGTCGGTCGCCGACGCGCTGCACGCGGTCGATTTCGCCGAGGTTGTCGTGCTGCTGCTCGACGCCACGAAAGGGCTGGAGGCACAGGACCTGCGCATCGCCGACCGCGTTCTGGAGGAAGGCCGCGGGCTGATCGTCGCGCTCAACAAATGGGACGTGGCCGCGGACCCGTCGGCGCTGTTCAACGGCGTGCGCGCCGCGCTCGACGACGGGCTCAGCCAGATAAAGGGCGTGCCGCTGCTCAGCATTTCGGGCGCGACGGGCAAGGGGATCGACACGCTGGTGCGCGTCGCCTTCGAACAGCGGGCGATCTGGACCCAGCGCGTGTCGACGGCGAAGCTCAACCGCTGGTTCGAACGCGCGGTCGACGCCAATCCGCCGCCGGCGCCGGGCGGCAAGCGGATCAAGCTGCGTTACATGACGCAGGCGCGCACCCGCCCGCCGACCTTCATCATCTTCGGCAGCCGCACCGACGCGCTGCCCGCCAGCTATCAACGCTATCTGACCAACGGACTGCGCAAGGAACTGGGGTTCCAGGGCGTGCCGATCCGCATCAATTTCCGCAACACGCGCAATCCTTACGATGCGTGAGGTCCCCGCCGGGGTCTTGCTGGTCGACGCGCGCGGGATGCGCTGCCCCTGGCCGGCCTTGCGGCTGGCGAGGGCGATGCGCGAGGCGGCGGACGTGCTGCTGGTCGCGGACGATCCCAAGGCGGGCGGCGAAGTCGCGGCGCTCGCGGCGCAGCACGGCTGGCGGGTCGACGCGGCGGTGACGGCGGACGGTCAGGCCGGCTGGCAGGTACGGCGGGGCTGACGTAACCTCTTTTTTACCGTCTTCGGGCAAGGTCGGCGCGGGACCACCGACCGAGTTGTACGCCGAGGAATCGAACATTGGACGAGATGCTGGTCGACTGGAATGAATTCCGTGCGACGCGCACCCAGTTGGGCGCGGCGTTCGTGCGCATTCTCGGCTATTTCCGCGAGGACGGCACCAAATCGGTCGCCGCGATCGAGGAAGCGATGCGCGCCCGCGACGCACGCGGTCTCGTCATGCCCGCGCACACGCTGAAGAGCGAGGCGCGCCAGTTCGGCGCCGAACGGCTGGGCGCACTGGCCGAGGATATCGAAATGTTCGGCCGCCACTGCGTCGAGGCGCAGGTCAGCCCCGAGGAATATCTGCCGCGCGTCGCGACGCTTGGCGCGCTGTTCGAGGAAACGCTGTCGACGCTGGAGCGCGAGGCGAACCCGCTGGTTCAGCGCCGCGGCGCATCATTCGGCCGCGCCGTCGGTTACTGAGCGGATATTTCAGGCGGCCCCGGCCCGCTCCCCCACCCGGCCTCCCTGACGATAGTAACCTGGGGAGGCCGGGTGGGGGAGCGGGCCGGGGCCGCTTCGGGATTCAGCCCGAAACCGCCGCGCCCGCGTCTTTCCGCATCGGTTGCCGCGACCGGCGCGACAGGCTGCGCCACAGCCATTCCAGCGGACCATAGCGATAACGGTCGAGCCAGGGTTTCGACCAGAGCAGCATCGCGGCCCACATGCCGAAGCAGAAGAGGTAGAGCGCGGCGCGCCCGACGCTGCCGAACAGCCCCAGCCCATAGCCATAGAAGATCGTCGTCATCACGATCGAGGTGACCAGATAATTGGTGAAAGCCATGCGCCCCGTCGCGGCGAGCCGCGCGCGGACGGCATCGCTGGCGGCGGTCCGGATCAGCAGCATTATCAGCGCCGCCCAGCCCACCGTCATGATCGTGTCGAAGGGCACCGACAGCGCGATCGACGATCCGAAGGTCGCGGCGGCGCTGAACCCCGCCTGTTGCTGATAGAAAGCGAGCAGGGTCAGCGGCGGCACGCCGATCGCGAAGCCCGCGATCGCCCATTTGCGATAGCGCGCGGTGTCCCAGGCGCCCGTCAGCATGCCCGATTTGAACAGCGCCATGCCGACCAGCATCAGGCCCATGGTTTCCCACAGGAAGATGAAGAGATAGAAAAAGGGTTCGCCCGCCATCTCGCCGGTGCGGTGGCCGACGATGCTGGCATAGCTGCCGAGGTAAAGGGCGATTTCCCTGGCATAGACGGGCGTGTCCGGCCCCATGTCGGCGTTCATTTCCGCCAGCGTGCCCTGCATCGCCGCGACGGTTTCGGCGGGCAGGCGCCCGGCTTCGGCCAGCGACAGCGTCATCCACAGGCTGCCCGGAATGGCGATGCCGATCAGGAAGAAGGGGATCGCCCACAGCAGCAGCGCCTTTACCGACAATCGGCGGAACAGGAACAGCAGCAGTCCGCACATCGCATAGAGGAACAGGATGTCGCCGAACCAGATCAGGTAGAAATGGAGCAGGCCGAAGATCGCGAGCCAGATCATGCGCGAATAATGCGCCTCCGCCGCGCTGCGTCCGCCGGCGGCGGCGCTGTCGATCACCAGCAGCGTGCTGGCACCGAACAGCATCGAGAACAGCCCGCGCATCTTCGAATCGACGAAAATGAAGTTGAAGAACCAGGTCGCCAGATCGATCGACGCCGGTGGCCCGCCCGCGGCCGGGTTGCCATAGGCGGGAAAGGGCAGGGCAAAGGCGACGATGTTCATCGCCAATATGCCCATCACGGCAACGCCGCGAATCGCATCGAGGCTTTCCAGCCGGGTGCCGCCCGCCATGGCCATATCATCCCCCCTGCCGCCGCGTCGGCCCGTAATTACGCCGCGGCGGATGGCCGGTCCAGCGCGATTTCCAGTGGAGTCCGGCGGCGGCGTTCACTTTATATTGACATTCATGTAAGTAGTGCTATCGCTTCATGCAGCAGCCATTATCGAGAGACGATTCATGACCGCCATCCCCCTGTCCCATCCCGATCGCACCGACACCGGCTTTCGCCCGCTGAAGGCCTGGCATCATTTCCGCAAGCTGATCGCCGACAAGGAGGACACCGAACAGGTGTTCCACATCATCGACGCGCTGCGCGACAATCGTTTCACGCGCTCGGTCGAATCCTTCTTCGCGACGCCCGTGGGGGCAGAGGTGCTGGCCGAACGGCCCTATCTGCCGACCCTGCTCGACGATCATGACCGGCTGAAGCAGCTTCCCGAAGGGACGGTCGGCCGTATCTATGTCGATTTCATGGAGCGCGAAGGGCTGACCGCGCAGGGGCTGGTCGATGAATCGATGAAGTTTCGCGAAACCCAGCCGCGCTTCGACGACAAGATGGAAATCTTCGGCGACCGGCTGCGCGACACGCACGACCTGTCGCACATCCTGACCGGCTATGGCCGCGACGCGCTGGGCGAACAATGCGTGCTCGCCTTTTCCTACAGCCAGACGCCGAGCTGGGGGACCTTGTTCATCGCCTGGGCCGGCGCGCGCGAGATTCGCAAGGGCTTCGGCCGCCGCTATCCCATCTATGCCGCGGTGCGCGAGGGCCAGCGCAACGGCCGTGCCGCGCGGCATATCGCGCATCAGGATATCGAGGCGCTGCTCGCCGAACCGATCGAGGCGGCGCGGGCGCGTCTCGGCATCGCGACCCCGACCGTCTATCAGCGCGTTCATGCGATGATGCGCGCCGACGGCATCGACCCCTATGACCTGCTGGGCACCAAGGCGGCCGAAGCCGCTGCCGCGCCGGAGCAGCCCGAATTCGCCCGGGCGGCCTGATCAGCCGAGGCGCGCGATCAGCGCCTGTGCGGCGGCCGGGTTGCGGACTTTCGCGCCGGCGATGAAGAAGAGATAGACGTCGCGGCCGCCGCTGGCCCAGTCGCGGGCGCGCGCCGCCCACTGGTCGAGCGCGGCGTCGTCATAGCCGGTTTCGATATCGTCCCGGCTGCGTTGCAGCCGCGCATAGGCGAAATCGGCGGTCGCTTCGTCGATGCACGGAAATTCGTCGCTGTCGGCAAAGACGATCGCCATGTTGCGTTCGCGCGCCAGGTCGACGAAGGCGGGATCGCGAAAGCTTTCGTGCCGCACCTCGATCGCGTGGCGCAGCGGCAGGCCATCCTGCGTTTCGGGCAGCAGGTCCAGGAAGGCCGCGAAATCGTCGCGGTCGAATGTCTTGGTCGCCATGAACTGCCACAGGATCGGGCCGAGCCGGTCGCCGAGGCGGACCAAGCCTTGCGTCAGGAATTTCTCGACCGACGCTGCTCCCTCTGCCAGCAGCTTGCGGTTGGTCGCGAAGCGCGACGCCTTGACGCTGAATTGGAAGCCGTCGGGAACCGACGCCGCCCAATTGGCGAAACTTTCGGGCTTCTGGCTGCCATAATAGGTGCCGTTGATCTCGATCCCGGTCAGATGCTGGCCGGCATATTCGAGTTCGCGCTTCTGTGCGAGCCCGGCGGGGTAGAAGGGACCACGCCAGGGTTCGTAGGTCCAGCCGCCGATGCCGATGTGGATGGTCATTGCCTTACCTCCTCGCGCCAGTCGTGGTTCGTCATCGCGCGGAGCCGCAGGCGACGAAGCAATCTGCGGCTATCGTCGTCAATGGACGATCGCTGGAGATTGCGTCGCTACGCTCGCCATGACGGCTCAGGCAAGCGCCGCGTCGGCGCCCATCAGGTTCGGGAAAAAGCCTTCATGCGCGTCGCGCAGTTCGGCGAGCGTCACCTGATGATCGCTGTCCTCCAGTTCGAAGACGATGCGGTCCTTGATCGTGCGGCCGACCGGGTCGACCGGCACGTCGGCGCGGTTCGCGGCGTCGAGGAAGTCGGCGAGGCAGGTGTCGCAGACCGTGACGAGATACAGGCCCTGATCTTCGCCGAAGAAGCTTTCGGCGACTCCGAAAGGCTGTTCCTCGCTGACCAGCACGCCGATGTCCGATTTCAGCGCCATTTCGGCCAGCGCCACCGCGATGCCGCCGTCCGACACGTCGTGGCATGCGGTGATCCAGCCCCGGTTGATGCTGGTGCGGATGAAATCGCCGGTGCGCTTTTCGGCGCGCAGGTCGACGGGCGGCGGCGGGCCTTCCTCGCGGCCGAGGATTTCGCGCAGCCATACCGACTGGCCGAGGTGGCCGGCGCGTTCGCCGACGGCGAGGACGATGTCGCCGGTGCGCTTGAAACCGATGCCGACCGCGCGGTTCAGATCGTCGATGACCCCGACGCCGCCGATCGCCGGGGTGGGCAGGATCGCGCTGCCGCCGCCGGTGGCCTTGCTTTCGTTATAAAGGCTGACGTTGCCCGACACGATCGGATAGTCGAGCGCGCGGCACGCCTGTGCCATGCCGTCGAGGCAGCCGGTGATCTGTCCCATGATCTCGGGCCGCTGCGGATTGGCGAAGTTCAGGCAGTTGGTGATCGCGAGCGGCGTCGCGCCGACCGCGCTGATGTTGCGCCAGGTTTCGGCGACCGCCTGCTTCCCGCCCTCGACGGGGTCGGCGTAGCAATAGCGCGGGGTGCAGTCGGTCGACATCGCGAGCGCGCGGTTGGTGCCGTGGATGCGGACGAGCGCGGCGTCGCCGCCCGTTTGCACCGTATCGGCGCCGACCTGGCTGTCATATTGTTCCCAGATCCAGCGGCGGCTGGCGATGTCGGGGGTGCCCATCAGCGTCTTGAGGTCGGCGGCGACGTCCTGCGTTTCGGGGACGTTCGTGAGTTCCGCTTGCTTCGGCGTGGGAACGTGCGGCCGGTCATAGAGCGGCGCGTCGTCGGCGAGGGGGGCGAGCGGGATGTCGCAGACGATCTCGCCTTCATGCTCCAGCACCATGCGCCCCGTGTCGGTGACGGTGCCGATGACCGCGAAGTCGAGTTCCCATTTGTGGAAGATCGCCTTCGCAAACGCTTCCTTGCCGGGCTTCAGCACCATCAGCATGCGTTCCTGCGATTCGGACAGCATCATTTCATAGGCGCTCATGCCGGTTTCGCGCTGCGGCACATCGTCCATCCTGAGGTGCAGGCCGACGCCGCCCTTCGACGCCATTTCGACGGAGGAGGAGGTCAGGCCCGCGGCGCCCATGTCCTGAATCGCGACGATCGCGTCCGACGCCATCAGTTCGAGGCACGCCTCGATCAGCAGTTTTTCAGTGAAGGGATCGCCGACCTGCACCGTCGGGCGCTTTTCCTCGGCATCCTCGCCGAAATCGGCCGACGCCATCGTCGCGCCGTGGATACCGTCGCGGCCGGTCTTCGAGCCGACATAGACAATCGGATTGCCGACGCCCGATGCGGCCGAATAGAAGATCTTGTCCTGTTCGGCGACGCCGACGGTCATCGCGTTGACCAGGATATTGCCGTCATAGGCCTTGTGGAAATTGACCTCGCCGCCGACCGTCGGCACGCCGACGCAATTGCCATAGCCGCCGATGCCGTGGACGACGCCGGAGATGAGGTGCTTCATCTTCGGATGGTCGGGGCGGCCGAAGCGCAGCGCGTTAAGGTTCGCGACCGGGCGCGCGCCCATGGTGAAGACGTCGCGCAAAATGCCGCCGACGCCCGTCGCCGCGCCCTGATAGGGTTCGATGTAGCTCGGGTGGTTGTGGCTCTCCATCTTGAAGATGGCGGCGAGCTTCTTGCCGTCCGGCCCTTCGCCGATGTCGATGACGCCGGCATTTTCACCGGGGCCGCAGATCACCCAGGGCGCTTCGGTGGGCAGTTTCTTGAGGTGGATGCGCGAGCTTTTATAGCTGCAATGTTCCGACCACATCACCGAGAAGATGCCGAGTTCGACAAGGTTCGGTTCGCGTCCCAGCGCGGCGAGGACGCGCTCATATTCTTCCGGAGACAGGCCATGGTCGGCGACGATCTCGGGGGTGATGACGGCGGCGGGCGCGGTTGCGGTCTGAGTCATGGCGCGCCTTTAGCTGCACAGGCGCAAAACGAACAGACCCCATGGCGCATTTTGCACCATGGGGTCGTCGTCGGAGAGGGGAATCAGCGCGAGGCGAGGGCGGCCGGCTTTGCCAGCGGCTCGACGTCGCGCAGCGCGAAATTGACCTGCTGCGATCCGACGGTGCCGCGCACGCGGTGGGTGCCGATGCGGAGCTTGAACGGCTTGCCGCTCTTTTCCTCGACGCCCGAAATCATGCGATGGTCGCCGACCTGGGTGACGGTGTAGCTATAGACGCTGCCATCATATTCGAACCGCTTCGGCGCAACCTCTTCGGCATGGGCGATCGCGGGTGCGACGGTTACCAGCGCGAGCGCGGGCAGGATGATCTTTTTCATGGTGCAAGTCCTTGTTTGGATGAACAAAACTTGCCTTTAAGCCCCTCTTCTTGTGCAGTGCAGCATGACCGGATCACCGGGTGCCGGCAATTGCAAAAAACGGAATCGTGATTGCGCGCCCTGGCGCCGGGTCAGGCCCGCGAAACCGCCCGGCGGTCGGCGCCGGCCCAGGCGGCGACAAGGGCGATGACGGCATAGGCGGACAGCATCGTCACCGGGATTGCCAGCGAATAGGCCGCCTGTTCGGGGCCGAACCAGTCGGCCGCCTGCGCGGCGGCGAGCAGCGCGGCGAGCGCCCACAGGCGGCGATTGCCCGATGGCGCCCGCGTCCGGCGCGCATAATAGGCCAGCGCCGCGGCGATCAGCAGCAGTTCCAGCGGCATGGCGATCGCGGGATGGTTCCAGAGGCCGAACCCCAGCATCGGCGGCGCGCCGAACAGCGTCAGGTCGGGGCGGTGGACGGCAAGGTCGATGAACCAGTGCGCCAGCACGACCAGCGCGGCGCCGACCGCCGCCGCGCGCCGCCGCGTCGCGGCCCAGACCAGCGCCGCGAAACCGCCCGCCCACAGCAAGGTGCCGAGCAGGCTGTGCGTATAGGGCATGCGATAGAGATCCATCGGGTTCATCGCGGTGATGCCGGGGACGATCCGCATCGCCTCGATCCCCGGAACGACCAGCAGCGCAAAGCCGATGTCGACAAGCTGGGCGCCGATGAACAGCGTTCCCAGCCCGGCGGCTTTGGGACGGGCTGCGGCGACCAGCGCCGGGGCGAAATGGCCGATGAACATGGCGGCGATGCTATCGCGTCGGCGGGTGACGTCAAGTTCGACCGCTCTTGACCATAGGGGGGCGAAGGGGCCAAAGCAGCAGCATGACGGACAGCCCCGACGATGCCGCCGCGCCCGCGATTTCCGCGCTTTCGTTCGAAGCGGCGATGGCCGAACTCGAAACGATCGTGCGGCGCCTGGAAAGCGGCGACGTGAAGCTGGAGGAATCGGTGACGCTGTACGAGCGCGGCCACGCGCTGCGCCAGCATTGCGAGGCGCGGCTGGCGGCGGCGCAGGCGCGCATCGAACAGGTCAGCCTGAGCGCCGATGGCAAGCCGGCGGGAACCGCGCCCTTCGGCGAAGGCTGATGGCCGGCACGCTGACCGACAGCGACGCGAGCGGCGCGCTGCTGGAGCAGGCGCTGGCCGAGGTCGGCGACGGCATCGACCGCCTGTTCGACCATCTGCTGCCGATACCCGAAGACCCGCGGGCGCGGCTTTACGAAGCGATGCGCCATGCCGCGATCGGGGGCGGCAAGCGGCTGCGCCCGCTGCTCGTCCGCGCGGCGGGCGACCTTTTCCATGTCGACACGGCGCTCAGCCTGCGCGTCGGCGCGGCGGTGGAGGCGATGCACGTCTATTCGCTGATCCACGACGATCTGCCCTGCATGGACGACGACGATCTCAGGCGCGGCAAGCCGACGGTGCACCGCGCCTTCGACGAGGCGACGGCGGTGCTGGCGGGCGATTCGCTGCATGATCTCGCTTTCGAATGGCTGGCCGATCCCGCGACGCACGCCGACCCCTTCGTCCGCATCGAACTGGTCCAGGAACTGGCGCGCGCGTCGGGGCCGGCGGGTATGGCGGGCGGGCAGATGATGGATCTGGTCGCCGAAACCGCGACCTTCGACCTGCCGACGGTGACGCGGCTGCAACAGCTAAAGACCGGCGCGCTGATCGCCTTTTCGGTCGAGGCGGGCGCGATTCTGGGCCGCATTCCGGCGGAAGGGCGGCGGGCGCTGCGCGCCTATGCCCGCGACATCGGCCTCGCCTTCCAGATCGCCGACGACATCATGGATGTCGAGGGCGACGAGGCGCTGGCGGGCAAGGCGCTGCACAAGGACGCGGCGGCGGGCAAGGCGACGTTCGTCACCCTGATGGGGATCGACCGGGCGCGCGAACAGGCACGGCTGCTGGTCGATCAGGCGGTCGCGCATCTCGCGGCTTTCGGCGGCGAGGCGGCGCTGCTGCGCGCGATCGCCCGCTATGTGGTGGAAAGGGATCATTGATGCGGGTGGGGGTTTATCCGGGCACGTTCGACCCGATCACATTGGGTCATATGGACATCATCCGGCGCGGTGCGAAGCTGGTCGACCGGCTGGTCATCGGCGTGACGACGAACATCACCAAATCGCCGATGTTCGACGATGACGAACGGCTGGACATGGTGCGGCGCGAAGTCGCCGGCATCGGCGGCGACATCCGCGTCGTCGGGTTCAACGCGCTGCTGATGGATTTTGCCGAACGCGAGGGCGCCAGCGTCATCGTGCGCGGGCTGCGCGCCGTCGCGGATTTCGAATATGAATATCAGATGGCGGGGATGAACCAGCAGCTTAACGACCGCATCGAAACGGTGTTCCTGATGGCCGACGTCGGGTTGCAGCCGATCGCGTCGCGGCTGGTGAAGGAAATCGCGATCTTCGGCGGCGATATCCACAAATTCGTCACGCCGGCGGTGCGCGAGGCGGTGGTCGCGCGCATCGCCGAGCGCGGGCTGCGGCAGGGCGAGAATTAGGCGCCTCTATCGCAAGGCGATCATTGAGCGTTCAGATTTTTCCCGCTAGGGCGCGCCACACGGGGCGCAAAGCAGATTCACTTCTCCAGGTCCCCGACCCGGAATCACGACGAGGCCGATTCAGCATGACATTCACCTTTCGCCCCCTGCTCCTGACGGTCATGGCGTTCGGCCTCGCGGCGCCAGCCATCGCGCAGGAAGTGCCCGCGCCGCCGCCGCCCAGCCCCACCGATGCACCCGCGCCCGTTCCCGACGAAACGCCGCCGTCCCCCGACGTGCCGCCGCTCGACGTGACGCCCCCGGCCGAGGCTCCGGCTGCCGACGGCACGACCGAAGTTGCCCCCGCCGCGCCCGAAATGCCGGCCGACCAATATATCGGCCAGCCCGAATATATGCTCAATATCGACCTTTCGACCGGCGGACGGGTGGTGGTGCAGCTCTATCCCAATGTCGCCCCCCAACATGTCGAACGCATCAAGCAGCTGGCGCGCGCGGGCTTTTATGACGGGGTGAAGTTCCATCGCGTCATCGACGGCTTCATGGCCCAGACGGGCGATCCGACCGCGACCGGGCAGGGCGGCTCGCAGCTGCCCGACCTGAAGGCCGAATTCAACCCGACGCCGCACCTGCGCGGCACCGTGTCGATGGCGCGCGCGGAGAGCGAGGACAGCGCCAACAGCCAGTTCTTCATCATGTTCCAGCCGCGTTTCAGCCTCGACCGGCGCTATACCGCTTTCGGACGCGTCGTGTCGGGGATGCAATATGTCGACGCGATCCATAAGGGCGAGCCGCCGGCGGTGATGTCGCGCATGGTGCAGGTGTCGGTCGCGGCCGACAACAAGCCGATGCCGCCCGCATCGATGCTGACCGAGGCGCCGCCCGCCCCGCCGCCCGCCGCCGAGATCACGCCGGACCAGCTGAACGCGCCGATCCGGCGGTAACGCCGCGCGCCGCGCGACCGGGACCGGCCATACAGCATGCGCGTCGACGCCTTCGATTTCGATCTGCCCCCCGGCAATATCGCGCTGCGCCCCGCGCGGCCGCGCGATGCCGCGCGGATGCTGGTCGTCGAAGGCGGCGCGATTCGCGATGCCGGCGTGCGCGACCTGCCCGCGTGCCTGCGCGCCGGCGACTGCCTGGTGTTCAACGACACGCGCGTCATCCCGGCACAGCTCGAAGGGACGCGCGGGGCGGCGAAAATCGGCGCGACGCTGCACAAGCGCGTCGACCTGCGCCGCTGGCAGGCGTTCGTCCGCAACGCGAAGCGGCTGCGCGTCGGCGAAAGCGTCGATTTCGGAATGGGGGTGACGGCGCTGGCCGAGGAGCGGCTGGCCGACGGCAGCTTCATCCTCGCCTTTGCGGGCGACGAGCCGGTGGAACTGCTGCTCGAACGCGCGGGGACGATGCCGCTGCCGCCCTATATCGCGGGCAAGCGCGCGACCGATGCCGACGACCGCTCCGACTATCAGACCATGTTCGCGCGCGAAGATGGCGCGGTGGCCGCGCCGACGGCGGCGCTGCACTTCACGCCCGCGCTGCTCGCGGCGCTTGCGGAAGCGGGGGTTTCCACCGAAACGCTGACGCTGCATGTCGGCGCCGGGACCTTCCTGCCGGTCAAGGCCGACGATACCGACGATCATGCGATGCACGCCGAATGGGGCCGGATCGACGCCGAAACCGCCGCGCGGCTGAATGCGGTGCGGGCGGCGGGCGGGCGCGTGATCGCGGTCGGCACGACCAGCCTGCGGCTGCTGGAAAGCGCGACCGGCGAAGATGGCGTGATCGCGCCCTTTGCCGGCGACACCGCGATCTTCATCACGCCGGGCTATCGCTTCCGCGCGATCGACGGCCTGATGACCAATTTCCATCTGCCGCGATCGACATTGTTCATGCTGGTCAGCGCGCTGATGGGGCTGGAGACGATGCAGGCGGCCTATGCCCATGCGATCGCGGGCGGCTATCGCTTCTACAGCTATGGCGACGCCAGCCTGTTGCTGCCGGGCCCCGCTATCCCGAAATAGGACAATATCGCCGCCGATCGGGCTCGAAGTTTACAATATTGCAAGGGATTGCGGCCATTACCTACCCCGACTTAAGGGGGCTGCAAGACATTGCCGATGACATCGCGCAACCAGGATGGTGACCGGGAAAACGACGCGGCCAGCAAGGGCGCGCGCGGCTTCTTCGGCCGAATCGGATCGCGGAAGATTGCGGACGAGGCCGCTCCGCCGCCGAATCTGCACACCCACGAAGCGTTGCTGCTGCTCCAGAATTACGAGGAAAGCGGACGCGGCTGGTTCTGGTCGACCGACGTCGATGGCCGCATCACCTATATCAGCGAATCGACCGCGAAATTGATGGGCCGGACGGGCGCGGATCTGGCGCGAATGCCGTTCGTCGACCTGTTCCATCCCGCCGACAGCCATGGCGAACGCCAGCGTACGCTGCCCTTTCTGCTGACCCGCCAGTCGAAATTCGATGAGCTGCCGCTCCGCGCCGCGATCGAGGGCGACGCGCGGTGGTGGGCGGTTTCGGGCCGGCCCTTTTACGGCGCCGACGGTGTTTTCGTCGGCTATCGCGGCAGCGGCACCGACGTCACCGCGCAGCGCCAGTCGGCCGAGGATGCCTCGCGCCTCGCGCTCTATGATTCGCTGACCGGGCTCGCCAACCGCTTCCATATTTCCAAGAAACTCGATTCGACCCTGGCCGCCTTTTCGCAGCAGCAGCGAAGCTGCGCCATCATGCTGCTCGACCTCGACCGCTTCAAGCAGGTCAACGACACGCTTGGCCATCCGGCGGGCGATGCGCTGTTGAAACAGGTGGCGCAGCGGTTGCTGCGGATCGTCGGCGACAAGGAAATGGTCAGCCGGCTGGGCGGCGACGAGTTTCAGATCATCCTGCCCGACCGCGAGGATCGCGGGCAACTGGGCGATATGGCGGCGGATATCATCGCCAGCCTGTCGCAACCCTATTCGGTGGAGGGCAGCCGCTGTATCATCGGCGCGTCGGTCGGGGTCGCCATCGCACCCTATGACGGACAGACGAGCGACGATCTGATCCGCAACGCCGACCTGGCGCTCTATGCCGCAAAGGGCAACGGCCGCGGCCGCTTCCGCTTCTATTCCAGCGATCTGCATCAGGCGGCGGAGGATCGCCGCGCGCTGGAGGAGGATCTGCGCGACGCGCTGCTGCGCGGCGAGATGCAGCTGGCCTATCAGCCCGTCGTCAATGCCAAGAGCAACCTTGTGACCGGGGTCGAGGCGCTGATCCGCTGGACGCATCCCGAACGCGGGGCGATCGCGCCGTCGCTGTTCATCCCGATCGCCGAAGAGGCCAATCTGATCTGGCAGATCGGCGAATGGGTCATCCGCACCGCCTGCGCCGATGCGGCGCGCTGGCCCGGCGACATGCGGGTGGCGGTCAATGTGTCGCCGATCCAGTTCGCGAACGAGGGCCTGCCGAAGATCGTCGCCAGCGCGCTGGCGGCGGCGGGCCTGCCGCCCGACCGGCTGGAACTCGAGATTACCGAAAGCGTGTTCCTGGGCGATTCGGCCGAGACGGCGCGGATGTTCAAGGCGCTGAAGGGGCTGGGCGTGCGACTGGCGCTCGACGATTTCGGCACCGGCTATTCCTCACTCGGCTATCTGCAGTCGGCGCCCTTCGACAAGATCAAGATCGACCAGAGCTTCGTGCGCGGCGCGACCGAAAAGGGATCGCGCAACGCCGCGATCATCGCCGCGATCGTCGCACTGGCCGAGGCGCTGGAGATGGAAACCACGGCCGAAGGCATCGAATCGCACGACCAGCTCGACCTGATCCGCAAGCTCAACGTCAGCCATGTTCAGGGCTATATCTACAGCAAGCCGGTGTCGGGCGACGAACTGATCGATCACACCGCGTCGGAAAGCTGGACGATCAAGCCCAGCGGACCGGCCAAGCAGCGCAACGACCGGTTCCAGATGTTCCGCAAGGTCGGCGCGATCCATGACAATCATCGCTATCATGTCGTGATCCGCAACCTGTCGGCCACCGGCGCCTTCATCGAAGGGATCGTCGATGTCCCCGTCGGCACGCAATTCGTCATCGATTTCGGCGAGGGGCAGCTGGTCACCGCCACCGTCCGCCGATCGGTCAAGCATCAGCAGGGCGTCGAATTCGAACAATCGCTGGTCAGCGACGGCAACGGCGGCCTGTGCACCCGCCACCGCGTGTCGCCCTATCTGATCGCCGCGGCCGCGCAGCAGTCGGGGCAGCAGATGCACCTGCCCAGCTTCAACACATCCAGCGACTGGAAAGCCGCCTGATCGCCCCGATCTGATCGCCCCGATCTGATCGGCCGGAACCGGCCGTGCGTTCGCCCGTTGTCCATCCGGCCCCCTTTGAAGGAACGGAGACGACAATGGCCGAGACCAAAATCTTTGCCCGGCTGAAAGCCGACCACGACCGCCACCGCGATCTGCTCGACCGGATCGACCAGACGCATGGCGACAGCCCCGAGCGGCGCGACCTGTTCGAACGCTTTCGCGTCGAGGTGACGGCGCATGCGGCGTCGGAGGAAATGTCGCTCTATGCGACCATGCTGGCCAAATCGGACCTGCGCGACGAGGCGCAGCACAGCGTCGCCGAGCACAAGGAAATCGAGGATTATCTGACCGAATTGTACGAGATGGACTTTTCCTCGACCGGCTGGCTGACGCGGTTTCGCACGATGAAGGACCGCTACCTCCACCATATCGAGGAGGAGGAAGAGGATATGTTCCCGGAGGCGGAAGAAGGGCTGTCGGACGCCAAGAAGAAGGAGCTGGCGGCGATATTCGAACGCGAAAAGCCCAAGGAAAAGGTCAAGGCGGCCGAAGAGGAGCCGTCGAGCGAACACGACCGCGACTAGGGTCAGGACCCTAGGTTCGCAAGCTGGACGGGCCGGGCGAAACCTGCCTTTCGCCCTGTCGGCTTCGGTGCGGGAAGCCGGCGCTCGGGCCTCTTCGTCATCCCGCGTCACGTCGGCGATGACCCCCGCACCGTCGTTACGCGTCATTGCGAGCCCGGCGAGAGCCTGGGTAAGCCATCTCCAGCCATCGCCCTGCCTTGCCGATCGCTGGAGATCGCTTCGTCGCTCCGCTCCTCGCAATGGCGAAACGGAGCCATCGTCGGTCGCTGCGATAGCGCGGGGGCCCTGCCGCGTTCGCCGGCTGCGCGATCCGCTCCGACCCTTCCCTGCCTCGACTTTCGGCGCCGTCCCCGCCATAGGCGCGCGCGATGACCGACAGATTCGCTTTTCAGGTCGCCGCCACCGATGGCGCCGCCCGCACCGGCCGCATCGTCATGCGGCGCGGCACGATCCGCACGCCCGCCTTCATGCCCGTCGGCACCGCCGCCACGGTGAAGGCGATGCGTCCGGCCGAGGTGCGCGCGGCCGGCGCCGACATCATCCTGGGCAACACCTATCATCTGATGCTGCGTCCCGGCGCGGAGCGCATGGCGCGGCTGGGCGGCCTGCATGACTTCATGGGCTGGGATCGGCCGATCCTGACCGACAGCGGCGGCTATCAGGTGATGAGCCTGTCGGCGCTGACCAAACAGAGCGAGGAGGGCGTGGCTTTCAAGAGCCACCTCGACGGCTCGCGCCACATGCTGACGCCCGAACGCTCGATGGAAATCCAGCGGCTGCTGGGCAGCGACATCGTGATGGCTTTCGACGAATGCCCGCCCAACGGCGTCGATGCGAAGCGCGCCGAAGCCAGCATGGAACGGTCGATGCGCTGGGCGGCGCGCAGCCGCGCGGGATTCGACGCGGGGGAGACGCATGCGGCGTGCTCGGCGCTGTTCGGCATTCAGCAGGGCTCGCTCGACGAAAAGCTGCGCGCCCGCTCGGCCGAGGCGCTGATGGAGATCGGCTTCGACGGCTATGCGATCGGCGGCCTCGCGGTGGGCGAGGGGCAGGAGGCGATGTTCGGCGTGCTCGACTATGCGCCCGGCCAGCTCCCCGCCGACCGCCCGCGCTATCTGATGGGCGTGGGCAAGCCCGACGATCTGGTCGGCGCGGTCGCGCGCGGGGTCGACATGTTCGATTGCGTCCTGCCGACCCGATCGGGCCGCAATGGCCAGGCCTTCACCTGGGACGGCCCGGTCAACATCCGCAACGCCAGACATGCCGAGGACAAGGCGCCGCTCGACGCGTCCTGCGACTGCCCGGTCTGCACGACCTGGACGCGCGCCTATCTGCACCATCTGGTCCGCGCGGGCGAAATGCTGGGCGCGATGCTGATGACACAGCATAATCTGCATTTCTATCAGGCGCTGATGCAGGCGATGCGCGATGCCATCGCCGCCGGGGCCTTCGCCGCCTTCCAGTGGGATTTTGCCGCGCGCTACCGCAAATAGCCGCGCCGGACAGTCAGTCCAGCTTGTTGAGCAGGTCCAGCATCGATTGGGGAATGCTCTCGTCCACCGCCGATTCATAGGCGCGTTGAAGGGCCAGGTTCACATCCTGTCCCTTGGTCCGGCTTTTCTTTTCGGCGTCTTTTCCGGAAGCCTTTTGGGGCGGCGTACCGGTTTCAGACGACATGATCGATCGACCTGCTGAGCATGGGGCCCTGTGCTAACGGCGCATTGACCAAACTGCAATGCGACTTTGTTCCTTCCGCGTGAAACTATTTTCCGGCTAGATCGTTCCGACTGAGTAAAAATTTGTCGGGCGCGGGCATTCGTCGCAGGATATGGCTTTGCGCCAACAGCGAATCCGGGGCCGTGCCCGGCTCGTATCAGGAGAATCTTCTATGTCATTGGGACAGGCGATCGCGCCGCACCTTCCCTATCTGCGCCGCTATGGCCGGGCGATTTCGGGAAGTCAGGAAAGCGGCGACGCGCTGGTCGCGCGCCTGCTGGAAACATTGGTCGCCGATCCCGCCGCCGTCGATGTGTCGGGGGATCTGCGCATCCAGCTGTATCGCATGGTGCATGACAATTTCGGCCTGATCGCCGAACAGGCGGCGGCGCCCGCGCCGGCGACCGACGATATCGCCATCGCGGACGCGCGCCTGCGCCGCATTCCCTCGCTCGCGCGGCAGGCGCTGTTGCTGACGGCGGTCGAAGGGTTCGGCGAGCATGAGGCGGGGCGGATCATCGGCCGCGATGCCGCGACGGTTGCGGCGCTGATCGCCGAGGCGATGGACGAAATCGACCGCCAGACGCGCGCGCGCATCCTGATCATCGAGGATGAACCGATCATCGCGATGGATATTGAAATGATCGTCCGCGATCTGGGCCATGAGGTGGTGGCGGTCGCGACGACGCACACCGAAGCCGTCGCCGAGGCGCAGAATCACAAGCCGAGCCTGGTGCTCGCGGACATCCAGCTCGCCGACAATAGTTCGGGGATCGAGGCGGTGCAGGAGATATTGAGCGAGACGACGGTGCCCGTCATCTTCATCACCGCCTTCCCCGAACGGCTGCTGACCGGCGACCGGCCCGAACCGGCCTTTCTGCTGACCAAGCCGTACCAGCCCGCGACGCTCCGCGCCGCGATTTCGCAGGTGCTGTTCTTCGACGAAAGCACGGTTCCGGCGTAATCCGCGCCGGCGCATCCCCGGTTTCGGCCGGGGCCGGCGTCGCGCCGGGGGTTGCCCCTGCGGCGGGACCGCGCGATAGCGACCGGCGATGACGATCCTTGATGCTTCCGCACGCCGGTCGGCGCTGGACCGGCTGACCGCTCATGCGCCGTTTCTCGCGCGCCTCGCCGACCGGAACGGCGACGATATATCCCGCTTTCTGGCCGAGGGCGTCGACGCGGCGCTGGCCGACGTCGCGCCGCCGCCGGTCGATGACGAGATCATGCGCACGCTGCGCCAATGGCGTGGGCGCATGGCGCTGCTCCTCGCGCTCGGCGATCTGTCGGGCGAACATGATGTCGCGGCGACGACGCGGCTCCTGACGCGTTTTGCCGACCAGGCCTGCGACGCGGCGCTGGCGGCGGCCTTTGCCGAACGCGTGCCGGACGAAGAGCCGCGCGGGCTGGCGGTCATTGCGCTGGGCAAGCTCGGCAGCCACGAACTCAACTATTCGTCGGACATCGATCCGATCCTGATCTTCGATCCCGACACCATGCCCCGGCGGCAGCGCGACGATCCGACCGAGGCGGCGGTGCGGATCGCGCGGCGGATGGTCGAGATATTGTCGGCGCGCACCGCCGACGGCCATGTCCTGCGCGTCGATCTGCGCCTGCGCCCGCATCCCGAGGTGACGCCGATCGTGCTGCCCGAAAGCGCCGCCGTCTCCTATTATGAATCGGAGGCGCTGGCCTGGGAACAGGCGGCGTTCATCCGCAGCCGCGCTTCGGCGGGCGACCGCGCGCTGGGGCAGGGGTTTCTGGACGCCATCCGGCCCTTCATCTGGCGCCGCAGCCTCGATTTCCGGCAGCTCAAGGAAATCGGCGCGATGAGCGACCGCATCCGCGACCATTTCTCGCAGGGGCAGGCCTTCGGTCCGGGATATGATCTGAAACGCGGGCGCGGCGGCATCCGCGAAATCGAATTTTTCGCGCAGGTCCACCAGCTCATCTATGGCGGGCGCGACCCGTCGCTGCGCGTGCCCGCGACCGTCGACGCGCTGGCCGCGCTGGCAAAGGCGGGGCGGATCGACGCCGACATCGCCGCGCGCCTGACCGGCCATTATGCGACGCTGCGCCGGATCGAACATCGTTTGCAGATGATCGAGGATCAACAGACGCACAGCCTGCCGGTGCAGGCGGCGGCGCTCGATGCGGTGGCGCGGCTCGATGGCCAGGCGGACGGCGCCGCGCTGCTCGCCATGCTCGAACCCGTTACCGCCGATGTCGGGTCCTGTTACGATCGTCTGGTCGCCGATCGCGCGGCCCGCACGGGACTGCCCCAGGCCGAGGGCGAACTGGCGGCCGCCCTGACGGCGGCGGGGTTCGATACGCCCGACGCGGCGCTGCGCACCATCGCCGAATGGCGCGCCGGCAAGCTGCGCGCGCTGCGCAGCCCGGCCGCGCTGGAGGCGCTCGAAACCGTGCTGCCCGAACTGGTGCAGGCCATCGGCGCGGCGCCCGATCCCCACGCGACGCTGGTCCGCTTCGACAAGCTGGTCGGCGGCCTGCCGAGCGCGATCAATTTCTTTCATCTGCTCGCCGCGCAGCCCGACCTGGCCAGGATCGCGACGCGCATCCTGTCGCTGGCGCCGACGCTGGCCGATGCGCTGGGCGCGCGGGTCGAACTGATCGAAGGGCTGATCGACGCGCGCGCGTTCGAGGCACCGGCGACGGTCGCCGAACTCAGCGCCGAATGGGCGCCGGGGCTGGCCGGGCTCGATTATGAACGGATGCTCGACCGGGTGCGCGACCGGGTCGGCGAACGGCGCTTTGCCTATGGCGTCCAGTTGATCGCCGGGACGACCGATCCGCTGGTCGTCGCGCGCGGCTATTCCGATCTTGCCGAGGCCGCGCTGCAGGTGCTGGGCGATGCGACGGTCGCCGAATTCGTCGCCGCGCATGGTCGGGTGCCGGACAGCGAACTGGTTGTGCTGGCGCTTGGCCGGCTGGGGGGACAGGCGCTGACCCACGCCTCCGACCTCGATCTCATCTATCTGTTCACCGGCGACCATCTGGCCGAATCGGACGGTCCGCGTCCGCTGGGCGCCACCACCTATTACAACCGCCTGGCGCAGCGGGTGACGGCGGCGATGTCGGTGCCGACCGCGGCGGGCAAGCTGTATGACGTCGACACGCGGCTGCGTCCGCAGGGCGCGCAGGGGCCGCTCGTCGTCACCGTCGACAGCTTCGATCGCTATCAGCGCGAAGAGGCATGGACGTGGGAGCATATGGCCTTGCTGCGCGCGCGGCCGGTTTATGGCTCCGGCACGGCGCGCGCCGAGGTGGAGCAGGTCATCGCGCGCGTGCTCGCGATGCCGCGCGACGCGGCGGCGGTCGCGGCCGATGCCGCCGCGATGCGCGACCGGATGGCGGCGCACAAGCCGCCGAAGGGGCCGCTGGATATCAAGGGCGGGCCGGGGGGGCTCGTCGATCTGGAATTCGCGATGCAGGTGACGCAGCTCGGCGGCGGGGGGTGTCACGATCCGCATATCGCCGCCGCGCTCGCCTGCCTGATCGCGGCGGGACAGGCGCCGCCGGACATCGGCGCCGCCTATGACCTGCTGGCGCGCATGCTGGTGATGCTGCGCCTGACCGCGCCCGAGGGCGAGGCGCCGACCCCGGCCGCGCAGCAGCTTGTCGCCAGCGCCTGCGGCGAACCGGCATGGCCGCAATTGCTTGCCGCCCATGACGCGGCGCGGCAGGAGATTGCCGCCTGGTGGACCGCGATTCGTCCGGCCCGCACCGAAGAGGAGATGGAAAGATGAGCGCAATTGCGATCGGGGATGCGATCCCCGCGGTGAAGCTGACCGAAGCCGATGGCGCGGCGATCGACCTTGCGGCGATGAAGGGCGCGCCGCTGGTCGTCTATTTCTATCCCAAGGCCGATACGCCCGGCTGCACGACCGAGGCGCAGGATTTCACGCGCCTGGCGCCCGACTTCGCGCATCTGAACGCCCAGGTGCTGGCGGTATCGCGCGACGCGCCGGCGAAGCTGTGCAAGTTCCGCGACAAATATGGCCTGACCGTCCGCCTCGCCGCCGACGAGGACGGCGCCGTCTGCGAAGCCTTCGGCACCTGGGTCGAAAAGCAGAATTACGGGCGCACCTATATGGGCATCGAACGGTCGACCTTCCTGTTCGGCGCCGACGGCAAGCTGGCACGCGAATGGCGCAAGGTGCGCGTAAAGGGCCATGCCGACGCGGTGCTGGAGGCGGCGAAGGCCCTGTAATGCGCCCGGCCATGACGTCGCTGGGCGAAGCGGCGCGCGCCGTGCTGCTGACCCCCGATCCGCAGGACAAGCGGCGCGGCGCCCGGGCGCTGGCGCGCGCCTGGCGGCGCGGCGATCTCGACCATCGCTGCGACGTGGCGATGCCCGGCCGGCCGGCGTGGCCGGCCGCGCCCGAACTTCTGCCGCCGAGCCGGATGCCCCGCCGCCGCAAGGGCGGGTCGGAACGCGGGCGTATCGCGATGATCCATGCGCTCGCCCACATCGAATTCGTCGCGATCGACCTCGCCGTCGACCTGATCGGGCGGTTCGGCGACCAGTTTCCGCGCGCTTTCGTCGACGACTGGATCGCGGTCGCCGCCGACGAGGCGATGCATTTCGCGCTGCTCGACCGGCGGCTGCGTGCGCTGGGCAGCCATTATGGCGCGATGCCGGCGCACGCCGGATTGTGGGAGGCGGCCGAGGCGACGGCCGACGACGCGCTCGCCCGGCTCGCGATCGTGCCGATGGTGCTGGAAGCGCGCGGGCTCGACGTGACGCCCGCGACGATCGAACGCTTTCGCGCGGTGGGCGACGACGCGTCGGCGCGCATATTGGAGCGCATCTATACGGACGAGATTCGCCATGTGAGCGCGGGCACGACATGGTTCGGCTGGCTGTGCGACAAACGGGGATTCGAACCGCCCGCGACATGGCAAGCGCTTGTGAAATCGCGATTTCGGGGGTCGGTTAAGCCGCCGTTCAACGACTCGGCGCGCCATGACGCCGGTTTAACGCAAGAATTCTACGCCGTTATTGCTTCGTAAGGATTGGACCCGCAGTAACCATCGCGGGCGGGGATCAAGCTCCCATCCACGACAAACAACCGGCGACGGCGCAGCTGAAAAAGACGCGTCGACGACATGGCTAGCGGGGTCGATACGTGCGAAACGCTTCTTTGGCGCAAAAGTTTCATAACGGTCTGATGGTTTTCGGCGCGGCCTTCCTGGGCCTGACCGCAACGGCCGCCCATGCGGCGAGCGGCAGTGCCGATGCCGGCGTCGTCGTTCCCGACGAACCCGATGACGACAGCGTCATCGCGAAGAATCTTCCCGAAGGCGACGACAGCGAAGCCCGCGCGATCTTTCAGGCGTGGAAACGCCTCGATACGGGTCTGGCGGCGTCGAACGGCGTTGCGGTGCCCTCGCGCCGCCCGGTCGCCAACATGTCGCTGTCCTCTTCCTATGGCATGCGCGTCCATCCGATCACCGGACGCGTCGCGCGCCACAATGGCGTCGATATTCCCGCGCCGCACGGCACGCCCATCTATGCCACCGCCGACGGTTTCGTCGGCCGGGCGCAGTGGCTGGGCGGCTATGGCAAATATGTCGAGATCGAGCATGGCAACGCGATCCAGACGCGCTACGGCCATATGTCCTCCTATGTCGTCAACCCTGGTCAGCGGGTACGCAAGGGCGACGTGATCGGTTATGTCGGTTCGACGGGCCGCTCGACGGGCAATCACCTGCATTATGAAGTCCGCATCGAAGGCGCGCCGGTCAATCCGATGCCGTTCGTTCGCGCGGACCAGATGGCGGTCGCGGCGATCAATGGCGACAAGCTCGCCATGGGCGGTCCCGAAGACTGAGCATTCGACGGTCGGAGAGGAGGGGCGCCTGTCGGTCTAAGACCGCGGCGCCCTTTTCATTTGCGCGCATCGCTCCTATCTTGGCGTCATGGCCACGCAGCTTTCCGATATCATCCTGTCGCCCGCCGCCGCGGCGCGCGTCCGCTGGATTGCCGAACGCAAGGGCGGCGCCGATGCGGCGCTTCGCCTGTCGGTTGACGGCGGCGGCTGTTCGGGCTTTACCTATCGCTTCGGCCTGGCCGACGGCATCGATGCCGATGACATCGTGGCGGAGACGGACGGCGTGAAGCTGGTCGTCGATCCGGTCAGCATCGATCTGGTGCGCGGCTGCACGGTCGATTTCGTCGATTCGCTGGGCGGTTCGTCGTTCAAGGTCGACAATCCCAACGCCGCGTCGGGCTGCGGCTGCGGGTCCAGCTTCGCGATCTGACGCCTTTCTAAGCGGCCGGCTTCCTGCCATAGCGGGGGCATGAAAGTCGCCACCTTCAATATCAACGGGATCAAGGCGCGCATGCCGCGCCTGATCGAATGGCTGGAGGAAACCCGGCCCGACATCGTCTGTCTTCAGGAACTGAAATCCAGCGACGAAACCATGCCGACCAAGGAGATCGAGGCGGCGGGCTATGGCGCGCTCTATCACGGCCAGAAAGGCTTCAACGGCGTCGCGATCCTGGCGCGCGATGCCCAGCCGGTCGAAATCCAGCGCGGCCTGGCCGGCGAGGAAGAGGACGAACAGTCGCGCTATCTGGAGGCCGATGTCGCGGGCGTCCGCGTCGCGTCCATCTACCTGCCCAACGGCAATCCGCAGCCGGGACCGAAATTCGATTACAAGCTGCGCTGGATGGCGCGCCTGCGCGAACGCGCCGCCGCGCTGCTCGCCTCCGAAGTGCCGGCGATCCTGGCGGGCGATTACAACGTCATCCCGCACGACGACGATGTGTGGGACCCGCGCGGGCCGATGGCGAACGACGCGCTGATGCAGCCCGAATCGCGCGACGCGTGGTTCCGCCTGCTCGGCGACGGCTGGACCGACGCGCTGCGCAGCCGCCACCCGGCGGGGCATGTCTGGACTTTCTGGGATTATCAGGCGGGCGGCTGGCAGCGCGATCACGGCTTTCGCATCGACCATCTGCTGCTCAGCCCGGCGATGGCCGACCGGCTGATTGACGCCCAGGTCGACAAGGACCATCGCGGCCGCGAAAAGGCCAGCGACCACGCGCCGACATGGGCGGTCTTTGCCTGACCGGATTTCGCTTGCCTGCCCGGTCGCGCGCCTCTAATTGAGAATTGATCGCAATAAGAGGGTTGAATGGCGC
>QFPJ01000037.1 GCA_003241685.1 Sphingopyxis macrogoltabida
CGACAGCGGCGTCGACGTGGTCGGCGCGTCGAGCCTGGCGGCGGGGCACAAGACGCTGATCCCCGAACTGATCGGCAAGCTGCGCGAGGCGGGGCGCAGCGACATCAAGGTGATCGCGGGCGGGGTCATCCCCCCGCAGGATTATGATTATCTGCGCGACGCCGGCGTGCAGGGCATTTATGGCCCCGGCACCAACGTCGTCGAATGTGCAGCCGACGTGCTGCGCCTGCTTGGCCACAATATGCCCCCGCTGGAGGATGCGGCGTGAGATCGCGGCAATGTCATATTTTTATCGTCACCCTGAACTTGTTTCAGGGTCCATGGTCCGCCCTCTCGTTCGGCGCAGCGCAGGATTAGTGGGCAGGCCATGGATGCTGAAACAAGTTCAGCATGACGGAGGATTGAAGGAACAGGAATGACCGAAGACACGATCCGCACCGACTGGACCCGCGAGGACATCGCCGATCTGTTCGACCTGCCGTTCGACGAGCTGATGTGGGAGGCGCAGGGCGTCCACCGCCGCCATCATGCGCGCGGCGAAGTCCAGCTTTGCACGCTGCTGTCGATCAAGACCGGCGGCTGCGTCGAGGATTGCGGCTATTGTTCGCAGAGCAAGTCGGCCGACAGCGGGCTGAAGGCCACCAAGCTGATGGACGTGCGCGCCGTGCTGCAGGCGGCGGCGCAGGCGAAGGACGGGGGGTCGAAGCGTTTCTGCATGGGCGCCGCGTGGCGCAACCCTAAGGACCGCGACATGCCGGCGATCGTCGAGATGATCGAGGGCGTGCGCCAGATGGGCATGGAAACCTGTATGACGCTGGGCATGCTGACCAAGGAGCAGGCGCAGACGCTGGCGGTCGCGGGGCTCGACTATTATAACCATAATATCGACACTTCCCCTGAGAATTACGAGAATATCATCTCGACGCGGACGTTTCAGGACCGGCTTGATACGCTGGACGAGGTCCGCAATGCCGGGATCAACGTCTGTTCGGGCGGGATCGTCGGGCTGGGCGAGACGCGCGCCGACCGCGTCGGCTTCATCCACGCGCTCGCGACGCTGGAGCGTCACCCCGAAAGCGTGCCGGTCAATGCGCTGGTGCCGGTGAAGGGCACCGTGCTGGGCGACATGCTGGCCGACACGCCGCTGGCGAAGATCGACGATATTGAATTCGTCCGCACCATCGCCGTCGCGCGCATCACCATGCCCAAATCGATGGTCCGCCTGTCGGCGGGGCGCGAAAGCATGTCGGAGGCGACGCAGGCGCTCTGCTTCATGGCGGGCGCGAACAGCATCTTCACCGGCGACAAGCTGCTGACCACCGGCAACCGCGGCGACAATGCCGACGCGGCGCTGTTCGCGAAGCTGGGGATCGTGCCGATGGTGAGCGAGGAGCCGATGCGGCAGAACGCCCATATGGAGGCGGCGGAGTGATCGCCGCGACGCTGCTGTTGTTCGCCGCCGTCGCGGAAGAACCCGCGGTCGATTGCGACAAGGCGATGGCCCAGTTCGAACTCAATGCCTGTGCCTATCAGGACTATCAGCGCGCCGATGCGGCGATGAATGCGCAATGGAAGATCACGTCGGCGCGGATGAAGGCGATCGATGCCGACTTCGATCGCACACAGGACAACCGTCCCGGCTATTTCGACACGCTGCTGGCGGCGCAGCGCGCCTGGCTGACCTACCGCGACCAGCATTGCACGGGCGAAGGCTATACGCTGCGCGGCGGATCGGCCGAACCGATGGTGTTCAGCGGGTGCATGACCCAGCTCACCGAAGCGCGCACCCAACAACTCAAAGATTTGATCGAGGAATATTGAGGGCCATGTTCAAGAAAATCCTGATCGCCAATCGCGGCGAAATTGCTTGCCGCGTCATCAAGACCGCACGCCGCATGGGCATCGCGACCGTCGCCGTCTATTCGGACGCCGATGCGCGCGCGCCTTTCGTGCGGATGGCCGATGAGGCGGTGCATATCGGCGCGTCGCCTGCCGCCGAATCCTATCTGATCGCCGACAAGATCATCGCCGCGTGCAAGGCGACCGGCGCCGAGGCGGTGCATCCGGGCTATGGCTTCCTGTCCGAGCGCACCAGCTTTGCCGAGGCGCTGGCCAAGGAAAATATCGCCTTCATCGGCCCGCCGGTGAATGCGATCGCCGCGATGGGCGACAAGATCGAGTCGAAGAAGCTGGCGAAGGAAGCGGGCGTCAACGTCGTCCCCGGCTTCGTCGGCGAAATCCGCGACACCGACCATGCGGTCGAGATTTCGAACGAGATCGGCTATCCGGTGATGATGAAGGCGTCCGCCGGCGGCGGCGGCAAGGGCATGCGCCTGGCCTATGACGAGAAGGACGTCCGCGAAGGCTTCGAGAGCGTCAAGCGCGAGGGGCTGAACAGCTTTGGCGACGACCGCGTGTTCATCGAGAAATTCATCCTGAACCCGCGCCATATCGAGATCCAGATCCTGGGCGACCAGCATGGCAACACGCTGTACCTCAACGAGCGCGAATGTTCGATCCAGCGCCGCCACCAGAAGGTGGTCGAGGAAGCGCCGTCGCCCTTCGTGACCGAGAAGATGCGCAAGGCGATGGGCGAGCAGTGCGTCGCGCTGGCGAAGGCGGTTGGCTATTACAGCGCGGGGACGGTCGAACTGATCGTGTCGGGCGCCGACCCGACGGGCGAGAGTTTCTATTTTCTGGAAATGAACACCCGGCTTCAGGTCGAGCATCCGGTGACCGAGGCGATCACCGGCATCGACCTGGTCGAACAGATGATCCGCGTCGCTGCGGGCGAAAAGCTGGAGATGACGCAGGACGATGTGACGATCGACGGCTGGGCGATCGAGAACCGCGTCTATGCCGAAGATCCCTATCGCGGCTTCCTGCCCTCGACCGGGCGGCTGACGCGTTACCATCCGCCGGTGCAGGGCTGGAGTGACGACGGCGCGGAAAACGGCCGGCGCGGGGTCGACGGCGTCCGCGTCGACGACGGCGTCTATGACGGCGGCGAGGTGTCGATCTTTTACGACCCGATGATCGCCAAGCTGATCACCTGGGGCAAGACGCGCGACGAGGCGGCCGATCTGCAGGTCGCGGCGCTCGACCGTTTCGAACTGGAAGGGCTGGGGCACAATATCGATTTCCTGTCGGCGATCATGCAGCATCCGCGCTTTCGATCGGGCGACCTGACGACGGGCTTCATCGCCGAGGAATATCCCGAAGGCTTTACCGGCGCGCCCGCCGACGAGGATGTCACGCGCGCGCTGGCGGCGATCGCGGGCTTCATGGCGTCCGCCGAAGCCGATCGCGCGCGGCGCACCGATGGCCAGCTCGGCGACCGGCTCGACCCGCCCGCCCGGTGGCAGGTGTCGATCGGCGGCGAAAGCCACAAGGTCAAGCTGGGCCACAAGCATATCAAGGTCGATGGCGAGAAGGTCGACATCGCGCTGGAATATACGCCCGGCGACAAGCTGGTCGTGGCGGAGATCGACGGCAGCGAACTGGCGGTAAAGGTCGCCAGGACGCGCGCCGGGTGGCGGATGACGGCGCGCGGCCGCATCCACGACGTGCGCGTGCTGCCCTGGCACGTCGCGCCGCTGGCGACGCACATGATCGAGAAGGTGCCGCCCGACCTGTCGAAATTCCTGATCTGTCCGATGCCGGGACTGCTGGTGACGCTGCATGTCGGCGAAGGCGACAAGGTCGAGGCGGGCCAGCCGCTCGCGACGGTCGAGGCGATGAAGATGGAGAATATCCTGCGCGCCGAAAAGACGGGCGTGGTGAAGACGGTCAACGCGCAGCAGGGCGACAGCCTGGCAGTCGACGCGGTGATTTTGGAGATGGAATAGCGGTTCGGTTAAACGGTGTGTCCCCGCGAAGGCGGGGACCCATCATCCGCCGGTTCAAAATGGCGCCGACCGGAGATGGACCCCCGCCTTCGCGGGGGAACAGGAAAGGAACCGCGTGCACCTGAATCACGACGCCGACGCCCCCGCGGCCGACCCGATCGGTTTCGACGACTTCCTGCGCGTCGACATCCGCATCGGCACGATCGTCGCGGCCGAGCCCTTCCCAGAGGCGCGCAAGCCGGCCTTCAAGCTGAAGATCGATTTCGGTCGCGCGATCGGCGTGAAGAAAAGCAGCGCGCAGATCGTCGATCGCTACGCGCTGGACGAGCTGCCGGGGCGGCAGGTCGCGGCGGTGGTCAATTTCCCGCCGCGCCAGATCGGCAAGTTCATGTCGGAGGTGCTGACGCTGGGTTTCGCCGATGCCGAGGGCGCGGTGATCCTGTTTGCGCCCGACCGCGCGGTGCCGAACGGGTCGCGGCTGTTCTGAAATTGAGGGCGGTTTCGGGGTGAGAAGCGACGGTGTCATAGCCCACCCCGCTGCGCGTAGCGAGCAAGCTCGCAACGCTCGCTGCCCCTCCCGCAAGCGGGAGGGGGCGTCAGCTTAAGTCATCGGTCGGTTCCTGCCCTTCGTCATTCCGGACTTGATCCGGAATCCACCGCCGCGCTGCCGTCATGGACCCCGGATCAAGTCCGGGGTGACGATGCGGGATAGGTCCGCAACCCATCGATACCCGCCAATCCGCGCCTAATCCTCCACCAGTGCCACCGCGCGGATCCACCCTGCGCTGGCGCGTTCGATCTTCACCGGGAAGCAGGAGAGGGTCCAGCCGGTTGGGGGCAGGGCGGCGAGGTTCGTCAGCTTTTCGATCTGGTAATAGGGTTTGATCCGGCCCGCCTTATGCCCTTCCCAGATGATCGACGGGTCGCGCGTTTCGGCCCAGCGGCGGGCGGTGTGGCTGAACGGCGCGTCCCAGCTCCATGCATCGGTGCCGACGACCTGCACCCCGCGTTCCGTCAGATACAGCGTCGCTTCGGCGCCCATGCCGCAGCCCTGGTCGGTGAAATTTTCGGTGCCATAGAGGGCGCCCGACTGGACGAGCACGATGTCGAGCGGTTGCAGGGCGTGCCCGATGCGGCCGAGTTCGGCCGCGACCTCCGCGCCGCTGACGACATGGCCAGCGGGGCGATCCGAAAAGTCGAGCTTCACGCCGGGGCGGAAGAAGAGGTCGAGCGGCGCTTCGTCGATGCTCGGCGCGGGGCTGGCCCCGTCGTCGGTGGTCGAATGGAAATGCCAGGGCGCGTCCATATGGGTGCCGTTGTGGGTGCTGAGGGTCAGGCTTTCGACCGCCCAGCCTTCGCCGTCGGGCAGGTCGTCCCGCGTCAGTCCGGGAAAGAACATCGCGATCTGTTCCCACGTATTCCCGTGCGTCATGTAGGTGATTTGCGGCCGCATCACCGGCGGGTCCGACACGACGTCGTTGGTGATCGGGATCGAAAGGTCGATGAACTGCATATCGGCAGTCTGCCACCGGATTGACGCTACGCCAAGAAGGCTTGCGCGGCGGTGCGGGACACAGCTACACCGGCCCAAACCCGTTCGCGTCGAGCCCTTCGAGCGCCCGCCCTGTGGGCAGTCGCTCGAAGGGCTCGATGCGAACGGGAAGGGGACAAGGCCGATACGGCCGAGGGAGAGCCTATGACCGAAGCCGCCGCCGCCGCCGCCGACCATGGCGCGGGTTATCAGCCGACCGCGAAGGATATCCGCATGGTCATCGCCGCATCGTCGGCGGGGACGATCTTCGAATGGTATGATTTCTTCATCTACGGCACGCTGGCGGCGATCATCGGCAAGGCCTTTTTCCCGAGCGACAATGCGACGCTGGAAACGCTGCTCGTCTGGGCGGGGTTCGCGGTCGGTTTCGGCTTTCGCCCGCTGGGCGCGGTGCTGTTCGGCTTTCTGGGCGACCGGCTGGGCCGCAAATATACCTTCCTCGTCACCGTCACGCTGATGGGCATCGCGACCGCCGGGGTCGGCATGATCCCGTCGGCGGCGACCATCGGCATCGCCGCGCCGATCATCGTCATCCTGCTGCGCGTGCTGCAGGGGCTGGCGCTCGGCGGCGAATATGGCGGCGCGGCGGTCTATGTCGCCGAACATTCGCCGCCCGGAAAGCGCGGATTCTATACCAGCTTCATCCAGGCGAGCGTCGTCGGCGGTTTCGTGCTGAGCCTGATCGTCGTGCTGGGGTGCAAGGCGCTGATGTCCGACACGTTGTGGCAAAGCTGGGGCTGGCGGGTGCCCTTCCTGCTGTCGATCCTGCTGCTGGCGATTTCGCTGTGGATGCGGCTGAAACTGTCCGAAAGCCCGGTGTTCCAGGCGATGAAGGCCGAGGGCGAGATCGCCAAAAATCCGCTGAAGGAAAGCTTCACCTATCCCGGCAATCCCAAACGCATCTTCATCGCGCTGTTCGGCATCGCGGCGGGCCTGACCGTCATCTGGTACACCGCGATGTTTTCCGGCCTGTCGTTCCTGAAAGGACCGATGAAGGTCGAGGATACGGCGGCGGAGATCATCGTCGGCATGTCCGCCGCGATCGGCATGGGTTTCTTTATCTGGGCGGGCCGGATTTCGGATCGCGTCGGTCGCAAGAAGCCGATCGTCTGGGGCTATGCCGCGACGCTGGTGCTGCTGTTCCCGCTGTTCTGGCTGATGGGCAGCGTCGGCAATCCCGCCCTGACCGCCGCGGCGGAAAAGGCGCCGGTCACCGTCACCGGGTCGCAATGCCGTTTCGACCCCTTTGCCCAAGCGCAGGCGACGGCGTGCGGCCGGTCGCTGGCCGAACTGACGAAACTGGGCGTGCCGTACCGCGTGGTGACGACGGACAGCGGCTTCGACAGCGTCAAGGTGACGGTCGGCGACCGCGAGGTCGCGGGCGAGGACCCGGCGGTGCTGAAACCCGCGCTGGAGGCGATGGGATATGATTTCGAGAAGCAGATTCCGGGCGCGGGCAGCATCCTGCTCATCATGGTCGCGCTGATCGGGCTCAGCGCGCTGTCGGGCTTTACCTATGGCCCGGTGGCCGCGCTGCTGTCCGAAATGTTTCCGCCGCACGTCCGCTATTCGTCGCTGTCGATCCCCTATCATATCGGGACCGGCTATTTCGGCGGCTTCCTGCCGCTGATCGCCAGCCTGATCTATGCGGTGACGGGCAATGCCTATGCCGGGCTGTGGTATACATGGGGGGTCGTGCTGGTCGCTTTCCTGGTATCCGCCTTCCTGTTGCGCGAGCCGGTCGAAGGCGAATGGGACAAGGCGAAGCTTTCGTCCTAATCCCCGATTGGCGCTGCCGCCAAAGGCGGTTAGGGCAATGCGATGATCGAGATGTCATCGCCGCTTCGCCTTCGTATCGACGCACGGGCGCTGGTCGCCAACTGGCGCTGGCTGGCCGGGCAAAGCGGCGGGGCGGCGTGCGGGGCGGCGATCAAGGCCGATGCCTATGGGCTGGGCGCGCGGGAAGCGATGCGGCATCTCGCCGCCGCCGGATGCCGCGATTTCTTTGTCGCGACCTGGGCGGAGGCGGCGGCGCTGATGCCCTTGCCGCCGGGCGTTTCGCTGTCGGTGCTGCACGGCGTCGGGGCGACGGACATGGTCGCGGCGCGGCTGTTGCCCGCGCGCCCGGTACTGAACAGCGTCGAACAGGCGCTGCGCTGGCGCGAAGGCGGCGAAAGGCGTCCGTGCGACGTGATGGTCGACACCGGCATGAACCGGCTCGGCCTGACCGTCGCGGAGGCGACGGGCGGCGCGCTGGAAGGGCTTGCGGTCGATACGCTGCTCAGCCACCTGGCTTCCGCCGACGAGGACAGCGAGCAGAATGCGCGTCAGCTGGGCGTTTTTCGCGCCGTGCGCGACGCCGTCCCGGCGCGGCGATACAGCCTGGCGAACAGCGCCGGCATCTGCCTGGGGCGCGAATATGGCTTCGACCTGACGCGGCCCGGCCTGGCGCTTTATGGCGGGGTGCCGCGCCCGGAGGCGGCGGGACATCTGGCGCAGGTGGTGACGCCGGAGGCGCGGGTGCTGCAGGTCCGGCACGTCGAAGCGGGCGAAACGGTGGGCTATGGCGCGACCTGGACCGCGCCGTCCCCGACCCGCATCGCGGTCGTCAACATGGGCTATGCCGATGGTTATCTGCGGTGCCACGCGGGCAGCGGCGGCGCGGCGGCCGGGGACGGCCGGACCCGCCCGCTGGTCGGCCGCGTGTCGATGGACCTGACCGCGTTCGACGTGGGCGATGCCGATATTGCGGACGGCGACTGGCTGGCGATCGATTACCACCTGCCGGCCACCGCGCAGCGCAGCGGATTGTCGCAATACGAACTGTTGACGGGGCTGGGCGCGCGGTTCGACCGGATATGGCGGTAATGCCCGCCAGCCCGCGCGCATGTGCGATGGCGAGCCGGTGCATGTTGCGATGCATCATATTTTGATGCTAATACGGGCGGGTGGGACAAGCAGCATCTCGGCGCGAGGTCGAGCATCCCCCCCGTTGGTTGAGGAGCCCAGGTCATAATGGCGAAATCGAAGGTGGCGGACGACGGGGTCGTCACGATCAAGAAATATGCGAACCGGCGCCTGTATGACACGGAACGCAGCTGTTACATCACGCTGGAAGATCTGGGCACGATGGTGCGCGAAGGACGCGATTTCCGCGTCGTCGACGCCAAGAGCGGCGAGGACATCACGCACAATGTCCTGACCCAGATCATCATGGATACCGAAACGCGCGGCGAAACCCTGCTGCCCGTCAATTTCCTGCGCCAGCTGATCGGCCTGTACGGCGACAAGATGCAGTCGATGGTGCCGCAATATCTGGAAGCGTCGATGGCGACGTTCCGCAAGAATCAGCAGGATGTGCGGGCGGCGTTCGAAGGCGCGCTGGGGTCGAACCCGCTCGCCGAACTGACCCGCCGCAATCTGGAGATGTTCCAGCAGGCGACGAGCGCCTTCATGCCCGGCGCCACCGGCGGCAAGAGCAAGGATGCCGAGATCGCGGCGCTGAAGGCCGAAATCGCCGAACTCAAGGCGGAACTCGGAAAAGAATAATCCGGCGTTCTTTCGGCGCCCAAAGCACAGAAAACAGGACAGATGATCAAGCATGCGCTCAGCGTAACCCGTCAGGCCGATTTCGCGGCCTGGTATCAGGATGTCATTGCCGAAGCCGATCTTGCCGAGGAATCGGGCGTGCGCGGCTGTATGGTGATCAAGCCGTGGGGCTATGGCATATGGGAACGCATCCAGACGGTGATGGACGCCGCGATCAAGGATGCGGGCGTCCAGAATGCCTATTTCCCGCTGTTCATCCCCTTGAGCTTCTTTGAAAAGGAAGCCGACCATGTCGATGGTTTCGCGAAGGAAATGGCGGTCGTCACCCACCACCGCCTGATCGCCGACGGGAGTCCGGAAGGCAGGGGCAAGCTGGTCCCGGACCCCGAGGCGAAGCTGGAGGAGCCGCTGATCGTCCGCCCGACGTCCGAAACGGTGATCGGCGCGGCGATGAGCCGCTGGGTCCAGAGCTGGCGCGATCTGCCGCTGAAGGTCAACCAGTGGGCCAATGTCGTGCGCTGGGAAATGCGCACGCGCATGTTCCTGCGGACCAGCGAGTTTCTGTGGCAGGAAGGCCATACCGCCCACGCCGACCGCGACGACGCGATGGCGGAAACGCTGCGCGCGCTGGAAATGTACCGCGCTTTTGCCGAAGACGTGCTGGCGATGCCCGTCATCGCGGGCGAGAAGCCGGAGAATGAGCGCTTTCCGGGCGCCGTCGCGACCTATTCGATCGAGGCGATGATGCAGGACGGCAAGGCGTTGCAGGCCGGCACCTCGCATTATCTGGGCACCGGCTTCGCCGAGGCGGCCAACATCCGCTATCAGGACAGGGACGGCGGCCACAGCCTGTGCCACACGACGAGCTGGGGCACGTCGACGCGCATGATCGGCGGCGTCATCATGACGCATGGCGACGATGACGGCCTGCGCTGTCCGCCGCGCATCGCGCCGCACCAGATCGTCATCGTGCCGATGCTGCGCGACAATGAGGAGGACGCCGCGATCCTCGATTATTGCCGCGATCTGGAGGCGAAGCTGAAGGCGCTCGACGCGTTCCGCGAGCCGCTGCGCGTGCTGTTCGACACCGGCGCGAACAAGGCGCAGACCAAGCGCTGGGGCTGGGTCAAGAAGGGCGCGCCGCTGATCGTCGAGGTCGGCCCGCGCGACGTGGCGGGCGGCAATGTCGCGGTGATCCGCCGCGACCGGCTGTATCAGGACAGCGGCAAGCTCGATACGGCGTTCGTCGCGAAGGATGATTTCGTTGCGGCCGCGGTCGCGACGCTGGAGGATATTCAGGCGAGCCTGCATGCCGAAGCGAAGGAACGGCTGTACGCCAACATCCGCCGCGACGTCACCGATCTGAAGGCGCACTTCGCGGGCGACGATAAATTCACCGGCTGGGCCGAGGTGCAATGGTCGCGCCCGACCGGCGCGGTGCTGGACGGGATCGTCGAGCAGCTCAAGGCGTTGAAACTGACGATGCGCAACACGCCGCTGGATGCCGCGCCCGCCGACGGCGCCTGCTTCTTCACCGGCGAACCGGCGGTCGAGCGCGTGCTGATCGGACGCACATATTGACGCTTTGGTTAGCCGCGCCGAAACCGTGAATGTCATTCGTTGCGAACGGAAATTCTGTTATGATCCCCCTTGAGAGCCCGTCTGAATAGCGGGCCGCGTATTGCGAGCGGTGGGGTCGTTTCCGCGCGCGCTGACAGGGGAGTGATGATGATGCGTAGCATGATGACGGCATTGACCGCGGTTTCTCTGGTCGGGGCGGGCATCGCCCCGGTGCATGCGAAGACACCGGGCGGTCTGTCCGATCTGGTCGGCGCCCGGGCGCCCGGCGCGGAAAGCGAGATGCAGAGCCGCGGTTACACGATGCACGGCTTTAAGAATGGCGGCCAATATTGGTGGAACGGCGACAGCGACACCTGTGTCCGCGTGGTCGTCAACGAAGGGCGCTATGCCTCCGTCGACAAGGCGGACGCGAGCGATTGCGGCAAGGGTGGCGGCGGCAATGCGGCGGCCGCGGTCGGCGCGATCGCCGCGGTCGGCCTGATCGCCGCGCTGGCCAGTCACAAGAAGAAGCATGGCGATGATCATGGCGGCGCCAATCACGACGACGAATATTCGCGCGGCTACAATGACGGGCTTTATGGCGGTTCCTATGATCGCAACGACAGCGAGGGTTATCACGACGGCTTTATGGCCGGCGAGGCCGAAGCATCCAATCGGCGTGCCGCAACGCGCCCCTATGCACGCGGCGGTTCCGACGCGGGACGCAGCGCGTGCGAACGCCGCGCCGATGAATATCAGAGCGCCCCACGGGGCAGCAGTGTCGTGGTCAGTCAGCGCGACCGGAACGGCAACCACGTCTATACGATGGCAACCGGCGGCTATCGTTCGGTCTGCACCGCCGACCCCGCGGGCCGCGTCATCGACATCCAGCCTTATTATTGAGTCCGCGATGGGGGTGACGCGCCGTGCGTTGCCCCCTATCAACGGCTCATGCCACGCAAAATACAGTCCGGACTGCCGACACGCGACCAGATCATGCGCTTTATCGCCGACAGCCCAGGCGCGGTCGGCAAGCGCGAGATCGCCAAGCATTTCGGGTTGCACGGCGCCGACAAGATCGCGCTGAAGGCGCTGCTGAAGGACATGACCGACGAGGGGATCGTCGACATGGCGCCGGGGCGGGCGTTCCACAAGCATGGCGGATTGCCCAAGGTCACGGTGCTGCGCGTCGCGGCGGTCGAGGGCGATGCGGTGTGGGCGGTGCCCGACCGCTGGGAAGGCAGCGCGCCGCCGCCGCGGCTGCGGGTGATGGAAAAGGGGCGCAAGGGCGCGCTGGGCATCGGCGACCGCATTCTGGCGCGGACCGAGGAGCGCGGCGCCGGCCATGTCGCGCATCCGATGAAAAAGCTGCAATCGGGCGGCGAAAGCATCATCGGCGTGCTGGTCGCCGACACCGGGCCGGGCGGCAAGACGATGACCTGGCTGCGCCCCGCCGACAAGCGCGCGCGTTTCGATTTCGCGGTGGCCGACATGGGCGACGCGGCGATCGGCGACCTGGTCCGCGCCGAACTGTCGGGGCGCGGCCCCGCGACCAAGGCGCGGGTGATCGACCGCATCGGCGACCCCTTCGCGCCGCGTTCGCTGAGCATGATCGCGATCGCGAAGCACGAGATTCCGCACGTCTTCGGCGAAGAAACGATCGCCGAAGCCGAACGCGCCGCCAAGCTGGCGCTTACCCCCGACGGGCGCGAGGATTTGCGCGACCTGCCGATCCTGGCGATCGATCCGCGCGACGCGCGCGACCATGACGATGCGGTGTGGGCGGCTCCGGACGAGGATGACAAGAACAAGGGCGGCTATCGCGCGATCGTCGCGATTGCCGACGTCAGCTATTATGTCCGCCCCGACGGGGCGCTCGACCGCGAGGCGCGGCGGCGCGGCAACAGCGTCTATTTCCCCGACCAGGTCGTGCCGATGCTGCCCGAAACGCTGTCGGCGGGCGTCTGTTCGCTGAAGGCCGGCGCGGACCGGGCGGCGATGGCCTGTCATCTGGTCATCGACCGGCATGGCAAGGTGACGTCATGGCGTTTCACGCGCGCGCTGGTGCGGCTGCGCGCCAACATCGCCTATGAAGACGCGCAGGCGGCTTATGACGCCGATGCGCCGCGCGACGGGTGGGACGAGGACGTCCTGCCCGCGCTGAAGCAGCTCTGGGGTTGCTGGACCCTGCTGGCCAGGGCGCGCGCCGCGCGGGCGCCGCTCGACCTCGATCTGCCCGAGCGGCAGGTGATCCTGGACGAAAAGGGCGGCATCGCCGAAATCCGCGTGCGCGAGCGGCTCGACGCCCACCGGCTGATCGAGGATTATATGATCGCGGCCAATGTCGCGGCGGCGAAGGCGCTGGAGGCGAAGAAATCGCCGGTCATGTACCGCATTCACGAACCGCCGAGCCGCGAGAAGCTGGTCAGCCTGAAGGATTATCTCGAAACCTTCGACCAGAAATTCGCGCTGGGGCAGGTGGTGACGCCCGCGTTGTTCAACCGCCTGATCGACGGTTTTTCGGGCGACGACCGCCTGCCCGAGATCATGGAGGCGATTCTGCGGAGCCAGACCCAGGCCTATTACGGCCCCGCCAATGCCGGGCATTTCGGCCTCGCGCTGGGCAGCTACGCGCATTTCACCTCGCCGATCCGCCGCTATGCCGACCTGATCGTCCACCGCGCGCTGGTCGACAGCTATCGGCTGGAAGTGCCTGGAAAGCCGAAGAATCTCCCCGAACGGACCGGGCTGGGCGAGGCCGATGCCAAGGGGCTGTCGCGCATCGGCGAGACGATCAGCGGGCTTGAACGCCGCGCGATGGAGGCCGAGCGCGAGACCATCGACCGCTATGTCGCGGCCTATCTTGCGACCCGGGTCGGCGAAATCGTGCCCGCGCGGATCACCGGAGTGCAGCCGTTCGGTTTCTTCGCGACTGTCGACGGGCTGGGCGGCGACGGGCTGGTGCCGGTATCAACGCTGGGCAGCGAACGCTTTTTCTATGACGAGGCGGCGCGCACGCTGGACAGCGAGCATGGGCGGGTCAGCTATGCGGTCGGCCAGCGGCTGGACCTGCGGTTGATGGAGGCGAACCCGGTCAGCGGGTCACTACGCTTCGAACTGCCCGACGCGCCCGAGGGCGGGTTCCGCAGCCGCCCGCCGCGCCGCGACGGCGTGAAGAAGGCGGGCAAGCATATGGCCGGCAAGCGGGGCCGGCCGGCGAATATCCGGCATCAGGGACGGAAGCGCTAGCATCGATCGTCGCGGCGAGAATCTTTGCCGGCGACGCGAGATTTCTGACCGGCGCCGGTCGGCCGCAGCCATGCCGGCCGCGCCGGTTCAGCTCAGCGCGTCGAGCCGGCCGATTTCGATGCCGCCCGGCACCAGCATGACCGGGCACGGCAGCTTTCCGGCGTCATGGCCGGTGAAGTCGGCGACCAGCGGGCCGGGCGCGCCGCTGGCGGCGGTCGCCAGAACCAGCGCCGCGATCTCGTCATTGTCGGCGATCACCTCGCGCACGACTTCCGCGGGTTTCCCCGATTTGATCAGGATCTGCGGCGTCACATTGGCTTCCTGAACCACCGCTTCGGCGGCGGCGGCGGCGAGTTGTTCGGCATGTTCGCGCGCCTCGGCCTCGATCGTTGCCTGAACGCCGCCGAAGGCGACGAAATCCTGGGGCGGGATGATCGCCAGCACGGCGACGCCGCCGCCCGTGCGCGCCGCGCGCCGCGCCGCGAAGCGCAGCGCGATGCCGGCTTCGGGGCTGTCGTCGATGACCACCAGATATGTCCGCATCGCCCCGACCCCTCTCCCGCGCTGCCAAGGCGCGAAGAGTGCGTCACATTCGTATGAAAGGCAAGCGGCCCGGCTGGACCTTCGCCAAAGCAATGCTTATGGCGGGGGAAGCAAACCGTAACGGCAGGCGGCGCCTGCCCCATGGGATAGGGACACGCCTGCACATGCCGATCGAACTCAAGATGCCCGCTCTTTCACCGACGATGGAGGAGGGCACGCTCGCCAAATGGCTGGTGAAGGAGGGCGACAAGGTGCAGTCGGGCGACCTGCTTGCCGAGATCGAAACCGACAAGGCGACGATGGAATTCGAGGCGATCGACGAAGGCACGATCGCGCAGATACTGGTCGCCGAAGGCACCGACAATGTGAAGGTCGGCACCGTGATCGCCGTGATCGCGGGCGACGATGAGGATGCGTCGAGCGCGAAGGCGGCGCCCGCGCCCGCGCCGGCGGCCAAGGAAGAAGAGCAGACGGAAGCGGCGGAAGAACCCGCCGCGAAAACTTCCGACGCGCCCGCACCCCCGCCGGCAAAGGCCGCCGAAAGCGCGCCCGCGCCGGCGGAAAAGGGCGACCGGATCAAGGCAAGCCCGCTCGCGAGGCGCCTGGCGGCCGAACAGGGCATCGACCTGAAGGGCCTGACCGGCACCGGCCCCGGCGGCCGCATCGTCAAGGCCGATCTGGAAGGCGCGCCGACCGGCACGGCCGCGCCCGCCGCCGCTGCTGCTCCCGCCGCTTCGGCGCCCGCCGCCGCCGCTCCGGCCGCCACGCCCGCGCCCGCGGGCGTCCTGCCCGATTTCGGCATCCCGCATGAGGACGAGAAGCTGAGCGGCATGCGCAAGACGATCGCGCGCCGGCTGAGCCAGTCGATGCAGGAGGCGCCGCACATCTACCTGACCGTCGACATCCGGCTCGACGCGCTGCTCAAGCTGCGCGGCGAACTCAACGCCAGCCTGGAGGGCCGGGGCGTCAAGCTGAGCGTCAACGACATGCTGATCAAGGCGCTGGCGGTTGCGCTCGACCGCGTGCCGCAATGCAATGTCAGCTTCGGCGGCGACGTGATGCGCTTTTACAAGCGCGCCGACATTTCGGTCGCGGTCAGCATCCCCGGCGGCCTGATCACCCCGATCATCACCGACGCGGGCGCCAAGTCGCTGTCGAAGATTTCGGCCGAAATGGCCGAACTCGCGGGCCGCGCCAAGGAAGGCAAGCTGAAGCCCGAGGAATATCAGGGCGGCACCGCCAGCATCTCCAACATGGGGATGATGGGGATCAAGCAGTTCACCGCCGTCATCAACCCGCCGCAGGCGATGATCATGGCGATCGGCGCGGGCGAGAAGCGCCCCTATGTGGTCGACGGCGCGCTCGCGATCGCGACCGTCATGTCCGCCACGGGCAGCTTCGACCACCGCGCGATCGATGGCGCCGACGGCGCGCTGCTCATGAAGACTTTCAAGGAACTGGTGGAGAACCCGCTGGGGCTGGTGGCTTAACTCGCGGGGGTGTGATGTTCGAAGACATCGACGGGAATCGCTATTTTGCTGACAAGATAGTGAGAGTTTCGAAGTCGCAGGATCGCGGTGTTCGAGATGGTCTAGCCAGATTTGAGCACCAAGTCTGGATTCTCGGACAAGAAGAGCCCGTTTGGGTCGACTTCCGCTGGATCGAAAATATCGAGAACACACAGGGCCGAGTGATGCCTTGTAGTAGCGGCTATTTTCTCGTCGATTTCAGCAACGATCTTGGCAATCCCGAACTGGTTCCTGTAGTTGGATGGCTCGTTCCACTTACGAACAATGGCGATCTGATCCCAATAACGACGAGCGGAATAAATAACGGAAACGCTGGTAATTTACTCCCGATATTGCATCCGGACGGCAAGGTAAGCGAGTGGGATCGCTGGCACGCTTCGCTTGAGGAATGCATTTCAGTATATGCAGAAGAGCGAAAAAATGGCTGACACCAACTACGACCTCATCGTCCTCGGTTCGGGGCCCGGCGGCTATGTCGCGGCGATCCGTGCGGCGCAGCTCGGGCTGAAAACGGCGATCGTCGAGCGCGAGCTGCTCGGCGGCATCTGCCTCAACTGGGGGTGCATTCCGACCAAGGCGCTGCTGCGGTCGGCCGAAATCTATCATTATATGAGCCATGCGGGCGATTATGGGCTGAAAGCGGCGGAGATCAGCGCCGATATCGATGCGGTGGTGAAGCGGTCGCGCGGGGTCGCGAAGCAGCTCAATCAGGGCGTCACGCACCTGATGAAGAAGCACAAGATCACGGTGCACATGGGCACCGGCAAGCTGACCGCGCCGGGCAAGCTGGAGGTGACGGGCGAGAAGGGGGCCGAGACCCTGACCGCGAAGAATATCATCGTCGCGACGGGCGCCCGCGCCCGCGACCTGCCGTTTGCGCCCGCCGACGGCAAGCGCATCTGGACCTATCGCCACGCGCTCGTCCCGCCCGAAATGCCGAAGAAATTACTCGTCATTGGATCGGGTGCGATCGGGATCGAGTTCGCGAGCTTCTACAGCGATATGGGCGTCGACGTGACCGTGGTCGAAATGCTCGACCGCCTTGTGCCCGTCGAGGATGCCGATGTATCGGCCTTCCTTGAAAAGGCGCTCAAGAAGCAGGGCATGACCATCTATACCGGCGCCGGGGTCGAGGAACTGAAGGCGACTGCGACGGGTGTCTCTGCCAAGATCAAGGGCAAGGACGGCAAGGTCGAATCCGCCGAGTTCAGCCACGCGATCGTCGCGATCGGCATCGTCCCGAACACCGAGAATATCGGGCTCGAAGCCTTGGGCGTGAAGACGACCAAGGGCCATATCGACACCGACGCGATGTGCCGCACCAACGTCCCCGGCATCTGGGCGATCGGCGACGTCACCGCGCCGCCGTGGCTGGCGCACAAGGCGATGCACGAATCGATCATCGCGGTCGAGGCGATCGCCGCCGAAGCCGGTAACAAGGATGTCCATCCGCACGCGATGGACGTTCGCAACATCCCCGGCTGCACCTATTGCCGCCCGCAGATCGCCAGCGTCGGGCTGACCGAAGCGAAGGCGAAGGAGCTGGGGTATGAGGTCAAGGCCGGCACCTTCCCCTTCATCGGCAACGGCAAGGCGATCGCGCTGGGCGAGGCCGAAGGCTTCACCAAGACGGTGTTCGATGCCAAGACCGGCGAACTGCTGGGCGCCCACATGATCGGCGCCGAAGTCACCGAACTGATCCAGGGCTATACGATCGGCAAGACCGCCGAACTGGTCGAGGATGATTTCATCGGCACCGTCTTCCCGCACCCGACGCTGAGCGAGACGATGCACGAGGGCGTGCTGGCCGCGTTCGGACGGCCGCTGCATATCTAGGCGCGGCGGGGCACCCTGCCTTGAACCCGTCGGTTCTGTATTTTTCGCGGTGGGGCAACGCGGTCAAGGCGCTGTTCTTCCTGCTGGTCGCGGCGGTGGCATTTGGCGTCGCCGGGGCCATGCACCGCGACAGCGCGCCGCCCGCCGCCACGGTGCGGCCGGTCGACTTCGCGCTGCCGCCGCCGCCGCCCCGGCGGTCCGATCCGCTGGCGCCGTTCAAGATCCCGCTGCTGATCGTCGCCGGATGCGCCGCGCTCTTCTATGCCGGCCGGCACGGATTGCGGGCAGCCAGAGGCGAGGTCGGCGTGAAGATCGAGGGCGGCCGGCTGCATTTTCACAAAAGCTATGCCGGGGTTCCGGCGGACCTGCCGGTCGCCGACATCGTGGAGGCGCTGTTCGACCGCGCCGATCGCCTGCCCGGCGACGCGCCTTTCGGGGCGCGAACGGGCGCGCGGCTGCGCCACGGGCTCCACCTTCGCTATCGCAGCGGCGACGCGAACGGCGAGGTCCGGCTGGTCGACAATGATTTCGATGGCGGCACCGAACAATTGCGGCGCTTTGCCGCGCAACTGGATGTCTGGCGTCAATCGGCGGCGCGCGTGGCACACCGCGACTGATTGCGGTTGCCGCCGCCCTTTGCCAAGGGGGACGGCATGACATCCACCGATCCCGCCGCTCCGTCCTTTCCGACGCGTCGCGTGCTTGCGCTGCTCGCTCTCGCCTTCCTGCTGCTCGGCTATGCCGTGGCGGCGGGCCATACCGCCGACGTAGACCTGCGCGTCGGGACGATGCTGGGGCTGTCCGTCGATGCCTCGCCGTCCTGGCTCATCGCGCTGATGCAGGGGATCAGCTGGATCGGCGGCGGGCTGCCCCGCTGGGGAATCGTCGTCCTGCTCTGCGCGCTGGTCTGGCACTGGTGCGGGCCGCGCTGCGCGATCGCGCTGGGCGGCGCCTCGCTGCTGGCCAATCTGGCGTCGAGCCTGCTCAAGCGCGCCTTTGGCATCGCGCGGCCCGACATCGTCCCGCACCTCGACCATCAGACGAGTTTTTCCTTTCCCAGCGGTCATGCGACGAGCGCCGCGGTCGTGTATCTGCTGCTCGCGTGGCTGGCGCCGCCGCGCTGGCGGTCCGCGGCCTGGGCGCTGGCGCTGGCGATGATCCTGCTCAACGGCGTGTCGCGCATGATGCTGGGCGTGCACTGGATCAGCGACATCGCCGGCGGCACGTTGCTCGGCACCGCCTTTGCCCTGATCGGCGCCTGGTGGGCGGGACGGGACGGCAATGCGAAACGCCATCCTTCCTAACCCGATGGTAAATCCTTTGCGCTAAACCGCCGATCGGAAAGGAAGGCGACGATGAAACTGTCCATGCGTGCGGTTGCGGGAGGCGTCGGCGCGCTGATCCCGATCGCCTATATCGGATATTTCCTGTGGCATTTCATCGGGGTCGGCGGCAATTCGATGGAGGGCGTCGCCGCGATCGGGCTGGGACCGACCGTGCTGGGCCTGTCGGTCGTCGGGTTGCTGTTCCTGATCGGCCCGCTGGTCAAGCTGCTGCGCGGCCTGTCTGGCGTCGCCGATGTCGCGCGGGCGGGCAAGAGGATTGCCGACGAGCTGCCCGCGACCGAAGGGTTCGACGCGGACGCGGCCTTTGCGAATTACATGCGCAATCGCGCCGAACCGGCTGAGGTGCCGGTGCCGGGCATCGATCCGCCGATCGCCCGCCCGCCCGGCGGTTTTGGCCGGAAAATCGTCTGACGCAAATTTCGCTGTCCTAATCCGTTCCGCTTTGCCATCACCCGGACAGGGCATCGGCAACAGGCGGGACGGACATGCAATCGCGAAAGAATTTCGGCACTATCCTTCGGACTATCCCGCTCGTTGCGGGGGCGCTGTTCGCGGTGAGCACCGCGTCGGCGCAGGCGCCAGAAGCGGGCGGGCAGACCGTCATCACCGGCGCGCGCTATGTCGATGTGCTGACCGGCAAGATGGTCGATCATCCCGCCATCTTCGTCGGCGCCGACGGCCGCATCACGACCATCGCCGATGCGCGCACGGTGCGCTGGGGCGCGAACGTCAAGCATATCGACCTGGGTGACAGGACCTTGCTGCCCGGACTGATCGACATGCACGTCCATCTGGATGGGCCGGCCGATATTGGCGGCTATCGCGGGCTGGAATTTACCGACAGCTTCTGGGGCATGACCGCGGTCAAAAATGCCCGCGACATGCTGGACGCGGGTTTCACCACCGTCCGCAACGTCGGGTCGAGCGACCGCAACGACATCGGGCTGAAACAGGCGATCGACGCCGGCTATGCGGTGGGGCCGCGGATCGTGCCGGCGGGCTATGCGCTCGGCGCAACCGGCGGCCATTGCGATTCGACCTATTTCCCGCCGAGCTTCGAAAAGGCCGACGCGAAACTGGAAGGTATCGGCGATACCGTCGACGAGCTGCGCTATCAGGTGCGGCGCCAGCGCAAATATGGCGCCGAGGTGATCAAGGTCTGTGCGACCGGCGGCGTTTTTTCGCGCAACACCGAGCCGGGGCAGTTGCAGGTGCCCGAGAATGAACTGCGCGCCATCGCCGACGAGGCGCATCAATGGGGGCTGCGCGTCGCGGCGCACGCGCACGGCACGACGGGCATCAAGGCGGCGATCGCGGCCGGAATCGACACGATCGAGCATGTCAGCCTGGTCGATGACGAGGGCATTCGCATGGCGCTGGCGCGCAAACGGCCGGTCTGGTTCGCGATGGATATATTCAACACCGAATATACCCAGTCCGAGGGGGCGAAGAACGGCGTGCTGGAAGATAATCTGCGCAAGGACCGCGAAATCGCCCAGATCCAGCGCGACAATTTCCGCAAGGCGGTGGAGGCGGGCGTACGCATGGTGTTCGCGTCCGACGCGGGCGTAATGCCGCACGGACAGGTCGGCGGCCAGTTTCGCGTCATGGTCGAATATGGCATGACGCCGATGCAGGCGATCCGCGCCGCCACTAGCGTCGCGGCCGAGGCGCTCGACCGCGAACGCGATGTCGGGGCGATCGCGGTGGGCCGCTATGCCGACATCATCGCCGTCGACGGCGACCCGCTGGCCAATGTCCGCGAACTGGAAGACGTCGACGCGGTGGTGAAGGGCGGCGTGCTGGTGAAGGGCGGCTGATCGGGCCGACGGCGGGCGGATGCGTCGCCGCCTCCCGCGCCTCGCAAGGATGATTTGACCCCCAGGCCGCCAGCCGTTTGACCTAGGCGACCAGCCGGTCGACCATCGCCTCGCGCATCGCGGGGGTCAGGTTCAGCACCGCTTCGGCATAGCCCGGAATATCGCCATGGTCGCGGCGCACCGTCGCCAGCGCGGCGTCGAGATAGGCGGGATTGACCGACATCAGCGCGCGAACCGCGTCGTCCTTGATGTCCGCGCCGTACCGCTGGCGGATATGCGCGGCGCCCTGCGCGATGCGTTCCTCGATCTTGCCCGCGGTGTTGGTGAGCAGATAATCCTGCATCAGGTCATCTTCATGGACGCCCAGCAGGCGGTGGACGATCGCGACCGCGAAGCCGGTCCGGTCCTTGCCCGCGACGCAGTGGACCAGACTGGGCGCATCATATTCGGCGAGCGACGCCAGATAGAGGCGCAGCGTCGCGACCAGCGCCGGGCGGTACGGCATTCCGGCATAGGTGTCGATCATCCGCGCCCGCGCCGCCTGGGCATCGACCGCGCCGCCCGCCGCCTGAAGATGCGGGGCAAGGCCGGCGGTAATGCCGCCCGCGAACAGGACCCGGCCGGAAAAGCCCGCCGACCGGCGGCACGGGTGCATGGCGCGCTCGTCGTCGCCGCGCAGGTCGACGATCGTGTCGATCCCGAGCCCGTCGATCGCGACCAGATCGTCATCGCTGGCCGTTTCATGATGCGCCGATCGCCACAGCATCCCGCCGCGTAGCCGTCCGCCGTCCGCGACGGCATAGCCGCCATAGTCGCGGAAATTGTGAATGCCCGCCAGGGGCAGGACGCGCTCGGCGAGCATGATTATTCTCCTGTGAAAACGGGGTCGCGCTTTTCGATGAAGGCATTGATGGCCTCGCGGTTGTCGGCGGTTTCGTGAACGATCGCCTGATAGGCGGCGCTCAGTTCGAGAATGTCGCTCATCCGGCCTTGCTGCGCCTCGCGCAGCAGCCGCTTGGTCAGGCGCAGCGCGCGCGGCGGGTTGCACACGATCCGTTCGGCGATCGCTATGGCGCGGTCGAGCAGGTCGGCATCGGGCACCACTTCGGTGACGAGGCCGAATTCCTTTGCCTGCGCGGCGTCGAAGCGGTCGCCGGTCAGGAACAGTTCGGCGGCGCGCGGATAGCCCAGTATCTTTTGCAGCAGCCACGCGCCGCCGTCGCCGGGAACGATCCCGACCTTGACGAAGCTGCACGCGAATTTGGCGCTTTCGGCGGCGATGCGGATGTCGCAGGTGCAGGCGAGGTCGCAGCCGAGCCCGACGGCGTGGCCGTTGACCGCCGCGATCATCGGCACCTCGCAATCCATCAGCGCGCGAATCACGGCCTGCACGCCCTTGCGGTAATTGCTGCGCGTCGAATCGGGCTGGTCGAGCACGCCGATGCCCTCGCGCTGCTGCATCCCTTTCAGATTGCCGCCGGCGCTGAAGGCCCGGCCGCTGCCGGTCAGGATGATCGCGCTGACGCCGCGATCCTCGCCCAGTTGTTGCAGCGTGGAAATGATATCCTGGCAATCGTCGTGACTGCCGATCGCGTTCATGCTGTCCGGCTTGATCATCGTCAATATGGCGATCTTGTCCCGCCGCTCGACCCGCAAAAACTGTCCCATTGCACAAATTCCTTTCCTGCCGGGCAAAGCTATTGCATGGCCGTCGCGACATGCAAGGCTTTGCGCTTCATCCTTTCGATCCGCCGGGCGACATTCCGGCACTGCGCGCCGAATTGCGCGCCTGGCTTCGCGACAACCAGCCGCGGAATGACGTCGTCGACCGCGCCAATTGCTGGGCAAGCTTCGACGTCGGTTTCAGCCGCGCGCTGGGCGCGGCAGGCTATATCGGCATGACCCTGCCGGCGCGCTATGGCGGCGGCGACCGCCATCCGCTGGAACGCTATGTGGTGATCGAGGAACTGCTGGCGGCGGGGGCGCCGGTGGGCGCGCACTGGATCGCCGACCGACAGACCGGCCCGCTGATCCTGCGCTATGGCAGCGAGGCGCAGCGGCAGCACTACCTTCCCGGCATTGCCCGCGGCGAACTTTATGCCTGCATCGGCCTGTCCGAACCGGGCGCCGGGTCCGATCTGGCGTCGGTGCGGACCAGCGCGCGCGAAACGGCCGAAGGCTGGCGCGTCGACGGCCAGAAAATCTGGACCACCGGCGCGCATCTGTCGCACGTCATCCTGGCGCTGGTGCGGACCGAGGAGGGCAGCGAACGCAACGCGGGGCTCAGCCAGTTGCTGATCGACCTCGACACGCCGGGCGTTACCGTCCGCCCGATCATCGACATGGCGGGCCATCATGATTTCAACGAGATATTCTTCGACGACGTGCTGGTCCCGCACGGCGCGTTGATCGGCACGCGCGGGGAGGGGTGGAAACAGGTCACGGCCGAACTCGGCCTCGAACGCTCCGGCCCCGAACGCTATCTGTCGAGCCATGCCTTGCTGGCCGCGCTGATCGATTCGGCGGGACCGGAGCCCGCGCCCGACGTCGCGGCGCTGATCGGCGAACTGGCGGCGGAGATGTGGACGCTGCGCCAATTGTCGATGTCGACCGCCGCGAAACTGGCGGCCGGCGAGGACCCGATGGTCGAGGCGTCGGTGGTCAAGGAACTGGGCAATGCCTTTGAACAGGATATGCCGCGCCGGGTGCAGGCGATCGTCGATTGCGGCTGGGACGACAGCGACGACCTGGCCCGGCTGCTGCGCGCGCTGCTTATCGCGTCGCCGAGCTTTTCGTTGCGCGGGGGGACGCGCGAAGTGATCCGGGGGATCATCGCGCGCGGGCTGGGCCTGCGATGAGCGCGGCGCGCGACATGCTGTGCGATACGGCGCGGGCCGTGTTCGCCGATGCGGCGGTGGCCGGGATGGCGCCGGTCGAGGAGGCGGGTTTCGCCCTGTTGCTGGTGCCCGAAGCCGACGGCGGTTTCGGCGGCGACTGGGGCGACGTCCATGCGGTGCTGCGGATCGCGGGCGAGGTGGCGCCGGATTTGCCCATCGCGGCGCTGATCCTGTCGGGGGCGGGGCGTGACGGGATGGGGGAGAACGGATTCGGGGCGTTGTCCGCCGCCGCCACGGTCAGCCTGATCGCCGGGGCGATGGGGCGCGCGTTGGCGCTGTCGATCGATCATGTGAACATGCGCCAGCAGTTCGGCCGGCCGCTGGGCAAATTCCAGGCGGTGCAGCAGTCGCTCGCCGTGATGGCATGCGAAGTGCGCGCGGTCGATGCCGCCGCCGCCGCGCTCGCGGCGCGGCTCGACGCGACGGGGATCGACCCGGCGCAGGCCGATTTCGAGATTGCGGCCGCGAAGCTGCGCGCCAACCGCGCGGTCGGCGTCGTCACCGGCATCGCGCATCAGGTGCATGGCGCGATCGGCTTTACCCGCGAATATGACCTGCACCGCGTCACCATCCCCCTGATGCGCTGGCGCGGCGCGCATGGGCATGACGCGCATTGGGCGCGCGTGCTGGGGCGCCAGGTGGCCGGTTTCGGCGGACGCGGCCTGTGGGAAGCCCTGACGGCGCGCACGGACCCCGTTGCGCCGGCCGACGGGCGCGCCGGCTGAACGGTCAGCGCACCGCACCGCCCGCGCGCAGCGCGGCGATGCCGGCGGCGTCATGGCCGAGCGCGGACAGGATCGCATCGGCGTCGCCGCCGACCGGGGGCGCCTGTCGCGGCATGTCGTTCACCGTCGCCGAATAACGCGGCGCCGGGGCGGGGTGGGGGACGCCGCCGACGGTCACGAAGGTTTCGCGCGCGACATTGTGCGGATGCCGCGGCGCTTCGGCGAGCGACAGGACCGGCGCAAAGCAGACGTCGGTCATTTCCATGAGGTCGCACCATTCGTCGCGCGTCCTGGTCGCGAACAATGCGGCGACCTTTGCCTTCTTGGCGGGCCAGTTTTCCGCGTCGTCCTGCACGTCGAAATCGGGGTCGGCGTCGAGCCCCGTCTTTTCGCGGAGCAGGGCATAGAATTGCGGCTCGATCGACCCGATCGAGATGAACTTGCCGTCGGAACAGGTGTAAGTGTCATAATAGGGCGCGCCGCCGTCGAGCCGGTTCACGCCCGCTTCGTCCTTCAGCATTCCCGCGCCGTGGAACCACCAGCTCATCCCCGCGAGCAGGGCCGACCCGTCGGTCATCGCGCAGTCGATCACCTGACCCTCGCCGCTTTTCGCCGCATGGAGCAGCGCGCTCGCCATGCCGAAGGCCAGCATCATGCCGCCGCCGCCGAAATCGCCCACATAATTGACCGGCGGCACCGGCTTGCCGCCGCGCACCCCGATGGTGTGCAGCACGCCCGACAGCGAGATGTAATTGATGTCGTGGCCCGCCGCCTGGGCATAGGGGCCGAACTGGCCCCAGCCGGTCATGCGGCCATAGACCAGCTTCGGATTGTCGGCGAGCAGCACGTCGGGGCCGAGGCCCAGCCGTTCCATGACGCCGGGGCGATAGCCCTCGATAATGCCGTCGGCGCTTTTGCACAGGTCGCGCGCGATCTGCACCGCCTCCGGCTTTTTCATGTCGAGCGCGATCGACGTGCGGTTTCGCGACAGCGGGTCGCGCGGGTCCATGAAGCCGCCCGGCCGGTCGATGCGGATGACCTCCGCGCCATGATCGGCGAGCATCATGCCGCAGAAGGGGCCGGGGCCGATCCCTGCGAATTCGATGATCCTGATGCCCTTCAGCGGTCCTGCCATGTCACTCTCCTTTTCAGATGTTGCACTTCTGCGACGCCGGTGCAGCCGCAGTGTCATATTCGATTCCTAAGGCGCGGCGAAGGAACCCGACGGAGTCGCCCCGCCATGCTCGATCGCCGCCAATTCGCCATGACCGCCTTTGCCTTTTCGGGGCTGGCGCTGCAAAGCCGCGCGGTCGCGGGCGGGATGATGGCGACCGATCCGGGCTATGGCGCGTTGCAGCGCGATCCCGCTGGGCTGATCGACCTGCCGCCCGGCTTTTCCTATCGCATCCTGTCCGAACTGGGCCGGACGATGAGCGACGGCCACCGCGTGCCCGACCATGCCGACGGCATGGGCTGTTTCAAGCTGGACAATGGCAAGCTGGCGCTGGTCCGCAACCATGAACTGAATGTCGCGCATGTCGGGGCGGGGCCGTTTGCGGCGGGCATGGCGGCGCCGGGCGAAAGTTTCGACCGCACCGGCGGCGGCGATGCGATTCCCGGCGGCACGACGACGATTGTGCTCGACGCCGACACGCTGGCGGTCGAACGCGAATATCTGAGCCTGGTGGGCACGATCCGCAATTGTTCGGGCGGGGTCACGCCGTGGAACAGCTGGCTGAGCTGCGAGGAAAGCACCGATGGCCCCGCGAATGGCGTCGGCCGCCCGCACGGCTGGGTGTTCGACGTTCCCGCCGATGCCGGGCGGTTGATCGAGGCCGATCCGATCAAGGCGATGGGGCGCTTCGTGCGCGAGGCGGCGGCGATCGATCCGCGCACCGGCATCGTTTACATGACCGAAGACCGCGACGACAGCCTCTTCTATCGCTTCGTGCCCGACGTTCCGGGCTCGCTTCGGCGCGGCGGGCGGTTGCAGGCGCTGGCCTTCGACGACAAATGGGTGCGCGACAGCCGCAACTGGGCGGGCATGAAAATGGCGCCGGGAAGCTGGCATTTCGCGCGCTGGGTCGACCTGGACGATGTCGAAAGCCCGGCCGACGATCTGCGGCTGCGCGGCGCGAAAAAGGGGGCGGTGATCTTCGCGCGCGGCGAGGGCGTCCATTGGGGCAATGACGAGCTTTACTTCACCTGCACATCCGGCGGGCGGGCGAAACAGGGGCAGATCATGCGATACCGCCCGTCGCGGCACGAGGGGACCGACCGCGAGAAAATGGCGCCGGGGCGGCTGCAACTCTTCCTCGAATCGACCGACCCCGCGCAATACAGTTTCGGCGACAATCTGACCGTCGCGCCCAACGGCCATCTGTTCGTGTGCGAAGATCAATATGGCGCGACCGTCGACAATCATCTGCGCGGCGTCACGCCTTTCGGCGAAGTCTATGCCTTCGCGCGCATCCGCACCCAGACCGAACCCGCCGGCGCCTGCTTCGCGCCCGATGGCCGGACGCTGTTCGTCAACCTGTACAGTCCGACCCGGACGCTGGCGATCAGCGGTCCTTTTTGATCGGAACATGGCAGGGCCTCAGCGCGGCGCCATGCGGATCGCGCCGTCGAGCCGGACCGCCTGGCCGTTGAAATAGCTGTTGCGCGCCATTTCCATCGCCAGGCTGCCGAACTCCTCCGCCTTGCCGAGCCGCTTGGGGAAGGGGACCGACGCCGACAGGCTGGCCTTCACGGCCGGGTTCATGCCGGCGACCAGCGGCGTTTCGAACACGCCGGGCATGATCGCGTTGACGCGGATGCCAAGGTCCATCAGGTCGCGCGCCAGCGGCAGGACCAGGCCGTTGACGCCCGCCTTGGCCGAACCATAGATGACCTGGCCGATCTGCGCGTCCTGCGCCGCGACCGACGCGGTCAGGATGATCACGCCGCGTTCGCCGTCCTCCAGTTCGTCCAGCGTCGCCATGCCCTCCGCCGCCAGCGAGGCGACGCGATAGCTGGCGACGAGGATGCCCTGCACGCCATAGTCATAATCTTCGGTCGGCGTGCGGCGGAACTTGCCCGTTTCCTTGTCGAACGACAGCGTCTTGCCGCGCCGCGAGGTCATCGCGCAATGAACGCAGATACGTTCCTGCCCATGCGCCGCGCGCGCCTTGGCATAGCCGTCGACGACCGATTGTTCGTCGGTGATGTCGACGCGGACGAACAGCCCGCCGATCGCCTTTGCGACCGTTTCGCCCAGCGCCTCGTTGATGTCGAAAATGGCGACCCTGGCGCCGGCGGCAGCCAGTGCTTCGGCGGTTGCGCGGCCCAGGCCCGATGCGCCGCCGGTCACGACGGCGGCGGTCGATGAATCGATTTTCATGCGGGAGGCTCCTCTCTTATTTCCTATTCGTGGTGTCAGGATGTGGATTGCGCGTTTTTCCAATCGCGTTTGATCTTCTTGGCGAGGCTCCATTTGTGGACTTCGGTGGGACCGTCATAGATGCGGAAGGCGCGGACTTCGCGGAAGACCTGTTCGACGATCGTCGCGTCGGTGACGCCGGAGCCGCCCATCACCTGGACGCAGCGGTCGGCGATGCGCATCAGCGCTTCGGATACCGCGACCTTCGCCATCGAGCTTTCGGCGGTGCCGAGCGAGCCGGTGTCGAGAATTCCCGCGCACCAGTCGATCATCAGTTCCGACTGTTTCAGGTCGATCAGATTCTCGGCCAGCATGAAGCCGACGCCCTCATGGTCGATCAGCGGCTTGCCGAACGCCATGCGCCGGTTGGCATAATCGCTCGCGATCTCGTGCGCGCGCTGGCACGCGCCCAGCCACCGCATGCAGTGCGACAGGCGCGCCGGCGACAGGCGCACCTGTGCATATTGAAAGCCTTCGCCCGCCTCGCCCAGCATCTGGTCGGCGGGAACGCGCAGATTTTCGATGACCACCGTCGCATGGCCGCCGGGCATCGAACTGTCGATCGTGTTCGGCACATGCTCGATGCGGATCGCGGGATCGGGCAGGTCGACCAGGAACATGCAGGCGCCGCCGCCCGCCGCGACATCCTCCGCCTTGGCCATGACGATGCCGACCTTCGCGCCGTCGGCCCCGGTGATGAACGCCTTGCGGCCGTTGATCACCCAGTGGTTGCCGTCCATGCGGCAGGTCGTCTTCATCATCGACGGGTCGGACCCGGCGCCGCCTTCCGCCGCCGGTTCGGTCATGAAGAAGGCCGAACGCGCGCGCCCCTCGACCAGCGGCT
>QFPJ01000075.1 GCA_003241685.1 Sphingopyxis macrogoltabida
GTCGCGCTGACCCGGCATATGCTGTGGCGGATGCTCGGCGCGCCGCACCCGATGAGCGCCCACCGCTGGGACAGCCGCGCCATCTTCTCGCGCGGGCGCAGCCCCGACGCCGCCGAGGGCGTGACGAGCTTCCTCGAAAAGCGGGCGCCGAATTTCACCGCGAGCGTCGCCGACGATTATCCGTCCTTCGCGGAGTTCGAGGACGCGCCGCCCTACGCGTGAGCCGGGTCGCCGCGAAACCCCGCATCGATGCGGGCGTTTCGCGGATTGCCGCCCGGCAACAGGACGGGGCCAGCGCGATCAGACGGGGTCATAGGCCTTTCTTCCATGGTGCGCCGTCATGCTGTGCGTTCCCGACAGGGCGGGCGAGCGGCGGCGGACGTCCGCGACAAGATGCCAGTTGGCGGTCATCGCGTCGCGCGTCATATGCACGCTGGCATAGCCGCGATTTTCGGTGTTCGCCCATTTGAGTTGGGGTGACGAAGCGCGGATCGCGGCAACGCGCCGGCTGTCCGATATTCCGGGCGTGAAGGCCTCGAAACCGGGCGACGTCACGCTTTGGCCGCCGACCTCCACGCCCACCGGACGGGCGTCATGCGCCAGATCGAAAGCCCAGGCGTTATGGCTGTCGCCTGCCAGCATCACGAGATTCGCGTCGGCCCCCTGGGCCGCGGCGAGCAGGCGATCGCGCGCGGCGGGATAGCCGTCCCAACTGTCCATCGACAGCGGCAGCCCGGCGCGCGCCGCAATCTGAGCGACATCGATGCGCCGCCGCACCTCGGCCGGCAGGTCGCCGCCGAACCATCCGCGCGATTCGGGCGGCGTGAACAGGCTGCCCGTCACGACCTGCTGCGCGCAGACCTGCCACCGCGTGCCCGCCTTCGCCGACGCGGCGAGACCGCCGAACAGCCAGCGTTCCTGATCGCCGCCCAGCAACTGCCGCGCGGGGTCGCGATAATCGGTTTCGGCAAACCGTTTGAGCGTCGCGGCGACATCGCCGCCGCTGCTGCCCTTCAGCACATCGCCAAGGTCGAAGGGCTTGTCGCGGCCGGTGATCCGCGTTTCGGGCAGGAAAATGGTCGCCAGATCGCCGACCTGATAGTCGCGCCAGCGCGTCTCGGCGACGGGCATCCATTCGCGCCACGCGCGCTCCGCCGCCGCGGCGCGGTCGCTCCATTCGCCTTCCCCGGCATCATGATTTTCGGCGCCGCCCTTCCACGCGTCGTTGGCGAATTCATGATCGTCCCATTGCGCGATGACCGGAAAAAGCTGGTGCAGCCGCTGCAGGTCCGGGTCGCTGCGATAGGCGGCATAGCGCAGCCGGTAATCGGCGAGCGCCACGATTTCGCGCGACGGTTGCAACAGGCGGCCGGCGACCGCTTCGCCGCGCGTCGGATAGTGGCCGGCGCCATATTCGTAGAGATAGTCGCCGACATGCGCGACAAGGTCGATGTCGCCGCGCGCGGCGGCGTGGGCATAAGCGTTGAACCAGCCATAAGGCAGGTTGGCGCAGGAAAAGAGCGCCAGCGTGAAGGCGGACGTCGGCCCGTCGGGCAAGGTGCGCGTCCGCCCGATCGGCGAGGCCGTTCCATCGGGCGCGATGAAGCGATAGAAATACCAGCGGCCCGGCTCCAGCGCGTCGACGACGATCTTGGCCACATGGTCGCGCGCGCCGTGCGCGGTCGCCTTGCCGCCGCCGACCACGCGCGCGAAATCGGGCGTTTCGGCGACTTCGACCGTCAGATCGCTGTCGTTCGCCGCCGCATAGCGCGTCCACAACAGCACCGAATGCGCCGATGGCTCGCCGCTGGCGACGCCGTGCGTAAAGCCCTGCGCCAGCATCGCCGCCGCCGCGCCGGGCAGCGACAGGGCGGCCAGCCCGGCCGTCCCGACCTTGATCAGCAGGCGCCTGTCCATCGTGGCCCAAAGCGGGTGCATCGCCATCTCCTCTTCTGCGTCGCCCGCCCCTTGCCGGGGTCTTGTTACAATTCGGCTGTGCTATCCCATAAGGCCAAGCGCGAGCAGCAGGAGCATGAAGCCGATCACGGTGAACAGGCTGAAGAAAAGCAGCAGGGTCGTGCGGACCAGCGCGCCGAAGCGCGACGATCGATAAGCGCCGCGCAATTGCCGGTACATGTGAAACGGCATGTACAACATGGCGACAAAGGTCGCGACTTCGCCGAATATCGTCAGGTTGAGCAGCCGCACCACCACGAACAGGAGCAGCATGAAACTGATCGAATAGGTGACGAACACGAAATGGTCATAGGTGTGAAAACGCCGGCTGAACGGAAACAGCAGCCACATGAAGGGCAGCGACAGCGGGATCAGCGCCCAGGCGAATTTATAGGCGTTCGCCTGAAGCTTGTAGAGGAGCAGCCCCGGGTTCGCGAGTGCCTTGTCGATGCCATGGTCGATGAAGGCAATGCCGGTGTCGGATTTGGTTCGCGACAGGAAATCGGCGCTGGCCGCGACCTGATCGGCCGGATCGGCGAGCACCGGCGGCCCCTTGGCGCGCGCGTCCCTGTCGATGCTGCGCGACACGCCCAGATAGTCGGCGCTCTTCTGGAGCACGACCCGTTCCTGTGTCAGCCGGCTCCGTTCTTCCGCCGGCAGATCCGCCCGCGCCAGTCGGTCGTCGATCCGGTCGACCTCGGCCTGCATGGTCGATGTCAGCGCGTTGGTCCGCGTCTGGTCGGCGGCGAGCTTCTGCATGTCGAAGCCGCCCATCGACCCCGCCCCGACCATCGCCAGCACGGCATAGGTCAGGAACACCGCGAACAGGAACAGCGCCAGCGGCGAAATGAACCGCGCCCGCTCGCCGTGAATATAGCGGCGGGTCAGATCGCCCGGACGCCACGTCAGCAGCGGCAGCGTGTTCCAGATCTTGCCCTCGAAATGGAAAATCGCGTGGACCAGGTCATGCCCGATCGCCCCGAAACTGCGGTGCACATCGCCCTTCTGGCCGCAGCGGTGACAATGCGGCCCGAACAGGCTGGTGCCGCAATTCAGGCATCGCTGCCCGTCGGCGGCATAGGTGCCCTCGCCGCGATGCGATTCGACCGCCCGCGCCGCGAGTCCGGCCGTCACAGCGGCCCCGATGGCGTCCATATCCCCTGTCATTTCCTCTTCGTAGGCAGCCGGGCGCCGGGGCGCAACGGGGCTTTCGGCGGCCGGGCGAAACATGATAGGGGCGCGGCATGAACGCCGAAGCCCTGACCGCCCGCCCGCCCGCCGACATCGAGGGGCTGATCGCCGACATGGGCGCGCGCGCGCGCAGCGCGGCGAAACGGCTGGCGACCGCGACCACCGCGGACAAGGCCGCCGGACTGCGCGCCGCCGCCGGGGCGCTGCGCGAACAGGCACCCGCGATTCTCGACGCCAATGCGCGCGACATGGAAGCGGGCAGCGCGGCGGGCCTGTCGTCGGCGATGCTTGACCGGCTGCGGCTCGACGCGGACCGGCTGGCGGCGATCGCCGACGCGGTGGAGGCGGTCGCGGCCCTGCCCGACCCCGTGGGCGCCGAAATCGACCGCACCGCGCGGCCAAACGGCATGGAACTGGTGCGCGTCCGCGTGCCGCTGGGCGTCGTCGGCATCATCTATGAAAGCCGACCCAACGTCACCGCCGACGCCGCGTCGCTCGGCCTCATGTCGGGCAATGCGGTGATCCTGCGCGGCGGCAGCGAGGCGGCGCGCAGCAATCGCGCGATCCATGCCGCCTTCACATCGGGGCTGACCACCGCCGGCCTGTCCGCCGACGCGGTGCAGCTTGTCCCGACACAGGACCGCGCGGCGGTCGGCGCGTTGCTGCGCGCGCAGGGGCTGGTCGACATCATCATTCCGCGCGGCGGCAAGGGCCTGGTCGCGCGGGTGCAGGACGAAGCGCGCGTGCCCGTGCTGGCGCACCTCGACGGGATCAATCATCTCTACATCGACGGCGCCGCCGATCCCGAAAAGGCCGTCGCGCTGGCCATCAATGCCAAGATGCGCCGCACCGGCGTGTGCGGCGCGACCGAGACGATCCTGATCGACCGCGGCTATCCCGCGCCGCTGGCCATCATCGACGCGCTGATCGCCGCGGGCTGCGAGGTACGCGGCGACCGGGACGTCGCGGCGCTCAGCGCCCATGTCGACCCGGCATCGGCGGGCGACTGGGACACCGAATATCTCGACGCGATCGTCTCGATCGCCTTGGTCGACGGCCTCGCCGGCGCGCTCGCGCATGTCGACGCGCATTCGAGCAGGCACACCGACGCCATCGTTACCGAGGATGCCGCGATCGCCGAACGCTTTCTGACCGAAGTCGACAGCGCGATCGTCATGCACAATGCCTCGACCCAATTCGCCGACGGCGGCGAATTCGGCCTCGGCGCCGAAATCGGCATCGCGACGGGACGGCTCCATGCGCGCGGCCCGGTCGCGCTCGAAGGGCTGACCACCTACAAATGGCTGGTGCGCGGGAACGGCCAGACGCGACCTTGAATCATTTGTATACAAGTGGTACATGCCGCGCATGACGAAGCAGACTGTTGTCTCGACACGTATCGACGCTGATACTGCTGCGCTGATGGATAATCTTGCCACTGCACAGGGCCGAAGCCGGGCCTGGCTGGTAGCGCAGGCAGTGCGCGAATATGCTGAACGCGAGGCCGAAATGCTGGCGTTTGTCGAAGAAGGCGAACGATCCGCGCGCGAACACCCCCTCATCTCTGCTGACGAGATGCATCAATGGATCGCTACGAAGCGAACAGAGATTCAGGCCAAGCGAAACAAAGATGCGACGTGACGCCGGTTTACTGGTCACAGCTTTCGCGGGAAGATTTGAACAGCGCGATTGACCATCAGGTCGGTGCCGATTTCCAGATCGCGGAAGACCTTCTGACCGAGGCGGCAAAGGCAACCCTTTTCCTCGCGACCTCGTCGCGGGCC
>QFPJ01000038.1 GCA_003241685.1 Sphingopyxis macrogoltabida
CAAAGCGGTCGCCAAGCCAAAAGTTGATCGGCCTTAATCGCCCCTTTACCCCTCTTGGCTACAGCGGCGGAAGACCGCAAAATCCGGACAGCATGGCCGACACGGGGGCAGATTCGACACTCATGGCAAGCGCGCGCGACATGCGGACGGTGATGATCGTCGACAGCGAACCGGCCCAGCAGCGTTTTCTGGCCGCCCTCGCCTCGCGCGGCGGCTGGCGCAGCGTGATCGCGGGCGACGCCGATACGGCGCTGGCCAAGCTGGGCACCCAGGATGGCATGGCGCTCGACGCCGTCCTTGTCGACCAGGGCGCGCCGGGCATGGACATCGGCGACTTCGTGGCCGAACTGCGCCGCTGGCGCCCCGCGCTGCCGCTGGTCGTCATCACGATGCGCAACGGCGTCGAGGTGGCGGTGGCGGCGATGCGCGCCGGCGCCGACGATTTCGTCCAGAAGCCGATCGCCCCCGACCGCCTGCTGGGCGCGCTCGAACGCGTGGCGACCCCCGGCGGACCGCAGGGCGAGCTTCGCCCGCTGACCGAAAAGCTGCGCGCGCCGCTGGCCTTCGAGGAGATCATCGGGTCGAGCCCCAATTTCCGCAGCGCGCTCGCCATCGCGGCCAAGGCGGCGCGGGCGCGCGTCCCGGTGATGATCAACGGCAAGCCCGGAACCGGCAAGGAAGTCTTCGCCCGCGCGATCCATGGCGCCAGCCCGCGCGCGCGCGGAAATCTGGTGATGGTCGATTGCTCGGCGGTTTCGCCCGGGCTGATCGGATCGGGGTTGTTCGGGCATGAACGCGGCGCCTTTCCCGGCGCCTTCGACCGCCAGGTCGGCCGTCTCGTCCAGGCCGACGGCGGCAGCATCATCATCGACCATGTCGAATGCATCCCGCTGGAAACCCAGGCGAAGCTCGTGGAATTCCTGAACACGGGCGAAGTGCAGATGATCGGCGGCAGCATCCGCCAGAGCGTCGACGTGCGCATCATCGCCACCAGCGCCAGCCCGCTCGACAAGCTGATCGAGGCGGGACATTTCCGCGAAGACCTGTTCTACGCCCTTTCGACCGCGCAGCTGACCCTGCCGTCGCTCAGCGAGCGGCGCGGCGACGTCGGCCCGCTGGCGCGGCACCTGCTCGCCCGGATCAGCGGCCTGCCCGGCATGGCGACCATCGGCGTCACCGACGATGCGCTGCGCCTGCTCGCCTCCTATGCGTGGCCGGGCAACGTCCGCCAGTTGCAGGACGTGCTGTTCCGCGCCGCCGTCGCAAGCTCGACCGACGTGCTGACCAGCGCCGATTTCAAGGCGATCGAGGCGACCCTTGGCGGCGCGGCGCCGGCGGGCGACCATCATGTCGCGATCAACGGCGAGGCGATCGGCGTGACGCTCTATCTTCCCGACGGCAATCTGCGGCCGCTGGAGGAAATCGAGGCCGACGTCATCCGCCTGGCCATCGGTCATTATCGCGGCCGGATGAGCGAAGTGGCGCGCCGGCTCGGCATCGGACGCTCGACGCTCTATCGCAAGCTCGCCGACCTGGGGATCGACACCGCCGCCTGACCGCGACGCGGATCGACATCGGCCTGTCGCGCCGTTAGGACGCGGGACATGGGCGACCGTTTCACCAACCGCAGCGCGCTTGTAACCGGCCATGCGTCGGGCATCGGCGCGGCGACCGCAGCCCTGCTTGCCCGCGAAGGCGCGCAGATTCTGGGCGTCGATCGGTCGTCGGGACGGGACGTATCGGACCCCCTGATGTGGGATTCGATCGCCGATGACCTCGCGCATATCGACATTGCGGTCATCAACGCCGGAATTTCGAGCGCGGGACCGATCGCCGAAATGGAGTATGGCGAATGGCGCCGGACAATGGCGGTCAATCTCGACGGCGCGATGCTGTCGCTGCGCGCCGCGATGCGCGCCATGATCGCGCATGGCCGGGGCGGCGCGATCGTCGTCACGGCGTCGATCTCCGGCGTCAAGGCGGAACACGGCGTCGGCGCCTATGGCGCCTCGAAAGCCGGAGCAATTCAACTGGCCCGCGTCGCGGCGAAGGAAGGCGCGGCGCACCGCATTCGCGTCAATGCCATCGCGCCCGGCGGCGTCGACACGCCGATCTGGGACCGGATGCCGTTTTTCGCGCAGATGGTCGAGCAGCATCACGGCGACCGGACGGCAGCCCTGAAGGCCATGGCCGCCATGGCGACGCCGCTCGGCCGCTATGCCGCCGCCGACGAAACCGCCGCGCAGATCGCCTTCCTGCTGTCCGACGCGGCGGCGACGATCACCGGCGCCGTGCTGACGGCGGACGGAGGCTACAGCCTCTAGCCGACGATCGACACCGCCGCCCGACCGGCATCCCGGCGCTCAGGCCGCGACGATCGCCTGTTCGATCTGGCTGGTGTCGGCGTTGGTCAGCGTCTTGGCCAGTTCGCCGACCAGCCGCTTTTCCAGTTCGCCATGATAATGGCCGCGCATGACGCCCAGCGTGTTGGGATCGGCGATGATCAGCAGCCGTTCGATCTCATTGTCCAGCACCCGCTTGTTGAGCAGCGCCGTGACGCCCGCGGCATGGCCGCGTTCGTCGAGGTCGCGCGGTTCGGGGCGCGCGCCGCTGCGGTTCGTGGTGTCGATTTCGGGGCTCGTCGCATCGACCAGGTTGATCAGATCGGCATCGCCATCGTTGCGGAACAGGACGAAACGATTGCCGTCGGCGACGGCGACATGGGCACCATGGGGTAGTTGCATGAAAATCTCCCTTGATCGGCCCGCGACGATGCGGGCCTCCATCACAAGGGACGCATGAACCCGCGCCCGGGTTTCCCCGGCGCGCCGGATCGTGGCGTTCAGGCGGTCAGGTAGTCATGTGTTCAGGTGGTCAGGTGGTCAGGGCCGCATCGCGCAGGCCGCGCCACAGGCGCAGCGCCTGCCGCGTTTCGGGCACGTCGTGCACGCGCACCATCTGCGCGCCCTGCGTCACCGCCTGATAATGCAGCGCCACGCTGCCCCCCAGCCGCCGGTCGGCCGGGGCTTCATTGTCGAGTGCGCCGATGACGCGCTTGCGGCTGCCCGCGAACAGCAGCGGACAGCCAAGCGTGTGAAACAGCGCCAGGCCGTTCACCAGCGCCAGATTGTCCGCGACCCCCTTGCCGAAACCGATGCCGGGATCGACGATGATCCGGCCGCGATCGATCCCCGCCGCGACACAGGCGGCGATCCGGTCGGCCAGCATGTCGTACACGTCGAACAGCGCATGGCGGTACGCCCCGCCCTGATGCGGATCGCTGCCCGCCGATGGCGCGTGCATCAGGACGACGGGGCAGTTCGCGCGGGCGGCGACCTCCATCGCCCGGTCGTCATGGCGCAGCGCCGATATATCGTTGATGACCGTCGCGCCCGCGGCCAGCGCGGCCTCCATCACCGCCGCCTTGCGCGTGTCGATCGACACCGCCGCGCCGCCGCGCGCCAGCGCCGCGACGACGGGTTCGATGCGCTTGATCTCGTCGCCTTCCCACAACAGCGGGGCGCCCGGCCGGGTCGATTCCCCGCCGACATCGATAATCGCGGCGCCCGCCGACGCCATGGCGAAACCGGCGTCGATCGCGGCGGCGGCGTCGTCATGCCGGCCGCCGTCCGAAAAACTGTCCGGCGTGACGTTCAATATGCCCATGACCTGCGGCTCGTTCAGCCGCACGACGCGTTGCCCGAGTTGCAGCGCGGGGCGCGGATGCGCGACGGCGGCGCGCTGCGTCCGCGCGGCGTCCGCGAGCGGGCCGGGCATCGCCGCGATCCAGTCGTCCAGATCGGGAACGCGAACGATCGCCGATTGGACGCCATCGCCGCCGCGCAGGCTGACGTGCCAGGCCGCGAACCAGACCAGCGTGTCGGCGATCCGCAGGCAGGCATCGTCCAGTTCGTGCGGCCGGTCGATGAAACAGGCGGGGCGCAGATAGATTTGAATATTCGGCGACACCGCACCGAGGTCGGGCTTGATCAGGGGCTGAAACATGCCTCTCCCTTACTCGTCATTGCGAGCGAAGCGACGCAATGACGGAAAATGACTACGCCTCGTTCGCGAGCAGCCAGTCCTGCCGCACCGCGTCGATCACGCGCAATTGCTTGCCGTCGTCGATGTGCCAGAAGGTCCAGCCGTTGCAGCTCGGCGCGCCCTGCACGCCCGCGCCGACCTTGTGGATCGACCCCGCGCCCTGCCCCGCACAGTCGAGCGATCCGTCGACGCGGACGGTCGCTTTCCAGCGGCGCCTGGCGTCGGTCAGCACCGATCCCGGCGCGATCATCCCGCATTCGACCAAGGTGCCAAAGGCAACGCGCGTCGCCGCGCGGGGCGCCATCATCGTCTTTACGGTGCTTTCGTCGAGCGGCAGCGCCAGTTCGATGCGCTCCTTCGCCGCCGCGATATAATCATCCTCGCGCTCGATGCCGATGAAATGGCGGCCGAGACGCTTGGCGACCGCGCCGGTCGTTCCGGTCCCGAAAAAGGGATCGAGAATCACGTCGCCGGGGTTCGAGCAGGCCAGCAGGATGCGGTAGAGCAAAGCCTCGGGCTTTTGCGTCGGATGCACCTTGTGCCCGCCCTTTTTCAACCGTTCCTGCCCGCCGCAGATCGGGATCAGCCAGTCGGAGCGCATCTGAAGTTCGTCGTTCAGCGTCTTCATCGCGCGATAGTTGAAGGTATATTTCGCTTTCTCGCCCATCGACGCCCAGATCAGCGTTTCATGCGCGTTGGTGAAGCGCGTGCCCTTGAAATTGGGCATCGGGTTCGCCTTGCGCCACACGATGTCGTTGAGAATCCAATATCCCTGATCCTGCAACGCCGCGCCGACGCGGAAGATATTGTGATAGCTGCCGATCACCCAGATGCTGCCGCCGGGCTTCAGAATGCGCTTCGCCTCGGCCAGCCAGGCGTGGGTGAAGCGGTCGTAGGTGCCGAGGCTGTCGAACTTGTCCCATTCGTCGTTCACCGCGTCGACCTGGCTGCCGTCGGGCCGGTGCAGGTCGCCGCCGAGCTGGAGGTTATAGGGCGGATCGGCGAAGATCATGTCGACCGACGCGGCGGGCAAGCCGCGCATCATCGCAACGCAATCGCCCTGCAGGATGCTGTCGAGCGGCAAGTCCACCGGCGCCGCCTTGACCGCGCGCTGCTTCGCCGCCGGGGCCTTCACCCGTTCCATCACACCCATGTTCCGCCCCTGTCCTCGATCGAAAGAAGCCCCTGATGAGTCCCCCGGACTCCGCCGTCAAGGGCGGGATTCCAGGGATTCCGCCTCGCCAGACGGTTGACGGAAGGGGAACGAAAGGAGTCCCCCACGACATATGGAGTCCGGCGCGACTCGCGGACTCAACCACTGGTGGTGTGACGATCGGGAGTCACCCAAGGAAAAAATCTTTCGGCCGTGCCGCCTGGGCGACGAAATACCCGCCGACCCGTTCAGATCAGCATCATCTGCGCGACCGGCGCGAAGCTGGTGCGGTGCAGCGGCGTCGGCCCATGCGCGCGCAGGGCGGCAAGATGCTGCGCGGTGCCATAGCCCATGTTGCGATCCCAGCCGAAGGCCGGAAAGTCGCGCGCCGCCGCGATCATCAGCCGGTCGCGATGTTCCTTGGCGATGATGCTGGCAGCCGAAATGCAGGGGTGCAGCGCATCGCCGCCGACGATCGCCCGCGCCGTATAGCGCCAGCGCGGCAGGCGATTGCCGTCGACCCATATCTCGCGCGGTTCGACTCCCAGCGCCTCGACCGCGCGCGTCATGGCCAGAAAGGTCGCCTGCAATATGTTGATGCGGTCGATCTCCGCCACGCTCGCTTCGCCGATGCCCCAGAGGCAGCGCGCCTTGATCTGGACATCCAGCGCGGCGCGGCGTTTCGCGCCAAGCTTCTTGGAATCATCGAGGCCGTCGATTCCGCCGTCGCACAGCAGCACCGCCGCGGCGACCACCGGCCCGGCCAGCGGCCCGCGGCCCGCCTCGTCGACCCCGACGATCATCGATGCTCCCAGTCCGATCCGATCCGCTGCTCCCGTTCGTGGCGAGCGCCGTCGGGACACCCCTCGTCACAGCGCCCCGCCGATGGGCCTCTCGACGGCGCTCGATGCGGCCGGCATTCAGGGACAGGCGGAAAAATCATATCCGCCACGGCGGAAACCTTCGATACTCACCCGCCTGATAGAGACACAGGCGATTGCCCGCGGGATCGGTCAGCCGCGCCTCGCGCCAGCCCCAATCCTCGTCCTTCGGCATCTGGTCGAAGCGCACGCCGCGCCGCGCGAGATAGGCGACCCACGCATCGAGCGCGCCGCTTTCCAGATAGGTCGTCGCCCCGCCCGCCGCGCCATCGCCGACATGGATCGACAATGTCACGCCGTTCGCCGCCTCGAACCGCGCATAGCCGTTGGACGGGCTGTCGACGATCTGGGTCAGGCCCATCTGCTTGTAGAAGGCGGCCGACGCGGCGTAATCGCGGGCCGGCAGCGTGATCTGGTTGAGCGCCGGGCCGGTGAACAGCCCGTCGTTACGCACCGTCTGCTGCCCCATCGGGCCATGCCCCGCGCCGAGTGCGGGGGCGCCGAGAAGCGAGAGGCGCACGAAATCGCGCGCGCGGGCGATCGCGGGTTGCAGCGGCATCCCCTGCGCCAGCCCCGTCGCGATGGCGCTGGCAAGCGTGCAGCCGGTGCCGTGATTGTGCGGCGTATCGATACGCGGCGCTTCCCAGCGCGCGACTTCGCCCTCGCCCGTCTCGAACAAACGGTCGATGACGGTTTCGCCGTCGGCATGGCCGCCCTTGACCAGCAGCGAACAGCCGTGCGCCAGCACCGCCTCCTCCCCGCCCAGCGCGGCGAGTTCGGGCAGGTTGGGCGTCGCGACCATCGCGCGGCGCATCAGGGCGCGGAACGCCGCCACCGTGTCGCCATCGGCCAGCGTCGCCCCGCTGGACGCGATCATCACCGGGTCGAACACCAGCGGGGTTGCCGCCAGATCGGGCCGGGACAATCGCTCCGCAACGGCCGCGGCAATGTCCGCATGGCCGATCATGCCGATCTTCACGGCATCGACGCCGATGTCGGACGCCACGCTGTCGATCTGCGCCAGCACCATGTCGGCCGGCACCGCATGGACCGCCTGCACGCCCCGCGTATTCTGCGCCGTGATCGCGGTGATCGCGGTCATCGCATGACCGCCCAGCATCGTCACCGCCTTGATATCGGCCTGAATCCCCGCGCCGCCGCCGCTATCGGACCCGGCGACGATCAGGACGCGCGCGGTCATGCCGCGTCCCCGTCAGCCCTTGGCACCCGGATGCCGCCTTTCGGTCGATGCGGGGAATTTGGCGAGCGAGGCGCCTTCGCGCAGCGGCCGGTCGAGCAGGTCGCCGCCGCAATTGGGGCAGCGTTCGTCGAGCCTGTCGGCGCAATTGGCGCAGAAGGTACATTCGAACGAACAGATGAAGGCCCCATGGATGTCGGCCGGCAGATCGCGGCCGCACCGTTCGCAATCGGGTCGCATTTCAAGCATTTCAAGAACTTCCTTCAGATAATCGGATAAGTGTCAGGCGGCCGCCGCGCGCACGGCGTCGCAAATCATGTCGACGACCTGTTCGACCTGTCCGGCATGATCGCCTTCGGCCATGACGCGGATCACGGGTTCGGTGCCGGAGGCCCGGATAACCAGCCGGCCGCGACCCTTCAAGGCGGCTTCGCCTTCGGCAATCGCGGCCTGGACATGGCGGTCGTCCAGCGGCTTGCCGCCGGCGAACCGGACATTTTTCAAAAGCTGGGGCACCGGGTCGAACTGGTGGAGCAGCGCGCTCGCCGATTGGCCGGACGCGACCAGTTCGGCCAGCACCTGCAACGCGGCGAGCGTGCCGTCGCCGGTCGTCGCATGGTCGGACAGGATCATGTGCCCCGACTGCTCGCCGCCGACGTTGAACCCGCCCGACTTCATGCGTTCCAGGACATAGCGGTCGCCGACCTGCGTACGTTCGAGCGCCAGCCCCTGCCCCTCCAGAAAGCGTTCGAGGCCCAGGTTCGACATCACGGTCGCGACGACGCCGCCGCCTTTCAACCGCCCCTGCCGCGCCCAGCTGGCGCCGATCAGCGCCATGATCTGATCGCCGTCGACAATCGCGCCCGCTTCGTCGACGACGATCAGCCGGTCGGCATCGCCGTCGAGCGCGACGCCGATGTCGGCGCCGCTCGCCACCACCGTTTCCTGAAGCAGCGCGGGCGCGGTCGACCCGCAACGATCGTTGATGTTCGTGCCGTTGGGCCCGACGCCGATCGCGACGACGTCGGCGCCCAATTCCCAGAAGACGGTGGGGGCGCTGTTGTACGCGGCGCCATTGGCGCAATCGATGACGATCTTCAGCCCGTCGAGCCGGACCGATTCGGGCAGGCTTTGCTTGACCGCGTGGATATAGCGGCCGCGCGCATCCTCGATCCGCTTGGCGCGGCCGATCTGCGCCGGTTCGGCGAGGCGCGGCTCGCTGGCCAGCAGCAATTCGATCTGCGCCTCGTCGGCGTCGGACAGCTTGTAGCCGTCGGGACCGAACAGCTTGATGCCATTGTCGTAAAAGGGGTTGTGGCTGGCGGAGATCATCACGCCCAGGTCGGCGCGCATCGACCGCGTCAGCATCGCCACCGCCGGGGTCGGCATCGGCCCGACCTGCACCACGTCCATGCCGACGCTGGTGAAGCCCGCGACCAGCGCATTTTCCAGCATATAGCCCGACAATCGGGTATCCTTGCCGATCACGACGCGGTGCTTGTGCGTGCCGCGCAGGAAATGCGCGCCCGCCGCCATGCCGACGCGCATCGCAACCTCGACGGTCATCGGGATCTGGTTGGTCAGCCCGCGGATCCCGTCGGTTCCGAAAAACTTGCGCATACCACCTCTGCCAAATAAGCCGGAGGGAAGCCCGCCCCGGCATAACCGGGACGGCAGTAGGTCAGCCCTTTTGGCTTGGCAAGCGCACCGGAGACAGCCCCACGTGAAATCGGCCTGGATCATCCTTGGCGCCCTGGTGGCGGGCATGTTGCTGGGAATCGCGGTCGAGGGCGTGTCGCTCGATGCCGCGACCGCGTCGCTGGCCTTCGTCGAACCGATCGGCCTGCTCTGGCTCAACGCGCTGAAGATGACGATCGTGCCGCTGGTCGTCGCGCTGCTGATCACCGGCATCACGGCGACCGCCGACGCGGCGCGCGCGGGCAGGCTCGCCAGCCGCGCCGTGCTGACCTTTCTGGTCGCGATCACGCTGTCGGGCGTCATGTCGCTGGTGATGACGCCGCTGCTGCTGCGCCTGTTCCCGCTGTCGTCCGGCGCCGCGACCGCGCTGCGCGACGGGCTGGGCGGCACGGCGGAAGCGGGCACCTCGCCCAGCTTCGGCGATTTCCTGCTGTCGCTGATCCCGACCAATCCGATCGCGGCGGCGGCGGAGACCGCGATCCTGCCGCTGATCGTCTTCACCACCATCTTCGCCTTCGCGATCACCCGCCTGGCCCCCGAACAGCGCGCGACGCTGTCGGGCCTGTTCAAGGCGCTGGGCGATGCGATGCTGATCGTCATCGGCTGGGTGCTGGCGCTCGCCCCGATCGGCGTCTTCGCGCTCGGCTATGCGCTCGCGGTCAAGGCGGGGGTCGCGGCCTTCGGCGGGCTCATCCATTATGTGCTGATCGTCTCGGGCATCGGCGTCTGCTGCATCATGCTGGCGCTGATCCTCGCCGTGCTGGTCGTCCGCGCGCCGCTGCCCGCCTTCGTGCGCGCCATGGTCCCGACGATGGCGGTCGCGATCAGCACCCAAAGCTCGCTCGCCAGCCTGCCGGCGATGCTGCGTTCGGCGGAAGAACTGGGCGTCGACCCGAAAAAGGCCGATGTCGTGCTGCCGCTCGCGGTCGCGCTGTTCCGCTTCACCAGCACCGCGATGAACCTGGCGGTCGTCATCTATGTCGCCTGGCTGTTCGGCTTCGAACTGACGCCGTGGGAAATGGCGGCGGGCCTGGCGGTCGCCATCGCGTCGGCGCTGAGCGCGGTCAGCCTGCCCGGATCGATCAGCTTCGTGACCTCCATCGCGCCGATCGCCACCGCCATGGGGGTGCCGGTCGCGCCGCTCGGGCTGCTCGTCGCGGTCGAGACCTTTCCCGATATCTTCCGCACCCTGGGCAATGTTATCGCCGACGTCACGGCAACCAAATATGCCGCCGACGGTGTGGAAGACGATCGGGCAGCGGGAGAGACGGCATGAAATATCGCACACTCGGCCAGGGGCTGAAGGTATCGGCGATCGGCATCGGCTGCATGCCGATGATCCGGGGCGGCAACATCCTTTACGGCGAAGCCGCCGACCTCGACGAATCGACCGCGACGATCCACCGCGCGATCGACCTGGGCGTCACCTTTTTCGACACCGCGCAAATCTATGGCCCGTTCAGCAACGAGGAATTGCTGGGCGAGGCGATCCGGGGCAAGCGCGACAAGTTGGTCATCGCGACCAAATTCGGCTTCAAATTCGACGGCAGCCAGATCGTCGGCGTCGACGGATCGCCCGAAAATGCCCGCAAAAGCTGCGAAGGATCGCTCCAGCGGCTCGGCATCGACACGATCGACCTCTTCTACCAGCACCGCGTCGATCCGTCGGTGCCGATCGAGGAGACGGTCGGCGGGATGATGGAGCTGGTGAAAGAGGGCAAGGTCCGCCACATCGCCCTGTCCGAAGCGGGTCCCGAAACGCTGCGCCGCGCCGCGAAGGTGGCGCCCATCACCGCATTGCAAAGCGAATATTCGATCTGGGAACGCGGGGTCGAGGATGAAATCCTGGGCGTGTGCCGCGACCATGGCATCGGTTTCGTACCCTATTCGCCGCTCGGCCGCGGCTTCCTGGCGGGCGCGGTGCGCAGCCGCGACGAACTGGCCGAGCAGGACTGGCGCCGCAACGACCCGCGCTATTCGGCGGAAAACCTGCCCGCCAATCTGGCGATCGTCGATGCCATCGGCGCGGTCGCCGATGCGCATGGCGTATCGAAGGCGCAGGTCGCGCTGGCGTGGCTGCTCGCGCAGGGACCCGACCTCGTTCCCATTCCGGGCACCAAGCGCCGCCTGACGATGGAAGACAGCGTCGCCGCCGCCGACCTCGTGCTGACGGCGGACGATCTTGCGGCGATCGAGGCCGCCGCACCGGCCGGCGGCACCAGCGGCAATCGCTATGGTGAACAGGGCATGCGGATGGTGCGGCTGTGACGCGCGGCGTCAGCGCCGCTTAGAGACAGGCCCCCTAGTCGTCATCGGCCAAGATCTGGCGCAAATCGCCGGCCGATTTCCGCATGCTGGCGAACATCCCCGCCAGGTCGGCGTCGCCATAGGCCTGCGCGCAGGCCGCGCCGGCCTCCGCGATCCCGTCGACCGCGTCGGGCGTCTTGCGATTGAGGAAGGCCAGCGCCGCATGAAATCCCTCGAGCATCACCTGCTCGGCGGTGTCGGCATCGAGCAGCGGGTCGAAATGCGGGGCCAGCGCGAGCATCGTCAACGCCGACTGATAAAGGGGCATCAGCAAAGGCGGCGCGATGGTGCGGTCGTAAAGCGGCGCCACCGCCGCAACCGCGGCGCGATAGGCGGCGAACGCCCCGGCGAGGTCGCGCCGTTCCAGCAATTGCTGCCCCATCAGCGCCAGTTGCGGCGCATTCTGCGCATTCTGCGCCTCAATGTTGCGGATCGAGGCAGCGACGTCCGCGCGCGCATTGTCGGTCATCAGCCTGGACTCGACCTGCTTCATCAAGTCGAGCGCCTCGGCCAGATCGTCGGACGCCGGTTCCCCGCGCGCCTGCGCCACGCGCGACCGCACGGTCAGCGCGACCGCCAGATCGCGCAGCCATGACACGCGCGGCGTCGCGGCGATCAGGTCGCGCATGATCGCCACGCTTTCGTTGCTGGCGGCGATCGCATCGTCGGCATCGGCCATCGCGCGGCGATCGGCGCGCGCATTGAGCGCCGCCGACAGGTTGCGCCGGGCATCGATGTCGCCCCTGTCCGATTGCCGCCGCGCGATCGCTTCCGCTTCATCCAGGCTCGCGTCGATCAGCGGACGGCGATTGGCCTGCGCGCGCATGCGGGCGCGGATATCGCCGCCGGACCGGGCCGACCGCGCATTGCGCTGCAACAGCATATGGCCGCGCAAGGACAGGGCCGCGCCGCGCGCCTTTTCGGCTTCGTTCGGCGACAACAGCCCCTGTTCCTGCGCCCATGCGATCGTATCGAGCAAAATGTCGATCCGATCGTCCGCGCGCGCACAATGCCCCGTCGCGTCATCGTCCTGCGCCGTCAGCGTCAGTACCCGGTGAAGCCCCGTCACGGCGCCGCGCGAAGGCGCGTGCACCAGTGCATCGCGATAACAGGCAACCGCTTCGTCGAGGCGGGCGGTCGCCTCCTCGAATTGCCCAAACGCACCGTGGACGGCGCCGCGCAAGGCGAGCCAGTCGGCCAGGTCGCTTTGCGACGCCGGACCGCCGCGATCCCGGCGGATCGCCGCGATGCGATGGTCGGCGAAGACCGCGGCGGCATCCGCGCGGTCGAAGAGCCGGGCATTGTCGGCCGCCCCCAACAGGGCGGCGTGGGAAATATCGGCGATGATCGCGTCCGCCGCCGCGCCGTCGGCGCCATCCAGCGCCGCCAGAAACTGCGCCAGCGCCGCGCGCATCGGTTCGGGTTCGTCGAGCGCCAGCATATGCGTCGCGGCGGCCAGCGCCGTCAAACCCCTGTCGTCCGCGCCGCCATCGACCAGGCGCAGCGCGACGAGCGCCGCGGCATCGCGGGTTTCGGTATCCGTTACCGGCGCGCGGAGGATCGCCGCCAACGCCAGACGCAGCGCCGCCTTCACCGCCGCCTCGTCGTGCAGGCCCTTGATGTTCCGCCGAAGCTGCGACGCGGCTTGCAGGAAAAGCCGCTCGGTAAAGCTGCCGACCGCGCCGCCGTCTTCAAAGGCCATGATGCTGAACGGATTCTGTCCGCGCATCAGCGGCTCGCCCAGATCGTGCCCGAGCAGCGAGTGGCCCGCCGCCTCCACCACGTCGCGCAGCACGCGCATCCCCTGCACGCTCGCCAGCGCCAGCGCCTCGCGCACTTCGGACGCGACGTGCGGCGCCGTCAGGCGGGCAAGCACCACCTCATGCACCCGCTGCGATCGCGACAGGGCCTCCGCCAGCCCGTCATCGGTCAGCGCCCGCGCGGGATCGAAATCGTCGAACAGGCGCGGTTCGGATCGCAGATAGGCGATGATCTGCTCCAGAAAGCGCGGATTGCCGTCGACGGCGCCCAGGATCGCGGCGTCCTGTTCGGCGGTCAGGCCGGGCAAGGCGGCCCGCAACGCCGGCGTCAGGTCGTCGAGCTTGGCCAGCCGCATCTCGCGATAATGGCCGCTGTTCAGATAACCGCCCGGCACGCCCGAGATCGGCCCCGGCTCATCGGTCCCGCCGTGGCGCGCGTGGTGGATCATCGCCGCGACCGACCGGCCGCCGCGCTCGCTTTCCAGCGCCCATTCGGTCTGCCAATGGGTCAGCACGATCATCACCGGCCATTTGCCGGTGATCGCCGCATGCGCCAGCCGCTCGACAAACCGCAACAGGCCGGGATCGGCGCCGGCAAATTGCGCGTCGTCGATCAGAATCAGGGCGGGGACACGCGCATAGCCAAGCCGCGCCGCCGGGTTCATCACCTGTTCCAGATCGGCGAGCAGCGCGTCGACGCGGTTGCTGACGATCATATTGCCCGCGAGGCGGATATCGGCGGTATCGCCGCCGAACTGTCCGTGCAGCAGCTTCACCGAATCGAACAGCGCCGATCCGACCGACAGCACCGTATCGACCTGCAGCGCCCCGGCGAGCGCGTCGACCCCGACGCCCGCCCATATTTTCGCCAGCGACACGCCGGTGCCCGCCATGCGCGCGCGCATCGACATGGCGACCAGATGCGGGGCGAGGAAGCGGTCGTGCATCGCGACGCTGTCGCCGCCGTCCGCCTGCGCCGCGACGCCCCACCACAGAAAGGGAATCGGGCGATCGAAGCGGCACCGATCGGCGGCGAAATTGAGCGGGAGCCGCCCGGCCGCTTCCGTCGCCGGATCGGGCCAATAAGCCTGTTCGGGGGGCTGCGCGGCGATCTGACGGCGCAGAAACTCCAGCACCAGCCGCGTCTTGCCGACCCCCGGCTCGGCGGCGAGCAGCAGCAACTGGGGGTGCGGATCGTCGACGTCGGACGCACGGCGCCAGCAATCCGCCAGCACCGCCATCTCCGCTTCCCGCCCGCAGAACGTCAGATCAGTGGTCATCGCGGCCGATACCATAGCTTGCCCCGCGAAAAAGCCCAGCGGTCAGAGTGGGGGCCTTCCCTGTGTCGGCGGGCGACGGGTTGCGGGCATTTTTATCGCATCGTCACCCCGAACTCGATCCGGGGTCCATGACATCGGCGTTGTAGTGGATCCCGGATCGAGTCCGGGATGACGAAGAGCTGCAAACGACCGGAGTCCACGGGGACGATGGATTTGATGACGTCCGCGCCCCCATCCGCCATTCCCGCGAGGCTGGTCTCCACCCACGCGACCTAGGACATCTTCTCCCGAACCGCGCGCACCTCACCCGACAGTTCGTCGAGCTTGTGGTGGAGCCGCATGATCTCCAGCTCGGCGCGCAGGTTGATTTCGTAATCGACGCTTGCCGACAGCCGGTCCTTGGCCGCCTGCCGGTTCTGGCTCATCATGATGATCGGCGCCTGCACCGCCGCGAGCGTCGACAGCATCAGGTTGAGAAAGATGAACGGATAGGGGTCGAAGGCCAGCCCGAACCGCGCGAGAATTTCGGAATTGAGCAGCATCCAGCCGAACAGCACGACCGAAAAGGCGATGATGAAGCCCCATGAGCCCCCGACCGCCGCGACACGGTCGGCCAGCCGGTCGCCGAACCGCGCGCGTGCATCCTCCAGATCGGCGGCATCGCGGCTCGACGGCGCGCGTTCGGCGATGGCGCGAATGACGCGGCATTCCTCCGCATCCAATTGATCATAGGCGCGGCCGAGCAGCCGCAGCGACAGGTCGGTCAGATGGGCGTCGTCCTGCGCCACCCGCGCTAACCCACCCAGCGCCAGATGCCCGCGACCATATAGCCGAGCGCGCCATGCGCCCATGTCGCGGCCAGCCAGACCACGATTCCGCCCATCAACGCATGCGCCCGCGGGATGGTGTCGCCCCATGGCGACCGGCCCGTCAGCTGCCGCGCGAAGGGCAGAAAGCTGGTGCGCGCCGCCCAATGCCGCCACGCATCGCCCATCAGCCGGGCTTTCTTGACATCCTGCCCCGCCGACCCGACGAGCGCGAGGAAGGCGATGATCGCGGACAGGATGACCTGCCCCGGGGTCGGCACGACCAGGACATGGGCAAAGGCCCAGAGCGCGAAGCTCCACATCATCGGATGACGGGTGATCGCAAAGACGCCGCGCGGCGCCCCCTGGGCCGCGGCGGCGGCGCCCGGCGCGGCAAGCGCCGGATTGCCGACCAGCGATCCCATGAACAGGATGCTGGCGAACAGGACGATCGCCGAGGCGATGATCCACAGCCCGTCGCCCACCGGCCACAGCGGCGGTTCGGGCGGCATCCCCCGCCACGCCTGAACGATCAGGGCGAAGGTCGCGATCGCGACGATCGAATAGACGATCTGGAACCCGCGTTCGCCCAGCCGCGACGCCACCGGCGCCCGCAAGGGGTGCGAGAGGAGAAGGTGCGACCCCACGAACAGCGCGCCGGTCACGATCAGCAAGCTCATCGGTACCATGGCCCGTTCCTCTCCTCCCTCGCGCGTTCAGCCGACGCGGACGTTACCAGTCATAGGCGTTGGGCAAGGCCCCTTCCTGCGGCGTGGCATAGCGGTCGCGCAGGCGGTCCTGCCTGGTGGTCAACGACTGGCGCTTGCCATCGATCCAAATCGCGGTCGGACGGCTGCCCAGTTCGAGCGGGTCATTGTCCCAGATCACGACATCGCCGACCCGGCCGGGACGCAGCGACCCGATCGTGCCGTCCATGCCGACGGCCCGCGCCGGCGCGCTGGTCAACGCGGCAAAGGCCTGATCCCAGCTCAGCCCGCTGGCGCCGCGCACCTTGGTCAGCCCGACCAGATTGCCCGCATATTGGGTGGCATAGCCCATCTTGTGCGCGTCATCGTCGTCGAACACGCCGACCGACACGTCGACGCCCGCCGCCTTCAGCCGCCCGGCGTTCGACTGGGTCGCGCCCAATTGCTCGAAGCTGCCAGGCAGGTCGGTGAGCGGCGAGACCAGCACCGGCACCTTCGCCGCCGCCAGATCCTGCGCCACCATCCAGCCTTCGGTCACGCCGACCAGCACCAGTTTGAGCGCCGGGAAATCGCGTTTCAGCCCCAGCACGTTGACGATGTCGGCGGCCCGGTCGACACGCACGAACAGCGGCGTCGTCCCGTCGATGACGCGAACCAGCGCGTCGGCGTCGGCGCGCTGGATCATCGCGTCATTGCCCCATTCGGCGAGCGCGGCGGGATTGCGGGCATAGCTGCGCGCGGCGAGCAATTGTTCGCGGAACAGCAGGAAGGTCGCCGCCCGGCTGCCCCCTGCTTTCGCCGCGCCTTCCTCGCCGAAGGCGACGAACTGCAACGCGCGCGGCTTTGTCACCATGTCGCGGTCGTCGCCCAGGTCGACGACCGCGCCCTGCCCCGCGAACAAATTGCTGCTCGCCCCCGGCGCGACGATCGCGCGGGTGACGCCGGCCGCGCGGTTGACCGCGACGGGCGATCCCATCGGGTTCAGCGCAGGCGCGATGTCGAGTCCCGCGGCAAAGCGGCTGCGCGAGGCGGAACGGTCGTTGGTGCCGGTGACGGCATCGACCTCGACCAGCCCGACGCGGCTGAACGCCGCGACGATGCCGGGCGTGACCCAGCGGCCTTCGGCATCGATGCGCTCGATCCCCGCGGGCACGGCAACGCCCGCCCCGGCGGCGACGACCTTGCCGCCGCGCACGACGACGGTGCCGCCCTCGACCGGCGCGCTGCCGTCGCCGATGACCAGCTTCGCATTGGTGATCGCCACATCCTGCGCGGCGGCGGGAACGGCGATCAGCGCGGCGGCGGACAGAAGCAACGCGCGGATCATTTCACATCTCCTTCGCCCGGCTGGCCCAGTTCGAAATCGCTGACCGGCCGTCGTTTCGGATCGGCGGCATCGAACATCAGCGCGCCGTCGATCCACACCTTGTCGGGGCGGGTATAGGCGCTGAACGGATTGCCGTTCCACAGAACGACGTCGGCCATCTTGCCGGGCTTCAGGCTGCCGGTCTTTTCACCGATGCCCAGCGCCTTGGCGGGATTGTAGGACAGCCAGGTCCATGCCTGTTCGTCGCTGATCCGAATGCCCATGCGGCGCCCGGACGCCAGCGCCTTGGCCGCTTCCTGATTGAGCCGCTGGATCTGGTTCGCGTCGTCCGAATGGACGATGGTGCAGGCGCCCGCCTGATAGACGAGCGGGATATTTTCCGGCACCGAATCATAGGCTTCCATCTTGAAGCCCCACCAGTCGGCCCACATGGCGGAACAAATGCCTTCCTTGGCCAGCATGTCGGCGATCTTGTAGCTTTCGACCGCGTGGTGGAAGGTCGACACCTTGTAGCCGAATTCCTTCGACATATCGATGACGAGCGCCATCTCGTCGGCGCGGTAGCAGTGGTTGTGCACCAATATGTCGCCCGACAGGACGCCCGCGAGCGTTTCCATCGCGAAGTCGCGATCGGTCGCCTTGCCCTCGTCCATCTTCTTCTTGAAGGCGACCGCCTTGGCCCAGGTCGCGCGGTTGACCGCGAAATTGCCCATGCGGGTCGACGGCGCGCGGCCCTTGCCGCCATAGACCCGCTTGGGATTTTCGCCGCACGCCATTTTCAGGCCATAGGGCGCGCCGGGGAACTTCATCCCCTGCACCGTGCGCGCGGGCACATTCTTCAGCGTGATCGACCGGCCGCCCATCAGGTTGGCGCTGCCCGGCAGGATTTGCAGCGCGGTGACGCCGCCATTGGCCAGCGCGCGGGTGAAGCCGGGGTCCTGCGGCCAGACGCTATGTTCCGACCAGACCTCGGGCGTGGTCGGCGACGTCGCTTCGTTGCCGTCCGAATGCGCCTCGACGCTGGGCGAGGGATAATCGCCAAGGTGGCTGTGAATATCGATGATGCCGGGCGTCAGATATTTGCCGGTGCCGTCGATCACCACCGCATCGGCCGGAATCGCCAGGTCGGCGCCGCCGATCGCCGCGACCTTCGCATCGGCCAGCACGACCGTGCCATTGTCGATGCGGCCGCCTTCGCCATCATAGATGGTCACACCGCGCACCGCCGTGACCTGCCCCGGATAGGGGCGATAGGTCGACGGATAGGGATCGGTGTCGAACCGCGCGGGTTTGGCGGCGGCGGTGTTCGCCGCGGCGGGCTTGTCGCCCGCCGACTGCGTGTCCCCGGTCGACGCCGCGCAACCCGCGAACGCCAGCGATACCGCAGCCAGCAGGCTGCTCTTCATATTGCGACCCATGATTTACGCCCCCTTCGGTTCGGGATGAACGCCCGCCGCCTGCGGTTCCGCCAACTCGTCCTGCCCGGCCAGATTATCGGCATCGCGCAGCGTGTCGAGGTGCATCAGCTTCTTGATCAGCGGCGATACGACGATGACGAGGACGCCGAAGCCGATCGCCCACAGCCCGATGGTCTGATAGACGTCGAGCACCAGCGTCTTGCCGGCGCCTTCCCCGCTCGCCTTTTCCGACCCCGTCGCGGCGGCGATCAGCCCGGCGGCGAAATTGCCCGTCGCCGATGCGAAGAACCATGTCCCCATGATCAGGCTGGCCATGTGCGCGGGCGCAAGGCGGTTCATCGCGCTGAGCCCGACCGGCGACAGGCAAAGCTCGCCGGTCGTGTGGAGGAGGTAAATCAGGAAGATGAACAGAACCGGCGTCATGTTGCCGACGCCGACGGCCTCCGCACCCCATTTCAGGACCAGAAAGCCGAGCCCGAGTTGCAGCATCGCCAGCCCGAACTTGGCGGGCGCCGACGGTTCCATCCCGCGCCGGCCGAGCCACGTCCACAGCGCGGCGAAAAGCGGTGCCAGCAGGACGATGTAACCGGCGTTGAGCGACTGGAACACCGATGCCGGAACCCCGGAACGATCGACGTAGCGATCGGTGAACAGGTTGAGCGACGACCCCGCCTGTTCGAACAGCGCCCAGAACAGGATCGACCCCAGGATCAGGAACATCGCGGCAAAGATGCGGTCGCGATCCTCCGACGGCAGCTTCACCACCGCGGTGAACAGCACATAGGCAACCAGAATTGCGCCCGCGACGCCCAGCAAGGTGCCGACCACCGCCTGATTCTGCACCATCCACCAGCACACGCCGACCGCGACGATGCCGACGATATAGAGCAGCCATTCGAATTTGATGCCCATGACCGACGCCGCGAGCTTCGCCGGGTCGGGCGCTTCGCCGCGACCGAGCAACAGAGGCTTGCCCCAGATGAAGACGATGAGGCCGAGCAACATGCCGAAACCCGCCGCACCGAAGCCATAGGCCCAGCCATAGGTTTCACCGAGATAACCGCACAGCAGCGATCCGAGGAAAGCGCCGAGGTTAATCCCCATGTAGAAGATGGTATAGGCGCCGTCGCGCCGCACGTCGGTGCGCGGATAAAGCTGGCCGACGATGACCGAGATATTGGCCTTCAGAAAGCCCGAGCCGACGATGATGAAGGCGAGCGCCAGCCAGAAGATGCTGAGGCTGGCCGGGTCCTGCCCGCCATCGCCTTCGAATCCCATGATGAAATGGCCGAAGGTCAGCAATATGGCGCCGTACAGCACCGCCTTTCGCTGCCCCAGCCATTTGTCGGCCAGATAACCGCCGAGGACGGGGGTGATATAGACCAGCGCCGTGTAGGCACCATAGATGACGCCCGCTTCGCCGTCCGAGAACAGCCAGTGTTTGGTGAGGTAGAAGATCAGGAGCGCGCGCATCCCGTAATAGGAAAATCGCTCCCACATTTCGGCGAAAAACAGAACGAACAGGCCCTTCGGATGGCCGAGGAGCGTCCCCGCGGCGTCCCCGTGCTGGGCATAGGCTTTGGTCATCAGCGACCCTTCCCTGGATATGTCATGGCCCTTCGATCGAGGGCAGATGCCCGCAACCTAACGTGAAAATTGCGGATGGGAAGAATCTAATTGCGCGTGAAACCGCTTCGTTCGGGCCGGATTTTATTGCGAACGGATCGCAACACTTGCGTCCGGCGCGTTCCGCCGCCACATGCACCGCATGTTCAACGACCGATCCTCCCTGCTCGCCCACCTTGCCACCCGCCGATCCGGAAAGGCCCGCGAGATGATCGCGCCCGGCCCCGGCGCCGACGAACTGCGCGAGATCATCGCCCTTGCGCTGCGAACCCCCGACCATGGCAAGCTGGCGCCCTGGCGCATCGTCACGGTCGCCGACGATCAGCGCGAACCGCTCGCCGCGCTGCTGAAACGCGCATGGGTCGCCGAAAATCCCGGTGCCGCGGGCATGGACCTGTCGGCGTTCGACCAGTTCGCGCATCAGGCGCCGACCCTGATCGTCCTGCTGTCGACCCCGGTGAAGGACAGTAAGATTCCGGTGTGGGAACAGCAGATGTCGGCGGGCGCCGTCGCGATGAACCTGCTCCACGCCGCGCACGCCCACGACTATGTCGGAAGCTGGCTGACCGGCTGGGCGGCCTTCAACCCCGACGTCGCCGCGGCGTTCGGGGCCAAGGACGGCGACGCCATCGTCGGCTTCTTCTTCCTGGGCACCGCAGCCAGAGAGCTGGAGGAACGGCCGCGTCCGGAATATGACGATATCGTAAGCCGTTGGGACATTTAATATCGCGCTCAAGCGACATTCGATAATATCCTGATTTGACTGTTCTGCTGTCTTATGGCATTAAGGCGGCATGCTCGATCAGACCAAACCCGTGTATCAGCGGCTGCGCGATGTGATCGCCAACGCCATCCTCGACGGCACGTTTCGCGACGGCGACATGCTGCCGTCGGTTCGTTCGCTCGCCGCGGAAGAGGGCGCCAATCCGCTGACCGTCGCCAAGGCGTACCAGACCTTTCAGGACGAGGGGCTGGTCACGGTGAAGCGCGGGGTCGGCATGTTCGTCGCCGAAGGCGCGACCGATCGGCTGCGCGATCTGATGCGCACGGATTTCCTGACCAATATCTGGCCGCCGGTGGCCCAGCAGATGCGCCGCATCGGCCTTGACGCGCGGACGTTGCTCGACCTGACCGAAGCCTGACCGGCCTGCCTATCGGCCGATTTGCACCGCCTTGTCGCGCAGATCGGCCGCCGCCTGCCGCTCGCCGCGCGCGTCGAGCCTGTCGGCGTAAACCCCCATGATTTCGGCATTGAGCGGCTGAAGCCGATAGGCGAGCGCGATCATCGCCAGCGCCCGGTCATCGTCGCCCCTGGCGGCATAGGCCCGCGCCAGTTCGCGCAGGACGACGACGTCGCGGTTGCCGATCCGGTGCCGCACATGTTCGAAATGCGCGATCGCCCGGTTCCACTGGCGCAGATCCATGGCGAGATGCCCGGCCAGCCGATCGGCCGCGATGCTCGACGGCTGGCGATTGCGCAGCGCCAGGATCGCGGCGCCCGATCCCGCCGGATCGCCCACTTGGAACAGCGCATTGGCCAGCCGCAGGGTCGTGCGTTCGCCCGCGTCCAGATCGCGCGCCTTCCGAAAGGATTCGACCGCCAGGCCATAACGGCCGCCAGCCAGCGCCGCATCGCCGAGCAGGATATGCGCATCGGCCACGCCGCGATTGGCATCACGCAGCGCCGTCGCGCGCGCTATCGCCCGCGCGCTGTTGCCGCTGGCGATGTCGGCAGAGATGGCGGGAATGACCCGCGCGGGGTTCAGCGGATCGGCGTCGGCCGCGCGGGTGACGAAGCCATAATCATTATCGACGGCAAAGGGCGCCGCATCGCCGCGCGTCAGCGACGCGGCGCGCGCCAGCAGTCCCGCCGATTCCTCGCGCCGGCCCAATTCCGCCGTCACGCGGGCGGCCAGCAGCAGCGACCAGCTGTCAGCGTCGGGACGATCGACGATCGGCGACAGCGCCGCGGCCGCGCCCTCCGTATCGCCGTCCGCCCAGTTGGCGGCCGCGAGGATGCGGCGCGCGGTGAAATTGTCGGGTTGTTCGGCCAGCAGCCGGTCGGCCCAGGTCGCCGCCACCGCTTCGCCGCCCAGCTGCAATTCGACGATCGCGCTCAGCAGCATGAAGCCGGGTTCGTCGTCCATCCGCCCGCGCGTGCGCTGCAACAGGCTGCGCGCGAGCCGGTAATTGCCGGCCCGCGCCGCCAGCACCGCCTGCAGATAATAAAGGCGCGGGTCGGCGGGCGCGATTGTCGCCGCGTGGCGGACCGCCGCCAGCATGTCGCGGTAGCGGCCAAGGTCGCCCAGCGTCGCGGCCTGATCGATCAGCGCGCCGGCATTGTCGGGATCGGCCGCCAGCGCCGCTTCGTACAAGGGCAGCGCCGCATTCAGCCCGTCCTGGGTGCGGACCAGATTGGCCTTCAGCGCCAGCGCCGCGCTGTTATGCCGGTCGAGTTCGATCGCATAATCGACCGCATCGCGCGCGCCGAGCGTGTCGGCATTGGCATCGCGAAAGCGCGCGACATCGACCCACAGCATCGAATTGCGGGGCAAATCCTGCACCGCGCGGTCATAGGCCGCGCGCGCCGCCCCCAGATCGTCCGCCTCCAGATGGACGTCGCCCGCGACCCATGCCGCCTCGCCGATCATCTCGGGAATGATCGGTCCGGCGTCGATCGTCTGGAGCGCGCGCGTCCCGTCGCCCTGCATCGCGTAGGCCCGCGCCAGCAACGGCCGCAGCGCCGCCTCGTTGCCGCCCGCCGCGATCGCCGCGCGCACCGCCGCCTCCGCCGCGACGCCGTCGCCCAGCCGGGTCGCGATCCGCGCCAGTTCGACCTGCGCGGCAATCGCCTGCGGCCCTTCGGCGCCGGCGGCCGCCTGCAATTCGGCGCGGCGCTGTTCCAGCGTCTGGCGCGGGGACGACGGACGCGGACCATCGCACCCGGCCAGCACCGCCGCCGCCAGCAACGCGCCCGTCCAGATGCGGCACCGGATCATTCAGGCGTGCATCCGATATTGCTTGAGCAGGTCGTAAAGCGTCGGGCGGCTGATACCGAGCAGCTTGGCGGCATAGGAGATATTGCCTTCGCTCTGCATCATCGCGCGGCGGATCGCGACCCGGTCGGCCGCTTCGCGCGCGCTGCGCAGGTTGAGCCAGCTTTCGTCGGGCGCCCCATCATCGCCCGCGAGGTCCAGGTCGCTGCGCTGCACCAGCTTGCCGTCGGCCATGATCACCGCGCGCTTGATGCGGTTTTCCAGTTCGCGAACATTGCCCGGCCAACGCCCTTCGTCGATCGCCTGCAACGCGTCGGGCGCAAAGGCGCGCACGCCGGGGTTCATTTCCGGCGCATAGTGATGGAGGAAATGGCGCGCGAGCAGCACCGCATCGCCCGGCCGCTCCGCCAGCGACGGGATTTTCACCACCATCTCCGCCAGCCGGTAGTAGAGATCGTCGCGAAAGCTCTGCGCGGCGAGCATCGCGTCCAGATCGCGGTGCGTCGCGCACACGATGCGCGTGTCCACCGCGATCGGCTTGCGCCCGCCGATGCGCTCGATCGTCCGTTCCTGAAGGAATCGCAGCAGCTTGACCTGCAAGGGCAGCGGGATGTCGCCGACTTCGTCGAGGAACAACGTGCCGCCGTGCGCCAGTTCGATCTTGCCCTCGGTGGTCTTGACCGCACCGGTAAAGGCGCCTTTTTCATGCCCGAACAGCTCGCTTTCCAGCAGATTTTCCGGAATGGCGGCGCAGTTGATCGCGACGAACGCGCCGTCGCGCCGCCCGCTCGCCTCGTGCAGTCCGCGCGCCAGCAGTTCCTTGCCCGTCCCGCTCGCGCCGAGCAGCATGACCGAAACGTCGAGATTTGCGACCCGTTCGATCGTGCGGGCGACCTTCACCATTTCGGGCGCGCCGGTGATCATGCCCCCCAGCACATGATTGTCGCCCGCACCCTGTTCGGCGAGCCGGGCGTTTTCGACCTCCAGGTCGCGAACATGAAAGGCGCGGCGGACGATCAGGCCCAGTTCCTCGATGTCGATGGGCTTCTGATAGAAATCCCAGGCTCCGTTCGCGATCGCGGCCAGCGCGCTCGCCCGCTCGCCATGGCCCGACACGACGATGACCTTGGTATCGGGCTTGTTTTCCAGGATCGCGCCGAGCGTGCGCAGCCCCTCGCGCGTCCCGTCCGGATCGGGCGGCAGGCCGAGATCGAGCGTCACCACGTCGGGCTCTTCGGCGCGGAGCAGGTCGATCGCCGCGTCGTGGTCGCCCGCGATCAGCACCCGATAATCGTCATAGGCCCATTTGAGCTGCGCCTGCAGGCCCGGATCGTCCTCGACCACCAGCAGCTTGCGCTTGTCGGTCCCGCCCTCGCTCATGCCGTCCCCGTCTTCCTGTTCAAAGGCTCCGCCGCGTCCAGCGCGTCGGCGTGGGGCAGCCACAGGGTGAAGCGGCTCCCCTCCCCCGGCTCGCTGACCACGTCGATCGCCCCGCCCATCGCCTGCGCGATCTGCAACGCCTCGAACGCCCCCAGCCCGAATCCGCCATCCTTCGTCGACACGAAGGGCTTGAACAGATCCTCGCGGATGAAACGGCGCGTCATCCCGCCGCCCTGGTCGATCACGTCGATGCGGACCCGTCCCTGTTCGGTCACGGCGACGACCTGCACCGGCATATCGGGCGGCGACGCGTCGATCGCGTTGGCGACCAGATGCCGGATGACCTGATGGATCGCAGCGGGATCGCCCCACGCGGCCAGCCCCGTCTCGCTGCCCGCGAACATCGGGCCGCGCGGGCGCATTTCGGCTTCGATCGCGCGCAACACCGGCTCGATCAGCGTCCGGCCGGCCCCGGCGCCGCGCCCCCGTTCGCGCGGCGACAGGCGCACCAACAGGTCGGACAGCCGCCCGGCGGATATTTTCAGCGTCTCGATCATGTCGGCGCGAAATTCGGGCTTGTCGGCATGGCGCTCGGCATTGCTGGCAAGCAGCGAGAGCTGGCTCGCCAGATTCTTGATGTCGTGCATGATGAACGCAAAGCGCCGGTTGAACTCGTCGAACCGCCGCGCCTCGGACAAGGCCTGTTGCCCCTGCGCTTCGGCCAGATAGCTGGCCGCCTGCTGCCCCGCGATCCGCAGCACGTCCAGGTCTTCCCAGTCCAGTCCGCGCGCCACCGGCGGGCGATGCAGCACCGCGACCGCGATCATGCGCTGAAAATGCAGGACCGGGACGACCACCCAGGCATCGGCCTGGCCGACCAGCCAGCCGGGCAGCGCCAGATCCGCCGCCGCTGCGTCCCGTCCCGCCCGCAGCGCGTCCAGATCGACGATGTGGCGGCTTTCCTGAAGCGCAAAGGCGGAGCGCCGGGGCAGCGCCATCTCCGCCGCCGGGCCGGTGGGCCAGTGCCAATGTTCGGCGACGCGAAAGGCATCCTGACCACCCGGGAGGAGCAGGAGCGCACCGGGGCTGCCGGTCAGTTCCGCCAGCGCCTTGGCGACGCGGCGATGCAGGTTTGTTTCCGCGCCGTCGCCATCATCCTGCTGCGCCAGCGTGGCGGTGAAGCGCATCCATTCGGCGCGATAGTCGTAGCGATGCTCGAAGAAATGCTTCGATATCACCACGACCAGCCACGCCCGCGCCCGCGGGGCGAGCAGGACAAGGGCGGCGATGCAAAGCGCCGCGATAAGAAAGGTGCCCTGGGCCAGTTCGCCATGATCGCCGCCGACCGCCCGCGCCAGCGCCCCGGTCAGCGCGATCAGGATCAGGTAGACGGCGGCGCCCAGCAACAGGATCGTTCGCATGGCGGCGACGCGCGACAATTGCATGCGTTCGCGCCCGACATCCATCGCCGCAACGGCGAAAATCGGAACGAGCAACAGCGCCACGCCCGGCAACAGGTGGATCAGAAATGCCGGTGCGCTGCCCGTCAGAACATCGATCAATTCGACATTCAGCTCATACGCCCACAGCATGGCGAACCCGCCGGCGAGCGCCGCGAGCGGCATGCGCGATCCCGCCATCTCCCGGCCGACGGCGCTGTCGACGACCAAAAGCCCGCCGACCGCGACCAGCATGGCGACGGCGCCAAGCGCCTGATCGACCCAATAGGCCGCCGGGGCGCCGCCGTGCCAGTGGGCGACGACCCCGAAAGCGAAACTGATCGCGCACATCGTCAGCAGCAAGCGCAGGATCAGACGAAGCGACCGTGACATCGGCGCGTGCTGGCGCGGCCAGAAGGTCGCGCCAAGCCAAGCGAGGATGATCAGGTCGCGGAGCCCCTGGATCACCAGTGCCTGCGACGATCCGGGACCGAAGACGTACAATCCCACGCACCAGCCCGTCATGCCCATCGCGGCAAAGATCAGCCAGCGCGGCGACGGCATCAGCGCCGCCATGCGCGCGCGCGGCCGCATCGCCAGCCACAGCGTGACCCCGGCGAAGGCCGCGAGCGCGATCGCCGACAACAGGGCGGGCAGCGCCGGCATCGTCAGCGCGCACCGTCCGGCCACAGCACGACGCGCACCGTCTGGAGCAGGATCAACAGGTCGAGGAAGGGCGAGTAGTTTTTCGCATAATAGAGGTCGTACTCCAGCTTCACCCGCGCGTCTTCGACCGACGCGCCATAGGGATAGTTGATCTGCGCCCAGCCGGTCAGGCCCGGCTTCACCATATGGCGTTCGGCGTAATAGGGCAGTTCGCGTTCCAGTTCGGACACGAAGCCCGGCCGTTCGGGGCGCGGCCCGACGAAGCTCATCTCGCCCTTCAGCACGCACCAAAGCTGCGGCAGTTCGTCGATCCTGAGCTTGCGGATCACGCGGCCGACGCGGGTGATGCGCGGGTCGTTCTCGCTCGCCCAAACCGCCTTGCCCTCGGCCTCGGCATCGGTGCGCATCGACCGGATCTTGATGATGTCATAGGCCTCGCCGAACAGGCCGACGCGCGGCTGCCGGTAGAGAATGGGCCCGCGGCTGTCGAGCATCACCGCGATCCCGGCGAGCAGGATCAGCGGCAGGCCGATCACCAGCACGATCAGGCTGGCCACGATGTCGAAGATGCGCTTGCTGGCGCGCGAAATCCGTTGTCCGGCCGAAAAGCCGTCGGAAAAGATCAGCCCGCTGGGATTGGTGGTCGCCAGGTCGACGCGGCCGGTCTCCCGTTCCAGAAAACTCGCGATGTCGTTGACATGAACGCCGGTCGTCTTCACGCGCAGCAGCGGCCCGAGCGGCAGCGCGCCGCGCCGCTCCTCCATCGCCAGCACCACCTCGCCCGCGCCCAGCGCGACGACATGATCGGACAGGTTGGCGATCGCGGCGCGCGGCAGCGCATCGTCGATCGTGCGCTCGCCGCTGCCCATCGCGACGAAGCCGACGATCGTATAGCCGCTGCCCGGTTCGGCGGCCAGCGCCCGCAGCCGCTCGGCACGCTGGCCGGCGCCCAGCACCAGGATGCGGCGGCGAAAGGCATCGGTGCCCGCGGTCTGGGTCAGGATCAGCCGGACCAGGAACAGCGCCGCGATCGCCAGCCCCATCGCGTAAAAACTGTTTGCCCGCCACAAGGTCGCGTTGGGCAGGAAAAAGCCGACGACCGACAGGAAGATCACGCCCAGCGACACCGCCGCCAACAACCGCGCGGTGGCGAAACGCATCGATCGCAGCGCCTCGCTGCCGTACATGCCGGTCGCCATCATCGCGAGCGAATTGGCCGTGGCGAAGGTCAGCAGCGGCGCCCAGCGCCCGCCGATCGGCCCGGCGTCGAAATCGGCCTGATGTGCATAAAGGTGCCACGCCGCCTCGGCAGACCCGAGCAGCGCGACAAACTCGATCAGCGCCAGCCAGACCACGGCGTGCGGCACATAATGTTTGAACAATCTGAACATCGAAAAACTCGTGCCCTTTCGGACCGCTATCCTATGATGCAGGCGTCAACTGTCGGTTAATGTAGAACCAACCAATCGCGCTGGTTTCTGCGGGTTCGGCAGGAAAAACCACCTCAACAACCCC
>QFPJ01000076.1 GCA_003241685.1 Sphingopyxis macrogoltabida
GCGCCCGCGCGGTTTGACCAATGCCGGGATTACACTGGTTGCGTGGATCGATCCGCCGATAGAAATCCGCCAGAGCAGGTTTGGCCCTGTAGAGATGGCCCACATTATGTTCGGCCGGATATTCCGCCCCGCGGTCATCCAGCAACGCCCAGATGCGATGCTCGAATGCCAAGGGCTCCACGCCCTTGCGAACGATATAATCCTGATGGAACACATGGCATAGAAAATGCCCATAATAGAGGCTATGGATGCATTGCGCTGCCAGATCGGGCGGCAATTTTTCCTGCCATTCGAGTGCATTGCGCGGCAACGCCACGTCCAGGGGTATGATATCCTCAACCGTCTTGGAATGCACTGCGCGATAACGTACCGCCGCCCCCGCCGCGACGAAGCGATGCAGGAATGCCTTGGCCGCCAGCGCCGCGCTGCATTCGAAATAATCACCTTCCCCAGCCGCAAACAGGCGGGCGAGTAGCGCACGCGTTTGCTCCACCGCCGCCTTTGGCATCTTGAGCAGCAGATGATGTTCGAACCGGGCACGATAGGAGCGCATCTCGCGAGGCAGATGGTCGGGCAGCAGACGGCCGATCCGCTGCATCATCCGGTCGCTGAACCCAGCTCCGACAAAGGGCAGAGCATCCACTTGCGCTTTCAGCCAGAACAGCCGGGGCAGCCGGTCCGTCCCAAGCCGCTCGATTGCGAAGAACATGTCCTTGCCATAGCGATCGGCTATGTCGAATGCGTCGCAATGCATATATTCGCCCGCCACTGGCAGATGGCTGAATTCGCCCAATATGATGCGTCGTATCGCCGTCAGCTGCGCGGGGTCATTGGTTCCGATGTAGAAGGTGGAGGCTCCCTCTTCCTTCACGAAACTGTCAAGCCGAACGGCGAAGACGATCATCTTGCCCGCGCTGCCCGCTGCCTCGTACAGGCACCGGCTGTCGGCATTGAAGCGGGCAGGCGTTGCATTGTCGATATCGCGCACATGCCCGGCATAATCATGGTCATGCGCCCAGCGATCCGCCGACGCATCGACATCGTCCGACCGAAAATCGCCAGCCTCCAGCCGCCGCAGCATTTCTTCGGGATCATCGCCCAGCGCCACGCCAAGATGATTGACCAGACGCAAAGCCCCGTCCGCATCCACCTGAGCATACAGACTAAGCTGCGTGTAGGCCGGCCCGCGCTGCACCAGCGACCCGCCCGAATTATTGCATACGCCCCCCACCACCGATGCGCCGAAGCAGGATGAGCCGATCACCGAATGCGGCTCCCGCCCCAACGGTGCCAGCGCCTTTTCCAGCGCATAGAGCGTGGTGCCGGGCAGGCAGATGACTTGCGTACCATCGCGGATCAGATGCAGCCCGTCGATCCGCGTCGTGCTGATGATCACGCAGCCGCCCGGATAATCATCGCCATCAGGCGTAGATCCGCCGGTCAGGCCGGTATTGGACGCCTGCATGATGATCGAGACATCCGCCGCGACACAGGCCCGCGCCACGCGCCATTGCTCGACCAGGCTGCCCGGCCGCACCACCGCCAGCGCTTTGCCAGATCCGGTACGATAACCATGGCGATAGCGCGCGGTCGCCTGGGCGCCCGTCAGCACATGGCGCGCGCCCACGATCGCACGCAGCCGGGGCAGCAGGTCACTCACTCGCCGCCTTCCTCCATCTGCCCGTCGATCCACGTCCGCCGTACCCGTCGGTTCCCGTCCAGATGGACCAGATCCGCGCGCAGCCCCGGCGCGATCGCGCCTCTCTGATCAGCCATCCGCAAAAATCGCGCCGGATTGCCGCTTGCCATGCGCGACGCCTCGATCATGGAACAGCCCATCATGTCCATCGCGTTGCGGAAGGCCTGGACCATGCTGAGCGCCGATCCCGCCAGCGTTCCGTCCGGCCCGCGACATATGCCATCGGCGACATGGATTGGCTGGCCCATCAGGGTGAAGCTATGTTGAGCGCCTCCCACCGGCGGCATCGCATCCGTCACCAGCATCGCACCATCGAACCCGCGCGCCGCAATCGCCACGCGCAGGCATGCGGGATGCACATGCACCCCGTCGACAATCAGCCCGAAATGACTGTCCCGATCCAGCAGTGCGGCGGCCACCATGCCCGGCTCCCTGCTCCCCATTTGCGTCATCGCGTTGAACAAATGGGTGAAGCCGGTCAGACCTTCGCGCAGCGCCGCGATCGTCTGGTCATAATCGGCCAGGCTATGCCCCGCCGCCACGAGAACGCCGGACTCCCGTAATGCCCGGATCACGCCGGGCGGGGTCAGTTCCGGCGCCAGCGTCACGATCCGCCGCCCGATCGTCGGCTGCCTCAAACGTTCCAGCGCTATGGGACCGATGGCGGTAAATTTGGCGGCGTCATGGATACCCTTCTTCACAGGGTTGAGATGCGGCCCCTCGATATGCACACCCAGCACGCCTGGGGCACCCTGCATCAGCGCAGCCTCCCCCGCCATGATCGCCCTCTCGACCACCGCGGCGTCATCACTGATCAGCGTGGGCAACAAGCCCGTCGTCCCGAACCGCCGATGCGCCTGCGCGATGACGCGAATGCCCTCCAAATCGGGCTTGTCGTTCAGCAGCACATCGCCACCGCCATTGACCTGCGTATCAATGAAGCCGGGTAGCAGCCATCCGCCCTCCAGCGCTACCGTCTCATATTCCGCCGGCACCGCGTCGCACGCCACAATCCCGATGATACGCCCGCCCTCAACAAGCAGCGCGCCATCATCGCTGATCCCGTCGGCCTGCACGATCGCCGCACCGACAAGCGCCTGCCTGCTCATAATGTCCGCGTCACCTTGGCCAGATGCGGCGGCGCGTCGGGATCGCGCCCGCGCGCCAACGACAGCGCATTGGCGAGGCCATAAAAGCTCTGAATCTGCGCGATCGCGCCCACCACCGGATGCAAGTCCCATGCCCCTGGCAGGGCCAGGGTGGCGGCCGCTACATCGTGGGGATGACCTGCTGCAATCACCTGCGCCCCACGTGCCCTAAAATCCTCCAGCCGTTCGCGCAGTCCCGCTCGCGCTTCATCGATCGGCCCCAGCGCCAGCACCGGATCGCTTTCACCGATCAGCGTCATCGGCCCATGCGCGACTTCTGCAATGCTGAACGCTTCAGCATGCAGGCTCGATGTTTCCTTGAACTTGAGCGCCGCTTCTCCCGCGATCGGCAGGGTCAGGCCGCGCCCCAGCACCAGCATATTGCGCGCATCGCGCAACAATGGCACCGCGCCGGTCCAGTCCGCGGCCACCGCGGCCTCCAGCACCTCATCGATCGACCCCAATGCCTCCAGCAAAGCGGCATCCTTGCTCCATTCCGCCACCAGATGCGCCAGCGCGACCAACGTGCAGATGAAGCTCTTGGTCGCCGCCACGCTCGTTTCGGGTTCGGCATGGATGGGAATGCAGATATCACCCATCTCCGCCAGCGGCGAGGCAGCGTCATTGACGATGGCGACCACCAGCGCGCCCTGCCGCCGCGCATCCGCTGCCGCCGCGATCAGGTCAGGGCTGCGCCCAGACTGCGAAATGGCGATCAAGGGCACATCTTTGAAACGCGACGACGTCGCCTTGTACAGCGACCCGATCGACGGCGCATGGCTCAATGTCGGCATATCCGCCCGCGTTTCCAGCAGAACCTTGGCAAAGGCTGCCGCCTGATCCGAACTGCCCCGCGCCAGCGTCGCAGCAAAGGGCGACGCCATCGCGCGCAGCCGGGCGCCAGCCTCCCGCATTAGATCGGCATTGCGCGCAATCTGCGCCGCGCAACGCTCTGGCGCTTGCGCCGCCTCACGCGCCATCAGTGTGGCACAGCCCCCATCTTGCATCGAGATCATGCCGAAACAATACCAAATGAACGAAAAAGGGCAATTGGAATTATTTTGGTTGCATCGAGATTCAACAAGGACAATACCACATGCCAGAAGTGCCGCTTGCACAAATTCTGCCTGCCGCGCACGAAGTCGAACCGATCAAAGCCGGGCGTCAACGGCCTGACACGGAGTACCCATGAGCACCGAAACCATCGATCCGCGCTATGTCGATATCGATCAATGGCCGACCATTCGCGCGGTTGAAGCGATGCTTGAAGGGCAGATGGCCGCCATCGCTGCCATCGGATCGCAGGCGCAGGCCATCGCACTGGCCGCCCAAGCCGCCGCCGCGCGCCTCGGCACGCAGGGTCGACTGGTCTATGTCGGCGCCGGCACGTCGGGCCGCATTGCCGTGCAGGACGGCGTTGAACTCTATCCTACCTATAACTGGCCGCAAGAACGTCTGCTCTTCCTCATGGCGGGTGGCCTTGCAGCGCTCACCCAAGCGGCCGAAGGGGCAGAGGATGATGCGCACGCCGCCAGCGCCGAAATCGCGGACGCCGCCCTCGGTCCGCACGATGTGGTGATCGGCGTCGCCGCCAGCGGCCGCACACCCTATACTCTCGCTGCCATCGCCGCTGCCCGGGCGGCCGGTGCGCTGACCATCGGCATCGCCAATAATGCAGGCAGCGCGCTGAGTGCCGCAGCCGAATATGGCCTGACCGTGGAAACCGGGACTGAAATCGTCGCCGGTTCCACCCGGATGAAGGCCGGCACCGCGCAAAAGGCGACGCTCAACATATTGTCCACCGCGATCATGCTGCGCATGGGCCTCGTATATCGCGGCCGCATGGTCAACATGCGCATCTCCAACGAAAAGCTGCGCTTGCGTGGAGAGGCCATGGTGCGCGACATTGCCGATGTGGACATGGCCGCAGCATCGCACGCACT
>QFPJ01000077.1 GCA_003241685.1 Sphingopyxis macrogoltabida
GCGACGAGATGGTCGTGCAGCGCATCGGCGTCGTCGCAGCCGAACCAGATGGCGATGCCCCAGCCCAGCTTATCGGCCGCTCCCAGATCGATGACGGGCGCGCGGACCGCAAACGGAACCGGCCTGGTATCGAACACGACGGCTCCCGGCGGGCTCATTGCCGCGGGCTGAAGCCCGACGACGCCGGTGTAGAAGGTGCGCGCGGCTTCGATGTCATTGACTTGAATGCCGATGAAATCGGGTCCGATCAGATGCGGCATGACGGGGTTTCCTTGGCGTGTCGGATTTGATAATATCAGGATGCTTATATAATGTAAGGTCCCTTATATGTCAAATGGGAGTTTGCTGATGGAGGATCCCTACGCCACGATCGCTTTCGCGCTGAAGCAGGCCCAGCATGCGCTCCGGACGCGCATGGATGCGCAGTTGCGCCAGATCGGCCTGACCACGCCGCAATATGCGGTGCTCGCCTATACGCCGCAATATGCGGTGCTCGCCTATTTGAAGGTCGCACCGGGGGCATCCAATGCCGCACTGGCGCGCCAGGCCTTTGTCACGCCGCAGACGATGCAGGCGATTCTCGTCACCCTCGAGAAGTCTGGCGCCATCAAGCGCACGCCCCATCCGGAGCACGGACGCGTTCAGCAGACCGAATTGACTCGCTTGGGGGATCAAGTCCTGGAGGCCGCCTCCGTCATCGTTGCCGATGCCGAAAAGCGCCTTGTCGACGCTGCGGCGCCGCTCGCTCCCGAACTTGTCGCAAATATGCTGATGCGGCTGGCAAGCGCCCTGCGATAGCGGCAGCGCGGCGGAAAGCGCCCCCTGTGAAGCGCCGAAATGGCTGCCCTTGGCACCCACATGCCGCCGAAACCGGCCGATGGCCGCATGGCGCCGAACATCTGTCTCGTCGTCAGATGTTGATCACGACCGCATGGTGCGGATCTTCATCGGGCGCTGCCCGCACGCGCGGCATAGATCGTGTAGCCGCAGAGCACGCCGTAGAAGGCCAGCCCTTCGACCTGCCAGAAGGGCATGGTCGCCATGTTGAGGATGAAGAAGGCGAAATGGGCGGCGAGCAGCTTGAAGCGTTCGCCGCGAGCCGACGCCGCCGCGGCGATCATCACGGTCCATAGCGAAATCATCGCCGCGACGCCGAACCAGCCGAGTTCGTACAGCGTCCCGACCAGCGTGTTGTGGGGATAGACGCGGAACACGCCCTGCCAGCTTTCGGGCCCCAGCCCGAAGAGATGCTGGATCGGCGCCGCGTCCGCCCAGGCATAGATATAGCTGCTCCAGATCAGGGGGCGTCCCGACATCACCTGTCGTTCGATCAGGTCGAAATCGCGCGGCGGCTTGATCAGGCCGGCCGGGTCCGACAGAAAGGCCGCCAGATCGGCGAAGCGGTCGCTGTAGGACAGCACGCCGACCGAGACCAGCAGCACCCCCGCCACCGCCGCCGCCGCCGCCATCAACCGGCGCTGGTCGCGGCGGACGCTCATCGTCAGGCCGCTGAGAAAGATCGCAAGCGCAAGCGGCGCAAAGGCCAGAATCGTCGTGCGGTATCCGGCGAGCAGGATGGCGAAAAAGGTCGCGATCAGGAATGCGCCCTGAACCGCGCGCGGTGCGGACCGCGCGAGACAGCCGACGAGGAACCCGGCCATCAGCGCGACCGAAAAGGCCGCTTCGTGATTATAGCCGCCGATCCAGACGAGGCCGTCGCCCTCCTCCGACCCTTTCGGCAGGTTGAGCACGAGCGACAACGCCTGAAAGACGAGCAGCGGCAGAAAGGATACCATCGCCCAGCCGAGGAAACGCGCATCGGGGTCGCAGCGCAGCGCCTGAAACACCGCCAGCAGGATGACCGTCATATAGGCATATTTCACGGTCGCATTGATCCCGCCGGCCGGGTCGCCGTTCAGCGCCGCGCTGAACAAGGTAAGCGCCATCAGAGCATAGATGGGCAGCAGCCATTTGAGGGCGAGATTGGCGGGCCGGACGACGAACAGAAGCCCGAAACCCGTCACCGCGACCGACAGCAGCGCATTGCCCGACAGCCCCCCGGCGATCGGCTGAAACATATAGAGATGATAGGCGCCGGCGACGCAGCGCAGCCACAGCGCCACCACCACGAAGGCCCCCGCAATGCTGCCCGCCCGGCGCGCCGCGACGACGAGCGGCACCAACAGCAGCAACGTGACGGGCAGCAATAGGCCGAGCCCGAAGGCCGGGCCGAAGGATGGTGCCTGTGCGTCCACGCCCCTGCCCGATCAGTCGGCCGGGTCAATCGGCATAATAAGCGCCATAGGCGCGCAGGAAGGTACCCCCCGCCTCCTGCCCCGCCCGCTCCTGTTCACGCACGTCGACGAGCGTCAGCACGGCGCCGAGCATTTCGGCATGGACGTCGTGAAGACGGCGGAGCGCGACCGATGCCGCCTTGGACGACGTCTTGCGCCAACGCACCAGAAACACGACGCCGTCCGCCATGCTGGCGATCACGCGCGCCTCGTCGACCGGCAGGACCGGCGGGGTGTCGAGGATCACCAGATCATAGCGGTCGCGAACATAGTCGATCAGTTGCGCCAGCCCCGGCCCTTCGGTCAGGGTGACGCCCTTGGTGTCGACGCGCAGCGGCAACAGCGACGCCGTCGATTCGCTGTCCCGGACGATCGCCTGTTCGACGGACGCCTGCCCCGCCAATATATCGTCGAGCCCGACCGCCGCGCCGCTCGCGAACTGGTGGCTGGTCGCCCGCCGGCGCGCATCGGCGTCGATCAGCAGAACATTGCTGCCGGCAAGCGCCATCGCGCGCGCCAGGCCGATCGCGGTGGTCGTCTTGCCCTCCCCCGGAACCGACGAGGTGATCGCGACGACGCGGATCGGCTTAGCGGCATCGGCAAACTGGATCGAGGTGCGAAGGGTACGGAACGCCTCCGCATAGGTCGATTGCGGCCGTTTGACGACCAGATCGGCCGGCGGTGCCGGCAGGCCCGACTTTCGATAGACCGGCAGCGACGCCGCATCGGGGATCGCGGCGAGGGTCGGCAGGCCCAGCGTTTCCTCGACCGCGTCGCTGGTTTCGATGCCGCGCTCGAGAAGTTGCAGCAGCACCACGAGCAGGACCCCGACGCCCAGGCCGCCGACCAGTGCCATCGCGGCATAGACCATGCCGTTCGGCGAACTCGGCGCATTGGGCACGCGTGCGCGGCTGACGATATAGGAATCGCTGCGTTCCAGCCCCGATTGCGCGACCGTCTGGCGATAACGGTCGAGAAAGGCCGAATAGAGCGTCCGCGCCGATTCGGCGTTTCGTTCCAACTCGCCCAGGCGCACCGACGCCTCGTTATCGCTGGCCAGCTTGCCCTCCGACTGCGCCACCGAACCGGCGAGCGAGGAGGCCCGCTCGCTGGCGATGCGCGCCTGAATCGAGACATTGGACACGATCCGCCGCACTTCGGCGGCAATCTGTTCATCGGTCGAACGAAGCTTGTTCTGGGCGCGGATCAGGTCGGGGTGCCGCGGTCCATATCGCTTTTCGAACGCCGCCACCTCGCGTGCGGTGTCGGCGCGCTGGGCGCGCAACTGGCTGACCACCGGCGAGTCGAGCGAGTCGCCCAGTTCCTCGCCGCTTCGTCCGCCGCGCAATTGCGCCCGGGCGGCGGACAGGCGCGCCTGCGCCGCCGCATTCTCGGCCTTCGCCTGCGCCAATTGGGTCGACAGGCCGGACAATTCCTGCTGCGTCACGGTGCTGGCGTCCGACACGGCGAACAGGTTATGCGCGGCGCGATAGTCCGCGACCTCGCGTTCGGCGCCCAGAACCTGCACCCGCAATTCTTCCAGACGCTGTTCCAGAAACTTGCGCGCGCGCTGGGTCGCTTCGGTTTTCGACCCCGTCTGGCCCGATATATAATCATCGACCACGGCGTTGGCGATTTGCGCCGCCTGCGCCGCGGATCCGCCTTCGAACGACACGCTGATCGCGTAGGACAAGCCGTCGCGTTTGACCGTCAGCCCGCCGAGCAGCGTGCTGATCGCCCGCTGCCGTCCGATCAGGTCGGGGCCCGGCGAAGCGGCGCCTTCGCCCGCCGCCTTGTTGAAATCCGGATCGCGGTCGAGCCGCAGCCGGTCGACGACGCGCGCCGCAAGCTCGGGCGAGCGCAGCGCCTGCACCTCGGTATCGACCGCCGCCGAATCGGGATCGGTCGTCGGCACGACCGAATCGACGTTGATCACCCGTTCGGCCGTGCGATCGAGCGCCACCTGCGCCGTCGCGACATAGCGCGGCTGGGCGATCAGATAAGCGGTCATGCCGATCACGATCGCCGCGAACATCGCGGCGCACAGGATCATCCAGCGGCGGAGCAGGACGCCCCCGATCTGGCGCAGGTCGATCAGGGCGCCGCGATCGACCTGCGGGTCGGCGTCGGTGCGGCGCCGGTTGCGCCCGGCAATGGCTTCCATATCAGGCGTTGGCCATGAACGCGCGAACCGCGGGGCCGATATCGGGCCGCGCCAAAGCAAGCGCCAGCGTCGCGGTCACGAAGCCGCTCTTGTCGCCGCAATCATAACGGCTGCCGGCAAAGGTGACGCCGTGAAAGGGCTGCTGGCCGATCATCCGCGCCAGCGCGTCGGTCAGCTGGATTTCGCCGCCCGCGCCCTCTTCCTGGCTGCTGAGAACGTCCATCACCTCGGGCTGGAGAATATAGCGCCCGATGACCGCCAGGCGGGACGGCGCGACATCGGGGGCCGGCTTTTCGACCAGTCCCGCAACTTCGGTGATCGACCCGTCGATCGCGCCGGGGGTGATGATGCCATATTTGGCGGTGTCCTGCGCCGGCACTTCTTCGGTGCAGATCAGGTTGCCGCCCAATTGTTCATAGGCATCGACCATCTGTTTCAGGCACCCCGGCTCGCCGACCATCAGGTCGTCGGGAAGCAGGACAGCAAAGGGTTCGTCGCCGACGATCCGCCGCGCGCACCAGACGGCGTGGCCCAGACCCAGCGGATCCTGCTGCCGCACGATGGTGATGTCGCCGGGCGCGGAACGGGTGCCGTCGAGGGCGGACAGCGACTTGCCGCGGCGCGCCATCGTTTCTTCCAGTTCGAAAGCGTGATCGAAATGATCCTCGATCAGATGCTTGCCGCGGCCGGTGACGAAGATGAACTGTTCGATTCCCGCCTCGCGGGCT
>QFPJ01000078.1 GCA_003241685.1 Sphingopyxis macrogoltabida
GCAATAAGAGGGTTGAATGGCGCAGACGAACGGGCATCAGGTCGCGGACTGGAACGGTGTGAGCGGCGAGCGATGGGTCGCGAACCAGATCGGGCTCGACCGCATGCTGGCGTCCTTTGGAGAGGCGGCGATGGCCGCGGCGGCGGTGCGGCCGGGCGAGCATATCCTCGACATCGGCTGCGGGGCCGGCGCCACCAGTGTCGCGCTGGCCGCCGGCGTCGGGGCGCGGGGCCGGGTGCTGGGCGTCGACATATCCGAACCGCTGATCGCGCGGGCGCGCGAAACCGCGCCCGCCGATGCGCCGGTCGCGTTCGACCTGGCCGATGCGGGGCGCGCGGCGCTGCCACGGCAAGCGTTCGACCTGTTGTTCTCGCGCTTCGGGGTGATGTTCTTCGACGATCCGGCGGCGGCGTTCGCGCATATGCGCGGCGCGCTGAAGCCGGGCGGGCGGCTGGCTTTCGTCTGCTGGCGCGCGGCGGCGGAAAATGATTGGGTGCGGCTTCCGATGGGGGCGATCCGCGACATCGTGCCGCCATCATCGCCGCCCGATCCCGAGGCACCGGGTCCCTTTTCCTTCGGCGATCGCGACCGCGTCGCGCGCATTCTGGTATCCGCCGGATTCGTCGACATCGCGCTGTCGCCCTTCGACCGCCGTTTCGCCTTTGCCAGCGGCGACACGCGCGCGGCGGCGAATGAGGCGGCGCTGGACATGGCGTTTCAGGTCGGTCCGCTGTCGCGCGCGCTGGCCGATCAGCCGGATGCGATCCGCGCCCGTGCGGCCGATGCGGTGCGCGCGGCCTTTGCGGTCCAGCCGGGCGATCGTTCGGTCGACATCGACGGCGCCGCGTGGATCGTCACGGCGCGTAACCCGGTTCACCCCGCCACGTCGGGATAAAGCGTCGCCATCACGCGCGCGGGGTCGAGCGCATAGTGATGCGCCACCGCCGCGCCGATGACCGTCTCCAGCCCGCGCGTCGGCCGCAGGTCGCGCCCGTCGAGCAGGGCGCCGGAGCCCAGCCCCGGCCAGTCGGCGGATACTGTCCCGCCGTCCGCCAGCCGCCCGCCAAAGATCATCGCCGCCGATCCGGTGCCATGATCGGTGCCGCCGGTTCCGTTCATCGCGACGGTGCGCCCGAATTCGGTCGCGACGATGACCAGCGTGTCGGCCCAGGCGGGACCCAGACCCGTGTGCAGCGCCCCGACCAACTGGTCGAGCCCGCGCAACTGCGCCGAAAGCCGCCCGCGCTGGCCGCTGTGCGTGTCCCAGCCGCCGGTTTCGAGCATCATCACCCGCGCGCCGTCCGCCGGCGTCATCAGCGACGCCGCCAGCGCGCCCAGATCGGCGCCGTTGCGGCCGTTGTTGCCGCCGATGTCGCTCGCCAGTTCCTGCGTCCGCACCGCGCTGTCCCACAGCGGGTGCAGCAGGGCGTCGGTTGCATACAGGGCCGACAGCCGGGCGATCAGGTCGGCGTCGGCTTGCGGCAGGCGACTGGGCGCATAGGTACCGACGGGCAGGGGGCCGCGCATGGCGAGCGGCAGGGCGGTCGCCACGGCCATCGCCGCGCGATCCGCCTGCGGCAGCATGGTCAGCAGGCGCCCGACCCAGCCGTCGCTGCGGCCATAGGGGCGGGCGCCGCCGCCCTCGAGCATATTCTGGCCGTCGAAATGCGACCGGTCGCGATATCCGGTGGCCACCGCCTGCGCGAAATGCGCCTGCCGCTTCGCATAAAGGGCGGCCGCCGCGGTCATGGCCGGATGCAGCGCGAACATCGCGTCGAGCTTGGCCGGCGGCGCGTCGTCATCGGCCAGCGCGCCGCGCGCGGCGGCCAGCGCCGGATCGCCGATCGGCGGCACGATCGCCAGCCCGTCCGCCGCGCCGCGCTGGATGATGAAGACCAGCCGTTTGGGCGTGGCCGCGGCGGCAAAAGCGACGCGGGGCAGCCCGGCGGATGCGGCGACCCCGGAGAGCAGGCCCGAAACGAGCAGGGTGCGGCGGGAAAGGATCATCGTCTATCTCCGCAGAAAGACAGGGCTGGCGAACAGCAGGGCCAGGCCCTGACCGGCGCTGTCGGCGCGGGCGATCGCCTGGGTCGTCGCGGGGGCCAGCGCGTCGGCGAGCAGGTCGCCGGCCAGCCGGCGCGCGTCGGCGCGGTCGCCGATGCGTCCCGCGATGCGGCTGGCGAATTCGACGCGCTGCATCAGCGCCGCCGACCCGGCCCAGGTCGCGACCTTGTCGTCATAACCCGCCGGCGATCCCGGCCGCCAGACCGGCTGGCCGAGCTGGTTGAACATCGCGGCGACATTCTGACGCGGGCCCAGCGCGTCGCCGCCCAGCCCGCGCAACATCGATACGGTCCAGTCCCAGGGCGATTTGAACATCGCCGCCGGTCCCTGCCATGGCTCGGGCGAATCGATCAGCGTGCGGTAAAGCGAGGGCAGGTCGCCGCCGCTCGCCAGAAAATCGGCCTCCAGCCGGGAAACCAGCGCCGGGGGCGGGTCGTCGGCGGTGAAATGGCGCGCCAGTTTCGTCGCGATATGGCGCGCCGTGGCGGGATGGACCGCCAGATCGGCCAGCACGGCGCGCGCCTGTGCCTCGCCCGCCGCGTCATAGCGTTTGCCGAGGATCGTCTGCGCGCCCGGCTGGTGCAATTGCGGGACGAAGACGGTGTCGCCCGCGGCGGCATCGCGCGGGGCCAGGCGCGCGCCGGGGCCCCTGCCGACCCCGGCCACGGTCAACCCGGTCAGCGTCCGGGCGAAGGCGGTGACATCCGCCTGCGAATAGCCCGAACGGACGCCCAGCGTGTGCAGTTCCAATATCTCGCGCGCCAGATTTTCGTTGAGGCCGGGGCCGGGACGATCCCGCCGCGCCGCGATCCGCGTGGCCGCGGCACTGTCCGGCCCGACACTTTGCGCCTGATCGAGATAGAACAGCATGGCGGGATGCCGCACGGCGGCGCGCAGCAGGTCGGCGAAGCGGCCCATGACGTGCGGCCGGATCGCGTCGAATTCATGGTTGCCGATGAAACCCAGCGCCGCCTGTTTGTCGGCGGACACGGCGAAATGATTGGCCCAGAAATGCACCATCCGCTCTGCAAAGGGCGTCGGGCTGGCAACGGCGACGGCCAGCCGCGCCGCGACCGCGTCATTATAGTGGCGGCGGATGCGCTGGCGTTCCTGCCCCCGCATGGCGTCCGCCCGGTCGCCGTCGTCCGGCGTCGTGCGCGCCGCGCGGCGGCGTTCCATCCGGTCGGCGCGATAGGCCGCATAATCGGCGGCGATGGCGACGCGGCCGGGCAGGGCCGCGATCGGCTGCGGCGCGGGATCGAACGCGTCGATCTGATGTTTCAGCGCCGCCGCGACATCGTCGGCGCGTGGATCACCGGGACGGCGCCCGAGTCCGAACCGGTTGGCGGCGAGATAGTGGTTCACCATGACCAGGCCTCTTTCAAACGACCGTCAGGCTGACGGACGTTTGTCGCAAAGCTTTGGCAAAGTGTGTCGCGTCCGGGCGCATGCCCGCAGTTCAGCGTAAAAATGGCTCAGGTCAAAGGCTTGTCGTAAATCTGATAGACGCGGTTGACCGACGCCTCGATCGCGTCGGCGACCGCGATCATCCCCTGATTGTCGTCCAGCACCCAGCCGATGTCGCCCTGCCGCGCGCCGAATTTGGCGACGCCGTCGCGGCGGATATATTCGATCATCATGAACGCCAGCGTGCTCGCCATGCGGCTGTTCTGCAATTTCTTCAGCACGCCCATCAACGGCACGCGCAAGCGGTGGCTCCTGGGCTTGCGCAGCCACCACAGCAGCTTGGCCCAGTTGAAGGGCAGCAGCGAACCGTCCATGTCGATCAGCTTTTCATTGATGTCGGGCAGCACGATCATGAAGGCGACCGGCTCGCCATCGACCTCGGCGACGCGGATCAAATCCTCGAACACCAGATCCTTCAGCTTCTTGCCGACATAGGCGATCTCGCTGTCGGTCAGCGGGACGAAACCCCAATTGTCGGACCAGGCGTCGTTCAATATTCCCATGATCAGCGCGGCTTCGGCATCGAACTGCTTCTTGTCGACGCGGCGAATGCGAATGCGGCCGTTCTTTTCGCCCGCCGCGACGATGCGGTTCACGATCGGCGGAAAACCGTCCAATATCTCGACCGAATAATTCAAAAGCTGCTTGACCGGGCGATAGCCCGCGTCCTCGATCCACGGGCGATACAGCGCGCTGTTGTGGCCCAGCATGATCGCGGGCGGCGTGTCGAACCCCTCGATCAACAGGCCGGGTTCGTCCCAGATCGAAATCGACAGCGGGCCGAGCGCGCGGGTCATGCCCTGGCCGCGCAGCCAGTCTTCCGCCGCCGCGATCAGCGCGTCCGCGACCTCCTTGTCCTCGGCCTCCATCATGCCCCAGTTGCCGGTGCCGGGGCCCATGCCCTGTTCGGCGGGCTGGGCGAGCGCCAGCGCGTCGATGTGCGCCGATACCCGCCCGACCGTTCGTCCGTCGCGGCGCGCGGTGAACAATTGCGCCTTGCCATGTTCGAACCAGGGATTCTTGCCGGGCGTCAGCAGGCCGAAGACCTCGGCCTTCAGCGGCGGCACCCACGCCGGATCGCCGCGATTGAGCCGATAGGCCAGCTCGATGAATTCGCGCGTGTCGCCCTTGGTGCGGACCGGGTGGATGGTGACGGGACCGTGCGAATGTGCGCCCATGGCTGGTTTCCTGAT